>DASVFR010000030.1:0-124834 GCA_036379955.1 Solirubrobacterales bacterium
GTCGGATGCGCGGCTGGGAGCCCGCTGACACGCGCATCGAGAATCGGCCATCTACGCGGCTTCGGCGTCGGGCCGTTTGGTGTCGATCTTCTCGGCGTGCTTGGCGGTTTTTGCTGGATCGAGCTCACGTATCTCGGCTTCGAGCTCCGGTGGAACCTTTTCGGAAGCCCGCGCCGCTGGATCGAGCACGTCACGCCCGATCAGCCCATTGGGACCGAAGGCAGCGGTTGCGCTGTGGAGAGACTCGCCGAGGCTGTTGTAGCGCTTGACGACCGTGCCCATGCGGTCGAGGAGATCGATGCACGCAGCGAACATTCGATCCGCGTGCTGTGGCGTGAACAACTCGCCGATCTTCTCCCCCCAGCCCTCCTCGCGATGTACCTCGGCAAGCGCGTTGGCCATCTCGTAGAGGCCGTCGGCTGGGAGCAGGCCGACGCCGTGCTCAGTCGCGTACTCGGCGATCTTCGGGTCCGCCCCTCTCACGAGCTCCAGCGTTTGCCAGTCCGGGACGACTATCAGGACATGGCGCACTGAGATATCCCGCGTGCCGCGATATTCGCGACCCCCCACGTCCTTGATATGCGAGCGCAGCGAATCCCGCAGTTTGCGCAGCGCGAATTCGCGAGTCTCTTCGCCGTCCTCGTCCAAGACCTCTCCGAGAAGACGAACCCAAGGAAACTTGGCGTCAAGCGCTACGCCCTGCGAGTTCGGGAGAAGCAGGTAGACATCGATCACGCCGTCTTTCTGCCCGCGAGCGGCATCGATCTGCACTCGCTTCTGGGTCTCGAAGTGGACGCTGTCGCGAAGTCCCATTTGGCGTAGGGCCGCTACCAGCCACTCCTCACTTAGCTGTCCTCGCTGCTTGGGGTTTGCCCATCGTCCAACGAGAGCATCGACGCGTTGCACCACCTCACCGCTCGACTGCGCCACGCTGGCGAGCGCCCTCTCGACCTCTTTGTCGCGGGCGTCCTCCCGGGACTTGTATTGCGTGACCGCTTGTTTGACCTGCTCGAGCGATTTGCCGAACTCACGAAGGTCGTCTCGTTCCTGCTTCGCGTTTGTGGCCGCTTCTTCGGATCTGCGGCTCGCCTCGGCTAGGCGCGCATTCGACTCCCGTGTGCGCAGCAGGAGCCAACCAACAACGATTAGAGCGATCACGGGGATCGCCATAGCTGCAGCAATCATGTTTCCTCCTTCGACGCTTTCCCCGCCTTACGCCGATCCAAATTGAGCCGGCGAGGGCGCGGTACGCCTTGGGGGTCGGGTTGTGCCCTCGGTCCGAGGGCACAACCAGGATGAGAATTTGCTCGGACGGAACGGCGCCGCTACGGCAGCAGGACGTCGTTCTGCGAGGAGGTGCGGTAGGGGCCGACCGAGAAGCGGGCCGGCTTGGCGCCGGGGATGTCGGCGGCGCTGAGGCGGTAGACGCCGGTCGGCAGCGCGGTCAGCATCGAGCCGTTGCCGTTGGCGACGAGCAGGCCCGAGGTCGCCCGCTTGCCGCCGCGCACCTCGAGGTGAGAGTCGAAGTCGGTCAGGTTGGCGGCGACGAAGACGACGTCGACGGGCGCCCTTGAGTCGACCGGCGGCTGTCCCGCGTGTTGGTTCTGCGGGATCTGCTGGGTCGGTTCCGGGCCGATCGCGATCCGCGCCGGCTGCACGGTGACCTCCTTCGGCGTGATCGTGACGCTGACCCTGGTCGGCGGCTGCGGCCGCGGCTGGTTTGGGTGTTCCTCGGTGCCGCAGCCGATCGCGGCGAGCGCCAGCCCGGCGAGCGCGAGCGCCGCCGCGGCGGTCAGAGACGAGCGATTGCCTCTCCCACGACCCATCGCGGCGGAATCTAGACGAACGGCAGGTCGACGACGCGAGCCGTAACGCCATCTTCACCTAGGGCCAGCTCGCTGCCGGGCTGCGCCTCGCGGCGCAGGACCGCGAGCGCGATCGGGCCGAGGGCGGGGGAGACGCAGCTGCTCCCGACGGCCCCGACCTCCTTGCCGTCCAGGGCGAGGGCGCTGCCGGTGGGGGCGGGCGCCGAGAGACGCAGTCCGCGCAGGTGGCGGTTCGGCTTGCCGCGGTAGTGCAGGCGGGCGACCGTCTCCTGTCCGATGTAGCAGCCCTTCTCGAAGTCGACGGCGGCCTCGACGATGCCCGCCTCGGCGGGCATCGTCCCCGCGTCCATCTCGGCGCCGAAGCGGGGGGTGCCGGACTCGATCCGGAGGATCTCGGCCGCCTCGGCCGAGACCTCGGCGCCGCCGGCCGCGAGCAGCGCGGCGCGCAGGCGCTCCGCCTCCGCGGTCGCGAGGATCAGGTCGATCCCCTCGCGGGTCCCGACCGCGAGGCACTCGATCCCGCCGACCGCGAGGGGCTCGCTGGCATGCTCGGGCAGCGGTGGGGAGCCCGCGATCTCGGCGCTGCGCGGACCGATCAGCGAGAGGATCGCCCGCGCCTCGGTCAGGTCCTCGACCTCGACCTCCCGCCCGATCTTGTAGGTCTCCAGATGACGGCGCACCGCCGCCAGCGGCTCCGGCTCCGTATCGATCCAGATCGCCGCCTCCGTCTTCGTTCCGGTGCGCTTTATGTGGTCTATGGCCGTAAAAGGCCCACCGGAGCAGTTGAGGACCCGCATGTCGGACTGCATATGCCCCTTGCGGTCGAGCAGCGCGGCGTAGCACCCCTCGCCCGCCTCGAGCCCCTCGACGTCGTTGGTCAGCTGCCCCTGCAAATACTCCGCCGCCTCCGAACCCTCGACAAGCAACTTGCCCCGGTCCGATCGATCCAGCACCCCGCACTCTTCCTTGAGCTGCCGGTACTGGCCATCAAGCTCAACCGCAACCGTTTCAGGCATACCCCGATCATAGAAAAGCTGCTGGGAGTGACCGGGGAGGACCCCTTCCGGGAGCCTCCACGGCTGTTGCTCCCGGAAGGGGTCCTCCCCGGTCGCCCACCCATTCGTTTTAGACATGTCTAAACTCTTTAGCCATGCCTAAAACCTCGGAAGCGATCGAGGACTACGCGAAGGCGATCTACGCCCTCTCGCGACAGCGCCAAGGTCCGGTCTCCAACGGCGACGTCGCCAAACGACTCGGCGTCGCGCCGGCCACGGCGACGGCGATGCTGAAGAAGCTGGACCGGTTGGGGCTGGTCGAGTACGTGCCCTATCGGGGCGCCACCCTGACTCCCGCCGGCGAGAAGGTCGCGCTCGAGGTGATCCGCCACCACCGCCTGATCGAGGCCTACCTGGCGGAGGCGCTGGGGATGCCGGAGGACCGCGTCCACGAGGAGGCCGAGGTGCTCGAGCACTACATCTCCGAGGAGCTGGAGGCGCTGATCGCGGCCAAGCTCGGCGAACCGAGCCACGACCCGCACGGCACGCCGATCCCCGGCCCCGATCTCCTGCCCCCGGTCGAGGACGGCGCCCGGTGAAGCCGCCCTCCCCGCCCGCCGGCGAGGCCACGGTCGAAGACGTCCTCCCCGGCGAGGCCGCGGTCGCCGCCGCGGCGCGGCGCTCGCTCGATGGTCACAGCCGCGGTCTCGCCCGCATCTGGCCCTTTCTCGGCCCGGCCTTCATCGCCGCCGTCGCCTACATCGACCCCGGCAACTTCGCCACCAACATCGCCGGCGGCGCCAAGTTCGGCTACCTGCTGCTCTGGGTGATCCTCTCGGCGAACCTGATCGCGATGCTGGTCCAGACGCAGTCCGCGAAGCTGGGCATCGCGACCGGCAAGAACCTGGCCGAGCTCTGCCGGGAAGCGTTCTCGCGCCGCACTTCGATCGGCCTCTGGCTGCAGGCCGAGCTGGTGGCGATGGCCTGCGACATCGCCGAGGTCGTGGGCGCGGCACTCGGCCTCAACCTGCTTTTCGGCATCCCGCTCTTCCCGGCCGGCGTGCTCGCCGGCGCCGGCGCCTTCGCGATCCTCACCCTGCAGCAGAAGGGCTTTCGGCGCTTGGAGGCGGGCATCACCGCTTTGGTCGGAGTCGTGGTCGCCTCCTTCGCCTTCGTCCTGCTCCATGCCGATCCCGACGGGGGCGAAGTGGCGCGCCACCTGTTCGTCCCGGGCTTTGCCGGGACCGAGAGCCTCCTGCTGGCCACCGGGATCATCGGCGCGACGGTGATGCCCCACGTGATCTACCTGCACTCGGCGCTGACGCAGAAGCGGGTGGTGGGGCGGGACGATGCCGAGAAGAAGCGGATCCTCGGCTTCGAGAAGGTGGACGTGGTGATCGCGCTCTCGCTCGCGGGCGCGGTCAACCTCTCGATGATGATCGTCGCGGCGGCCCTCTTCCACAGCAGCGGGCTGACCGGCGTCGACTCGATCGACGGGGCCTACGAGGGTCTGAAGTCGCTGGTCTCGGTCAACGCCGCGACCGTGTTCGGCGTCGCCCTGCTCGCCTCCGGCTTCGCCTCCTCGTCGGTCGGGACGATGGCGGGTCAGGTCGTGATGCAGGGCTTCATCCGGCGCCGCATCCCGATCTTCGTTCGCCGCGCGATCACCCTGGCTCCGGCGCTGATAGTCCTCGGCGTCGGGCTCGACCCGACCGACGCCCTGGTCGCGAGCCAGGTAGTCCTTTCCTTCGGCATTCCCTTCGCGCTCGTGCCGCTGTTGATGCTCGCGGCGAGAAGAGACGTGATGGGCGATCTCGTCAACCCGCGCTGGCTGACGGGGGTGGCCGGGGTGCTCGCGGGGTTGATCATCGTGCTGAACATGTTCCTGTTGTGGCAGGTGTTCTTCGGGTGATTCGTGGCGGGGTTGGGGTGCCGGGGGGTCTCTCCGGCGGGGCTGGGTTTTTCGCTGGGGAGTGGAGCCTCTCTCGCTGACGGGTAGGGCGAAAAACATGCCCCGGCGGAGAGACCCCCCGGCACCCCTCTCCGGGACGAGGTCCTCCTCAGGTGAGGAGCTTCGTGGTTAGCTTGGGAAGCTCGCGAGCCATGCGGGAGCGGGGGACTGCTAAGGCGATGCCGGCTGCTTCGGAGGCTTTCTTGGTCTCGACGTTTACGTGGGAGTAGTAGCCGAGGACTGGGACGTGGAGGTTGGCTAGGGCTTGTGGGTCATCGGTGTCCAGGTCGGCGACGATCAGGTCGACGTTCTCCAGCTGCTCCGGCAGGGAGGGCGCGAGGGTGACCTCGTGGCCGGCGGCCCTCAGCATCGCCTCGACCTTGCTGCCTAGGAGCAGGTCGGTGGAGATGGCGAGAACCCGCGCCACTAGATCGAGCGGCGCTGGCGGAACTCCTCGCGGACGCTCTCGGGGCGTCCCCACATCTGCACGATCTCCGAGCGGCCCTCGCGCACCTCGCGCACGACCATCTCGCCGCCGACGCCTTCGGCGTCGAGCTTCTCCAGCACGCCCTTGACCGTCTCCGCTGCCGCGGCGTGGCCGAAGCTCCTCGCCACCAACAGCCGCCAGTCCCAGTCCGCCCGCGAGTAAGGCCGCGCGTTGACCTGAGTCAGCATCGTCGCCGTGTCGACGTACCGCCCCTCATCGTCGATCCGCAGGTCGAGCTCAAGGTCTGTCCAGTCAGATGGCAGCGCATCGAGCACTTGCTGAAAGTCAGCGGCCAGGGCCATCGACCGAAGCGTATCCCTCAGGGTTCATCGAAAGCGGCTTCGACGTCGAGGGGTCGTGTCAGCAGCCCATGTTCCAGGTCCCACTTCGCCCATTCGCGCAGGACTTCCGTGTCGAAGGGCGCGGGTCGCAGGTCGGGCCGCAGGACGAGCAGCTGGCCGGCCTGTTCCTCTCGGTCGAGGCCGGGCGCTGCTGTGACCAGATCGTCGAGCGCCGGGCCGGGGTTGTCGACGGCGAATTCGTAGCCGCGGCGGGTGGCGTCGACCATCGATTCGACCAGGCCGGGGTCTTCGCGGAGTGTCCTGCCCGCCGTCGTGAGGACCAGCTCGGGGTACGGCGGCGCTCCGTAGCGGTCGACCTTGAAGATGTGGATCGGGACGCGCCGCGCGCGCAGGGCGACCCCCTCGGCGTTCCAGAACCCGGTGACGGCGTCGACCTTGCCCGCCGCGAGCGAGGAGACCGCGTTGAACCCGATCGTCACCCGCTTCACCTTCGCCGGATCGCCGCCGTCGGCGCTCACCTCGGAGTCGACCACCGCTTCGTCGGAGGGCAGGCCGGTGACGCCGACGGTGTGGCCCTGCAGGGCTCGTGGCCGCTCGACGCCGTCGGCGGCGATCACCGCGGCAAGTGGGCGCTGGACGATCGGCATCACGCCGACGAGGTCGAGACCGCGCTCGCGGGCGATGCCGAGGTCGTGAATGTCGAGGATGGCGAAGTCGGCGCGGCCGGCCTCGAGCAGCTTCGGCGCATCGGTCGATTCGCCGGGCTGGCGGATCGTCAGGTCGATTCCCGCGTCGTCGTAGTAGCCCCTGGCCTTGGCCGCGTAGATGCCGGAATGGACGGCGTTGGGGGTGAAGTCGAGCACGAGCGTCGCGCCGACAGGCGCGCCCGGTTCAGCGTCGCCCCCGCCGCAGCCGGCTGCGCCGACGAGCAGCAGGGCGACCGCCAGCAGCGCGGCAACCACCCTCATATCGCCGCGCAGCTTATTCCTTCGCTCGATCTGGGTAGACTGGCGCCGCCCAGTTTTACTCAGTGGATCTAGGAGGAGAGAGTGCAGGAACGAGGACTTTCGGCATATCTGGCTGAGCTGATCGGCACCTTCCTGCTGGTGTTCTTCATCACCAGCGTTGTGGTGCTATTCGTCTCGACCGGCGAACAGGCGAGCTTCGGTTCGGACTTCGCGGTGATCGGTCTTGTCCACGCCTTCCTGCTCTTTGGCCTGATCGTCATGTTTGGCGTGGCCAGCGGCGGGCACTTCAACCCGGCGGTGACTCTTGGCGCTTGGGCGATCAAACGCATCTCGTCGCTTGACGCCCTGATCTACATGCTCGCTCAGCTCTCGGGCGCGGTGCTCGGGGCGCTGCTCTGCAAGGGGCTGCTGCTCGACGAGGGACGGGCGACTCACTACGGCGCGGCCACCGTCAGTGGCCTGCTCGGCGGCAACTTCCAAGGCGCGATCGTCGAGGCGGTCGGCACCTTCTGCCTGGTGCTGGTGATCCTCGCCGCGGTCTTCTCGCGCAAGAGCTTCAAGGAGTGGGCGCCGTTGGCGATCGGCACGACGCTGGGTTTCATCGTCATGGTCGGCGGCCCGCTGGACGGCGGTTCCTTCAACCCCGCCCGCTGGTTCGGCCCCGCCCTGGTCGGCAACGAGTGGGGCGGCGTCTGGCCCTACATCGCTGGCCCGATCGTCGGCTCGCTGCTCGCCGCGGTGGTCTTCAGGTTCGTCCTCGAGGCGGCTCCGCTGCCGCCGACCGAGCCGGCCGAGCCGGTCCGCCCGCCGGTGCCGAAGTACTCCGAGGGCGCACGCTGAGCCGACGCTCCGTTCTCGGAGTCGACTGACTTGACGCCGGGCCGGCCATTGCGCCGGCCCGGCGCTTTATTGCAGTAGCTTGGGCGTCATGCGGCGCATCACCTTCTCCCGCAACTACACGCTCTCCCTCTCGCGCACCTGCCAGTGCTACTGCAAGTACTGCGCTTTCGCGACCCATCAGGCGCACATCCGCTCGCCCGAGGAGGTCGAGAAGCTTCTGGACGAGGCGCTGCGCCGCAATGCCAAGGAGCTGCTGGTGCTGACGGGGGAGCGGCCCGAGGTGAATCCGGTCGTCGCCGAGAAGCTGCGCAGTTGGGGACATGACGACTTCACCTCTTACGTGGTCTGGAGCTGTGAACGGGCCTTGGAGCGGGGCATGCTCCCGCACACGAACATCGGCGTGCTGGAGTGGGAGGACCTCGCCCGTTTGCGGGAGGTGACCGCGTCGCAGGGTTTGATGCTGGAGTCCGTCTCGGAGCGGCTGATGGAGACCGTTCACGCGGGCTCGCCGACCAAGCATCCCGCGCAGCGCCTGGCGACCATCGAGGCCGCCGGCGAGCTCAAGATCCCGTTCACGAGCGGGATCCTGGTTGGGATCGGGGAGACGGAGGACGAGCGCGTCGAATCGTTGGAAGCCCTCGCAAAGCTGCACGAGCGCTACGGACATCTCCAAGAGGTCATCCTCCAGAACTTTGTGTCCCACCCTCGGTACTACGGGGCCGAAGTGGCGGATATCGCGGACGAGGCGACGCATGAGCGGTGGGGGGAGGGTGGGGGTGCCCCTCCGCTTGCTGGGTTTTTCGCCAGCGACGTTGGGCAGTCGTCCGCGGGCGTCGATCGGGCGAAAAACAAGACGCCGCTGCGCCGAGGGGCACCCCCACCCTCCCTACCGCCCTGGGGCGCCGAAGTCTCCGTGGAGGAGATCAAGCGGTTGATCGTCGAGTGCAAGAGGCTGATGCCGGATGTGGGGGTGCAGGTGCCTCCGAACCTCTCAGACAGCTGGGCCGAGCTGGTCGAAGCTGGCGCAACCGACCTCGGGGGTCTGTCGGCCAATGGAGACCACATCTCGCCGGAGGAGCCGTTTCCGTCGCCGCATGAGGTTCGCAAAGAGCTGGCGCCGAAGGGATATGCGTTGACGGAGAGGCTGTGCGTTTACCCGCAATACATGGACAGCGAGTGGATGGAGCAGGGAGTCCTCGACGTCATCAAGCTCAAGTACTGGAGCTTCATTCCGCGGAAGGGGTCCGGGCGCAGAAGCGAAGAGAGTCTGGACGGCAAGCTTGCGGAGGAAGCCATCGCCAAGGGGCGCGACGGCGTCGAGCTGACGGAGGACGAGCTCACTGCCCTCTTTGCCGAGACGCGACCCGAGGTGATCGAGGAGATGCGGGTCGCGGCGGATGAGCTGAGGGCGGAGCTGGTTGGAGATCGGGTCACCTTCGTCGTCAACCGCAACATCAACTTCACCAACATCTGCACCGTGGGGTGCGCCTTCTGCGGTTTCGGGCAGGGGCGGCGCTCGCCGGACGCTTACGAGGTCTCGGAGGAGAATTTCGCCGCACGGGTGCGGGAGGCGGTCGAGTTCGGGGCGACCGAGCTCTGCATGCAGGGTGGGATCCATCCCGACCTGACGCTGGAGGAGTACGGGCGTTGGCTGCGCCTTGCCAAGGAGGTGGCGCCGCAGCTGCACCTGCATGCCTACTCGCCGATGGAGGTCCACTTCATGTGCGAGCGCTCGGGCAAGGAGCCCGATGCGGTCTTCGAGTATCTGCTCGAGTGCGGGTTGGGCTCGACGCCGGGCACCGCGGCCGAGGTGCTCGACGACGGGGTGCGGCAGCGGATCTCGCCCAACAAGCTGCCGGTCGAGCGCTGGGTCGAGATCGTCGAGGCCTCGCACCGCGCCGGACTGCGCTCGACCTCGACCGTGATGTTCGGCCACATCGAGGAGCCGCGGGAGCTGGCCCGACACATGCGCGTCGTCCGCGCTCTGCAGGAGCGCACCGGCGGGATCACCGAGTTCGTTCCGCTCAGCTTCATCCCCTTCAACACGATGCTCGGGCGGACGCACGGGATCGAGGAGATCTCCGCCGACGAGAACCTCAAGCACACCGCGGCCTTCCGCCTCGCGCTGGGCCGGACGATCCCCAACCTGCAGGCGAGCTGGGTGAAGATGGGCCTCGGCGCCGCCACCGAGGCGCTGCGCTGGGGGGTCAACGACCTCGGCGGGACGCTGATGGAGGAGAACATTTCGCGCATGGCCGGCTCCCAGCACGGCGTGCGACTGGAGCCCGAGCAGCTGATCGGCGCCGCCCATGCCGCCGGGCGCGAACCGGCACAGCGGACGACGCTGTACGAGATCATCGAGACGTATGCGAGCGATGATCCTCGAGCGGCAGCGCCAGCCGCTGCGGCCGGCTGAGCTGCCCGAGCCGGTCGCGGGGCCGGGCCAGGTCCTGCTCTCGGTCCATACCTGCGGCGTGTGTCGCACCGACCTTCATATCCTCGACGGCGAGCTGAACGAGCCGAAGCTGCCGCTGGTCATGGGGCACCAGATCGTCGGCACCGTGGCCGGGGCGGGTGAGGGCGCCGAGCGCTTCGGCGAGGGGCAGCGAGTCGGGGTTCCATGGCTGGGCTGGACCTGCGGCGAGTGCCGCTACTGCCGGAGCGGGCGAGAGAACCTCTGCGACCGGGCGCGCTTCACCGGCTACGACCTCGACGGCGGCTACGCCGAGCTGGCGGTCGCCGACGAGCGCTTCTGCTTCCCGATCCCGGAGGGCTACCCGGACGAGCAGGCTGCGCCGCTGCTCTGCGCGGGTCTGATCGGCTACCGGGCGCTGCGCCTGGTAGGCGACGCCAAGCGGATCGGGTTCTACGGCTTCGGCGCCTCGGCCCACATCCTCTGTCAGGTCGCGGCGCACCAAGGCCGGCGGGTGTTCGCCTTCACCCGGCCGGGCGACGAGGCGGGTCAAGCATTTGCCCGAGGGCTGGGCGCCGAGTGGGCGGGGTCCTCCGACGAGGCGCCGCCGGAAGAGATCGACGGCGCGATCGTCTTCGCCCCGGTCGGCGCGCTGATGACGACCGCGCTGCGCCACAGCGCCAAGGGCGCCCGGATCGTCAGCGCCGGCATCCACATGAGCGACATCCCGTCCTTCCCCTACGAGCAGCTCTGGAGCGAGCGCGTCCTCGGCTCCGTCGCCAACCTGACCAGGCAGGACGGCGAGGAGTTCATGGCCCTGGCCCCCCAGATCCCCGTCCGCACCGAGGTAGAGGTCCGGCCGCTGACGGAGGCCAACGAGGCCCTCGACTCGATCCGGGACGGGTCTCTGCGCGGGGCCGCCGTGCTGCGAGTTCGTCTCGGTAGGGGTTCCGCTTAACTTTTTTGCGATGTCGCGGCCCTGCGGACCGCGCCTGTATCACGCAAAAAGTGCAAGACGCTTCACCCCTACCGGGACGAACTCGCCGTCGGTGGAGTCAGCGAAAGAGATCCTCGTTTCGAGGTCGCCGGAGAGCTTGCGCCCCCGGACCGTCGTCCTCCGTGACAAATCGACTCAGGCCGCGGACGACCACGGCGGGGATATTGCTGTCCTTGCTTCGGACCAGGTCGGCCGCCGCCGCTGCCTCGTCAGCTATTGCGATCAGGGTTGCCTCCAGCTCCCGACCCTCTGCATCTCTCCGGCCGCGCCAGTCGTCCAGTGGTTCCATGCCAGCGCAGCCAATCGCCACCTCCGCTTGGCCCAGGCGCCACGACCGCCCAAAGCTGTCGGAGATCACCACCGCGGGGGCGGGGGGGAGCGTGGGGTGGGACTCGGCGGACGCGCTTCGCGCTGAGTGTCCGGCGAGTCCCACCCCACGCTCCTTCTCCACCGCGGAGGCGATTTCGACTCTGATTTTGCGGGCCGAGGCGTCTGGGTCGTTTGGGAGGAGGCAGACGGTGTCGGCATCTGGCACGTTGGAGCTGTCGATGCCGGCGTTGGCGCAGACGAAGCCGTGGTGGGTTTCGGCGATGAGGACACCGCGCTCGGCGCGGAGCACCTCGCGACTCTCATTGAGGATGAGCTGGACGAAGGCTGGCTCCTTGCCGAGGACGGCGGCGAGCTTGCGGGCTTCGGCGCCGGGGATGACCGCGGAGAGCTTGCGCAGGCGGCCCTCTGACTTCGAGACGACCTTCTGCGAGATGACGATCACGTCGCCGGGCTTGATCGCGGCGGCGCTGGCGATCAGCTCTCCCAGCTTCGCCCCCTCCTCGATCTCCGGCAGGCCGTGAACCGGGATGACGCGCAGCTCGCCGGCCTCGCTCATATCCCCAGCGCCTTCGCGGTCCTTCGGGCCCGCTTGCCGTCGGCTTCGAGCACTCGGGTCAAGGCCACCACGTCCGCCGGGGTGTCGAGGTCGAGGCCGAGCGAGGGGAGCTCTTCGACGGCATAGGGCGTGCCCGCGGCGCGGGCGGCGGCCACGTGACGGGCGCGGCTGCCCTCGCCGAAGGAGGGCGCGATCGCGCTCGGCGGCGCCAGCGCCAGCGCGTTGGTTCCGGTCCCGTGGCGGTCGGGGACGACGGTCACAAAGCGCTCGGGCAGACCGGTGAGCAGTCGGTCCAGCTCCAGGGGGTCGAGCAGCGGGCAGTCGCCGGGCAGCATGACCACGGAGTCGGCCCCCAGCTCTTCCGCGCGCGCGACGCCCGCCAGCGCCGCCCCGGAGTGGCCGCCCTCGTCCGGGTCCGCGACGACCTCGGTGCCCACTGCCGCGGCCAGCTCCGCCGCCAGTGGCTCGCTCGTCACCACGATCGTCCGCTCGACCAGGCGCGCTTCGTCGATCGCCTCGAGGACGTCTTCGAGCATCGCCGCGACGATCGCCGCGCGTCGTGCCCTGCCGACGCCGGCTGCCAGCCGTTGCTTGGCGACGGCGAAGCGCTTGACGGGGAGGACGGCGGTCGCCTTCAACCTGCGGTCAGGCTATCGGCGTAGTCGAGCACGATGCGGGCCAGCCGCGCGCGCCCGGCGGCGCCTTCCATCAGGGTCCCCGTGGCGAGCGTCGGGATCTCGGCCGGCGGCGGGTCCGGGTCGCCCTCGTCGACGACCATGCCGTCGAGCAGGCCGGTGTAGAGGGAAGCGACCCCGGCTGCGGTCGAGGGGCGGTCCAGGGCCTGCATGAAGCGCTCGGTCGGGCCCTTCACCACCTGGCCGGCGACGAAGGGGCTGACCGCGACGACGGGGGCGGTCGAAGCCGAGAGCGCCTCGGTCATCCCCGGAACGGCGAGGATCGGGCCGATGCTGATCACCGGGTTGGAGGGGCCGATCACGATCGCCTCCGCCCAGCGCAGCGCGTCGAGCACCTCGGCGCTAGGCTCGGCCGCCTCGACCCCGTCCAGCTCGACGCCGAGCACCTCGGGCTCGCCTCGGTCGATGATCAGGTACTCCTGCAGGGCACGCCGGCCGGCGGCGGTCTGGACCGCGGTCCGCACCGGCGCCTCGCACATCGGCAGCACCTTCGCCTCGACCCCGAGGGCGCGTGCGATCTGAGCCTGGGCGTCGGTCAGCCGGCCGCCCTCGTCGAGGAACTGGCGCCGGTAGAGGCAGGCGGCGAGGTCGCGGTCGGAGAGCCCGAACCAGCTCGGCGCGCCGAGCCTGGTCAGGCGATCGAAGACCGTGAAGCCGTCGTCCTTGATGCCCCAGCCGCGCTCCTCGTCGATCTCGCCGCTGAGCCAGTAGGTGACGAGGTCGGGGTCGGGAGAGACGTGGACGCCGAGGACCTCGACGTCGTCGCCGGTGTTGACGATCACGCTCAGGTCGGAGCCGATCTCCTCCTGCATCCCGGCCGCGAGCTTGGCGCCGCCGGTTCCGCCCGCGAGCAGCGCGACGCGCATGACGCCTACTCCCAGTGGTCGCCGGCGGGCAGGCCGGTGAGCTTGATCCCGGCGTGCGCCTTGTAGCGGACGTTGACCGAGATCAGCAGCGGCGTCAGCTGCTCGACGATCCGCGCCATCTCCAAAGGGCCGGCGTTGACCGCGCGCAGGCCCGGGATCAGCTCGATCAGGCGGGCGACGCGCGCCTTGTCGGCCTTGCGGTCGCCGCAGACGAGCACGTCCTCGTCGAGCTCGGCTTCGGGGTCGGCGAGGGTCGGCGCCCCGATCGTGTGCAGGGCGGCGACCACGGTGACGCCCTCGGGGACCATCTCCTGTGCCTGCTGGGCGGCGGAGCCCTGCCAGACGCCGAGCGATCGCGTCGCCTTGCCGCTGACCGCGGCGGCGAGGGGGACGGTGCAGTCGACCAGGATCTGGCCCGGCCGCAGGGCCTCGCGCAGATTGTTGAGGTTCTCCGACTGGGCGCGGAAGGGAACGGTGAGGAAGACGACCTCGGCGCGCTGGGCGGCCTCGGCGTTGTGCAGGCCCTCGACCGCGGCGCTGGGGACCTGCTGGCGGAGATTCGCCGCGGCCTCCTCGGCCCGGTCCTCCGAGCGCGAGCCGATCGCGATCGGTGCCCCGGCCTGGGCCCAGCGCAGGGCGAGGCCGGCGCCGAGCGCGCCGGTGCCACCGACGATCGGGATGGTGGGGAGGTCTGCCACGGGTGCGCCAGTCTATGCTGCCGCCCGATGAGGCTGGAGGGCAGGAAGGCGCTGGTCACCGGCGGGGCGAGCGGCATCGGCGCCGCGATCGCGGCGCGGCTCGCCGCCGAGGGCGCCGAGGTCTGGGTCGGCGACGTCGACGTCGCCGGCGCCGAGCGGGTCGCCGGCGAGGTCAACGGCTACGCGCTCGAGCTCGACGTGACCAGCCTCGACTCGGCCCGGGCGGCGGTCGAGGCGGCGGGCGGCACGCTCGACGTCCTCGTCAACAACGCCGGCACCGACGAATTCGGCTTCTTCACCTACACCAGCCCCGAGCAGTGGCAGAAGTTGATCGGGATCAACCTCGTCGGCGTCTTCAACTGCACGCATGCGGCGCTGCCGGGGATGCAGGAGGCGAAGTACGGCCGCATCCTCTGCATCTCCTCGGAGGCGGGTCGGGTCGGCTCCAAGGGCTCGGCCGTCTACTCGGCGACCAAGGGCGGCGTCGTCGCCTTCGTGAAGGCGATCGCGCGCGAGAACGCTCGCTACGGGATCACCGCCAACTCGATCGCCCCCGGTCCGATCGAGACGCCGCTGCTGATGGGCGCCAAGGAGTTCGGCGAGATCGGCGAGAAGGTGATCGAGACGATGCGCTCCTCGACCCAGCTCGGCCGCCTCGGCCAGCCCGAGGAGGTCGCCGCCGCGGTTGCCTTCCTCGTTTCCGACGATGCCACCTACGTGACCGGCGAGACGCTCGGCGTCAGCGGCGGTCTGGGGATGGTCTGATGGGCGAGGCTGGGGACGGCCTGGTGCCGGGGATCGCTCGCAGCGACGAGTTCACCGTCGCGCCGCCGCTGGTCACCGACGTCGGCGGCACGATCGGCATCGGCGTCCTCTCGACGCCGGGGATGATCGCGATGATGGAGCTCAGCGCCCAGGTGCTCGCTTACGAGCACCTGCCGGAGGGCAAGGCGACGGTCGGCTTCGAGGTCTGCATCAAGCACGTCGCGGCGGCGGCGGAGGGGGCGCTCTGCCGGACACGGGCCACCCTGCGCGAGGTCGTCGATGGGCGCAAGCTGCGCTTCGATGTCGAGGTGACCGAGGGCGAGCGGACGATCGGCGTCGGCACCCACGAGCGCCGCGTGGTCGGCCAGGCCGGTCCGCCGACCGCGTAGCTTCCTCGCTGCCGGGGGGAGAAATCCAGCGCCTGACGCCTTTATGACCCTATGGGGTCATCAATCGATCAGAACCTGGCTGAAAGGGCCTGGGCATTGGCCGCGAGGCAGCATGGGGTAATCGCGCGGCGACAGTTGCTCGAGCTTGGCCTGAGCGGACAGGCGATACAGCACCGCCTGTCGAGGGGACGGCTGCACCGAATCGACCGTGGGATCTACGCGGTGGGGCGACCCGCGCTCGCGCGGGAGGGCCGCTGGATGGCGGCGGTCCTTGCTTGTGGTTCCGGGGCGGTCCTGAGTCACGGAAGCGCGGCTGCGCTATGGGGAATCGGCCCCCTGCTCTCCAGCCTGGAGGTGACGATCCCGATCGCGTCTCCACGCAGACGCGACGGAGTGCGCGTTCATCGACGTCCCAACCTGTTGCCGGCACACGTAACGGTGCGCAAGGCCATCCCGGTGACGAACCCGGTGCGCACCGTGATCGACCTCGCCGTCCGGCTCGGCCCGACGAGGTTGGAGAGGACGATCAACGAGGCCGATCGACTTGGCTTGTTCGACCCCGAGGAGTTGGCCGCGGCGCTGGATGCTTTCCCCGGAGTCCGCGGCGTGGGTCGCCTGCGCTCCATCTTGGGGACGCGAACCTTCCGCCTCACCGATTCGGAGTTGGAGCGACGCTTTCTGCGCATAGTCGAGAAGGCGCGACTGCCCCTTCCGCTCACGCGACAGAAGGTCAACGGCTTCCGCGTCGACTTCTTCTGGCCGGACCTTGGCCTGGTCGTCGAGACCGACGGGCTGACGTATCACCGCACTCCCTCACAGCAGGTGCGTGACCGCTTGCGCGATCAGACTCATCTCGCTTCCGGTCTGACGCCGCTCCGCTTTACCCACGCTCAGGTGCGCTATGAGTCCGGTTTCGTGCGCGAGACGCTGATCGCGCTCGTGTCGCGCCTGGCCCGGACCCTGGGCGCCTAAGCTGCCGTCATGAGCGCGTTGCCGAAGACGGTCCGCATCCGCGAGGTCGGGCCGCGCGATGGCTTCCAGAACGAGCCGGAGACGATCCCGACGGCGGAGAAGATCCGGCTCGTCGACATGCTCTCGGCGAGCGGGCTGCGGCGGGTCGAGGTGACCTCGTTCGTGCGGCCGGAGGCGATCCCGCAGCTCTCCGACGCAGAGCAGGTGCTGGCCGGGGTGCAGCGGCGCGAGGGCGTCGCCTTCTCGGTCCTGATCCCCAACGAGCGCGGGCTGGAGCGGGCGCTGACGCTGCGCGAGCGCTTCGACGAGGTCAACGTCTTCGTCTCGGCCTCCGAGACCCACAACCGCAAGAACGTCAACCGCTCGATCGAGGAGTCCCTTGCCGGGCTGGAGCGGACGCTGGCGACGGCCTGCGGGGCGGGGCTGAGTTGCGAGGGGGTGATCTCGGTCTCCTTCGGCTGCCCCTATGAGGGCGAGGTGCCGCCCGAGCGGGTCTTCGGGATCGCCGAGCGGCTCGTCGCCGCCGGCTGCGAGGAGATCGGCTTCGGCGACACGACCGGGATGGCCAATCCGCGCCAGGTGGGCGAGTTCTTCGCCGCCGCGCGCGAGTGGCTTCCCGGGGTCGAGCTGACCGCGCACTTTCACAACACCCGGGGGCAGGGGCTCGCCAACGTGCTGGCGGCGCTGGAGCAGGGGGTCGAGTCCTTCGAGTCGAGCTTCGGCGAGCTGGGGGGGTGCCCGGTGCCGCCGGGCGCGACCGGCAACGTCGCCACCGAGGACGTGGTCTCGATGCTGCACGAGATGGGCGTCGAGACCGGGGTCGACCTGTCGGCGCTGGTCGCCGCCTCGCGGGCCGCGCAGGAAGTCCTCGGCCGTCCGCTCGGCTCGCACGTGCTGCGCGCCGGGCCCGTCGAGTGGCACCGCTGAGTTCGCGTTTGGTTCCGGATAGCGGAACGAAAGGCGAAGTCAGCAGGTAGAGGGTCCGACTAGGCTGCGGGGCGTGTCCGACTTCAAGCAAGCGCTTGAGGCCGCCCTTGCCGGGGGGCCGCAACGCCACCACGAGAAGACCGAGGAGCAGGGGAAGCTGCCGGTGCGCGAGCGCGTGGCGCGGCTCGTCGACGAGGGCTCCTTCGCCGAGGAGGCGGCGCTGGCTAACTGGGATGTCGAGGGGCTGGGCGCCGACGGCGTCGTCACCGGCCTGGCGAGGATCGACGACCGGCGCGTCGCCCTGATGGCCAACGACCCGACGGTCAAGGCCGGCTCCTGGGGGCCGAAGACGGTGGAGAAGATCCTCCGCGTCCAGGAGCGGGCGCTTTCCCTGCGGGTGCCGATGGTCTACCTGGTCGACTCGGCCGGGGCACGGATCACCGACCAGGTGCAGATGTTCCCCGGCCGCCGCGGCGCCGGGCGGATCTTCCACAACGAGGTGCGGCTCTCCGGTCAGGTGCCGCAGATCTGCCTGCTGTTCGGGCCGAGCGCCGCCGGCGGCGCCTACATCCCGGCCTTCTGCGACGTGGTGATCATGCGCGACGGCAACGCCTCGATGTACCTCGGCTCGCCGCGGATGGCCGAGATGGTGATCGGCGAGAAGGTGACGCTGGAGGAGATGGGCGGGGCGAAGATGCACACCGGCGTCTCGGGCTGCGGCCACTTCCTCGTCAAGTCCGACGAGGAGGCGATCGACCTCGCCAAGCGCTACCTCTCCTACATGCCGGGCAGCTGGCGCGAGGAGCCACCCGCCGCGCCGCCCGTGGAGCCGGCCTCCGAGGCGCCGATCGCCGAGATCGTCCCCGCCGACGAGAACCGGCCCTTCGACATGAACCTGCTGCTCGACTCGCTGCTCGACGCGGAGAGCTTCCTGCCGGTGCACAAGCGCTGGGCGAAGGAGCTGATCGTCGGCTACGGGCGGCTCGGCGGGCGCGCGGTGGGCGTCGTCGCCAGCCAGCCCAAGCACACCGGCGGCGTCCTCTTCGTCGACTCCTCCGACAAGGCGGCGCGCTTCATCCAGACCTGCAACGCCTTCAACGTGCCGCTGCTCTTCCTCGCCGACGTGCCCGGCTTCATGATCGGTACCGCGGTCGAGCGCCACGGGATCATCCGCCACGGCGCGAAGATGATCAGCGCCGTCTCCGAAGCGACCGTGCCGAAGATCTCGGTGGTCGTGCGCAAGGCCTACGGCGCCGGCCTCTACGCGATGGCGGGGCCGGCCTTCGAGCCCGACTGCTGCATCGCCCTGCCCAGCGCCTCGATCGCGGTGATGGGCCCGCAGGCGGCGATCAACGCCGTCTTCTACAACCAGATCCAGGCGATCGAGGACGAGGCCGAGCGCGAGGCCTTCGTGGCGCGCAAGCGCGAGGAATACGCGGAGGACATCGACATCCTGCACCTCGCCTCGGAGCTGGTCGTCGACGCGGTGGTCGATCCCGCCGACCTGCGCGACGACCTGATCCGCCGCTTCGAGTTGGTCGTGAGCAAGGACCGCTCCTTCGCCGAGCGCCGCAACCCGATTACGCCCGCCTGACGCTACCCCACCCCCTGTGGGTGCAACGCGTTTTCCATGCTATGCGTGTAGTACGCGTTGCACCTGGGGTCAGGTGTCTAGGGTCGAGGCGAACTCGACGAACCAGTCGAGCGCGGCGGGGTTGGCGAGCGAGTCGCGGCTGGCGGCCTGATCGGGTGGCGTGCCCATCAGGATGCGCTTGACCGGGACCTCGAGCGCCTTGCCGCTCAGCGTGCGGGGCACCTCGGCGATCGCGTAGACCTCGTCGGGGACGTGGCGCGGCGAGCAGCGCTCGCGCACGCGGCGGGCGATCTCCCTGCGTAGCGCGTCGCCTACCTCGGCGCCCTCGCGGAGGACGACGAAGAGCGGCATCCAGCCCTCGGTGCCGGGGCGGGGGACGTCGACGACGAGGGCGTCGACGATCTCGTCGAGGCTGAGCACGGCGCGGTAGATCTCGCTCGTGCCCATGCGGATGCCGGAACGGTTGATGGTCGAGTCCGAGCGGCCGTAGATGACCGCGGTGCCGCGCGAGGTGACTTCGATCCAGTCGCCGTGGCGCCAGACGCCGGGGAACATCTCGAAGTAGCTGGCGCGGTAGCGGCTGCCGTCCTCGTCGCCCCAGAAGAAGACCGGCATCGAGGGCATCGGCTCGGTGACGACCAGCTCGCCGACCTCGTCGGTCACCGCCCTGCCGTCTTCGTCCCAGGCCTCGACCGCGGCGCCCAGCGCCCGCGCCTGCAACTCGCCGCGGTAGACGGGCAGCAGGGCGCAGCCGCCGACGAAGGCGGTGCAGAGGTCGGTGCCGCCGCTGGTCGAGAAGAGCCAGGTGTCGGCGCCGAGGTGCTCGTAGATCCAGTCGAAGCCCTCGGGGGAGAGGGGGGAGCCGGTCGAGCCGACGGCCTTGAGGTGGCTGAGGTCGTGGCCGGCTCCGGGCTCGACGCCGGCCTTCATACAGGCGGCGATGTAGGAGGCGCTGGTGCCGAACATCGTCACCCCAGCGCGCTCGGCCAGGTCCCAGAGCACGCCCATGTCTGGGTGGCCGGGGTTGCCGTCGTAGAGGACGATCGCGGCGCGCGTGAGCAGGCCGGAGACGAGGAAGTTCCACATCATCCAGCCGGTCGTCGTGAACCAGAAGAGGCGGTCACCGGGGTGGGCGTCAACGTGGAGGTGGAGCTTCTTCAGGTGCTCGAGCAGGATGCCGCCCTGCGACTGGACGATCGCCTTCGGCAGGCCGGTCGTGCCGGAGGAGTAGAGGACCCAGAGCGGGTGGTCGAAGGGGACGCGCTCGAAGGCGAGGTCCGCGTCCACGCCGGAGGCGAGCAGCTCGTCCCAGGTCGTCGCGTCGCGCAGCCCGGAGAGGTCGGGCGCCGGGTCGAGGTAGGGCAGGACGACGGTGCGCCGCAGGCTCGGCATCGCCTCCTGCAGCTGAGCGAGGGTGTCGCGGCGGTCGAAGTCCTTGCCGCCGTAGCGGTAGCCGTCGACGGCGAAGAGCACCTTGGGCTCGATCTGGGCGAAGCGGTCGATGACGCTGGCCGGGCCGAAGTCGGGCGAGCAGCTCGACCAGGTCGCGCCGATGCTGGCGGCGGCGAGGAAGGCGACGATCGCCTCGGGGACGTTGGGCATGTAGGCGACGACGCGGTCGCCCCGCCGCACGCCGAGGGCGCGGAGGCCGGCGGCGACCGCGGCGACCTGGGTGCGGAGCTCGCCCCAGGTGAGCTCGCCGAGCTCGCGCAGCTCGGAGGCGTGCAGGATCGCGGGCTCGAAGTCCGCCTTGCCGGCGAAGACGTGCTCGGCGTAGTTGAGGCTCGTGCCCCCGAACCACTCGGCGCCGGGCATCGTGCGGCTGCTGAGCGCGCGCTCGGGCTCGCCGTCGGCCCGCACGTCGAAGAAGTCCCAGATCGAGCGCCAGAAGGCCTCGAGGTCGTCGACCGACCAGCGCCAGAGCTCGTCGTAGGTCTCGAAGCGCAGGCCGCGCTCGGCCTCCAGCCAGCGCATGTACTCGCGCAGCCGCGAGCGCTCGACCAGCTCGGCCGAGGGCTCCCAGAGCTTCTCGGGCGCGGCCTGGGTCACGCGGCGGCGGCTTGAGCGGCTCGGGCCTGCGCCAGTTCCAGCTGGTGCGGATCGTGCGAGCAGAAGGCGGTGACCTCGTTGCCGCGGGTGCGGATCAGCTCGCGCAGCCGCTCCTGGTTGCTCTTGCGAGCGGCGCCGTCGGAAGCCGTGAGCCGCTGGAAGAAGGCGAGCATCGGCGGGCATTTCGGCGGCGTCGTCATCTCCCAGTGGTGGAAGAAGGAATCGCCGCAGTGCATGAGCCACTCCTCGCCGTTGCGGATCGCGACGCCCGTGTGGCCGAGGGAGTGGCCGATGAGCGGCACGAGCAGGACGTCGGTGTCGAGGCCCGGCAGGATGCGGACGCTCTCGAAGCCGAACCACTCGTCGCCGCCGGTTGTGTGCTCGACCCAGCGCGGGTTGTGCTTCCAGTGGGTGCCGCCGATGTAGCGGGTGCGTTCGCGCAGGGTGGGATGAAGGGCTGCCGCCAGCTCAGGCGCAAAGACGTGCACCTCGGCCTCTGGGAAGTCCGGTAGCCCGCCGGCGTGGTCGAGGTCGAGGTGGGTTGCGACGATGTGCTTGATGTCGCCGGCCTCGAAGCCGAGCGCCTCGAGCTGCTTCAGCGCCGTCGTCTCGGCCTTCGGCTTCGGCTCCATCATCAGCCTGAACGCGGTGCCGAGCTGGCCCGGATTGCGCGCGTCCTCCATGCCGAACCCGGTGTCGACGAGGACGATCCCGTCGCCGGTCTCGATCGCCAGGCAGTGGCAGACGATCGATGCTCGCTCGAACCAGCCGCCCTTGCCGTTGACCAGTCGCCTCCCGTGCGGGCAGAACGATCCGCAGTTGAGGTGGTGGACGCGCATCGCGGGGGCAGTCTAGTCAGGGTTCGCGGGACGGGCGCCGATCAGGAAGATCGCCCCCATTCCCACTATGGTTTGCCGCAGCGCCGGAGTGGCGGAATCGGCATACGCGATCGACTCAAAATCGATTGCCCTAACGGGCTTGTGGGTTCGAGTCCCACCTCCGGCATCGTGTCGCCTGAAGCTCAGGCGGGGAGAGCGGCGCCGCCTTCGGGCGGGGCGCCGGCGCCGTAGTCCTCGCCGGAGCCGATCGGCCGCTCCTCCTCCACGTGCCAGTTCTGGTTGAAGGCATAGAGGGAGACCCCGATCGTGATCAGCTGCAGGATCAGCAGGATCAGGACGAGCAGCCCGATCAGCGGAACGGGGATCAGGCCGTCTTCGAAGCCCGGCTTGTCGCGGGCAAACCAGCTGTCGGCGCCGGTCGCGCAGAAGATCGCGAGGATCGTCGACAGGGCGGCGACCACCGGCAGGATGCCCCGGTTCCAGCGCAAGACGAGGAAGGCGAAGAAGGCGTAGAGGAGGGCGAAGATCAGGCAGATGACGCCCATCGCGCTGCCGCCGGTCATCAGCGAGAAGCCGGCGATCGTCACGATGCCCGCGATCGCGGCCGTCGCCACGAGCAGCAGGACGAGCACGAACTTCGTCGTGACCGACTCGGCTTTCTCCCGATTCGGCCGCCAGAGTTCGTACCCGGGCCTGATCTCTCCAACTCCCACGCCTCGATCATAGAATCTAGAAATGACGCGGCGGCATTGGCCGCCCGTTAAGCCCGGTTCGGGCAGCCACGCGGGCGTGGCGGAATGGCAGACGCGCCGGCTTTAGGTGCCGGTGGGCTTCGGCCCGTGGGGGTTCAAGTCCCTCCGCCCGCATCACCCCTTGGACCTATGAATGAGTCTAGAAGGGCAACGCTTCTCCTGTCGGAGACCGAGATGTTCTTGTAGCTCGACTTGCTCCAGCGGGCAGATCGGCTCGACCCGAAGCGCTCGCGGTGCTCCTCGATGTAGAAGCGCCTTCAGGCGCCGCTCCTCGCTACACAGCAACCCGGGGTGTGCTCAGCAGCGCACCGTGTTGGCGACGAAGATGGCCGTGTAGGGGCGCGGTTTGAAGGTCGTCACGAAGGGCTCGAAATCCGGCCCCGTGAGACGAACGGTCCGTCCCGGGAAGTGGGCGCTGAGCGACCCGCTCCACTCCCAGCCTTCCCCCTGCCTGCGGATGGTCGCCTGGCCATGGAAGGGGGCAGGGGGCTTGATCGTTCCTTCGCTGAGATCGTCGGAGAAGATGGCGGTGTCCGTGCCCCCTTGGACTGAGATCGAGTAGGTGACGCGGGCGATCCCGACCGACTTCGTCCAGGAAGTGTTGAAATTGGCGGGGGTTGCTTCCCCGTCTCCCGGGGGAGGCGGCGGCGTCGCCGGGTCGACTTCGACGGTGGCGCGGAAGCTGCGCCCGTCGCAGTTGGTCGCCTCGACGTCAATGCCGCCAGCGCCGGGATCGAAGCTGGGGGGTTTCACGGCCTGGGAGCAGTGCCAGCGTGGCACGGTTTCGACCTGCCCTGTGAAGCTTCCCGTGCGAGCGAAGCCGGGCAGATGCGTGTCAGGGTCGAACCGAATCGAACCCCTGAACGTGCCCTTCCAGGCCACCCAGACCTTCGGCCCTCCGGTGCACGAGTCGGGGCGGCGCACTCTGGAGGGCTTTCCTTCCGGCCGGAAACGGAGCGCGAGAGAGCCGAATCGGCCGAGCCGGCCAAACATCCCCCGCCGGGTGGTCCTACCAGGGCCGGAGTACCTGGCGAAGAGCCAGTCGCGGCGGGTGGTCGGGGCCACGATCGAGACTTCCTTGCCGAATCCCGAAACCGAACCAAAGCGCGTGGGACCCTCCTGCACCTGCACGTTGGCGATATACGTGGCGCTCTGCGCGGGCGGCGCGAGCGCTGTCACAGTCACGAGCGCCACAAGACCGGCGAGCGCTGCCTCCCCCCGATCCGAGTCCGCGCCGCACCTGGCGGAAGGATAGCTGCTGGACCTAGGACCGAAGGCGGGCGCGCTGTCGTTTCCGGGCGGCCACCAATCTATCTCTGAAGGCGGCAATCAGCAGCCACCCAACGCTGATCGCGAGGTAGAACGCGCCCTTGAGGTGCTCGCCCTCGGCGAGTGCCCAGATCCCGAGGCCGGCGAAAGCCACAGAGAGGACGAGCTGCCCGATGCGCATCCCTCGCGAAGTCACAATGGCCGGGATGGTACTTCTGATCCGCGGCGCTCAGCAACGCTGAAGTCGTTGGGAGACGCCTTCCTGCCGGTACGCTGCGCGAGAGCGCGAGCGCACGGTCTGCGCGCGAGCCCGAAACCGCAGTTGCCGTCATTCCCCTGGGCATTCCCCTGGAGGTGGCGTCGACTAGGATTTGGCTCTGCAGCGCGCTTGGGGGAGTGAGTTAATGGCTATGCGCACGGTCTCCAAAACCGTGAATCCGGGTTCGAATCCCGGCTCCCCCGTTCGCCAGGAGCTCGCATCCGACATCGACCACACCAGAGCGGGGCCAATGTCGGATGCGCGCAGACCGGTCTGCCGCTGTCCGCTCAAGCCAGCGGCGAGGGCGGGATGCGAGTCTCGCCCTGCACCTCCGGGATCACCATCCCGAGCTCGTCGACGAAGCACCAGCACCAGACTTCGCCCGGCTCCAGCGAGCGGATCAGCGGGTGGCCGCTGCTCTCCGCGTGGGCGCTGGCATGGCGGTTGGGCGAGTCGTCGCAGCAGCCGACCTTGCCGCACTCCAGGCAGATGCGGAGATGGAGCCAGGAGCCGCCCGTCGCGAGGCACTCCTCGCAGCCCTCGACCGACTCGGGCAACTGGGTCACCTGGACGTGATCGAGGTGCGAGCAGGAGGCCATCGGCTCAACCGAGACTAGCTGTTCGCAGGGCGAGACCCAAGCGGCGGACGGGAATCGAACCCGCGTCATCAGCTTGGAAGGCTGAGGCTCTACCGTTGAGCTACCGCCGCGCCGATCCGTCAGAATAGGACTCCCACGGGGAGTGGCGCAGTCTGGTAGCGCACTCGGCTGGGGGCCGAGCGGTCGCAGGTTCAAATCCTGTCTCCCCGATGTAGCCAGAGCCGGCTTGGGAAGCGGGCTCGCTGTGATCTAGGTTCTTAAGGAGCCGGTGCCGAAGGGGCCATCTGGTACCGCTCGTGGTACCGGACGCGTGCTAAGGAGGGGCAGAGGACCGCCGCCAGTGCTGGCAGACTGTGATCGGTGATCGCTGACCAGCTCGTCAAGCCGCTTCAACTCGTCAGTGACGTACAACGGCGCAGGCTGACCGACGCGGTGATGACGCCTGAGATACGGAGGGCGATGCAAGATACCCGCGCACAGATTCTCGGCACGCAACTTCGCGAGCAGCTTCAGAGTCAGATCAAGTTCCAACAGATGTTCCGACCCGCTCTGCTTGAGCAGATGCGAGAGCAGAACGCGGCGCTTCGCCAGGTGCTGGACACCCCAGGCATCAGGAAGGCGATGGCAAACATTGACCTCAAACTGCCAGAGGGGATGGCGGGTCAGATCGTCGCCTTCAGGGAGCAGCTTGCCGTCGAGATGGCGGACCCTGATATTGCCGAAGAGAGGGCAGGGCGGCTCGCCCAGGAACGGGGAGCGATCATCAAGTGCCTGCGCCGTGTGGGGCTCGCCGTCGAAGGTTTCAGCTACCTCCCCGAATCACCGTTGCCGCCTCTCGTCGGGTTCCTGATCCTCTTGCTTGCCGCGCTAGGTGAAGTAGCAGACGAAATCCTCACCGAGCGCGAAGAAGACGACTAGCAGCCCGCCCAGGCGACTTCGGCCATTCCCGTTCGTGGTCGCATCCAGAGACTGCGCTCGGTTCTTTGCCGGATAGTCGCCCAAGCACCTTGCGCGCCGCAAGTCCTCTTCGGAAGCGGCCTCTCTTGCCCGGCGCGCCGTGGGGGCGGGTTCTGGTACTAGCCGCGGTACCAAGAGCTCGGTCGCGAGCATCATCGCCGGGCGCCCCTTCGCCGGTGATTGCATCGCCTACCAGGAACGAGGAGCATTGCCGACCTCGACGGTGCCGATCTCTGCCATCCAGTCTTCAACCAGAGACGCGATTTCTGAGACGCCTGACATCGCAAGTGCTTCCTTTCGGCTCCAGGTGCGACGGACATGGAGGGCGAGCTTCTGAATGTTGGAGTCGATCTGGCTGCTAAGAGTCGACAGGCGCATCGTCACGTCAGAGGGACTCGCCTCGCTCAGTTTGAGCCTCTGCAGCTCGTCGCTCTCAGCGCCTTTCCACATCGGGCGGCCGTTTTTGCCCCTTTGGGCCGTCCGCACAAAGATGACGAGGATGAGTTCGGGGTGTGACCTGAGAAAGTTCCGGCCAGGTCGGCTGCGGATCCAGTCTCGAACCTTCTCGAATTGTTCGTTGTAGAAGCCGACTAGGTTGAGCGAGAGTTCCCCGGTGCTGATCTCGAGGGTCAGATTCGCGGTGTTCTCGGTCTTTTCGGCGTGGGTTTGGGCCCAGGCGTGATCGTAGGTCTTGTTGAACCTCTGGCCGTGTCTAACCGTGCCAAGGGCTTTTTTGAATCGCTCGGAGCCGATCTCTTGAGCAATTTCTCCCCACAGCTCCTCGAGCATACGGGAGCTCTCCAAGGCGCTGCCGTTGTCGGGCGAGTCGAATCGTTCAAACGACGGCTGCAAGTCGATCATGCCGCCAGGCTAGCGAGGTCGAGTCGGTCTTCTTCCCAGAGCCTCTTGTAGCCGTCGGTCATGTTCTTGGCTAGCACGTACTTGTAGACGAGCTCGGCCGGATCGCTGTTGGCTACATCCTGGACGTAGCGGCTCGGGATGTACGGAGGGTCGAATTCCCTCGTCTCCTCGGCGATGTGGAGCAGATCTGCGAGCAGCTGCTTCTTGCTCTCCGCATCCACAGAGGCGATGAAACGTCGAGACAAAACGCTTGATTCAGCAGGTCAAACGCAACTCGAAGCGGTTCCCGCTGGACTTCATGTTCCAGCTGGACAAAACCGAGGCCGAGGTTTTGAGGTCACAAATTGCAACCTCAAACGATGGCCGGGGCGGGCGGCGCTACGCCCCGTACGTCTTTACCGAGCAAGGTGTCGCGATGCTCTCCGGGTGCCCGAGGACGAGTAGGCGATCCGCAGGGCCTGAGAACCGAGTTCGGCGCCGGGGTCACGGGCGTTGCCGACTCGGAGCGTGGCCGTTATTTTCGAGCCATGGAGCCTGTCCTTTTCGTGGTCGATGAAGACGAGCGGACGCTTCGGGACATCGAGCGTGAGCTGGTCGATCGCTATTCGCGGAGCTACCGCGTCGTCTGCGTCTCCTCGGCCAAGGAGGCGATGGGGGAGCTCCGGGCGCTGAAGGACGCTGGAGAGGACGTGGCGCTGGTCCTTGCCGCCGGGTCGCTCGCGGGGACTACGGGGAGCGAGCTGTTGGGCGGGGTGCGCGATCTCCACGCTCACGCTCAGCGGGGGCTGCTGATCGAGTGGGGCAGCTGGGGGGACGGCCGCACCGCCGAGGAGATCTTCCAGGCGATGTCGCGGCGGCAGATCGAGTACTACGTGATCAGGCCGTCGCAGTCGCCCGACGAGCTCTTCCACCAGTCGGTCTCGACCTTCCTGCTCGAGTGGGCTCACGCGCGGCGGATCTCGCCGCACACCGTCCGCATCGTCAGCGAGTCGTGGACCGGTCGGGCCCACGAGCTGAAAGAGGTGCTCGGCCGCTGCGCGGTGCCGCACTCGTTCCTCCTCGCCGACTCGCCCGAAGGCCGCGCGCTGGTGGCGGAGTCGGGCGACGGCGAGCCGCTTCCCCTCGTCGTCTTCCCCAACGGCACCGTGCTCGCCAACCCGACCAACCTGGAGCTGGCGAGCGCCTCCGGCGCCACGATCGATCCCGACCGGTGCGCGTACGACGTCGTCATCGTCGGCGGCGGGCCGGCCGGCCTCTCGGCGGCGGTCTACGGCGCCTCGGAGGGCTTCCGGACGCTGGTCGTCGACGACGGCGGCATCGGCGGCCAGGCGACCTCCAGCTCGCTGATCCGCAACTACCTGGGCTTCCCGCGCGGGGTCAGCGGTCGCCGGCTGGCGGAGAGCGCCTACGAGCAGGCTTGGGTCTTCGGCGCCAAGTTCGCCTTCATGCACGACGCGACCGCGATCCGGCGCGAGGGCGACCGACTGCACGTCGCGCTCTCCGACGGCGGCGAGGTCAGCGCCCGCGCGGTCATCCTCGCCACCGGCGCCACCTACCGCCGGCTCGGCGTCCCCGAGCTCGAGGCCCTGGTCGGCGCGGGGGTCTTCTACGGCGGCCCCGCCTCCGAGGCGCCGACCACGGTCGACGAGGAGGTGTACGTCGTCGGCGGCGCCAACTCCGCCGGCCAGGCGGCGCTGCACCTGGCCGAATACGCCCGCCGGGTGACGCTCGTGGTGCGGGGCGATTCGCTCGCAAAGGGGATGTCGCATTACCTGGTGAGGCAGGTCGAAGGCACGCCCAACATCGACGTGCGCCTCGAGACCGAGGTAGTCGGCGGCGGCGGAGGCGGGGACGGCTGGCTGGAGCGCCTGGTCCTACGCACTGACGCCGGCGGGGTGGAGGAGACGGTCGCGGCCGACGAGCTCTTCCTGATGATCGGCGCCCGCCCGAACACGGACTGGCTGCCGGCCGAGCTCGCGCGGGGGGACGGTGGGTTCATTCGCACCGGGGAGGACCTGGCCGGCGACGGGGACTGGCCCCTCGAGGAGCGCGCCCCGCTCTCGCTGGAGACCAGCATGCCCGGCGTCTTCGCCGCCGGCGACGTGCGCCAAGGGTCGATGAATCGCGTCGCCTCAGCCGTCGGTGAGGGCTCGATCGCGATCAGGCTCGTCCACGAGCTCTTCGCAGTCGAGCAGGTCCAGTCGCCCGACCCGGTCTAGCTCCGATCAGGTCGAAACCGATGCGGCGGCCTCGGCCTCGCGCAGGTACTGGTGGACGAAGGCAATCGCCATGCTGCCTTCGCCGACCGCAGCGGCGACGCGCTTGACCGGGCCGAAGCGGACGTCCCCGCAGGCGAAGATCCCCGGCACGCTGGTCTCCAGCAGGAAGGGATCGCGGTCGAGGCTCCAGCTCGCCGCCGAGCGCATGTCGGCTCCGGTCAGCACGTAGCCGAGGCGGTCGAGGGAGATCTCGGGCGGCAGCCACTCGGTCTCCGCGTCGGCGCCGATGAAGATGAAGAGCCCGGACGAGCCGACGCGGGTCACCTCTCCGGAGGCGATCTCGCGCAGGTCGATCTCCTCCAGCGATCCGTCGCCGCGCACGGCATCGACTTCGACGCCGAAGGCGACGTCGATGTTCGCCCGGGTCGCGAGCTGGTCGATCAGGTAGCGGGACATGCTCTTCTCCAGCCCCTCGCCCCGGCAGAGGACGGTGACGCTGCGCGCGTGGGTCGAGAAGAAGAGGGCCGCCTGCCCCGCCGAGTTGCCGGCTCCGATGATGTGGACGTCGAGCCCGTGGGTGTTCGGCGCCTCGCTGCGGGCGGCGCCGTAGAAGACGCCCTTGCCGGCGAGGTCGTCGAACCCCTCCGCGGTTAGCCGGCGCCAGCTCACGCCGCAGGCGAGGATGATCGTGCGGGCGCGGAGGACGTCACCGCCGTCGAGGTGGAGCTCGCGGCTCGCGGCGTCGATCCGGACGATCGAGCGGGTGACGAGGATCTCGGCGCCGAGGCGGTGGGCCTGCTGCAGGGCGCGGCTCGCCAGCTCGTCGCCCGAGACGCCCGAGGGGAAGCCGAGGTAGTTCTCGATCCGCGAGGAGGTCCCGGCCTGGCCGCCGGGGGCCTCGCGCTCGACGACGATCGTCCGCAGCCCCTCCGACGCGCCGTAGACGGCGGCCGCGAGACCGGCCGGGCCGGCGCCGACGATGACCGTGTCGTAGACGGCGGTCGCGGGCTCGGTGTTCACCCCCAGCAGCTCCGCCACGCGGCGCAGGCTGGGTCGCACCGCCGTCTTGCCGTCGACGACGCGGATCGCCGGCCAGTCGTCGGGGTCCGGCAGGGGGCCCTCCCAGAACGCGGCATCGTCCGGCGCCTCGCCCGCGATCCAGCGGTAGGTGATCTGGTTGCGGTCGAGAAAGCTGCGCAGCGCCCCGCAGCTCGGGTCCCAGCGGTTGCCGACCACGATCGCGCGTGGCGGCGGCGGGTCCGCCGCCAGCCCCTGCAGCCCGTGCGAGCCTCCCATCCGGTGGGCGGCCAGCCGCCCGATCTCCCTGGCAACGTCGGGAGCGACGGCCGCCAGCGAGTGGTAGGCGGCTGGTTCGATCCGCATCACCCGGGTCGGCTCGCCCGCGCGGAAGCCGACCGGGAACACTGTCCCGAGGACGATCGGCACCTCGCCGAAGATGTCGCCGGGGTGACGCTCGCCGACGACCCGTTCGATCCCGTCGGTCGCCTTGACGGCCTCGATGCGACCCTCCAGGACGGCGAAGATCGCCCGCTCGTCCCCCTCCTGCGCCGCGAACTCCCCGGCGGGGAGGCTGATGTCGGCTGCCGCCCGCGCGAGCCTCTCGCGGTCGGCGGGGGAGAGCGAGGAGAAGATCGCGACCTCGCCGATCTCCTCTGGGGTGATCACGGCCGGAGCCTACTCAACCGCAGGCCCCGGCCGTTTGCTCTCGCGCTGCTCAGGCGGGACTCGGAACCTCCTCCTCGGGCGGCCGGTGCTCGAGGTCGCCCGCGTCCTGAAGAGCCCAGCCGACCCTCTCGACCAGCTGGTTTGAGAAGTGGTCGGACTCGAGGTCGCTGAGGTTGATCCGCTCCCGGTAGACGACGGTGGCGGCGCCCTCGCCGGAGCGGTCGGTGGAGATCAGCAGCTGGGGCATTTGAGCCTCCTTTTCTCGTTGGTCGAGAGGGGAGGGTTGCGCCGGATGCTTTCCGTCGGGTAAACGGGCCGTAAAAGATGGCCAAGGCGGAAGTGGGCCGCCGGGCGGGCGGCGCTGGCTAGGGTTCGGTCGCAGTGGCTTCGTCCGCGACCAGCGCCGGCATTCTCGTCTTCCGCGGTCGCGGGGAGCGCCTCGAGGTCCTTCTCGTCCACCCCGGCGGCCCCTACTGGGCGAGGAAGGACGAGGGCGCCTGGTCGATTCCCAAGGGCGAAGTCGACGACGGCGAGGGGCCGATCGCCTGCGCCCTGCGCGAGCTGGAGGAGGAGCTCGGGTCCGACCTCGGGCTGCGGGCGGAGGACTTGATCGAGCTGGGCTCGATCCGCCAGAAGGGCGGCAAGACCGTGCTCTGCTGGGCGGCCGAGGGCGAGTTCGACCCGGCCGAGCTGCACAGCGAGACCTTCTCGATGGAGTGGCCGCCGCGCTCGGGGGTCGAGCGCGAGTTCCCCGAGGTAGATCGCGCCGAGTGGTTCCGCGTCGAGGGGGCGCGAACAAAGATCAACCCCGCCCAGGCCGAGCTGCTGGATCGTCTGACCGCCAGCCCTAACGGGTGCAACGCGTAGTACATGCATAAGGCGCACAACGCGTTGCACCTGCGGACCTATACTCGCCGGGCGATGGCTGACGGCCCGGAACCGCGAGAGCCTCCGGCCGGTGACGGCTCCGGCGGGCCGCTGCCGCTCTCGGCGCGGCTGCTCGAGGCCGGGGCGCGCAGCGCCCGCGGCGTGACCAGGGCCACCGGGATCGACCGCGCGGTCGAGGGCGCTGCCGAGGAGGCGATCGTCGCCGCGGTCGAGAGCGAGGCGGTCGAACGCGCGATCGCCCGCGTGCTCAACGGGCCGGTCGTCGAGGAGGCGATGAACAGCGCCCTGGAGAGCGAGGCGGTCAAGCGCGCTCTGATCGAGGCGATCGACAGCGAGATGGTCGACGAGGTCTGGCGCCGCCTGCTGGCCAGCGACGAGGCCCAGCGCCTGGTCGAACGGATCGCCGAGGCGCCCGAGATCCGGGCCGCGATCAGCGCCCAGAGCATGGGCATGATCGAGGACGTCGGCCACACGATCGGCAACGGCACCCGGCGCCTCGACGACGGCGTCGAGCGGGTCGCGCGCCGGGTCCTCTTCCGTCCCCGCCGCACCCAGCCGACCGATCGCGCCGGCCTCGTCACCCGCGCCGTCTCCTTCGGCCTCGACGCGCTGATCGTCAACCTCGCCTTCTCCGGCCTCGCCGCGGTCGCGGCATTGATCGCCTCCGCCTTCACCGGCAACGGCAGCGGGGTCTCCGACCTCGTGCTCGCCGTCGGCACGGTCGCCTGGTTCGGCCTGGGCGCGGTCTACCTGCTCGGCTTCTGGTCGCTGGCCGGGCAGACCCTGGGCATGCGCTTCCTCGGCATCAGGTTGGGGGTGGAGGGGAAGGGGCTGCCGTTCGGTCGCTCGCTCAAGCGCCTGATCGGGATGGCGCTCGCCGCGATCCCGTTCTTCCTCGGTTTCCTCGGCATCCTCTTCGACGAGCGCCGGCGGGCCTGGGACGACCGGCTCAGCGGCGTCGACGTGGTCTACGACGAGGAGCGGGCCGCGGCGCCCTGGTCGCGCTACGACGGGACGCCGCAAGCCGGACAGGCCGAGCCCTCGACGACGAAGGCCCCGGAGTCCCGGGGCCTTCGTCCGCAGCGTGCTGCCGGTTCCTGACTAGGTGACGTTGGTGCCTTCGGGGCCCTCGGCCAGCTTGTAGATGATGATGATCGCGAGGGCGAAGATCGCCAGCGACCAGAACGGGTAGGCCGGGATCGAGAGCAGGGCGGCCATCGCGTTGAGGGCGGCGACGAAGATCCCGAACCAGCGACCGAATTCTCCACCCGAGAAGAGGGAGAACGCGGCGACGATCTCGAGCACGCCGAGGATCAGGATGATCCAGCCCCAAGTGTGCAGGCCGCTGATGATGTAGGTGACGTTTTCGCTGAAGAACTTCGAGTCACCGATTGCGGCGATGCCGTAGATGATGTTGAGGACGCCGGCGACGAGGAGCAGGACGCCGGCGAACACCCACCAGCCGCTGAGTGTTTCGTTCATGAACAACCAACCCTTTCGTGACTGTGACTCTTGAGTTGACAGAGCTGAACCATTGCTAGAAGCGGGGTTCGCCGCCTGACAAGCGGTTCCTGCGCCGGCATCCGTCTTGCCGGCGCCCGCGCTTGGAGTCCGGTCGGCTAGTGTCCTGCGCCGTGGACGTGGTTCGCACCCCGGAGGAGAGCCTGCAGGGGCTTCCCGACTTCCCGTTCGAGTCGAGCTACCGCGAGGTCGACGGACTGCGACTCGCGTATCTGGACGAGGGCGAGGGCAAGCCGGTCGTCTTCTTCCACGGCGAGCCGACCTGGTCGTTCCTCTGGCGCAAGGTGATCCCGCCGGTGCGCGACGCTGGCTATCGCTGCATCGCCCCCGACTACGCCGGCTTCGGCCGCTCCGACAAGCCCACGGACATCGGCTGGTACACCTACGACCGCCATATCGAGCTGATGTCGGCGCTGCTCGAGCAGCTCGACGTGCGCGACGCGACCGCCGTCGTCCACGACTGGGGCGGGCCGATCGGGCTGCGGCTCGCGGTCGAGCACCCGGACCGCTTCTCGCGCTTGGTGATCATGGAGACCGGGCCGTTCACCGGCCAGCAGCGGATGAGCGACGCCTGGCTCGCGTTCCGCGACTTCGTCCGCGACAACGCCGAGATCCCGGTCGGGATGCTGGTCCGGGGCGGCTGCAAGAACGACCCCGGCGACGAGGTGGTCGCCGCCTACGAAGCGCCCTATCCGACCCCGGAGTCGAAGGCCGGCGCCCGCGCCTTTCCCCTGATCCTGCCCACCGAGCCCGACGCCCCGGGCGCGGCGGAGGGCAGGCGGATCGCCGACGCGCTGCGCGAGGACGATCGCCCCGCCCTCGTGCTCTGGGCCGACTCGGACCCGATCCTCCCCTTCTCGGTCGGCGAGCGCGTCTCCTCGCAGCTGAACTTCCCCGCCCCGCGGCCGATCGAGGACGCCGGTCACTTCCTCCAGGAGGACGCCGGCGAGCGGATCGGCGCGATCATCGCCGACTGGCTCGATTGACCGCCGCGGCGAGCTCGGCGTAGGGGCGGTCCGCCAGCAGCCGCACGCGGCGCGGCGGCTCCTCGTCCTCGACCCAGGTGACGGTTCCCGGCCAGTAGGGCCCGGGCGGCGCGCCGGGATGGTGGAAGGCGTCGGCGAAGACCCAGTTGCCGGTGTTGTGCAGGAGGCCGCCGCCGGGTAGGTGCCAGGGGGCGTCGCCCGCTTCGGGCCCGGCGCGGTGGGTGTGGCCGGTGATCGTGTGCGCGGCGTCGATCCGCAGGCGGCGCGTCAGCTCGGTCGCGGCGTCGATGCCGCTGCGCGTGATCGCCGTGGAGGAGAGGTCGGCGTCGAAGCCCGCGCGCAGGGCGCGGTTGAGCAGCCAGACGCCGACCGGCATGCCGGCGCCGAGGGCGGCCTTGGCGGCGGTGCGTCGAAGGCGGCGCCGGTCGCGGGTGCTGGTGAAGGCGCGCCAGGCCCGCTCGGACGGCCGGCTCGCGCCGGGGCGCCAGCCGGCTTCGGTCAGGCCGGAGAAGAAGCCGTAGATCGGGCGCAGGATCCGCTCGTAGTCGAGCGGCGCGGCCGGGTCCGGCGGCGTCCCCGATCCGACCCGCATCATCGCCGCGGCCGCCAGGCACTCGAGGCGCGGCAGCGTCATGTGGCAGTCCATGTAATGGCCGTGCGTGGCGTAGACGTCGTCGCGCAGCCAGATGCCCGGGTAGGCGACGCTGAGCTCGGCCTCGCCCAGCCAGGCCCCGATCCGCCGGGCCGGCTCGCCCGCCAGCGTGGCGCGGTGCTCGAGCCCCAGCTCGCCGCCGGCGAGCGCCACCTCTTCGAGCAGCGGCTCGGCGAGGCGGTGGTCGTGGTTGCCGGGGACGAGCACCACGCGGCGCCCCCCCATCGCCTCTCCCAGCTCCTCGAAGAACGGCCGGGTCAGCTCCAGCACGCGCGCCAGCGACAGCTCGCGCAGCTCGAGCGCGTCGCCGAGCAGGACGAGGCGGTCGGCGCCGGCGACCTCCTCCAGCAGCGCGCGGCGGATCGTCGGGTCGCGCAGCAGGTCCTCCCCGGTGGCCGAGCCGAGGTGCAGGTCGGAGACGATCGCCGTGCGCACCGGGGCAACCTAGCGGTGCAACGCGTTCTGTATCTCCTAGAGCCGTAACGCGTTGCGCCCGGATTGGCTGGGCAGCCAGTCTGCGTCTAGACTGTGCCGCGATGTCGTCGATGAGCGAAGAGCGGCTGGCACCGGCCAACGGCATGGAGATCGCCTACCAGGAGGTGGGCGATCCTTCGGCCGAGCCGCTGCTGCTGGTGATGGGGTTGGCGACCCAGATGCTCGGCTGGGACGAGGAGCTCTGCGGGATGCTGGCCGAGCGCGGCTTCCGCGTCGTCCGCTTCGACAACCGCGACGTCGGCCACTCGACGATGCTCGACTCGGCCGGCGTGCCGAGCCGCAGAGATCTCTTCCTCGGCCGCCGCGCCAGCGCCGCCTACCTGCTCTCCGACATGGCCGCCGACGCGATCGGGCTGATGGACCACCTCGGAATCGAGTCCGCGCACGTCACCGGCGCCTCGATGGGCGGGATGATCGGCCAGACGCTGGCGATCGAGCACCCCGAGCGGATCCGCTCGCTGGTCTCGATCATGTCGACGACCGGCAGTCGCCGCGTCGGCACGCCGACGCTAAGGGCGTTCGGCCTGATGATGGCCAAGGCGCCGCGCACCCGCGAGGAGTACGTGGAGCGGGCGGTGAGGATGTTCGGCACGGTGATCGCCTCGCCGGCGTACCCGACCGACCTCGAGCGGCTGCGCGAGGTCGCGGGCCGGATGTACGACCGCTCGCACAACCCGCGCGGGGTGCTGCGCCAGATGCACGCGATCACCGCCTCGGGCGACCGCACTGCCGCCCTGCGCAAGCTGCACCTGCCGGCCGCCGTGATCCACGGCACCCGCGACCCCCTGGTCCGCCCGAGCGGCGGTCGCGCCACGGCCCGGGCCATTCCCGGCGCCCGGCTGCGCATGATCGAGGGCATGGGGCACGACCTTCCGCGCGAGCTGTGGCCGATCTTCGCCGGCGACATAACCGACACCGCCGCGCGCGCCGGCTTCTCAGCAGCGGCCGAGGGCCGTAAGATCACCCCCATCGGGGCGTAGCTCAGCCTGGTAGAGCATTCGGTTTGGGGCCGAAAGGTCGCTGGTTCGAATCCAGTCGCCCCGATATTGGATCTGCAGATCAACTTACGTGGCTAACGGCGCTTATTTCCTGCGTTTTTCGCCCGCTGTTTGCTCCCCTTGCTGAGCGCAGACGAACTCGTGGATGCGCTGCGTGGGATGCGCGAGAACCTTGTTCCTAGCGGGTTGATCCTCTTCGACGTAAACGAGCTACTCGTCTACCGGACCTTCTACGCGGAAACGTCGGTTGTTGACAACGGCGGGCAGCCGATGATCTGGCGAGGCCAGACCTCGGCCGAGATAGAGCCCGGCTCGATCTGCGAATCGCGCTTCGAGGTTCAGCAGGATCACGACGGCAACGTGGAGCTGAATCAGTCCGAAGCATCGGTCCACCGCCAGAGGCACTTCACCGAAGCCGAGATCCTTGCCGCATTCGAGCAGGCCGGCTTGGAGTGCCTTGATATCTACGGCCATGGCTTCGACGGGATCCCCGTCAAACCGCTCGACGTCGAGCGGCACACCAAGGCGATCTACATCGCTAGGCGGGCGAGCTCATAAGGAGTCGCACTGTGACCTAGCTCGTTTTCGGCGGCCTAGAGGGATGCTTGACCCAGGCGGTGCTTGCGCCGTGGTAGCGACGCAAGATCAACGTTCGCGAGGCTTCGACGGGATAGACGCGGTCCTGCGTGTAGCTGAGGCGCACCGTCACTCGCGCCCAGCCTCGTCGTCTTAGCTCAGCGCGGACCCTGCGACCGACCGCGCCCTTGCCCGCACGCACTCGTACTTGCCACAGGTACGCGCCTGCTCGTGTCTCATGGGGCACTGAGCTACTAAAGATCTTCCAGTTCAGACCTCGCGAAACGACTGTCAGCTGACCCTGTGGTGGCGAAGGGGTCGCCGGTGAGCCATGAGGCGGTACGTAGACGCCAAGCAGGGCGGCCCCCGAGTGCAGGTTGTATTCGGCGTTCTGGGCGATCTCGATCGACCGTGATGGAAGGATCAGGTTCGGTGGGGTTGGGCGCTCATCGAGCGCGACGCCGCCGAGCTTCCCTTCATCGCTTGGGATCCAGACTGGATTGGCTTCGCTGCCATCGAGATTGGCGCGGCCTATGCTCGATGTTCTATCCCGCCATGAGGCCGCCCAATAGATGTGCCCGCCTTGAACGTCGATGCCTTCGACGAGCCCGGCGTTGGGAATGAAGGCTTCGTCTAGTTCGTCCCCTTCGAAGTTTGCCCTAGCGATCCCTTCGTCTTGGCCCCAGTAAAGGTATCCCCCACTTGCGGTGAGACCACAGCTTGGGTTCTGGATGGGGATGAACGGGCGCTCGGGCGCGGTTCCGTTCAGGTTTGCCCTGCCGATCCCAGTTTTTTTCGGTTGAGAAAAATCGTGTTCAACCCAGAACACGTGGTCACCACCCTCCGCCACGTCGCACGGCAGTTCGAGCCCGGTGATCAAGGCATTCGCTTCCGAACCGTCCAGGTTGGCGCGGCCAATTGAGCCAGCACCTTGCCCGGGGGGCGGATTGCCGCCTGGGGTTCCCCAGTAGATGTGATCTCCGCCCACTGCAAGACCGCAGGGTTCATGGAGGTGTGGCACGATCGTAGCTGGATATATCCCTTCCCCATCGAGCTTGCGCCGACCGATTCCGTCCCATGCTGCCCAGTACAGGTATTCGGAGTCGACGGCGACCCCACATGCCGGACCGCTGGATTCGCTTGGGAAAGGCCAGTAGAAGTAATCCCATAGCGGGTTGCCACCGTCCAGGTTGGCGGCACCGACACCGTCGCGGCTTGAGCCCCAGTACACCGCGGCTACAGCGTGCGCCGGTCCGATCGCCGTGTAAAGAGCCGCAATCACCACCACCAGGGCGATTTGCCGAACCCAGTTCTTGATCCCCCGAGGCATGTCCGACGATCCTACTGTACTTGACGCAAGTAAAAGAGGCACGGCATCCTGGTTTACGCGTGTGTTTTTTCTGACCGGTGAAATCCGTAGTAGGACACGTTTACAAGGACGCAAAGTCGTTCGTCCCATGCCACCCGCCGAGTGCTCTCCGTACTGAGCTGACTTGAGTCTGGCTGTCGCTTACGCTAGCCCGAGGGCTTCGTACTCGCGCAGGAAGCCCTCGAAGAGGCGGCGGTGGCCTTCCTCGTCGTGGAGGATCGCGATTACCATGTCCTGGGTGACGGGGTCGATGCTGTCGGTGGTCTCGACGATGCGGTTGTAGTGCTCGATCGCGCCGGTCTCGGCCTCGATCACGCCGCGGATCACGTGGACGATGTCGGTCTGCTGCTTGGGTGGCTGCAGGTAGGACTGCTCGGCGCTGAACTCCATCGAGCCGGGCACGACGCCGTAGAGCTCCTTGATCCGGTTGGCGTACTGGGTCGCGTGGCCGAGCTCCTCCTGGATGTCCTCGCGCAGCGACTCGATGATCTCCTGCGCCCGCACGCCATCGGGGTTGACGGAGTTGGCGAGGTAGCTCATCACCGTCTCGATCTCCATCCAGTAGGCCCTGGTCAGCATCGCGACGATCTCCTCGCGCTTGGCGTCGTTGGCGGTGGCGAGGATGCCGGTGTCCGGTCTGTCGGCGCTCATCGATTGGCTCCTTTCGTTGCGTTGCGGGACTAATACCCCTCAGGGGCCAGGCTATGCGAGTCGGGCGCTGGGGCCGACCGCATCCCGCGCACGCTGGGGACGGCGAGCACGGCGAAAGTGCAGACGGCGATCACCGCGGCGGCCGCGATCAGGCCGGGCCCGGCGCCGAACAGTTCCTCCTCGAGCGCGCCGAGCGCGTAGCCGAGCGGGATCAGGGCGAAGGAGCCGAGCAGGTCGTAGGAGCTGAACCGGGAGCGCATGGGGGTCGGAGTGCGGGTCTGCAGGATCGTCTCCCAAAGGGCGGCGAAGACGGCGAGCGAGGCCCCGGCGGCGGCGGCGCCGGCGGCGATCAGCGGCACCGGGGCGACGGCCGCAAGCAGCAGCAGCGGCGCGGCCCAGAGGCTGACGACGAGGGTGGCGACGAGCAGCGGTCGCTGCGGTCGCCAGACCATCGCGACCAGGCCGCCGAGGAGCTCCCCGGCGCCCATCGCCGCCAGGATCGCCGCCCAGGCGCCCGCTCCGCCCAGTGAGTCGACCGAGACCTTGGGGCCGAAGACGAAGAAGGGGGCGAAGACGAGCGAGTTGAGAACGGCGAACTCGGTGACGATCGCCCAGGCCCAGGTAGTGCGCCGGAAGGCGCTCCAGCCGGCGGAGAGGTCGGAGCGGATCGAGCACCGACGTCCTCCGACGGAGGCCGGCGCGACCGGGGCGTGAACCCGGGCGAGCAGGGCGGCGCTGATCAGGAAGGTGAGCGCATCGGCGGCGAACGCCCATCCCGGCCCCGACGCGGCGAGAACCACGATGGCGATCGTCGGGCCGGCAATGCTGCCTGCCGACGCGGCGATGCCCCGCAGCGCGTTGGCCTGCTGCAGCCGGTCGGGACGAACGGCCTGGGAGATCAGCCCCTGCATCGCCGGCATGAAGAAGGCGGCGCCGGCGCCCAGGATCGCCTGGGCGACGAGCAGCTGCCAGAGCTCGAGGTTGCCGGTGAGCAGCAGCGCCGCCACACCGGCCTGGGCGGTGAACCGGCAGAGGTCGGCGACGACGACGACGGAGCGGCGGGCCATCCGGTCTCCGCCGACGCCGCCGAAGAGGAGGAAGCCGGCGAGCACGACGCCCTGCACGGCCAGGGCGATTCCCACCTGGCCGATCGTACCGCCGATCGCGAAGACGGCGAAGGGCAGGGCGGCGACGACCATCAGGTCGCCGACGGTCGACGCGAACTGGGCGAGGACGAGACGGCGCAGCCCGCCGTCGCGCAGGACGGAGAGGTCGGCGGCACGGATTAGACGCGCGCCCATCGTCCTCTTGTCACCACCGCGGCAAACTCCATGTCCTCCTCAACTCGCCATTTGATCAAAAAGATTTGATCAAATGGATTAAACCAAACAGCGGACGGGTCTCGGTTCGAAAAATCCCCGATTTTGCGCGGTGGCGGTCGCGTTTTCGCGATTATGTAAAGCGGACGAGTGTTCCCTCCAGATTTCCGGGCCATCTGCCGATGTTGCCGTCCTATGGGCCTGCCCCCGAACGCGGATCGGCGCCGCGAACGCGTCTTCCTGGAAACGGACCGCCACCGGATCACGGGCGAGATCACATTGCCTGCCGACGGCTACCAGAGCCGTTTCTCGGACGCGATCAACCGCGGCGACCTGGCCTTCCTACCGCTCACCGACGTCGAGATAGTCCCGATCGAGGGTGGCGAGTCGGCCCGGCGCGGATTCGTCGTCGTCGGCAAGGCGCACGTCAGGCTCGCCCACCCGGTCGAAGCCGGCGCCTAATAGGCGACGCAGTCAGGGTCGTCCGGGGGTTACGCCTGCGAGCGGCGCAGGCGCCCGCTGCGCGCGTGGGCGCTGACGTCGAAGAGGAAGCCGAGGACGACGATGAACCACTCGAAGCCGCTGACCCCGTTGGAGGAGCTCCACATCACGGCGTAGGCGAGGGTCGTCCAGGGCAGCAGGAAGAAGCCGAGGAAGGGGACGAACCAGCTGTCGAAGGCGCGGCTGAGCAGATCGGAGAAGAGCCAGAGCGCGAAGAGCGCCAGGCGGGGCGAGATCAGGGCGAAGAGGACGACGAAGCAGCCGATGCGCCCACGCTACCGGCTCCCTAAGCTGGGAGGCGTGCTGTTCTCGAAGAAGACGCGGATGCCCTCGCCCGAGGAGGCGCTGCCGGGGCGAGCCGAGCCGGCCTTCGAGGTGCCCGAGCGCCACGCCGTGCTGGGCACGCCGCTGAAACCGCCGTTTCCGGACGGGATCGAGGCGGCCTACTTCGCCCTCGGCTGCTTCTGGGGCGCCGAGCGACTGTTCTGGGCGATCGACGGCGTCTACACGACGGCGGTCGGCTACATGAACGGGACGACGCCGAACCCGACGTACGAGGAGGTCTGCAGCGGCAAGACCGGCCACGCCGAGGCGGTCCTCGTCGCCTTCGACCCGGCGAAGGTCTCCTACGCGGACCTGCTCAAGGTCTTCTTCGAGGAGCATGACCCGACCCAGGGCATGCGCCAGGGCAACGACGTCGGCACCCAGTACCGGTCCGGGATCTACTTCGTCGACGACGCCCAGCGGGCGACGGCGGAGATGGCGAAGCGGGCCTACGACGAGGACCTGCGAGCCGCGGGGCACGAGCCGGTCACGACCGAGGTCGAGCCCGCGGCGCCCTTCTACTACGCCGAGGAGTACCACCAGCAGTACCTGCACAAGGTGCCGAACGGCTACTGCGGCCTGGCCGGCACCGGCGTCACCTGTCGCATCCCGGCCGCTGCCCCCTGACCGCCCCCGGGTGCAACGCATAGTCCCCCTATAGCGTGGAGAAAACGTTGCACCCGTGGAGAGGGGGCGGCGCCCGGCGCTGCGAATAGCATTCCGCGCCCGTGACTCCCTCCTTCGGCTCCTACGTCGGCGGCTGCCTCGCCGTGATCGGCATCGTCAGCGCCGTCGCCCTCGGCGGCTACTGGCTGCGGCGCTGGATCGTGCCCGAATTCTCCGGCGCCCTCGCCCGCCTCGCCGACGCGACGATCGCCGTCGCCCTGCTGATCCTCTCGCTCGAGCTGCTCGGCTCGCTGAGCATCCTCGAGACCGGCTGGATCGTCGTCGTCTGCATCGCCGTCGGCCTCGGCGCCGCCCTGCTCGGCTGGTGGCGGGCGCCGGCAGAGTCGCGCGCGGTGAGCGCGCCCGGAGTGCAGACCGCGGCGCTGCTGATCGCGCTCGGGGTTGCCTCCTGGGCCTTCGCCGAGTGGACGTTCCCGTCGCTGCAGGGGCTGGATTTCGGCATGTACGGCGGCGACACGACCTGGTACCACATGCCCTTCGCGGCGCGGATCGCGCAGGAAGGCTCCACGGTTCACCTGCTCTACACCGACCCGCTGCGGCTCGCCGCCTGGTTCTACCCGCAGAGCTCGGAACTGATCCACGGCAGCGCGATCGTCATCTTCAAGAGCGATTGGCTCTCGCCGCTGATCAACCTCGTCTGGCTCTCGATCGGGCTGCTCGCGGCCTGGTGCGTTGGGCGGCCCTACAAGGTCGGCCCGGCGACGCTGGTCGCCTCGGCGCTCGTCTTCTCGGCCGGGGTGATGATCGAAACGCAGCCGGGGGAGGGGCGCAACGACGTCATGGGCCTCGCCTTCCTGCTCGCCTTCGCCGCCTTCCTGATCAACGGCCACCAGCGCCGGGCGCCGGTGGAGGGGGCGGTCCAGGACGCGCCCGAGGCGGGCGCGGCGCTGCTCGACAAGGGGCCGCTGATCCTCGCCGGGATCGCGGCCGGGATCGCGATCTCGGTCAAGCTGCCGCTGCTGGCGCCGGTCGGCGCGACCGCGGTCGGGATGGTGTTGGTCAGCGGCCGCGGCCGGCGGCTGATGACCGCCGCGGCGATCGGCATCCCGGCCTTCGTCGTCGGCGGCTACTGGTACGTGAAGGCGGCGATCCAGACCGGCGGCAACCCGATCCCGGCGATCGGCTGGGGGCCGCTGCACCTGCCGCGCCCCGACCAGATGCCGCTCGACCCGCGACCGCGCTTCGCCGTCGCCCACTACCTCGGCGAGCCGACGATCTACCGCCGCTGGTTCTTCCCGCAGCTCGACAACGCGCTCGGGCCGCTCTGGCCGCTGATCCTGATCGTCGCGGTCGCCGCCGCCGTCTACATCGCGGTCCGCTCGCGCAGCAAGGTCCTGCGCGTGCTCGGCGTCGCGGCGCTGATCACGGCTGCGGTCTACCTCGTCACGCCGCTGACCGCGGCCGGGCAGGAGGGCTCACCGACCGGCTTCTTCACCAACACCCGCTATCTGATGCCCGGGCTGCTGCTCGCCCTGACGATGGTGCCGATCGCGCGGCCGCTGCGCGCCCCCGACAGCCGCGCCTGGCAGACACTGCTCTTCTTCACCGGGGTCTACGCGATCACGGTGCTGACCACGCCGCGCTGGTACCCCGGCTACATCGTCGGCACGGTGTTCCTCACCCTGGCCTTCGTCTGGGCGCCGGCGGGCCTGGCGATGGGACGCTCGCGGGGATCGGTCGGGCGCGGGGCCGTGGCGCTGGTCGCGGGCGGGATCGTGCTGCTCGCCGTGGTGCTGGGGCGGGCTCAGGAGGCGCAGTACGCCGAGCAGCACTACACCCGGGTGACGCCGTTCCTGCAGGACGGTGGGCCGCAGGAAGCCTACGCCTACGCCCGCAAGCTGCACGACCAGCGGATCGGGATCGCCGGCTCGGGCGAGATCTTCTTCGGCCAGTACGGCTTCTACGGCGCCGACGACACCAACCACGTCCAGTACATCGGGGCGGAAGGCCCGGACGGCACGTATCGGCTGGCGACCAGCTGCCGCCAGTTCCGTCGCCTGATCAACGAAGGCGAATACGACTACCTGATCGTCAGCCAGGCCACGCAGGACTCGCGCGAATCCGAATACTGGTATCCGATCTACGCCTGGCTGAAGACCGACCCGGCGCTGAAAGAGGTCGTCGCCGAGCCGCAGATCACGCCGCAGCCGGACTACGTGTTCAAGGTCAACGGGAGGCTCGGCCCGGCCGGGTGCGCCGACCTCGGCGCGGGCTAAACCCCGGTGCCGACGGGCCGAAAAGCGCTCTATATCAGCGCTTTTCGGCCCGTCGGCGACGTGGCTGCTCAGACCGGCGTCAGGGCGTGCTCGCGGATCAGCTCGGCCGAGCGCTCGGGCTGCTCCCACCAGAACATGTGGCCGACGCCCTCGAGCATCTCGAGCCGGGCGGGGATCAGCGAGGCGATCTCGCGCCCGTTGGCGGGGCCGAGCAGGCGGTCGGCGTCGCCGTGGATGACGAGGGTGGGGAGCTCGATCCGGTTGAGGCGCTCGGCCGTGTCGTGCGCCCCGCAGGCGCGCATCTGCTGTAGGACGACCGGTTGCGGCGCCGGCAGCGCCGAGCCCATCTCGACGAAGGCCGCGTAGTTCGCCTCGTCGGCGCGGAAGCCGGGGGAGAGGTTGATCTCCCACATCGCCCGGAAGACCCGATCGGCCTCGCCGGAGGCGTAGGCGGCGCCGAGCATCTGCAGGTCCTCGGGCGCCATCAGCTCGCCGTTCGGGCCACCGCAGTAGCTGGCGCCGATCGTCAGCGTGCGGATCCGCTCGGGGTGGGCGAGGGCAAGCTCCTGGGCGATCATCCCGCCCATCGAGATGCCGACCACGTGCGCGGTCTCGATCTCCAGCGCGTCGAGCAGCGCCGCCGCGTCGCCGGCCATGTCGGCGATCGTGAAGGGCAGCTCGGCCTCGCCGGAGAGCCCCATGCCGCGATTGTCGAAGACGATGCACTCGAAGGAGCGCTCCAGCTCGGCGAGGAAGGGCCGCCCCCAGGTCAGGTGCGTGGCGCTCATCCCCTGGATCAGCAGCATCGGCTCGCCCTCGCCCGCGCGTAGGTAGTGCAGCTCCGTGCCCCCGGCGTCGACCTTCGGCATCGCGGGGCGATGGTACGCGATTCGCCTTGCCAAGGCCTAATCTAGGCGAGTTCGCCCCCGTAGCTCAGTGGACAGAGCACCGGCCTTCTAAGCCGATGGTCGCTGGTTCGAATCCAGCCGGGGGCGTGAACGGCTGCGGCGACCAGCGTTTCTTCCGGTGGTCGAACCCATCGGGTGCGCGTGCCTCGCCGTCGCGCCGCGTGCGGGAGCGCCACGAGCTGTCGGCGATCAGATTGGGGCCGTTAGCATCGCGCCTCAGTGTCTCAGGCCGAGCCAGCCGCACACTCGGATCGTCGCGCTCACGCAGGCTTCCGAGCGAGCGTGTCGACCCAATGCGCGCTCGGCTCGTCTGCGGCCCGGGCAAGGCTGGCTATTGCGAGGATGGCGATGTGCTTTGGGACGAGGATGGCGAGGCATGGGTGTTCGTGCCAGCGGTGGATTAGCCGGCGACGTCCGCGAAATCCTCATGCCCGAAGCGAGCGCCGCTGAACAGGGCCGCCAGCTTGTACTTGAGATGAATCGCGGCGACCTCTGATAGCTGAGCTATCCGGTTCTCCTCCAAGTAGTCGTGATGGAGCGTGACCGACGCGTAGAGAAGCGCCAGGCTCTCTGGGAGGCCTACGTCCTCGATTGGCGGCAGATAGAAGTAGCTGACGAGGTGATCGTATTTGCGTAGGTCAGCCAGAGAGGCTTCTTTCACGACTCCGGCTTCGACGAGGTGCTCGACGCTGAGCACGGGCGCGACCATGCGGACGGGGTGGGCGTAGCCCTCTGCCCCTTGAGCGATAAAGCTGCAAGTCGGGCTGAGGAGCATTCCGAAACCCGACTCGAAGGGGCCGGCAAGAAACTTCCGCTTCCCCTCTTCGTGATCGATCGCCTCGGGTGGGAAGGGGTAGCCGAGAGGCACATTCTCGAACAGGTCGCCCTGCCGCAGATAAGCGGTGCGACTCGTGTAGTAATCGCCGTCCTTCGGGCGCCGCTCCCAGTCCTTGACTGCCACCGGACCACGCTACCGCGCGGCCCGGCGAGATGAGTCAGGCGTCGTAGTCCTCGTCGGTCAAAATTTCACGCTTGGACGGCTCCTGGCGCCGGGCCGGGAGCTCAGTGTCCGGAGCGAATTGGCTCCACATCTCCTCGCGCATCCGGTCGACGTCCTCCTTGCGGAAGCGCCGGAAGCCCGAGCCTGGCAGGCGAACAGCCTTCAGGGTGCCTTTTTTCTCGAGGTTGCGGACCGTGTTCTCGTGGACTCCCAGTTCCTTGGCGGTCTCCCTGACGTTGAGGAAGTCGGTTCTAGCCATGAGTTCCTCCTTGAATTCATTTGTAGCCACTATAACCACATTGGGCTCTCTATAAACTTTATCGAGTCTAGATAGTTTCATTGCTTAATTGATTTTGTGGACTTTGTGCTAGCCTATCGGCATGTTCGAGCCGATCCATGACCGCAGGTTGAGCCGCAGATGACCGTCCACCGAAGGCCAAGCTCGAAGCTGTGAAGGAGGAGGCTGACGCGAGCAGCCCGCCGTTGCAGCTCGAAGTGGTTGATAGCTCTGAGGGCGAAGATCGCGCCTCGCATTGACCGAGTGCCGGGCCGTGCTCGCCCGAGTAACCCGGAGGCAAGCCTGGTCGAGTCGGCATAGGAGTTGCGCTCTCCACGCTGAGACACTCGCGGCCGTCAAGGCCGTGCCGGGCGTGCGCTGCTCAGTCGAACGTCGCCACTAGTTCTTCGGCGGAGCTCATCGGCAGGGTGCAGGTGCTGGTGGCAGCTTCGATGGAGCCGGTGCAGGTGCCCGCGCCCGTGCTCCAGGTGACCTTTGTCGTGCCACTGCCGAGCTTGACTTCGATTTCGACGTTTTCGCCGGAGTGGAAGCTCGCGGATTGGCTGTCGCAGACGTAGCCGCACAGCAAGCCGGCAGGCTTGGACTTGATCGAGCCCTGTCCGCTGCCCTCCTTGGCGAGGGAGAGCGTGTATCGGGTGTCGGGGGCAAATTCCGCTTCGATTTCGTGGTCTTCGCTCATGTCGAGCGTGCAGGTCGGTTCGGAACCGGCGCAGTCGCCCAGCCACTGGACGAAGTGGTTGTGCATGGTTGCCGTCTCCTTGACCGTGACGTCGCCTTCCATGAAGACGGCTTCCGCCCCTGAGCAATTGAAGGGGCAGAAGATGCCGCTTGGGGAGGTCTGGACCTTGCCAAGGCCGCTGCCGGCCTTGCCGAGGGTGAGGCGGTGCGTGGTGACGAAGACCGCCTCCACTTCCTTTGCTTCGCCCATGCTCACCGTGCACTGGCGCCCCTGGACCCCGCCGGCGTCGCAGTGCCTCCAGGAGCGGAAGAGCGAGCTTGGGTCGGGGCTGGCAGTAAGCGTGACCTCGGTTCCTTCATCGAATTCGTCGGAGCAGAACGGATCGCAGCTGATCAGCCCCGGTGAGCTGGTAACGGAGCCGAGGCCGCTGCCTTCTCTGCTTACGGTAAGCGTGAACTTGGGTGCCGACGCGGCGACGGTCACCAGGTGGGAGATTTTGGCGGTTTCCTCTTCGTCGTCGGCGAGCGTCAGCGTCACGGTGTAGTCGCCGCCGTTGGCGTAGGTGTGGGAGGGAGTCGCGCCTGTGCCGTGAGAGCCGTCGCCGAAGTCCCATTCGTAGCTTTCGATCGTGTGGTCCGGATCGCTCGAACCCGAGGCGTCGAAACCGATCGGCTTTCCGGCGTGGGGGACATCGGGTTCGAAGGTGAAGGAACCGAGCACGGACGCGGTCTCGTGCTCGGCGAGGGCGTAGTAAGGCGCCTGCTGTCCTTCAGGGGCGCTCAGCGTGCTGGCAACCGCCATGCAGGCTTTGGGCTGGGGGCACGAGACGGCTTCGAAATAAGCTTCGTGCCACCATCCGGCGGGCGCGGAGGGGATCGTGATTTCCGGAATAGACCAGGTCGACCCTTCCCAGCGCTCGACCAGCGGTCGCCACCCTCCACCGCTTTCGTAGTACGTACCGGCCGCCGTGCAAGAACCGGCGGTTGCGCAGGAAACGCCGGAGAAGGCCCCTTCTCCTTGCGGGGTTGGGGTCGATTGCGAAACCCATTTGACCCCGTTCCAACGCTCGGCCAGCGTCACCAGCGACGGGCCGCTTTGGAAGTATCCGACGGCGCTGCATTGCGACGGCGAGCTGCAGGAGACCTGGGCCAGGTCGGTCAGCACCTGCGTTCCCGGGTTTGGCGTTTCGTGAATCGTCCAGGCGCCGTCGACCAGGTGCACCGCCAGCGTCCTTTCAGTGCCCGCGCTCTGGTAGGAGCCCACCGCCACGCAGGTCGTCGAGGTGGGGCAGGAGACCCCGGTCAGGCGGCTGGCGGATGCGGAGCCCGGGTTAGGGGCCGATTCGATCGTCCATTCGCTGCCGTCCCAGTGCTCTGCCAGTGTCTTTTGCACGTTCGAGGCATTCCTGTAGCTGCCGACGGCGACGCAGTTGGCGGCCGAGGTGCAGGAGACGCTCTCCAGCCTGGCCTCGGTGCCGCCGGCAGGCTCGGCTGGTGACGTGATCACCCATTCGCTGCCGTCCCAGTGCTCCGCCAAGGGCTTCACGGTTTCGCTGGGGTCCCGGTAGCGACCGACGGCGACACAGTCTTCGTTCGGGGTGCACGATACGCCCAGGAAGAACGCGTACCATTCGTGTTTCCAGCCTTCGTCGAGACCCGGCGGGTCGGGGGTGGTCATCGGCGACCACGATTTGCCGTCCCAGAACTCGGCCAAGGTGGCTCGCGTGTGGACGTCGAGGCTCCAGTTTTCACCCACCGCCACGCACCGGTTCGCCTGCATGCAAGAGACGCCAAAGGGCCGGTAGCCGTTGCCGGAGTTCGGCGGCTGGGGTAAGTAGTCGGCGGTCCAATCGGGCGGTCCGGTCGTGAACGAGCCGGGTTTGCCATAGACGGTGCCGGCGGCGTTGTGGGCGACGATTCGGTAGCGGTATTCGGTGGCTCCTTCGAGGCCGCCTACCGGGGCGGTCACTTCGACGCTTTTGGTCGCGGCTTTCAGCACTCCCGCCTTCACCGGGGACTTGTGTCCATAGGAGGCCGTCGGCCCGTATTCGAAGTAGTAAGTGGAGTCGAGGCCTTCTGGGTTGACCGTCGCGTGAAGCGTCGCGCTCGAGGCATGGATTTCATTCGCGATCCCGGTGCTGACCGTCGGCGGCGTGGTGCCAAAGGTGCGATCGACGCCGGGAGAGGTTTTCCCGGAGGCGACGGCGACGATTCGGTAGTGGTAGGTCGTCTGCCCTTTCAGGCCTTCGATCGTCTGCGCGACGTCGACGTATTCGGAGCCGGCGCCGACGCTAGCGTCGGGAATCGGCACGCTGGTGCCGTAGGCGGTGGTTTCGCCGTATTCGAAGCGGTATTTGGTCGGCACGCCCTGCGGGTCGATCGTGCCGTGCAGAGCTGCCGTCGTCGTCGATTCGACGGTCGCCAGTTCGGTGACAGCGACCGGAAGCGATTGCGGCCCGTCGGGGGTTCCCCAGCCGGTCGGGCCGTCGTACCCGGCGTCGGCCTGGCAGAGGTAAGCCCCCTCGAACCCGGTTTCGCTTTCGGCGGCGCAGAGACCGTTTTCCCCTTCGATCACATCGAACAAAGCGCCGTTGTTGCCCGCTCTGGTGAAACCACTTGGCCCGGTGGCGCGGAAGGTGCCCGTGGAGAGCGCCTCGATTCCGGCAACAAGCGGGGTCGCGACACTCGTCCCGCCGAGCAGCACCCACCCGGACTGACCGTAGCTGTCGTATACCGATACCGGCGTCTGCGGGTTGGCGACGGCCGAGACGTCGGCGACCGTGCGCTGGGAGCAGCCGCCGTCCTTTTGCCAGGCAGGCTTTTCCTCGTATGAGCTGCAGCCGCTGCCGGCGCCCGACCAGGCCGTCTCTGACCAACCGCGGGAGTTGCCGGCTTTTTTCAAACTGGTTCCCCCGACCGCGATCGCGTCGGGAGACGAGGCGGGGTAATAAACTCCGTAACCCCAGTCACCGGAAGCGAAGAGAACCGGGATGCCAGGGTGATGGAAATAGTGATTCTCAGCTTTCTCTTCAGCGTACTCTTCGGCGGCCCAGCTGTTGCTGATCACGCTGGCGCCCATTTCGGCGGCCCTGTCCACCGCCGCGCCCAGGTCTTCGGTGTAATTGCTGTTCGCCTCGACGAGGAGGATGTGGCATTCCGGGCAGGTTGCCGAGACCATGTCGAGGTCCAGTGAGGTCTCGAGCGCCCATCCCGAGTTCGGTTCGGGGTATTTGCCTTCTTTGCCCAGCTGATTGACCTTCCGGAAGCAGCCGTTGGCCGTCGTGCAGGCGGGTAGGCCGTAGTGGCTGCGGTAAACCGCGAGATCGGACTCGGCGTTCGGATCGTCGAACGCGATGGTGATCGCGATGGTTTGGCCTGCTCCGCCGGAGCTGGGAAGGGTGTAAGCCGAACGTAGGTCGGCTGGAGAGAACCCACCGAGCTGCCCGCTCCCTTCCAGGCTGGGGCCGATGACGGGTTCCCCTTCTTCCGTCGGTACGACCGCGGCCATGCAGTTCGCTCGCAGCGCGGTCGGCGATGGACAGGCGGCATATGGGCGCGTTTCCGTTGGATGTCTTGAATACGGGGCGACCTCTTCGCTGGGAAGTGGCTGACGGGATTCGTAGTCGTTGGCTCGCGCCGTCGCGAGCCTCGGATGGCGCGTTTGAGGGCGCTGCCGCATTAGCCCGTGCGCCGACAGCTTGGCGCTCGCGGCGGGTGTCCCTGTCAGGGCCAGGCCGAGCATCGCCAGGCCGATGAGGAGAAAGCGACTCGGTCGCGCCGGGCGAGCCCTCGTCGATCTCCCCTCCTCCATGGAAGCAACGCTATTGCGCCATGGGGCCCGCAGCAAGACACCCGAGTATGCGGAGCGGCGACCCGTTCGAGTCGGCCCGGTAAATTCCGCTCCGTGGCCGAGGTCCTCTATTTCGCGATTCCGGCGTTCGTGCTGCTGCTGATCGCGGAGATGCTCTCCTTCAAGTACCTGCGCGACGACGACGACCTAGTGGGCTTCGAGTCGCGCGACACGCGGACCAGCCTGACGATGGGCGGCGGCAACGTGCTGATCAACGCGGTCTGGAAGTTCGCCGTGCTCGTCGTCTACACCGGGATCTACGAGCTCAGCCCGTTGCGGATGCCGGCCGACGCCTGGTGGACCTACGTCCTGCTCTTCTTCGCCGACGACCTCGCCTACTACTGGTTCCACCGCGTCCACCACGAGGTGCGCGTCTTCTGGGCGAGCCACGTCGTCCACCACTCCTCCGAGCACTACAACCTCTCGACCGCGCTGCGTCAGACCTGGACGCCGATGACGGCGCTGCCCTTCTGGGCGCCGCTGGCGATCGTCGGCTTCGCGCCCTGGATGATCCTGCTGCAGCAGGCGATCAGCCTGATCTACCAGTTCTGGATCCACACCGAGCGGGTGCGCAAGATGCCGGCCTGGTTCGAGTACTTCTTCAACACGCCCTCGCACCACCGCGTTCACCACGGCGCCAACGAGATCTACCTCGACCGCAACTACGGCGGCATCCTGATCGTCTGGGACCGGATGTTCGGGACCTTCCAGGGCGAGACCGAGCGGGTGCGCTACGGGCTGACCAGGAACATCCGCAGCTTCCGGCCGACCAAGGTCGCCTTTCACGAGTTCGTCGACATCGCGCGCGACGTGCGCGCGGCGAGCAGCTGGCGCGACCGCTGGCGCTACGTCTTCCGCGAGCCGGGCTGGTCGCCCGACGGTAGCGGCGGCGGCACGCGCGGGTAGCGACGAGCGCGTTTCGCGGTTTTAGCCCCCGGGTATCTCCAGGGCATGGAGCTATCAATCGTTCTCGTAATCATCGGAATCATCCTGGCGATCCTCGTCAACTACATTCTGGGGATCATCGTGATCGTGGTTGGGCTGGCGATGCTGCTGCTTCCCCGGCTCGGCACCCGTCGAGCGTAGGGCGCGCGCGGCAGCGCGTGGCGGAGTCTCGGTTCTTCGCCGCGCGCTCCTCCCGATCCCTGTCAACCTGAGGAGGAGATGGCGCCCTGGAAGCTGCCGCTGATCGTCGCTGGAATCGCGCTGCCGATCGTCCTCGGCTTCTACGTCGGCGGCGGCGGGGTGGGCCTTGCGACGGGCGCCCTGATGGCGGTCTCGATCGTCGTCTTCGCCGCAGTGCAGAAGCCACGCGGGCCGATCGGGTCCGCAAGCGCGGAGGACGGGGGCCGGCACGTGCTGATCGTCGTCGCCGATGCGGTCGAGGAGCCGGGTGACGTGGCGCGGATCGTGAGCGCGGGCGAGCTCGGCGGGGCGGATAGCGGCGCCGAGGTGCGCGTCCTCGTGCCGGCGCGGATCGGTTTCCTCGATCGCTGGGCGTCAGACGTGGAGGGCTCGCGGCGACGGGCGCAAGAGAAGCTGGTGGCGACGGTTGCGGCGCTGGCCAAGGCCGGGGTGGCGGCCGAGGCGCGGGTGGGCGACGAGGACGTCGTCCAGGCCGTGGAGGATCAACTGCAGAGCTACCCGGCGACCGAGGTCGTGCTGGTCAGCAACGGGAACGGACACAGTGAGAGCGATGGCACCGAAGCCGCTGTGTCGGAATTGCGCGCACGGCTCAGGGCCGAGTTCCACCACGTGCAACTAGCTGGATAGGGCTGCGAGGCGGGCTTCCGGTGCGCCTTATGTGGTCATAGCGCGCATAAGGCGCACCGGAACGAGGGGGTCAGCAGGCGTGGATGCGCGCGGCGCTCTTGGCGACCTCGAAGGCGCTACCGGGGATTCGCTTCAGCTGGTCGAGGTCTTCGTCGTCCCAGCGGCGGTCGCTGGTGCCGCCGAAGAACCAGTTGGAGCCGTTGTCGGCGACGATCAGGCCGTAGCGCTTGAGCGCGTCGGCGATCACCCGGGCGGCGCCGTGGAAGCCGCCGATGCCGTAGCTCCGCTTGAGTCGCAGGCGGGTGCCCATCGCCGGCGCGCGCGGGTCGGCGGTGTCGCCGGCGCAGTGCGAGGCGGGGTGGAGCCAGGCGTCGCGGGTGCTCTCGAAGGTGACGCGGATCGCGTGGTCGACGCGCCCGGCGGCGACCTCGTCGTAGCGCAGGAGGCCGGGGAAGATCGGCAGGCCGGCGGCATCGGCCGAGGTCCAGGAGTCGGGCCGCCGCGCCGCCGAGCGCAGGTCCCAGCGCGCCCCCGAGTCGGCGTTCCAGTGTGGGTTGCCGCCCCGCTGGAAGAAGGCGCGGTAGAGCTCGTAGAGCGTGCAGGTCGAGCGGTCGACGACGAGGACGTGGCGGTCGCCGTCGCTGCGCGCGCCGCCCTCGACCGGGGCGTTGGAGGGGATCGGAAAGGGGCCGGGATCGCTCTCCTCGCCGTAGGCGGCGTAATGGATCGGGAGCTTGGGCTGGCCGGCGCCGATCGCCGCGTAGGGGAAGCCGTAGGCGCGGGGCGAGCCGAAGTCGGGGTGGAGACGGTCGCCGCCGTGGGTGTCGATATAGGCGATCGTGGCAGCGGAGCCGGGGGCGAGCGGGGCGCGGGAGACGTCCTGGTTCCAGGCGGCCTCGGTGGGGAGAGAGGGGGCGGTGGGGGAGAGGCCGGGCGGAGGGTCGGGGAAGACCGGGCAGTTGCCGAGGTCGGGATAAGGGTCGAGCGCGGCGCTCTGGCCGGGTGAGAGCAGCGCAGCGGTGAGAGTGAGCACGGCGAGCACGCCGGCCGCGATTCCGGCGCGCTTCCGACATTGACCCCCCTCAGGCGTGGTCAACGTCGGCAGCGCTCGCGTCTTCGCGCACCTGGAGCCGGCCGATCTCCAGCTCGTCGACCTTCAGCCTGCCGACCGCGGCCCGGCCGATCGTCAGGCGGCCGACGCTGAGCCGGCCGATCGCAAAGCCGCCGATTGCCGCAGCGCCCACGGCAAGCGCGCCGACCGCGGCCGCGCCCCGCGCCTGCATCCCGGTGGCGGTCGCCGGACGGGCTTCGGGCCGAAAGAAGGCGATCCCACGTCGCTGCGCCATGCGCCAACCGTAACGCCCCCGGCCCGCAGGCCCTCCCAGCCTCGTCAGCGCCAGCCCCGGTCAGCCGTTAGATTGAGAAGCCGCGCGGTGGATGTAGCTCAGCTGGTAGAGCTCCTGGTTGTGGTCCAGGCGGTCGCCGGTTCGAATCCGGTCATCCACCCCTCTGCGAAATCGCTGCTAGGCCTGGAGAAGAAGGCCGGCGATGTCCGCCCAGGGGATTTCGGGCGCTGACTTACGGGTTTCGGAGCCCAGGTCTTGACGGCCTCACCGATCACGACGAACTGAAAGAGCAGGCGTCGTGTAGCAGCGGGTCTTGCTTGGCACCGGTCGAGTAGCGGCGGTGACGGCGAAGTGACGGTGGGGTGACGCAGCGGCCCTAGCGTCCGCGCCAGTGGACTTCGTCGACGCCACCCTGCTGAAGCTCGCGGCCACCGCGGAGCGTCCCTCGCTGTTCGACCAGGCGGCGCTTGCCCAGCTCGCCGCCGCCGCCTACGACGTCGACGCTCTGGCCATCGAAGGCCCCTACCAGCCGAGCTTCGAGGAGCTGCGGCTCGGGCCGCACCTGGCCTCCGTGGCGACCGCCGAGGGTGAGTGGCGGGACCAGTCGGATCCGGCAGGACGCACCGAGCTGCGGCTGCTGCTGGGTGGTGTCGCCCCCGCGCCCGGGCCGCGGGTGGACGCGCTCTGGCGCGGCGACATCGTCGCCCGTGCCGTGCCGCTCGACAGCACGATCGAGGGGGCGGAGGTCGCCTGGCGAAGCTCCGACCCGGTCGAGGCCGACGGCGCCGTCACCGTCGCCTTCTCGCCCCCCGGCACCGCGCAGCCGCTGCCCCGTGAGCTGCCGGTCGCCGTCGCGCTGCTGATCCGCGACTCGGCCGGGCTCTCGCTGGCCGAGCTGCTGGCCGGAAGCCACGCCCTCTCCGAGCGGCTCGACCGGTTGCCGGTCGAGCGCCCGGCGGACCCGGCCCTGAGGCCGCGAGCGGGGACCGTCGTGGCGTGGTTGCTGCCGGCCGAGACCTTCGACGATCCCGGCTGGCCGGGCGCGACCGAAGCCATGTCCGCCACCGCGAAGCGGGACGCGCGCCGTGCCGCCGCCGGTGAGTGGCTTGCCGACGAGGGCATCGGGCTGGTCGCCGTTTCGTGATGACCGTGAACCGACTCGACCCAGACAATCCGACCAACCGCCTGAGGAGCGATCCATGACAGCAGTGCCCGCAGCGTTCCCCTTCATCCAGGTCAAGATCGACACCTCCGGCCTGACTCCGGTGGCCCAGCGCGCCCCCGGGGTGATCGCCGTCGTCGGCTCGACCCCGGCCGGCACAGCCGGGGGCTCGGCCGACCTGAACACACCGCTGGTCGTCGAGACCCCGGAAGACGCGGCCAACCTCTTCTCCAAGACGTCCGCCAGCGGCACGGCCGGCACGCCGCTCCACGACTCGCTGATGCTGGCCCTGCTGCAGGAGCCGAAGCCGTCGAAGATCTACGGCGTGCGCGCCGCCCCCGCCGGGGACGATCGCTACGCCGCGGCGCTGTCGGCGCTGGAGGCAGTCGACGACGTCACCCTCGTCTCCCTCGCCGCCGAGACGGAGATCGGCTCGAAGGCAACCGGCAGCGCCGCGGCCACCGGCCTGATGGCTCTGAAGGACCACTGCGAGAGCATGTCGGCCGCGGGCCACAAGCGGATCGGGTTCGGGATGATCGACCCGGCCCGGGCCAAGTCGGACAAATACGCCGACGAGGCGCTTGCCGCCGTCGAATCGCTGAAGAGCGACACCAGTCGCATGGTCATGGTCGCCGCCCGCGCCGCCGCCGAGGACGCGGCCACCGCCGCGATGGCCTCGGCCGCAGGCCTCGCCCCGCACGTCTCCACGCTGCTCAAGCCGGTGCGCGGCGTGAAGATGCCGAAGCCCGCCCAGTACAGCCCGAGTGAGATCCGGGCCCTCTCGGAGGGATCGGTGATCCCCCTGATCGAGCCGGAGACGATGGTGGGCGAGATGCTCCGCTTCGCCGAGGGGCGTTGCTTCACCTCCGATCCAGACCTTCTCTACGTCGACATCGTCCGCACCCTGGACGACGTCGACTTCCGGCTCAAGGCCGGGCTGATCGGCTCGATCGGCGACGCCCGCATCACCAAGCCGGGGATGACGCTGGTCAAGGCGCGCACCGAAGGGATCCTCGACCCGCTGCTGCGCGGTGGGGAGATCGCCGGCTACGCGCTGCGGATCCCGGTGCTCGACGTCCTCTCCACTCCGGAGAGCACCTGGACGCCGGCCGACCGGGCCACGGTGACCACCGCCCGCGCCAACCGCACCGTCGAGATGTTCGTCTCGATCACCTACGGGCCGGCGACCCACCGGCTGCAGGTGACGCTAGCCCCGAGTTTCTGACCTAGAGGAGTAATTGAGATGCCAGATTGGAACACACGCCTAGCGGTCTCCGTCACCGACGACCAGGGCAACACGGTCGCAGTGACGCCGATCGACTCGTTCACGCCGACCTTCGCGGTCAACGCCGAGGCGCTGCACTCGCTCGAGCTCACGCATGTGGGCGTCATCTACTCGCCCGACGGGATCACCTTCAGCATGACGGTCAAGGCGATCGGCGACGCAACGGCGAAGCTGACCGCTCTCGCCCTCGCGGGAAAGCACTTCGACGTGGTGCTGCAGGAGACCGATGACGGCCACGATTGGTCGTTCAAAAGCGTGGTGATGGCACGCTGCCTGATCACCAGCTCGGTCCCCACCGCGGCGACGGTCTCGGGGGCCCCATCCGCCACCTTCTCCGGGTTCAGCCTCGGCGCCAAGGTGGAGGACAAGGCCGGCCAGAGCACCAAGATCCCCTAGGCGATGGCGGACGGGGCCCACAACTCCGACCTCGGCCCCGGCGAGGCGCCGCCCGCCGAGGCCCCGCCGGTCGTCGAGTACCACTTCCCGGTCGAGGTCGAGGTACGCACCTCGCCCAGCGCGCTCGATCCCGAGGCGATCGCCGACCTGGCGCTGCAGCGCCTCGCCCGCGGCCTGAGGGGAGTCTGAGTGCCGGTGACGGTGAAGATGCCGGTGCGGCTGCGCCTCGACGCCGGGACGGACCCCGACGAGGTCGAGCGGGCGCTCACCGCCGCGCTCGCGCGCAGCATCTCCGCCAGCGGACGGGAGGTTCCGTCGCAGGGGCGGCCGGCGGCTCTGGCCGCGCCGACCGTGTCCTGGCGGGAGGGGAGCCTCGACGCGGTCGGTCCCGAGGCCGGCGCCGAGATCGTGCGGGCAGTGCACCGCTCGGTCGCCGCCGCCGCGCGCCTGGCCGGGGCTCAGGCCGGTTCCGCCGGCCCGGCCGCCGGCTCGGCGCTCCCCGTGCCCCGCTGGGCGGAGCCGGGGGCGGGGTGGGGCGGCGACGAGTGGGTCCTCGCCTTCGTCGAGGCCTACGCGGCCAACCCCCCGCAGCTGGGGTCGACCGACCTCGTCGGGTTGATCTACCGCCTCGAGGAGGGCTATGGGGTTAGGGCGTTTCGGCTGCTCGACCGCGACCGCGTCGTCCCCGGCACGGTCGAAGCGCTGGAGGGCGTCTTCCGCATCATCGAGCTGCACGCTTCCGTCGCGCAGGTGCACGGGATCGAGGTGACGATCGCGGAGGTCGGCGTCGACCTCGCTCCCGGTGACTCGATGAGCCTGCGCTGGCTGTCCGGGTCCGCCGCAGCCCGGCACGAGGCGCTGCTCCGCCACAAGCGGGAGATCGTCGCCGGAGCGCTCGAGCCGGCCCGGCAGCGCCTGGTGGCAGCGCTCGGGCCCGCGGCCTTTGCCCGGCTGGTGGAGGCGAAAGCCGGGGAGGAGGTCGAGCGGCTCGAGGCCGACCCGCGGACGAGGAGCTTCGCGGTGCTCGGCGCCGGCGAGGACGCGTACCTGGTCGCCTCGCGCGGCGAGGCGCCGCCGGTGCTCGGCGAGAACCCCCTGCCGCTCGTGGCGCTGACCGAGGAGGCGCCGGTTGCCCCCCCGGCCCCAGATGGTGGGGAGGGCGCGGCAGGCGGCGGCGACGCGGGAGACGGCGACGGCGAGACCGGCGACGGCGAGGAGGACGGCTCCGAGCGCGCCGGCTTCGTGCTCGGCGACGGGGGATCGGACGAGAGCGGTGTGTCCTTCCCGGTCGCGGGAGGGGACGGGGGGACCCTGACCTGCGAGTCCTTCCTCGGCGAGCCGTCGCTTGCCGAGCTGGGGGAGGACGGCGAACGGCTGCGCGAGCGGATCGCCGCCGTGGCGGCCAGGCTCGACGTCGAGCCCTGCGACTTCGGCGGCCAGTTCTGCCTCAACGCGGCCCTGGCGCTGGGTGCCCGGGCGCTCGCCGTCGGCGCGGCCGGGGCCGGGGAGAGTGGGGGCATCCTCAAACCGCCCGCCGCCGCCGCCAACCTCGGGGCCGCCGAGTTCGAGGCGGCCGCCTCCCCGGCGCGCCAGCTGCTGCGTCACCTGGCGGCGACCGTGCCGGTGTTGAACGCGCTCAGCGCGGACCTCGTCGCCGCCTACATGCGCCCGGAGCACCGCGGCACGATCGAGGAGCCGTTCGGCGACCCGACCAGGTGGGCGATCCGCTTCGGCGCCGGCTTCAACGGCAGCCTGATCGAGTCCGTCGGCTTCCTCTTCGGCGCCACCTGCCAGGTGCTGATGGCGCAGCTGCTGCGCAGCTCGCGAGAGGCGATAGAAGACCGCCGCAGCCCCGAGTACGCCGAGCTGTTCGAGCGCACGATGCTGCCCCGGCTCGAGCGGCTCGGCGAGCTGCTGGGCTGGCGCGAGGAGATCCGACGCTACGAAACGGTCCGGGCGATGGCCATGGCGTCCGATGACGGCAACCCGGTCGTCTGGGACCGGCCGAACGCGCCGGCGGCCGCGACGCCGCCCCCGCCGACCCCCGCGGCGACGCCGGCGGGCAACTGGCCGGCCGCCCGCGAGGCGCTGCTGGACTCGCTGCGCCCCGCCGAGGCGCCGCCGCCCGCCGAGCTGCCCGGCCACCGGCGCGGCGAGGTCGTCGACGACGGGCGCGTCGTCGGCGTCGACGACGGCAGCGGCCGCGTCTGGACGCTCGCGGCGATCGAGTCGGCGCTCGTCACGCGCCGCGGCACGCTCGAGTCGATCGATCCGCTGGTCAAGCAGCTCGCCGATCTGCCCGAGGCGCTCGGGCGGCTGCGCGGCGACCGCGAGCACGCGCGCGAGACGCTTGCCTCGATCCTCGCCGAGATGCTCACCCGCAACGAGGAGACGTCCGCGGACGTGCGGGGGAGCTGGGAGTACTCGTTCCGGGCCAGCCGCATCCGCGAGGGCCTGCCCGGCGCCACCGTGCCGGGGACGGGCTTCTCGCTGCAGGGGGTCCACAGGCTGGCGCACGAGGCGATCGGGGACGCCTTCGGCGGCGACGTGACCTACGCGCTGGCAATTCGCTCGCTCTTCGAGGGCGAGCTGAACCGCTCGCTGGGGCTGACCCTGATCGAGTTCACCGGGCTCGTCCTGGCGGGGATCGTCTGCGCGCCGCTGGCCGCGGCGCTGGGCGTCGGTCTCGCCGCCTACCACTACGAGGAGGCGCTGGAGCGCGAGCGCCTCTACGGCAGCCTGATCGACCCCGAGCTGGTGCTCAGCCGCGTCGAGGTCGAGGTCGAGCTGTTTGCGGCCCGGCTGGGGCTCGCCCTGGCCTTCCTGGGAGAGGCCGGTTCCATATTGCGCAGTGGGGAGAGGGTCGGGGTTGCGATGACCCAGCACCTGGCGGAGCAGCTCGAGCGCGGGCTGGCGGTGGCGCTGGTGCGCGAGGTGGCGAAGGCCGAGCTCGTGGGCAAGCTGATCGAGCTCGCTGTCCAGCCGCTGATCGCCTCGTTGGAGCGCGAGGTGCTGGTCGCCGGGCCGCAGGGCGGGCTCGACGCGGCCCTGCAGCACCGCCTGGCGCTGCTGCCGCCGGCGCCGGGAGTGGTCGAGTGACGCCGGTGCGCTTCCTGGGCGAGCTGGCCGAGGTGGACGTCGCCGCCTGGGTGGCCGACGACGCGCGCCTGCTGCGCTTCCGCGAGCGCCTCGCCCGGGTCGAGGTCGAGGGCGGCCCGCTGGGGAGGCCGCGGGCGCAGACGCTGGTCGAGCGGCTCCTGGTCGGCGCCCTCGACGACTTCGGCAACCGGTACATGCGGACGATGGGCGAGCACCTGGAGGCGATCGTGCGGATCCGCGGCGAGCTCGCCCGGCGCTTCGAGGCGGTGCTCGGCCACTTCGGCGCCGGCCGCCGCCCCTCGCGCCTGCCGCGCCGCCTGCTCGACGTCGGCGAGCTGACGCGCCTCTTCGACGAGCTCGACCGGCGCCTGGAGGCGATCGACGGGCGCACCGGCAGCCGGGCGATCGAGGACTTCTACCGCCACCGCAACCCCGAGGCCCGCGCCGCGACCGCGACCGACGCGCTCGCCCACGCCCTGGGCGAGAGCTGGGAGTCGCGGATGGGCCGGGTCGAGGAGGCCGCGGGGGAGCCGTTGCCGGCCTCGGCGGGCGAGCGCTCGGCGGGGCCGCTCGACCCGGTCCCCGAGGAGCTCAGAGGGTTCGAGCGGCGGGGGGAGTGGGAGAGGGGTCGCGCCGCCTCCTACCGCGAGCGGCGGCGCAGGCTCGAGGGTCGTACGGAGCGTGGGGTCGAGCGACTGCCGTCCCGGACGATGGAGAGAGCGCCCTCTCAGGCCGTCCTCGACCGCTGGAAAGCGCACGCCCTCCCTCCCGACTGGCGGGCGTTCCTGCGCAGCCCGGCCGACTACACGGAGGCGATGGAGGCCCAGTTCGCGGAGATCGCGCGCACCGACCCGCACTTCGCCGGCGCCCGCACCGAGGTCGAGCTGCGGCCGCCCGACGGCAGGCCCTTCCGCCCCGACGGCATCCGCTTCCTCGACTCGGAGGGCAACCGCTACCTCCTCGCCGAGCACAAGGAGGGCCTGCCGTCGGGCGGCCGGGCGCAGCTGCGTGGCGAGATGATCGACGACGCGGCGATGGCCCGCAGGCTCGAGGGCTACGGCTGCCAGGGGTGGACCTACTCCAGCTCCGATCCGGAGGTGGCGGCGACGATCGCCTCGATCGTCGCCGAGCTGCGCGAGGCCTCGCCCGAGCTGGGCCGCCTGCTGCACGCCCCGGAGGTGCGCTGAGCGATGGGCGGCTCGAGCTACCAGACGTACGGAACGCTCCCCTCGGCGGTGATCTCCGACGGCACCATGCCCGTGCCGGTCTGGGCGGTGACGAAGATGAGCCTGACCGAGTCCTACAAGCTGCCGCCGATCGGCTCCACCGGCGCGAAGGCGGTGGTGAGCGCCCACGAGGACTCGATCACGCTCGACGGCGTCCTGCCCGGCCACGAGCGCTTCGCCTGGAAGCTGGCGCTCGAGACGCTGGCAGAGACGAGCAAGCGTGGCGGCGGCGGCCTTCTCGGTGTGCCGGTTCCCGGCATCTCGGGCCTGATCCTCCTCACCGCGATGACGATCCGCACCGACATGCAGGTGAAGAAGCTCAGCTTCACCGCCAGCGCCACCAGGCGCGAGGCGCTCGACGTCTCGATCGAGCTCGAGTACATGCCAAGGCCGTCGGCGCTCGGCAAGCTGCTCGACGCAGGGGCGGCCGCCGTCGGCGCGCTCAAGGACTTCGCACCGTGAGCGGCCAGCCGGTTCCGATGCTCGAACGGCTCTCTCCGGCGCCGCTCGCGACCCCGCCCGCGGGCTTCGCTCGGGTCACGGAATCGATCCGCGGCGGCCTGCCGCACCGGATCGAGCTCGGCCCGGTGACGCTGGCGCTGATCGCGCCGACCGGCGTCGCCGCCACCTGGCGCGACGCCGACCCGCGGACGCCGGTCGGCTCCAGCGCCGAAGGGCTCGCCAGCTTCGACCCGACCGCCGCCGCTCCGACCGCGCCCGCCTCGCGGCTGCCGCTGCGGCTGATCGCCCTGCACGAGGACCGCATCGTCGCCTCGCTGCCGCTGCGCGCCGGCCGGCTCCGGCTCGTCGCCGCGGCGGGCGGCGAAGGGTCGGCTGCCTTGGTCGAGCTCGTCGTGCTCGGCTGGGAGCTGCACGCCGGAACGCTGCGGGGCGCCGGCGACGCCGGCTCGCGCATCGACCTGGCCTGGCGCCGCGCCGACCGCCCGGAAGGCGCCTGATGGGCCTGCTCGACGCTCCCGTCCCCTCCGCGACCCCGGTCGGCAACGACGCCGGCTGGTTGCTCTCCTTCCACCGCGAGGAAGAGGAGAACGGCTGCTACGCGATCGTCGAGAAAGCGGAGCTCGAGCTGGGGCGCGACGACTACGACGGCAAGATCGCGGCGGCGCTGGTCGACGGCCTGGCGGGCGGCTCCTTCTCTTTCACGGTCGAGGGGATCACCGACGAGGGCTACGCGAAGATCGCCCAGGTCGGCAAAGACCACCCGACGGTGGTCAAGCTCTACCTCTACTGGCGCGACACGACGTCCAGCGCGGGCGCCTACCTGCGCTCGATCGTCGGCTTCGACGACGGGACGACGGCGAGCCACGTTCCGGGCGGTCCGGTCGCGGTGTTGGCGATCGACTCGGTCACCCGCACAGCGGGCGAGCGCCGCTACCAGGCCGAGATCGTCGCCCGCGAGTGGGTCTACGCGCGTCTCGAGGGGAGCCGCCTCTGCCGCAAGGGGATGGTCGCGAAGAGCCCGGCCGACGCGGTCTCCCGGCTGACCGATGCGGTGCACGGCCACTCGCACTGGCACGAGCCGACCGCGCACTCCGAATACCCGCCGGCCCCGCCAAAGACGAAGGGCAACGGCAAGATCGTCCTCAGCCGCGGCGAGAGCGCCGCCAAACAGCTCGAGCGCGTCGCCGGGCAGCTGGAGCTGCGCAGCGGGCGCTTCGGCCGCGGCATGCTGTTGATCCGCCAGGGCGAGCTGCACGCCGGCATGCGGCCGGTTCCGCTGCAGGGCAAAGGCAAGCCGCTGACGCCGGCCGGCGGCCTGCTGGAGCCTCGTGTGACGGGGAAGCTGGAGATCGACCCGACCCGGGACCCGTGCCTTGGCCAAGCACCAACCCGGCGCAGGCTCGAGATCTTGCTGAAGGGACGCCCGGACCTCTTCCCGGGCGACGTGGTCGAGCTCAACCTGCCGCCCGAGGACCTCGCCCACGCCGAAGGCGGCTGGTCGGGAGCGATTGGCGATCTCCTCGGCGGCCCGCCGCTGCCCGCGCCCTCCGGCGAGCTCACCGAGCCGCGCACGCGCGTCTACGTGAACGGCGTCGAGCACCGCCTCGGAGCCGACAGCGGCTTCGTCACCAAGCTCACCGGAGTCGAGCTGGAGAAAGGCGTCGAGGTATGGGACTGGCGGGAAAGCCCCGGTGAGCTAGGGGGAAGGGAGGGCGAGCGCGACGGTCACCCCAATCCGGAGACCGACGCAGGCCGCGCCGTGATGGGCCGGATCGAGCGGGCGCTCGCCGCGACGAGCGCGATCGAGGTCGGCGAGGTCCGCCAGACGACCTCGGCGGGCGAGGACGGCTCGCCCGCTCAGACCGAGCTGGTCTGGGAGGGCCTCGAGCCGCCCGACGGCGAGCCGATGCAGGCGCGGCGGCTGGGGGTCGCGCGGCCCAGCCCGGCGCCGCTCGGCGGCGTGCCCTACGCGACGCCCTGGGCCTGGGGCAGGTGCGGGCTCGTCCTGCCCCGCTACCCGGGGACGCGCGTGGTCACCGCGCATCGCCGCGGTCAGCACGAGGACGCGATCGACATCGGGGCGATCTGGGAGTCCGGGCGAGGCCCCGACTCCGAGCCCGGCGATTGGTGGCTGATCCTTCCGGTCGGGGTGAGCCGGGACAGCGCCCTCGCCGAGGACGAGGTCGCCGAGGAACCGAGCGGGCCGGCGGTCAACGACCTCACCGACGGGGACGGCAACCGGGTGATCGAGGTCGGCGAGCTGACGCTGCGGGTCGGGGCCGACAGCCTCGGCGACGCCGGCGAGCGGCCCGAGCGCGCCTCCGAGCAGGGCTCGATCACGATCGAGCATGCCGACGGCGGGGCGAGCATCGTGATCGGCAGCGACGGCGGCGTCCGCATCCACGCCGCCAAGGGCCTCAGGCTGGAGGCCGAGCAGGACATCGAGCTCGACGCGGCCAACGTCAAGGTCACGGTCGACGGGACGATGGATGTGAGCTGAGCGTGGCGGGCGTCCTGACAAAGGCCAGCGTCGTCCAGTGCGCGGAAGGCGCCCCGGCGAGCACCGGCAGCGACGCCAAGCTGACCGTGTCCGGCGCGCCGGTGCTCACCAGCGCCGGGATCCCGGGCTGGACCTTCGTCGGCTGCCCGCAGTCGACGAAAGGCGGCAGCGCCAAGTCCTGCACCGGGATGGTCGCGCAGCAGGGCGGCGGCTCGCAGAAGCTCACCGTCGCCGGCTCGCCCGCGGTGCTGGAAACGATCGCCGGGAAGACCGACGGGGCGCCGCTCAACACCGTCGTGGCGAGCCACGTTCAGACGAAGCTGACCGCCTCATGACCCGCGGGGGACGACGATGAGTGAGACGCCTGACCGCGAGCTGCTGCGCCGCCGCGCGCTCGGCTGGAGCCTCGCCTGCACGGAGATCGCAGCGGGCTTGGAGCTCGGCCGCGACCTCGAGCTGAGCGGCGGCGGTGCCGGCGCGGACCTGGCCCGGGTCGAGGGCGTCGAGGCGCTCGAGCAGTCGCTCGCCATCGCCCTGACCACGGCGCGGGGGGCCGACGTCTTCGACACCGAGTTCGGCTTCGACGGCATCGACGCGCTCGCCGAAGAGAGCGAGCCGGTGATGGTGCGGGAACGGGTGCGGATCTCGGTGATCGCCCTGCTGCGGCGCGAGCCGCGGGTGCGGCGCATCGTCGACGTCGAGCTGGCCGACGGCCGGTTGGCGGCCCCGGTCGCGGGGTCCCGCGAGCTCGACGTGCGGGTGGCGTTCGAGGCGATCAGCGGCGATACGGCGACGGCGCGGCTCGGGCAGGTGAGGCTCGGTGGCTGAGGCGGCGGTCGAGACCGCCGACGTGCTGGCGATCGACGCGGCGATCGCCCGTCAGACGGGCTCCGGGGAGTACGGCCTCACCGAGAGCGGCTTCGTCCCCAATCCGTTCGCGCGGTTGCTGGCCGAGAAGCTCGCCCTGGCCCGCGCGCTGCTCGGCGATGACCTCGACCTCGGCTCGGGCTCGGTCCTGCGCAAGCTGCTCGAGGTGGCGGCGCTGGAGGACGCTCGCACCTGGGCGGCCCTGGCGAGCATGTACGACGACCTCTTCGTCGGCTCGGCGACGGGGGCTGCGCTCAGCGATCTCGGCGAGCAGCTTGGGCTCTCCCGCCCCCAGCTCTGCGCCTCCGGCAGCGTCGCGCTGACGCTGCAGGGGCCGGTTCCGGGCGCCGCCGCGTTGGAGCTTCCCCGCGGCGCCCGTCTGCTCAGCCCTGGCGGCCGGCACGCGGCGCTGGCGGAGCGCGTCGTCCTCTCCGCCGCGACCCCGGCGCGGGAAGCCGGCGTCGCTGCCTTCTACCCCGGCCCCGCCGGCAACCTCGACCCCTTCCAGCCCGAGCAGAAGCTGGATCGCCTCAACCCCGAAGACCCCAAGCTCGTCGACCTTCTCGCGCTCGAAGCCGAGGCGAGTGAGACGGGCAAGCCGTTCACCGTCAAGGTCGACCAGACGGCGCCGCTGTCCGGCGGCGAGCTGCAGTGGAGCGACGCCCGCTACCGGGAGCTGCTGCTGAGAGCCCCGCGCTCGGTCTGGACCGCGGAGGCGATCCAGATCGCGACCGAGCTGGTGCCGGGCGTGCGCCGCGCTCAGGTCCGCGACCTCTGGGGCGGCCTCGACGTCGACCAGTCGCTCTTCGGCGACTTCGACTTCTTCGAGCGCGTCTTCGCCGCCGAGCGCGACATCGCCAGCCCTTACTACGTGACGATTCTCGTCGCCCCCACGGCGGCGGCGATCTGGAGCGGCCCGGGCGGGCTCGAGGACTCGGTGCGGGCGGCGATCGAGGACCTGCGACCGATCGGCATCTTCCCGAGGATCGAGCAGGCCCAACGGGTCTCGGTTGGGGTGAGCTGCAAGCTGGCGGTGGAGGGAGTGCCGCTGCCGGGTGGCTCGCAGGCGGCGGTCAACGGCTCCCAGCCCGCCCTGGCGCTGAAGCGCCGGCTGCTCGACCGGGTCCGTCGTCACGTCGAGCGGCTCGGCTTCGGCGAGCCGGTGCGGGCGGCCGAGGTCGCCTGGGCGTTGATGAACGAGCCCGGCGTGGTGGACGTCCGCGAGCTGACGCTGCTGCGCTACCCGCCTGGCCTGGCTGAAGCGGAGGAGCTCGAGGGCGCGCAGCCCGACTCCTTCGCCTGCGGGGCCAACGTCGAGCTGCAGGCGAACCAGGTGCCGGTCCTGGTCGAGGACGAGGAGCGCCTGTGGCTGCTCTGATCGACGCGGACGTCTTCGCCGCCGCCTCGGAGCGCGCGATGCGGGAGAACCTGACGCCGCCGCTGCGGGCCGGCGCCCTCGAGCTGCCGCTCGACGTCGACCCCGGCGGCAACGCCGCCGCCGAGGTCGCCACCCGTGAGCCGCTGCTCCTCGCCTGGCCGCTCTCCTCCTTGGCGGGGGAGGGTCTGCGCCTTCAGGCCACGGTCACTCCCGCGGGCGGGGACCCGTTCGAGGTCACCCTCGAGTTCGCCCCCTACACCGAGGCGGGAGCGGCGCTGCCGGTCCACCGGCCACCGGTCGACCCGGGCTCGCGCCTCGCCGCTCCGTTCTCGGTGAAGCTGACGCTGAGCAGTGGGCCGGCCGGTGACTCCCCGGCCGCGTTGCCGGTGGCGCAGGTAGCCGAGCGCGTGGGGCTGGGCATCGTCGAGGGGGTGACCGGCCGCATGCTCTACCTGCTCGGCGCCGAGAAGGCCCGCATGCGCCGCAGCGGGCGCGAGCTGGTCGCGCAGCTGCGCCTTGTCGAGGCGCGCGACGACGCCCTCGACCGCCACGGCGCCGACCTTGGCGTGCCCCGCTTCGCCGAGCGACTGGAGGCCGCCGCAGGACAGATCTCGACCGCCCCCGAGCGCGAGGGCGACGCCGAGTACCGGCGCCGGCTTGCCCTCTATCGGCCGTTCCTGATGGCCAACCGCGGCCGCGTGTTGGAGTTGCTCAACGGCACGGGCGCGGCGCCGGACCCGAATGCCGGTGCCCTCGCCGAGCTCGGCGTCGCGGAGCGCTTCGAGCTGGTCGAAGCCTCGAGCCCGGTCTCGGTCGCGATCCACGTCATCGCCGCCGGCGGCGATGACCCGGCGGGCGAGCGCGAAGCGCTGCTGGGGCGGATCCGCGAGGTTCACCTGATCTGGCCGCGTGACGACGATGCCTCGAACGCCGCCCACGCGGCCCGCTTCCTCGCCCAACCCCTGCGCGAACGCCAGCAGGAGCTGAGGCAGGAGCTGCGCAAAGCCTGCGAGTTCGACGACGGAGCCGCCCAGCGCCCGGCGCTGGCGCCGCTGCTGGCCGAGGCTCTCGCGCGGCTCGGGGCGGTGCGCACGGCGCTCGGCGTCTCGACGCCGTTGCGGCTGACGCGGGCTCAGGACGGCGCCGGCGGCAGCCGCTACGAGCTGGGTCTCGGCGCCGATCTCTCGCCGCCTCCCGCCGAAGAGCTCGAGCGGCTCGGTCAGGCGGCGGGCAAGGTGGGTCCCAGCTCGGTCGCCGACCCCGAGCTGCGGGCGCTGATCGCCGGCCTCGAACCGCGCGACCCCGACGAGGACCCCGACGGCGCCTGGCTGCTCGGCCCCTGCGGGCTCGGCACCGCCTTCCGAGTCACGGCCGGGGCACTGTACGTGTCTCACCTCGCGACGCTCGGACTGTCGATCGAGGGCCCCGACACGGCGGCGAGCGGCGATCCGATCCAGCTGCAGGCGCGGGACGAGGCGCCCGGCGACGCGGCCTCCAACGCGGTCCTCGGCGAGGCGCTCGACGCGGCGCTGGCGGCTTGGCCCGGTCCGGCGCCGGAGACCCTGGCACCCGGCGACGCCGCAAGCGCCTGGGCTGCTGCAACGCCGCGGCCGGCCGGCGACCGGGCGCTCGAGGTCTTCGCCGCCGCCGGCCTGCCGGCTCTCCCGGACCCACAGCCGGCCGCGCAGCGCCTCGCCCACCTGCCGAGCGAGCTGGTCCGCACGCTGCGCCTGGCGGGCGCCCAGTCCGGCCGCATCCTCGGCACGGGAGAGGTCGGCGCTGCCCTGGCGGAGCTGACCAAGCAGGTCGAGGCGCTGCGCGAGCACGGCCTCGTCTCGGTGCTGCCGGCCGTCTCCGGCGCCGACGTGCTGCTCGCCGTCGCGGTGATCGGCCTGCCCGAGGCGGGCCTCAACCTCGCCGCTCGCAGCGGCGTCGGCTTCCGCTGGCGCCAGGTCCCGATCCGCGGTCCGCGCGGCAAGCTCGGCCCCGGCGCCAGCCGCACCAGCTTCGCGCCCGGCGGCGAGGGCGTGGTGGCGATCGTCTGCCTCGGCTACCGCCGTCGCGATCTGGTCGACCCAGGCGAGCTCCGGGTCGAGCTGCCGGAGGGAGGCTTGCTCGGCCTGCCCGCCTACGAGTTCCTGATGAACGCGCTGGAACGGGCGCACCCGCTGGGAATCGCCGTCAACACGTACTCGATCCGACGCCGCCACGTCGACCTGACGGGCGGTGGAATGGCGACGCCGCTTTCGCCCCGCGCCTCCCGCACCTATCGCCGCTTCCAGCGCCCCCGGCTGCGGGGCGAGGGGGCCGGCGAGGACCCGACGACCGAAAGGAGCTGACCGATGCCGCAGAAGGAGTTCAAGGACCTGAAAGTGGGCGCGATGTCGGCGGAGCAGGCCTTCGCCGCGATTCAGAAAGCGGGGGTCAGCGAGGTCGACGCCTCGCTCCTCGTCTCCGACTGGATCCGCGAGACGATCCTCGGTGGGCGCCGCCGCTTCGACTATCGCACGCCCTTCCCGGGCGTCGAGGAGGACTGCGGAGTCACCTTCACCCGCAGCTTCGCGCACGTCGACTGGGTCGACGGCGAGAGCGTCGTGCAGGCCGAGGAGACGCCGAGCGAGGAGGGCTTCAACGAACGCTTCCACCGCATCGAGGACGACCTCGACGCCCTCGGCGCCGGCCTGGCGAAGCTCTCCGCCTGCATGGCGGAGATGCGGCTCGGCCTGCGCTCGCTGCTCGACGAGATCAAGGCCGAGGTGAACCGGCTGGATGCGGCGCGCGGAGACGAGGCCGGCCCGGCGATCGCCAGGCCGCCCAGCGCGATTCTCAAGCAACCTCCCGTCTACGTCGGCACCACTCAGTACTTCGACCAGATGGTGCACGTCTGGGAGACCGAGGCCGGAGTGATCACCCTGCCTTCGGTCGACCCCGTCGCCCTGGCGGGAGCGGGCAACCTGCGGGTGCAAAGGGTGCAGGCGCTGGCGAAGCTCGTCGCCGACGACAAGCGGATCGAGGAAGCGATCGACAAAGGCGTGACCAAGGAGGCGCTGGTCGAGGAGCTTGGCGACGTGCGGGCGGAGGACGGTCAGTCGCTTGCCGGCCTGATCGACATCTTGCCGGCCGACGCCAAATTCACGAGCGCCGACGCCCTGGTCGCCAGCGTCTCCGAACGCGAGGCGGCGGCGCTGCGCACGGCCCCGAGCGGCACCGAGCCGATCGCCGCCTCACTCGGCCCGAACGCCGCGGGTGCCTCGGTCGAGCGTCTCGGCATCGTCCCCGAGGGAGCGCGGGAGGCGCTGCACTCCGTCGGCATCGACACGGTCGCGAAGCTGGCCGCGGCAAGCCCGAAAACGATCGCCGACGCCGCCGTCGTCAAGCAGCCCGGGGCGACCGTGGCCGACGCCGCAGGCTGGCAGGCGGCTGCCTCGATGCTGATCCAGCTCGGCGCCGGCGGCGGCTGACACCGGTCGCGCGGCCCCCGCCGCGCCCCGGCTCGAGCAGCACGATCGATCTATGAACATTGACCAATAGGGGCCGACCCGATTGACTGCACAGGCGCGAGATCGCCGAGATGTCCCAGTCGCCACATCTGAGGCTTTTGAACGCCTTCGAGCTCCGCTGCGGAGAGCGCCCAGTCGACCTGCCGATGAGCGCCCGTCGCCTGCTCGCCTTCCTCGCCCTGCGGGGGTGTCCCACCGAGCGCGTCCACGTCGCCGGCGCGCTCTGGCTCGACGTCAGCGAGGAGCGCGCCAACGCGAACCTCCGCTCCGCCCTCTGGCGCCTGCGGCGACCCGGCCACCGGGTCGTCGAGTCGCGCGGGACTCGCCTTGCGCTCGCCGCGCACATGCGGGTCGACGTGCACCGCGCCGAGGGCCAGGCCCGCCGCCTGATCGCCGACGCCGAGCCGCGCCCGCTGAGGTTGGATGCGCTCGAGCTCGAGGGAGAACTGCTGCCAGGCTGGTACGAGGACTGGGTGCTGCTCGAACGGGAGCGCTTCCGCCAGCTCGCCCTGCACGGCCTCGAAGCGTTGGGCGAGCGACTGGTCGCGGCCGGCAGGTACGCCGAGGCCGCCGACGTGGCGCTCTGCGCGGTCGCCCGGGAGCCGTTGCGCGAGAGCGCCCACCGCCTGCTGATCCGGGTCCACCTCGCCGAGGGCAATCGCAGCGAGGCGCTGCGCGGCTACCGGATCTTCAGCGAGCTGACCGAGCGCCAGCTCGGCGTTCCTCCCTCCCCAGAGCTTCGCTCCCTGGTCGGCGGGATGGCGGAAGTGTGAGTTAAAGGTCCGTCATGGCCGGCGGGCGGCTGGTTGTTGGGGTACCGAACGATCGGTCGGAGGTAGTCTTCCTACTGGCCAGTCCACCACGAGGAGGCGACCATCGGCGCTGATTCGGCACTCCCAGCTGGGCCCCGGTACCCGACCCTGCTTCAGGGCATCGGCACCTGGGCCCGGCCCCTTGCCTACATGGAGCGCTGCCGTGCCCGTTACGGCAAGCGGTACACGATCCGCTTTCCCGGGGCGCCGCCCTTCGTCATGCTCTCCGACCCGGAGGAGGTCAAGGCCGTCTTCACGGCGCCGCCCGACGTCCTGCACCCCGGCGCCGGTGCCCGCGTGCTGGAGCCGGTCGTCGGCGCCAACTCGGTGATCCTGCTCGACGGCGACGCCCACATGCGGCAGCGCAAGCTGATGCTGCCGGCCTTCCACGGCGAGAAGATGGAGCGCCTCGGCGGGCTGATGGCCGAGGTCGTCGAGCGCGAGGTCGCCGGCTGGCCGCACGGCGAGGAGATCGAGTTGCAGGAGCGCTTCCAGCACCTGACGCTGGAGATCGTCCTGCGGGCCGTCTTCGGCCTCGACCCCGGCGAGCGTCTCGACGCGCTGCGCGGGCGGCTCTCGGAGATGCTGCGTTTCGGCGACCGCCCGGTCAGCCTCGTGCAGATCGACCCCGAGGGGAGCGCCGCCAAGCTGCTCGCGATGACGCCGCCCTTCGCCCGCTTCCTGCGCCTGCAGGGGGAAGCCGACGAGCTGATCTTCGAGCTGATCGAGGAGCGCCGCCGCGGCGAGGAGGAGCGCGACGACGTGCTGACGATGCTGCTCGCCGCCCGCGACGAGGAGGGCGCGCCGATGTCCGACCAGGAGCTGCGCGACGAGCTGATGACCCTGCTCGTCGCCGGGCACGAGACCACCGCCTCATCGCTCTCGTGGGGCTTCGAGCGGCTGCTGCGGCTGCCCGACGCGCTCGGTCGCCTGGTCGAGGAGATCGACGCCGGCGAGGAGGACGCCTACCTGACGGCGACGATCCAGGAGACGCTGCGCCGGCGGCCGGTGCTGCCCAACGCCGCGCCGCGGCTGGTCAAGCAGCCGCTCGAGGTCGGCGGCTGGGAGTACGGGCCGGGAGCCTGCCTCGTCCCCGCCACCTACCTGATCCACCACGACCCGGACATCTACCCCGACCCCTACGCCTTCCGCCCCGAGCGTTTCCTCGAGAAGCCGCCCGGCACCTACACCTGGACTCCGTTCGGCGGCGGGCGCCGCCGCTGCCTCGGGGCGAGCTTCGCGACGATGGAGATGAAGGTCGTGCTGCGCGGCGTCCTCGGCGGCCGCGAGCTGGCGCCCGCCGAGGTGGCACCGGAGACCCCGCGGCGGCGCAACATCACGGTGCGGCCCGGCCGCGGCGCGCGCGCCTTCGTCCGGCGGCGTGCGGGTCGCTCGGCGACGGAAGCCCACGAGCCGCGGACGAGGTGGGCAAGCACTCTGTGACCGACCGGCGCACGCGGCTCGCAGCCAGTCGCGCCTACCGCCTAAAGGGGAAGGAGGCGCCCGCCGGGGGGATCGTGAGAATCGCCGCCGGCAGGGCCGACAAGGCGGTCGAAGAGCTGCGCGGAGCGGGCGGCGACGGCGAGCTCGCCGAGGCGATCCACTCGGCGCGAAAGGACCTGAAGAAGCTGCGCAGCGTCCTGCGGCTGGTCCGGGCGGATCTCGGCGAGGAGCGGTTTCAGGCCGAAAACGGTCGCTACCGCGAGGCCGGACGGCGGCTCTCGGCCAGCCGCGATGCGGAGGTCAAGCTCGAAACGCTGGCGGCCCTGGGACGGCGGTTCGAGGGCGAGCTACCACCCGACGCGCTCGACGCTTGGAGGGCCGCCCTGTCTGGCGAGGACGTGGGGCTCGGTGGAGGCGGTGCCCTCGCGGCCCAGATCGAGGGCGCGATCGCCGCGATCGAGGCCGGGCGGGGCGAGATCGACCGCTGGTCTCTCTCGGCCGGCTCCTGGGACCTGCTCGCGCCCGGCATCGAGCGGACCTACAGGCGCGGACGGGGCGAGATGAAACGCGCCCGGGCTCACCCCGAGGCCGAAGCCGTGCACGACTGGCGCAAACGCGTGAAGGACCTCTGGTACCAGCTGCGCATCGTCCGGGAGGCCTGGCCCCCGGTCGTCGGCGCGATGGCCGACCGGGCCCACGAGCTCGCCGAACTGCTCGGCGAGCACCACGACCTCGCCCTCCTTCGCGCCGACCTGGACGGCCGCCGGGAGCTCTCGAACCGAGAGGCGTTCGCCGCCGCGATCGAGCGGCGCCAGGAGGATCTGCTCGCCGACGCCCTGGACCTCGGCGCCCGCGTCTACGCCGAGAAGCCCAAGGCGTTCGTCCGCCGGCTTCGCGCCTACTGGGAGTGCTGGCGTCCCGGCTGAGGCCTCTCGATTCCTCCCAAAGAGCGGCCTTCGGCGCGCGCCCGCCGGGACGCCTCAGGTCTTGCGTTCGAGATCGGCGACTTCGTCTGCCTTCTCGTCGGCCCTCTCCCGGGCGCGATCCCGTTCCTCCTTCTTCTCGCCCTTGCGCTCCTCGCGTCTGCCCTGGCGGCGCAGCGAGTCGTCGCCGGTGAGGTCGCCGGCCGCCTGCTTGGTCCTGCCGGTGATCTTGTCGAGGATTCCCATCGTTGAACCTCCTACTCGTTGGTTGCGTTCCTCTCGTACCCCAAAGAGCGGACCTGAACCGTGGTCTAGTCCCCGTTCTCCGGAATCGGCTGGTCGGCCTCGGCGTGCTCGACGGCTTCGGGCTCCTCCGGGTCCGGGACGTCGCGGCCGGGGAAGCGGTGCTGGTCGCCGTGGGAGGCGATGTCCGCGAGCGCGCGCTCGGCCTGCTCGAAGCCCTCTGCCTCGCCCTCGCCCGCCTCTTCCAGCGGCTCGCGGGCAGGGTCGTCGGAGAGCGGCGCGATCTCACCGCCCACCCGTGCCGCTTCGGCGGCCGCCGCCTCGGTCTCGACGGCTACGCCGGCCGCCAGCGATGGCGAGCGACCCAGCCGCGGTAGCACCTGGCGCCCGTAGACCTCGATCGCGGCATGCGGGTCGGCGCTCGAGTTGTTCGTGCCAGTGGACGAGCTGCAGCGCGCCGTGGCGGGCGCCAGCTGAGTCTACGGCCCAGCTGGGAGTCAATCACCGACAGCCGAAGGAGCAGGAGATGCCACTCCTGGTTGGCGCCTGCCCGTCTCACACTGTTCTCCCCTGTCCGGGTAGGAGAGGGCATGGCCCTCAAGTGCCGCCTGCGACTCGACCCTCGCAGAATTCCCGGTGATCGGCGAGCAGCTGCAGGGGCGCTCGCTGCAGGGCAACGGCGTGGCCCTCGCGGTAGGTGTGGTGGGTGCGCTCTGGGCAGGCTTCGGAGTGGTCCTCGCCAGCGAGGAGGCGCTCGACCGGATCTGGGACGTGCCGCGCCGCGAGCGGGCCGGCTTCATCGCCTCGCGCTTGCGGGCACTGGGGCTACTCGTCCTGCTCGGTGGGGCGACGATCGCCTCGACCGCGGTCTCCGGCCTCGCTAGCGGTCTCGCCGACGTCGTCGTCTCGGCTGCGCTCAACCTCGCGGTCTTCCTCGCCGTCTACCACCTGCTCGCCTCCGCCGATCTTCCCCTGCGGGCATCCCTTCCCGGTGCCCTGCTTGCCGCCGCCGGCTGGACCGCCCTGCAGCTGGTCGGCGGCTGGTTTCTCGCCCACGAGGTGCGCAACGCGGCCCCCGTCTACGGCACCTTTGCCCTGGTCATCGGCCTGCTGGTCTGGATCCAGCTGGGGGCGACGCTGACCGTGATCGGCGCCGAGCTGAATGCCGTGCTCGAGAGGCGGCTATGGCCGCGGTCGCTTGCGGGAGAGGAATCGAAACCGCCCGGTAACGGGACGAGGTTTGAGCGCGCTCAGGACGGGCAGCAGGAGATCTCGAACATGCGAACCGAGTAGACATCTCGAAGGTTCCACGTCGACCGTGGCCTGGTCAGCAGCCGCAAGCCCGACGACTATCCCAGCTGCCGGTTCCTGCCTCCCGGGATGAGTTCGGGATGGACTTATGGCCGACACGGAGCTACGGTCCTTTCAGTAGATGAGCTGGATCGCCCTAGTCGTTCTCGGTGTCGCCGTGGCCGCGCTCTGCGCCGCGCTCGGCTTCCTGCTGCGGGGGAGAAAGCTGCGGCGGCGCTTTCGGGTTCTCGCCGACGTGGCGGCCGTCTCCGAGGCGGCCGGATCCCTGGAGGAGACGTTTGACGCCATATGCGAGATCGTCGTCCCCGAGCTCGCCGACTTCTGCATGATCGACATGATCGAGGACGGGGAGGCGCGACGGGCTGCCGTCGGCGTGGCACCCGACGCTCCCGCCGGTGTCGTCAAGGGACTGCGCGAGCGCCTGCCGTCGACGCCCGTCCAGATGCTCGGGACCGGGGAGGATCGACTCGAGCCGCGTTTCATCGAGCGCTTCTCCGAGGACAGTCTCCGTGGGCTGGCCCACGACGAGGGGGCAGACCTCGAGTTCCTGCGCGGCCTCCGAATGCGCTCGGCGATCACGGTCGCGCTCAACGCGCGGGGCAAAGTGATGGGGACGCTGACACTGGTCGTCGCCTGGTCGGGACGGCGCTACCGGGCCGACGACGCCGAGTTCGCTTGGGTGCTCTCCGGTCGGGTCGCCCTCACTCTCGACAACTGTGGCCTCTTCGCCAACCTCGAGCGAGCCGAACGGACGCGGGCGCAGATCGCCGAGACCCTCCAGCACGGCCTGCTGCCACCGCCGCTGCCGCACGTGCCAGGCTGGTCGATGGCGGCGATGTATCGGCCGGCCGGCGCCCAGAACGAAGTAGGGGGCGACTTCTACGACGTCTTCCGCCTCGCCAGGGGGTGGATGCTCGTGATCGGGGACGTCGTCGGCCGCGGCGCCAGCGCCGCCGCTATCACCGCCATGGCCCGCTACACGCTGCGCACCGCGGCGATGCTGACCGACGACCCGCTGGTCGCCCTCGCCGCGCTCAATCGCACGCTGCTTGCCCGGCCCGACGCCTCGCTCTGCAGCATCGCCGCCGTCGCCCTGCAGGACAACGCGGCCGCGCCGGTGCGGATCGCGGTCGCCGGCCATCCGCCGCCGCTCTTGGTCGACGGGGACTCCGTCAGCGAGGCATCCGCGCCCGGCGATCCCGTCCTCGGTGCCTTCGCCGACGCCGAATGGGAAATCGAGGAGCAGCCTGTGGACCGCGGCCAGCACCTCGTCCTCGTCACCGACGGCGTCACCGAGGCCGGCGGCGCCTCGGGGCGCTTCGGCGAGCAGCGATTGCGCGAACACCTCGTCGGCACTGCCAGTCCCTCACACGCGGTCCAGCGCATCGAGGGCGCCCTCAACTCCTTCACCGGCGGGCGCCTCGACGACGACGCCGCGATCCTCGCCCTCACCCGTTCCGCGGCCGATCCGGCGCTGACCGCCGTAGCGAGCGTCGGTGGGGGATGACGGGGCGGCCCTCGTCGGCCGCCTCTTCCGCGCCTTCAACGACCGCGATGCGGAGGAGATCGCCGCTCTCTGCGCCGAGGAGATGGAGTTCCTCGCGGTGACCGGGAAAGAAGTGGGCAGGGTGGCGCCCTACTGCGGACGGGAAGGACTGGGCCAGTACCTCGCCGACGTGGAAAAGGTATGGGAAGAGCTGCGGGTGACGCCGAGCACGGTCGAGCAGGACGGCGAGCGGCTGCTCGTCGTCGGCCGCGTCTACGTGCGCAGTCGCGAGCTCGGCATCCGTGACATGCCGGCGGGCTGGATCTGGCACCTATGCGAGGGCAGGTTCATGCGCGGCGAGGTCTTCACCGACCCCGATGACGCCCGAGTGCGCTTCGCCGGCATGACCCCCGCCTGAGGCGAGCCCTCCTCACTTGAGGATGTAGCGCATTTTGCGCTACGCTTACGACGGATGGCTTTGCCGGCATCTCAGCCTCTGTCCCTTCGCCTCGGCGCCGACGGCCGTCGTGCTCTCGACGACATCGCCCGCAGACGGGGCATCACCCGGGCGGAGGCCGCCCGCCAGGCGATCGCCGAGACCGCCGAGCGCGAGCGCCGGCGCTCGGGCCTTGCCGCTGAGGCGGCCCGCCTGGCCGCCGATCCTGTCGACCGGGCGGCCCGCGCGCGCGTCGCGACGGACATGGACGCTCTCGCTGCCGAGTGGCCGGAGTGACGCGCGGCGATATCTACCGCGTGCGACTGCCCACCGGCCGAGGCCGCGAGCAGCGCGGCCCTCGCTACGCCATCGTCGTCCAGGCCGACGAGCTGCTTGAGCTCTCGACTGTCCTCGTCGCGCCGACCTCGCGCAGCGCGCTGCCGGCGAGCTTTCGGCCCGATGTCGAGGTGGCCGGCGATCGCACCCGCGTCATGGTCGAGCAGTTGCGCGCCCTTGACGTTCAGCGCCTCGACGACTTCACCGGCCGCTTGAGCCCCGACGAGATGGACGATGTAGACGAGGCCCTTGCCCTCGTCCTCGCACTGGGCTGAGAACCCGATTCCCGTCGAGAGCCGCGACGTACAGCCGCCCTCAGCCTGGGACGAAGCGGTCGCGATCCACGCGCCTGACCCGGCGCTCGCGGGTCGCCTGGCGCAGCGCCGCGGAGAAGCGACCGTCCGTATCGGTACCCAGGTTGCCCGTCCGGCAACCGCGGTCGCAAACGGCCGCGATGTAGCTTTGCCGTTCTGGCACGGCGACCGGGCAAGGACGAGATCGCGGTGCGCGCGGCGGTGTGCGGCCGTGTGCAGGGCGTCTTCTTCCGCGAAGAGACGCGGGCGAAAGCGCTGGAGCTGGGCGCGCTGGGTTGGGTGCGGAACGCTGCCGACGGCAGCGTGCTCGTCCACGCCGAGGGCGCCGAGGCGGCGGTCGAGGCGCTGCTTGCCTTCCTGCGCGAGGGCCCGCCGGCCGCTGCCGTCGACGACGTCGAGGTCGAGCGGGTAAAGCCCGAGGGGCACGAGCAGTTCGCGATCCGCGGCGTCAGCGCCGGCGCCTTCGTCGTCCAGGAGCACCAGGCGACCGCGCACCACTTCGACCTGCGACTCGAGGTCGAGGGGACGATGCGCTCCTGGGCGGTGCCCAAGGGCCCCTCGATGGACCCGGCGGTCAAACGACTCGCGGTCCAGGTCGAGGACCACGATCCCTCCCACAACTCCTTCGAGGGGCCGACCGAGGGCGGCGGGGTCATCGTCTGGGACCGCGGCTCCTACGAGCAGGGCGGCCGCGTGCCCTGGCCGGAGGCGCTGGAGCGCGGCCACGCGGTCTTCGTCCTGCACGGCGAGAAGCTGCGCGGCGGCTTCGCGCTGCAGCGCACCCGTCCCGGTGCCAAGCCGCAATGGCTGCTGATCAAGCGCCGCGACGAGGAGGCCCAGCCCGGCTCCGACGTCGCCGCCGAGCAGCCGCGCTCGGCGCTCAGCGGCCGTACGCTCGCCGAGGTTCTGGGCGAGTGATGGCAGGCGCTCCGCGCCCGCTCAGCCCTCCTGCTCGGTCGGCCTGATCAGCAGCTCGTTGACCGAGACGCGCCAGGGCCGGGTGACGGCGAAGACGATCGCGTCGGCGACGTCCGCGGGGTCGAGGATCTCGATGCCGGAGAAGCGGGAACGCACGCGGTCGCGGACCTCGTCGCGGATGTGATCGGTCAGCTCGGTGGCGACGGCGCCGGGCTCGATCACGATCGAGCGCACGCGGCGGTTGCCGAACTCCTGGCGGAAGGACTCGCTGAAGGCGCCGACGCCGTGCTTGGTCAGGTTGTAGACGGCCGAGCCGCGACGGGCGACCCGGCCGGCGACCGAGCTGATGTTGACCATGTCGGCGCAGCGGCGCTCGGATGCCTCGGCGGCGGCGAGCAGGTGCGGCAGGGCGGCGTGCGTGGTCAGGGCGAGCGCCTTGAGGTTGAGGTCGATCATCCGGTGCCACTCCTCGGTCGGCGCGTCCTCGATCGGGCCGAGCAGCATCTGACCGGCGTTGTTGACGAGGACGTCGAGGCGCCCCAGCTCGTCGACCGTGCGCCCGACGGCGGCGCTCGCCTGCTCGGGCTCGACGATGTCGGCCTGGATCGCGAGCGCCGTGTGCCCGTTGTCGGCGATCTCGGAGGCGAGCCGCTCGAGCCGCTCGAGCCGCCGCGCCGCGAGTGCCACCTTGGCGCCCTCCGCCGCCAGCGCCCGCGCGGTCGCCTCGCCGATGCCGCTGCTGGCGCCCGTGACCAGCGCCACGGTGCCCTCGAGCCGGTTCGCCATCGGGTCATGCTCTACCCGTGAGCTCGAAAAGGCAACCGCTCGCGGTCGGTGCCCTCGATGATGTTGAATCTGAGGGGACGGCAAACGAACTTTCGACGGAGGAAGCAGATGCTCAAGCTTGGAGACACGGCGCCGGACTTCGAGGCGCAGACGACGGAGGGTCCGATCAAGTTCCATGAGTGGGCGGGCGACTCGTGGGTGGTCCTCTTCTCGCATCCGAAGGACTTCACTCCGGTCTGCACGACCGAGCTCGGCTACATGGCGAGCATCAAGCCCGAGTTCGACAAGCGCGGGGTGAAGATCATCGGCCTCTCGGTCGACCGGGCCGAGGACCACGAGGCCTGGGCGAAGGACATCGCCGAGACCCAGGGCACGGCGCCCAACTACCCGATCGTCGCCGACCCCGACTTCGCGATCTCCAAGCTCTACGGGATGCTGCCGGCCGACGTCTCCGGCGACCCCGGCGGGCGCACCCCGGCCGACAACCAGACGGTCCGCAACGTCTTCGTCATCGGCCCCGACAAGAAGATCAAACTGATCCTGATCTACCCGATGACCACGGGCCGCAACTTCGACGAGGTCTTGCGCGTGGTCGACTCGCTGCAGCTGACCGCGAAGCACAAAGTGGCGACGCCGGCGCAGTGGAGCCAGGGCGATGACGTGATCATCGCCGGCTCGGTCTCCGACGACGAAGCGCGCGAGACCTACCCGGACGGCTGGGAGTCGCCCCGCCCCTACATCAGGATCGTGCCGCAGCCGACCGAGTGACGTCCGGCGGGGAGGAGCCGGGCGCTCGACCGGGGCGGTTCGCGGCCCCGGCCGAGTCCTGGTTCAGGGTGGCCCCCCTGGAGCCCGGCGTCTGGCTGGTCGGCGAGCCCGGGCACGTCAACAGCTGGCTGATCCAGGGTGGGGAGCGGACGGTCCTGCTCGACACCGGCATGGGGCTGGCCGACGTCTCGGCCGCGGTGGCGACCGTCTGCCCGGACGAACCGCTGGTCGTCAACTCGCACGTTCACTTCGACCACGTCGGCGGCAACGACCTCTTCGCCGAGACGGCGATGCACGAGCTCGGGCCGGAGTGGGTCGAGGCCGGCTGCGAGCCGGGTCAGCTGCGCGCCTATCCCGGCTTGATCCCGGAGATGGAAGCGGCTTATGAGCGACTGCTGGCCGCCGACCGGGAGGGGTTCTTCCTGGTCGGGCCCGACGAGGAGATGCGCCCCTGGCCGGCGCAGGGGATCGCCGAGCGCGGCTGGCGGATCGAGCCGCCGCCGCCGACGCGGCTGCTGCGCGAGGGCGAGGAGATCGACCTCGGCGGCCGCGTCCTGCGCGTACTCCACACCCCCGGCCACGCTCCCGACCACATCTGCCTGCTCGACGAGCGCGAGGGTGTGCTCTGGGCGCAGGACCAGGCCTACTACGGCCCGCACCTGGTCTATGAGCCGGGCGCCGACCTCGGCGACTTCGTCGCCTCGACTCGCCGTCTCGCCGACGAGCTGAGCGGCTCGCTGCGCACCGTCTACACCGCTCACTGCCTGCGTCCGACGGTGCCGCCGGCGTTCCTGGGCGAATTGGCCGACGCGGCCGAAGCCGTCGCCGGCGGCGAGGCGACGCTGACGCCGTCCGAAGGCTTCTTCGGCGAGCCCGTGCGCATGGCCGAGTTCGGCCATTTCTCGATCATGGTCGGCGAGCGACAACCCTGACCCGGTTCCGGTGCGCCTTATGTGGTTATAGACCGCATAAAGCGCACCGGAAGGTAGGGTCGGCCGCGATGGTGACGGTCGACGAGCTGGTGGTGGGGGACGAGCCCGCGGCGTGGACCGGGCTCGGGTTCGCGGTCGAGGGCGATGTCTGCACGGTCGGCGACGTGCGGATCCGGCTGGCGGGAGCGAGTGCGGGCAAGGGCTTGTGCGGCTGGTCATTGCGTGGAGCCGGTGACGGCGAGCTCGACGGGTTGCCGACTGCTCGCTCGGACACCCTGATGCCAGACGATGCGCCGATTCATCCCAACGGCATCGCCGCGATCGATCACGTAGTCGCGATCTCACCCGACCTCGACCGCACGGTCGCGGCGCTGCAGGGCGCCGGACTCGACCTGCGCCGCGTGCGCGAGGAGCCGACCCCGGCCGGGGCGCCGCGCCAGGCCTTCTTCCGCCTCGGCGCGGTCATCCTCGAGGTCGTCCAGGAGCCAGCCGAGGCGATCGAGCGCGGCGGCGGCCCTGACCGTCCCGCCTTCTTCTGGGGCCTCGCCTTCATCGGCGACGACCTCGAGGCGACGGTCGCCGGCCTCGGCGACCGCGTCGGCGAGATCCGTCCCGCCATCCAGCCCGGCCGCCGCATCGCCACCCTGCGCCGCTCCGCCGGCCTCTCGGTCCCGGTGGCGCTGATGAGCGCTGCCTAGCGCTGTCCCAGGAGGGGTTCAGCGGTGAGAGGAGCGGTGGTGCTTCCTACCGCACTTCCGCTTTGCCTTTTTGGCCTTGTGCTTCCCACAGCGCCTGTGCGAGCCCTTCTTCCGGGGCGGGTGTTTCTCGAGTCGATCAAAGTCGCCGGGGTCTCCGGTTGGGGACGGCGGCGCCAAGCCTTTAGCGGGTGGTTCCGGAGTCGATGGGGGCGGCGGGTCGCCCTCGTAGCGGATGACTCCAAAGCCCCCCGGGGCTCCGCCGGCGATGACGATCTTGCCGTCGGGCTGCAGTGCGATGGCTCGCGCCCCGTTCTGGCTTTCTTCGAACTCGGTGGTGACCATGCCGTCTTCGCCAAACGAGGTGTCGAGCGAGCCGTCGGTTTCGTAGCGGGCGACGGCGTAGTTGACCGCGCCCGTTTCTTCGTCGTGGATCGTGCCGGCGGCGATCACCCGGCCGTTTTTCTGCACCTGAACGGCGTAGGCGAGGCGACCTTCCCCGTGCCAGCCCGGGAAGAGAGCCCCCTCGCCGTCATAGCTGGTGTCGACGCTGCCGTCGGATTCGAAGCGACCCGTGAGGAAGTTCTGAAAGCCGCCGGCGACGGCGATCTGGCCGTTCGGCGCGAGCGCCGCCGACGTCGCCTGCGTGACGGAGCGCGCGCTCGCCATCCCGTCCCCGCCGCCGAAACCGGTGTCCGGCGTGCCGTCGGTGCCGTACTGGACGAGGCCGACCTCGCCTCTGCCGGTCCCGTTCGGAGGGTCGTGCACGGTGCCGACGGCAACCAGCTTGCCGCTGGGCCGCAGAAGGATCGCGTTAGCGACGTCCCCTTCGCTTTCGGGGAATGAAGTGACGACCAAGCCGTCTTCGTCTTCGCCGAAGCCTTCGTCCAGCGAGCCGTCGCCTTCGTAGCGGGCGAGGGCGATGCTCTGGGGCGAGTCGGTGTCCGGCCAGGCCATTCCCGCCGCGACGATCTTGCCGTTGGGCTGCACGACGACCGCGTTGGCGGCGTCGAAGTCGGTTTCCGGGAAATCGGTGAGGACCTTGCCGTCGCCGCCGCCGAACGATTCGTCGAGAGTGCCGTCCGCGTTGTAGCGGGCGAGGGCGAAGAACGGCCCCGCTTCGCCGGCGACGACGATCTTGCCGTTGGGCTGCACGACGACCGCGTTGGCTCTCTCTTCTTCGTAGCCGAAGTCAGTCGTCTGCCTGCCGTCGCCGCTGAATTCGGTGTCGGGCGTGCCGTTCGCGTTGAAGACCGCCAGGTCGAAGTCTTTGCGCCCGCCGGCCACGACGATCCTCCCGCTGGGCTGTACCGCCACCGCCGAGGCTCTGCTTTCGTCTTCGAAGGCGGCGCTCGCCAGTCCGTCGCCGCTGAAGGTCGGGTCGAGGTCGCCGGGAGAGGCGCCTGCGCCGGCAGGGACAGCCAGGAGGAGCAGGGCAACGACGGCAAAGGCACAAAGCGAACCACGGATGCTTACCCCCACCTGATTGCCGCGAGACAGCTCGAACGCCATCGCGCGCATCATGCCACCGTCAATCTTGCAGTGCAATTACGTGCGCCGCGTTCGGCGCGACCCGGCCCTCGATCACCTCGAGGTAGGCGTCGCGGGCACCTTCGATGCCCTCGCCCGGGATCGTCTCCAGCCAGCCCCCGATCCACTCGCAGAAGGGGTCCCAGGCCGCGGCGGCCCGACGCATCAGCCCGTCGCCGCCCCAGTCCTCGGCGCGCTTGACGATGCGGTCGGGGGCGAAGAAGAGGGTCGGCGGCGGGCCCGGCAGCTCACCCGCGCCACCGCCGAAGTCTTCCCAGTGGGTGACGCCGACGGCCATGCTGTGCAGAAGGTCGTCGCCGAAGCGCTCGTGGACGGCGCGGCGCACCTCGCCGTTGCCGGCGACGTCGACGTAGGTGGCGGCCTCGGGCTGCAGCGAGCCGATCTCCCCGTAGGAGACCGTGCGGTCGTAGATCCCGAGCCCGGCGACGAACTCGGCGTTGCCGTGTGAGGTGAGGGCGACCAGCTCGACGCCCTCGCGCCGCGAGAGCAGGAAGGCGGCCGCGATCGCGGTCTTGCTCGAGGCGCTCGAGACGAGCACCGGGCCGCGCTCGGCGAGCCCGTCGTCGTCGAGCTGGTCGTCGATCAGGAACGAGGTGAGAAATAGCGGCCGCAACAGCATCTGCATCGCCTCGGTGTCCGGGCTGTAGAAGGGGTCGGGACCGGTCGCGGCGTAGCGCTGGTAGGCGGCGGGCAGCTTCGCTCGGTGCGCGGCGCCGTCGACGAACCCGGTCTCGTCGGCTCCGGCCGGCGTCACCGCCAGATACGTGGACGGCGGCAGGTAGCCGTAGACGCGCGTGCCGGCCTCGACGCCCGCGGCCTCGCTGCGCTCGACCTCGGCGAAGCCCCACATCGGCACCCGGCCCCAGCCCTCGGGAGCGGGGAAGAAGTCCCAGTAGCGCATCGCCTCGCCCATTACCGCGTAGGTGACGTTGTTCGCGGTCAGCCCGAAGGAGTCGATTCGCAGCAGTGCTTCCCCCGGGCCGATCTCGGGCGGCTCGGACTCGACCAGGCGGCACTCGCGCAGGTCCTCGCGGCGGACGAGGAGCTCGGTCATGCGCTTGCCGTTCCTCCGCCCGCGGCGGCCTCCTCGAACATCTCGACCAGCTTCGCCCGGCAGAACTCCCACTGCTTGCGGTTGCGATCGCCGTCGCCGGGGTGCAGCGTGTCGAGCAGCGAGAGGCCGCGCGCCGTCGCCGCCGCCATCTCGATCAGGCGCTCGAAGTCGGGGCTCTCGGCGAGGCTGCCGAAGAGGCGGCGGGCCAGCTCCAGCGTCTGGCGGTCGAGCTCGCGTTCGACCTTGACCAGGGCGGCGCGCAGCTCGGGGTCGGTGCGGGCCGCGGTCCAGAGGTCGAGCGCCGCCTGGAAGAGCGGGCTAGCGTAGTTCGACCAGAAGAAGTCGAGGCCGGCGGCGACGCGCTCGGGGCCCTCGGGCAGGGCGTCGACCGCGGCGAGCTGCTCGGCGGAGCGCCGTCGTGCGAGGCGCTCGACCGCAGCCGCGACCAGCGCCTCGCGGGTCTGGAAGTGGTGCAGGTGGGCGCCCCGCGAGACGCCGGCCCGCTCTGCCACCCGCCCGGTGGTCGTCCTCGCGTAGCCGTCCTCGCAGAGCGACTCGATCGTCGCATCGAGCAGCGCTTCGCGGGTGGCTTCGCTGCGCTCGGCTTGGCTGCGGCGGGCGGGGGTCTCAGCGGTGGCCATCGCTAGCCATCCTAATGAAACTTGCGTTCACGACTGAATGTTATTCTTTATCTACGTCTTTGAACTGACGTGCCGTCGATTGAGCCACCGTATGGGTGGACAACTCACGGCACGTATCGACTAAAGAGGAGCTTGAGATGGCTGCAACCGATGCGCTTGTGTTTGACGCGATCCGGACCCCCCGCGGCAAGGGCAAGGTCAACGGGTCCCTGCACAGCACGAAGCCGGTCGACCTCGTCGTCGGCCTGATGCACGAGATGCTCGTCCGCAACGAGAAGCTCGATCCCAACCGGGTCGACGACGTGGTCCTCGGCTGCGTCTCCCCGGTGGGCGACCAGGGCGCCGACATCGCCAAGACGGCGGCGATCAAGGCCGGCCTGCCCGACACGGTCGCCGGCGTCCAGCTCAACCGCTTCTGCGCCTCGGGCCTGGAGGCGGTCAACATCGCCGCCCAGAAGGTCGCCTCCGGCTGGGAGGACCTCGTCTTCGCCGGCGGCGTCGAGTCGATGTCGCGGGTGCCGATGGGCTCCGACGGCGGCCCCTGGGCGATGGACCCGGAGACCAACTACGACACCTCCTTCGTCCCGCAGGGCATCAGCGCCGACCTGATCGCCACGGTCGAGGGCTTCAGCCGCGAAGACGTCGACGCCTACGCCACCCGTTCGCAGGAGCGCGCCGCGGCCGCCCGCGAGGAGGGCCGCTTCGACAGTGCTGTGATCCCGGTCAAGGACCTGAACGAAAACGTCGTCCTCGCCGAGGACGAGTTCATCCGCCCGGGCACGACGGTCGAAACGCTGGCCAAGCTCAACCCCTCCTTCGAGGCGATGGGCGACATGGGCGGCTTCGACGCGGTGGCGTTGCAGAAGTACCACTGGGTCGAGAAGATCGACCACGTCCACACCCCCGGCAACTCCTCGGGGATCGTCGACGGCGCTTCGCTGCTGGCGATCGGCAACGAGCAGACCGGCAACGACCTCGGCCTGAAGCCGAAGGCGCGCATCCTCGCCACCGCGGTCTCCGGCGCCGACCCGACGATCATGCTGACCGGCCCGGCGCCGGCCTCGCGCAAGGCTCTGGAGAAGGCCGGGATCACGGTCGACCAGCTCGACCTGGTCGAGATCAACGAGGCCTTCGCCGCGGTCGTCCTGCGCTTCGTCAAGGACATGGGCCTCGACATGGAGAAGGTCAACGTCAACGGCGGCGCGATTGCGATGGGCCATCCGCTCGGCGCGACCGGCGGCATGATCCTCGGCACGCTGGTCGAGGAGCTGCACCGCACCGGCGGCAAGTACGGGCTGGCGACGCTCTGCGTCGGCGGCGGCATGGGAATCGCGACCGTCGTGGAGGCGATCTAGATGACGGAGAGCACCACGATCCGCTACGAGCGCGGCGAGGACGGCATCGTCGTCCTCACGCTCGACGACCCGAACCAGTCGGCCAACACGATGAACGCCGCCTACGTCGCCTCGATGGGGGCGACGGTGGACCGGCTCGAGGCCGAGAAGGACAACATCAAGGGCGTCGTCCTCACCTCGGCGAAGAAGACCTTCTTCGCCGGCGGCGACCTCAACGACCTCAAGCAGGTGAAGCCCGAGAACGCGGCCGAGCTCGCCGAGGGCCTGAAGGTCGTCAAGGGCCAGCTGCGCCGCCTGGAGACGCTCGGCGCCCCGGTCGTCGCCGCGATCAACGGCGCCGCCCTCGGCGGCGGCCTGGAGATCTGCCTCGCGACCCACCAGCGGATCGCCGTCGACGACTCCAAGGTCAAGCTCGGCTTCCCCGAGGTCAAGCTCGGCCTGCTGCCGGGCGGCGGCGGCGTCGTCCGCTCGGTGCGGATGTTCGGCATCGCCGACGCGCTGATGAAGCTGCTCCTGCAGGGCAAGGAACTGCGCCCCGACAAGGCGCTGGAGATGGGCCTGATCGGCGAGGTCGTGCCGACGGTCGACGACCTGGTGCCGGCCGCCAAGGCCTGGATCGAGGCCAACCCCGAGGCGGTCCAGCCCTGGGACGCCCCCGGCTACAAGATGCCGGGCGGCACCCCGTCCAACCCGAAGCTGGCCCAGACCCTGCCGGCCTTCCCCTCCAACCTGCGCAAGCAGCTGAAGGGCGCCAACTACCCGGCTCCGCACCACATCATGGCGGCGGCGGTCGAGGGCGCCCAGGTCGACTTCGACAACGCGATCGAAATCGAGGGCCGCTACTTCGTCGACCTCGCCACCGGCCAGGTTGCGAAGAACATGATCCAGGCCTTCTTCTTCGACCTGCAGGAGGTCAACGGCGCCCGCAACCGGCCCGAGGAGATCGAGACCTTCGAGCCGCGGAAGATGGTCGTGCTCGGCGCCGGGATGATGGGCGCCGCGATCGCCTACGTCAGCGCCAAGGCCGGGATCGAGGTCGTGCTCAAGGACGTCGACCAGGAGGCCGCCGAGCGCGGCAAGGGCTACTCGCAGGGCTTGGTCGAGAAGGCCGTCTCGCGCGGCCGCATGAGCGAGGAGAAGGGCGCCGAGCTGCTGGCGCTGATCACCCCGACGGCCGACGCGGCGGACGCCGCCGGCGCCGAGCTCGTGATCGAGGCCGTCTTCGAGGACCCGGCGGTGAAGGCGCAGGTCTTCGCCGAGATCGAGCCGCACCTCGCCGAGGGCGCGCTGCTCGGCTCAAACACCTCGACGCTGCCGATCACCGGCCTCGCCGAGGGGGTCAGCCGGCCGGCTGACTTCATCGGGCTGCACTTCTTCAGCCCGGTGGACAAGATGCCGCTGCTGGAGATCATCAAGGGCGAGCAGACGAGCGAGGAGACGCTCTACCGCGCCCTCGACGTCGCCAAGAAGATCCGCAAGACGCCGATCGTGGTCAACGACTCGCGCGGCTTCTTCACCTCGCGCGTGATCGGCACCTTCATCAACGAGGGGATCGCGATGCTGACCGAGGGCGTGCCGGCGCCGACGATCGAGCAGGCCTCCTCGCAGGCCGGCTACCCGGCCCCGGTGCTGCAGCTCTCCGACGAGCTCAACCTCAACCTGATGCGCAAGATCCGCAAGGCGTACCAGGACGCGATGGAAGCCGAGGGCAACGCCTGGTCCGACCATCCGTCGACGACGGTGATCGACCGCATGCTCGACGAGTTCGACCGCGGCGGCCGCCTCGCCGGCAAGGGGTTCTACGAGTACGACTCCGACGGCAAGCGCGTCGGGCTCTGGCAGGGCCTGCCCGACGCCTTCCCGGCGGTCGACGACCCGGCCTCGATCTCGCTGCGCGACCTCGAGGAGCGGATGATGTTCGCCGAGTCGCTCGAGACCGTGAAGTGCATGGACGAGGGCGTGATCGAGTCGGTCGCCGACGCCAACATCGGCTCGATCTTCGGGATCGGTTTCCCGGCCTGGACCGGCGGCGTGCTCCAGTACGTCGACGGCTACGAGGGCGGCCCGGCCGGCTTCGTAGCCCGGGCGCGCGAGCTGGCCGCCAAGTACGGCGAGCGCTTCGAGCCGCCCGAGTCCCTGGTCGAGCTGGCCGAGCGCGGCGAGACCTACGCGGAACGAGGCGCCGCCCTAGCCGCAGCCTGACCTGACTGACGTGCCGGTGATTAGCCGCCCATAAGGGCACGCAATCACCGGCACGTCCTGACGAGGGGAGTTGAAGATGCCGGTTGCGTTCACGAGTGAGCAGGAGGCGTTTGCGGAGGCGATTCGGGACTTCGCCTCGCGGGAGTGCGGGACGCGGGAGCAGCGCGACGCGCTGACCCAGGGCGGGCAGGAGGTCCACAACGTCGACCTCTACGCCAAGATCGCCGACCTCGGCTGGCTCGGGATCGCGGTCGCCGAGGAGTACGGGGGTACCGGGGGCGGCATGGTCGACCTCTGCCTCTTCCTCGAGGAGATGGCCTACGGCCAGATCCCGATCGGCGGCTTCCCGGTGACGGCGATCACCGCCGGCGCCTACGAGCGCTTCGGCACCGAGGAGCAGAAGGCCGAGATCCTCGGCGGCATCGTCAAGGGCGCGGTCGAGGCGATCGCGATGTCCGAGCCCGAGGCGGGCTCCGACGTCGGCGCCCTGCGCTGCAAGGCGGTGCGCGAGAACGGCGGCTACCGGATCAACGGCCAGAAGACCTGGATCTCCGAGGCCCACGTCGCCGACCACATCCTGCTCGTCTGCCGCACCGACGACAGCGGCTCCAAGCACGAGGGCCTGACGATGATCAGCATCCCGAAGGGCGCCGAGGGGGTCGAGATCCGCGGCATCGAGACGATGGGAGGGCGGATCGTCAACGACGTCTTCTTCGACGACTGCCACGTCCCCGCCGAGAACCTGCTGGGCGAGGAAGGCAAGGCCTGGATGCAGCTGATGGCCGGCCTCAACGTCGAGCGCCTGATCATCGCCGCGCAGTCGCTCGGCATCGCCCGCCGGGCGATGGACGACGTGCTCGCCTACGTCAAGGAGCGCAAGCAGTTCGGCCGCCCGATCGGCAGCTTCCAGACGATCGGCCACCGGATCGCCGACCTGGCGACCGAGCTCGAGTGCAGCCGCCTGCTCACCTACGACGTCGCCGCCCGCGTCGACGCCGACCCGACCGCGCTCTTCCCGCGCGAGGCCTCGATGGCGAAGCTCAAGGTGACCGAAACGGCGAAGAAGATCTCGCTCGAAGGCATGCAGATGATGGGCGGCTACGGCTACGCCACCGAGTACGACATGGAGCGCTACGTCCGCACCACGCTGGTCTCGACCATCTACGGCGGCACCAGCGAGATCCAGCGCGAAATCATCGCCAAGACGCTCGGCCTGTAGGCGTCGAGGCTCAGGATCGAGCTTCGGTCACGGCCGGTGGCTCCGTCGACTCCTCAGTGCGAGCTGCCGTGGCGTCGTCGAAGAGGAGGAGATATGGGTCGTAACGAAACATCCGCGACCGTTTTTGCCCGGTGATCTCGCGCAAGAGGCCAGCCTCCTCAAAGCTCGAGACGAGGCGACTTGCCGTTGGAAAGGTCGTTTCGAGCAGGGAGGCCACGAGGTTGATGTTGACCAGGGGACGCCGGAACAGGTGAGAGAGCAGCATCAGCCCGTTCTGGCCGAGATTCCGCTCGATGATCGCGCTTCGGTGGGCTTCCCGAAGCTCGAAGAGCCTCTCCGCCGTCTCCGTCGCTTCCCGGGCGGTTTGGACGACGCCGTTGAGGAAGAAGCCGATCCAGCCCTCCCAGTCGCCTTTCAGCCGCACCGCCATCAGGCGGTCGTAGTACTCGGTGCGGTGGAGCTTGAAGAAGTGGCTCAGATAGAGCAGCGGTTGTCGAAGCATGCCGCGGTGGACCAGGAGAAAGGTGTTCAGCAGTCGTCCGACTCGCCCGTTCCCGTCGAGAAATGGATGAATCGTCTCGAATTGCGCGTGAGCAAGTCCGACGTCGATCAGCGTTGGATAACGACCGTCTTCGTGAAGGAACTTCTCGAAGCCGTGAAGGGCTTCCTTCATATCGGGCACGGGAGGTGGGATGAAGGTTGCCTGCCGCAAGGTCGCCCCCGGGGGGCCGATCCAGTTCTGCGATTGCCGAAATTCACCGGAAGTCGCCTTCGAGCCACGACCGTCTCGGAGCAGTTCCCCGTGGATTTCGCGGATCAATCGGAGCGAGAGGGGCAGGGTCTTGATGCGCTCCAGGCCGAAGTTCATGGCCTGTACGTAGTTGACGAGGTCGAGCACGTCTGAAAGCGGCTCGCTCTCGTCGTCATCGAGCTCTCGCTCGAGAAGGTCCTCCAGCGTGCTCTGTGTCCCCTCGATTTGAGAGCTGAGCACCGCCTCCCGACGAACGTACATGCTGACGAAGAAGTCCGGGTCGGGAATCACCTTGGCCACGCCGTCGAGGCGGCCCAGCTCGGCAACGGCATTCTCCAGGAGCCGCAGAAGGGAGGCGTCCAGGACGAGTGCCGGCTGGGGGGGAAGGGGATTCGGAACGAAGGCTTCATAGCCCTCAGGCTGGCTAACAAAGCGTCCCGCGCGGTCTTTTAGCTTGCCTTCGGTCCTCACGAAGCTGTTATAGCAAATTGCTATTTACGTTAATAGTCTCTGGAAACGCCGGCAATAATCAAAGGTGACTTTCAAGAGACTTCCTACGCTGCTAATGCCCGACGTTAGTAACGCCGTCAGATGCCTAGACCTATTGACGCGTAGCCTCGATGCCTTCAATACCGGGAGCGTTGCCGCCTGTCCCAAGGCTAGGCTGCCGCCGTGCTCGTCTCGGCCGTCACCGGCCCGCGTGGACGTTGGGTGACGGTCGGCGTCTGGCTCGCGCTCGCGCTCGCGGGCCTGCTGGCGCGTCTGCACATCGGCGACGTCACCGCCGCGGGCCAGAGCAGCTTTCTGCCCGCCGACGCTCAATCGACGCGGGCCCTCGACGCGCTGCAGCGCAACTTCAAGGGCGGGGACGACGTACCCGTCCTGGTCGTCTTCGACCGGCCCGGCGGACTGACGGGGGCCGACCTCGACGCGATCGGCAAGGTAGGCGAAGGCCTTGAAAGCCTCGGTCTCGCCGGCGCGACCCCGGTCTTCGCGCCCTTCTCCGGCGAAGCGAAGCGGCCGCTCGGCGACGTGGCCCGCGTCGCGCACGGCGTCGGCCCGATTTCCCGCGACGGCGAAGCGGCGCTGGTCGCGCTCGGCATCGACTCCAACCAGCGCAGCGCGATCGTCGACGGCGTCGAACGCATTCGCGCCTACCTGAGCCAACACCGCCGCCCGGGCCTGCACTCCTACGTCACCGGGCCGGCCGGGGTCGCCGCCGACCTCGAGCACGTCGCCGACGCCGCCGCCCGCACGCTGTTGATCGCCACCCTCGGTCTCGTCCTCGTCCTCCTGCTCCTCGTCTATCGCGCGCCGCCGCTCGCCCTGCTGCCGCTGCTCGCGGTCGGCGTCGCCTACCTGATCGCGATCGCGATCGCCTACCTGCTGATCGAGGTGGGCGCGATCGTCGTCAACGCCGAGGGCACGATGCTGCTCCTGGTGCTGATCTTCGGCGCCGGCACCGATTACTCGCTGCTGCTGATCCACCGCTACCGCGAGGAGCTCTCGCGTGGAACTGAGGTCGAGGGAGCGTTGCGCGCCGCGCTGACCGAGAGCCTGCGGCCGATCGGCGCCTCGGCCGGGACGGTGATCGCGGCGATGCTCGTCCTGCTCCTCGCCGACCTCGAGTCGACCCATTGGCTCGGCCCGATCCTCGCGATCGGCATCGCGACGATGCTCGCCGCCGCGCTGACGCTGCTGCCCGCCGCGCTGGCGATCCTCGGCCGGCGCGCCTTCTGGCCCGGCCACGCGGCGGAGCCGGGCAGGCGCTGGGCGCGGGTCGCGGCCCTGGTCGGCCGCCGGCCGCGGACGATCGTCGCCCTCGTCTCCGCCGGCCTGCTCGTCCTCGCCCTCGGCAACCTCATCCACCACGGCACGCTCGGCTTCGGCCAGGGCGAAACGGGATCGAGCGAATCGGGGCGCGGCAACGAGGTGCTCGCCCAGCACTTCCCGCCGGGGATCGGCTCGCCGCTGACCGCGGTCGTCGAGGACGCGCAGCTCGAGCTGGCGATCGGGCGGCTGGAGACGCTGGACTCGGTGAGGCTGGCGGTGCCGGTGCCGCCCTCCGGCACCTCCGACGAGGCCGCGATCGCGATCGTTCCCCGCGGCGATCCCTACTCCGCGGGCGCCGCCGAGGAGGTCGGCGAAATCCGCGAGAAGCTGCAGGAGGTTGCTCCCAGCGCCCTGGTCGGCGGCGTCCCGGCCGAGAACTACGACGTCGAGCGGACCAACGCGCGCGACACCAGGGTAATCGTGCCCGCCGTGCTGATCGTCGTCGCCCTGATCCTCGTCGGCGTCCTGCGCGCCCTCGTCGCCCCGGCCTACCTGATCGTCACCGTCGTCGCCTCGTTCGCCGCCACCCTCGGCCTCGTCACCGCCGCCTTCGCCACGGTCCTCGGCTCCGGCGGCCTCAGCTTCGACCTCGTCCTGCTCGCCTTCATCTTCCTCGTCGCGCTCGGCGTCGACTACAACATCTTCCTGATGACGCGCGCCCGCGAGGAGGCGGCGCGGCTGGGCACCCGCGACGGGGTCCTCTCCGCCCTGGAGAGCACCGGCGGCGTCGTCACCGGCGCCGGTGTGATCCTCGCCGGCACCTTCGCCACCCTCACCCTGCTGCCGCTCGAGGAGCTGGTCCAGATCGGCGCCACCGTCGCGATCGGCGTCCTCCTCGACACCTTCGTCGTCCGCGCCCTGCTGACCCCCGCGATCACCTGGCTCTGTGGCGAGCGGGCCTGGTGGCCGTGGGGGTCGGCCGGGGAGAGCGCGGAGCGGTTGGCCGACGCCGGCTGAACCCTCCTCGGCCGCCGCTCGTAGACCTCGACGAAAACGGCCGGCGTCCGCGGGCCCAGATCGAGGAGGACTTCGTGAACAGGATCTACCCAGTCGTCGCGGCCTGTGTGCTGGCCGTGGCCCTCGCTGCCGCCGGGTGCGGCGGCAGCTCCAACAGCTCCGAATCCGGCGGAGGCGGCGCCTACGGCGGCGGCGAATCCACGGCGGCAAGCAAGCCGGCGAGCACGACGGAATCCGAACCGCCCGCCAGGATCTCGGTCTCGAACCTGGGGGGCGAAGTGGGCGAAGCGCTCGTCGACTCGAAGGGCTTCACGCTCTACTACTTCGAGAAGGACAAGGGCGGCAAGTCGGCCTGCTACGGCGCCTGCGCGCAGGCGTGGCCACCGCTGACGACGGGCGGCTCCCCGAAGGCGACCGGCGCCGCCATGGCCTCGAAGCTCGGCACGACGAAGCGCAGCGACGGGACCGTCCAGGTCACCTACGCCGGTTGGCCCCTCTACACATACGAGGCCGACGCCAAGCCCGGCGAAGCCAACGGCACCGACGTCAAGGCCTTCGGCGCCTCCTGGTACCCGCTGCATCCCAACGGGGAAAAGGCCGGCGAGTAGCGGGCTAGCCTGTGCGCATGGAGGATTCTTGAACAGGGCCCATCCGGCGATTGCCCTCCTTGCCCTGGCTCTCGTCCTGGCGGCAGCCGGTTGCGGGAGCAGCTCCGGTGCCGGAGGGAACGCCTACGGCGGCGGCGAAGGCACGTCGAGCGAAGGGACCTCGAAGAAAGGGGCGACGGCCGAAAAGAAGTCGGGGATCGGCGGCCCGGTGTCGCCGTCCTCGATCTCGATCGTCGACCTCGGCGGCGACGTCGGTAGGGTCCTGATCGACGCCGAAGGCCACACCCTCTACTACTTCGAGAAGGACGAGGGCGGCAAGTCGGCCTGCTACGGCGCCTGCGCCAAGGCCTGGCCTCCGATGCTCGCCGCAGGCCCGCGGGAAGCCAGAGGCGGGGTCTCGGCCGCGAAGATGGGGACGACCAAGCGCAGCGACGGGACCGTCCAGATCACCTATGCCGGCTGGCCGCTCTACACCTACGCGGTCGACACCACGTTCGGCGAAGCCAACGGCACCGACGTCAAGGCCTTCGGCGCCTCCTGGTACCCACTGCACCCCAGCGGGGAAAAGGCCGGCGAGTGAGTAGGCGACTCGCATATCCTATGACGACGGTGCGGTCTGCTTCAATCGGATCACCAGAGAAAGGAGGTGGTCCTACTTTGAGTCACATGCTGCAGGGGACACTGGAGGTGCAGGGCCGCTAGGCGCCGCGCTTCGTTTCGGCCGCCCGGCGGAATCCAACCCGGGCACCGGCGAGCAAAGGGAGACCGGGCGTTGTCCCACCCGGCCGTCGTTTCCGCGTTCGCTTCCAAGCACCTGGCAAGGGCCGTCTGCGGGCGGCCCTTGCTCGTGGGGCGCCGCCCGGCTTAGTCTTTCTCTCGATGGGCGAGCTTGCCTACGAGGGGCACCGGATCGAGTACGACGAGTTCGGCGAGGGCGAGCGGCTGCTCGTCCTCGTCCACGGGCTGCTGATGAACCGGCGCATGTTCGAGCCGCTCGCGAGGGAGCTGGCCGGACAGGGCAACCGGGTGGTCTGCGTCGATCTGCTCGGGCACGGGCGCTCCGACCGGCCCGAGGACCTGCGCCTCTATTCGATGCCGCTCTTCGCACGCCAGGTGGTGGCGTTGCTCGACCACCTGGGGGAGGAGGCCGCTGTGGTCGGCGGCACCTCGCTTGGCGCCAACGTCGCCCTCGAGCTGGCCGTGCGCGAGCCCGAGCGAGCCCGCGCGCTCTTCGTCGAGATGCCGGTGCTCGACAACGCCCTGCCCGGCGTCGCCGCGACCTTTGCTCCGCTGCTGCTCGGCCTGCGGCTCGCCAGGCCCGCGTTCGAGCTGACCTCGCTGCTCACCTCGGCGATCCCGCGCAGCTTCCACCTGCTCGACATGGGGCTCGACTGGGTCCGCCAGCGCCCCGGGCCCTCGGGCGCCGTGCTCGAGGGCCTGCTGCTGGGAGAGACCGCGCCGCACCGCGAGGAGCGGCTCGGGATCGCCCAGCCGGCGCTGGTCGTCGGCCACCCCCTCGACCCGCTGCATCCGTTCAGCGACTCGGGGATGCTCGCCGGGGAGCTGGCCAACGGGCGTCTCGTCGAGGCCAGCTCGATCCTCGAGTGGCGCCTGAGGCCGCAGCGCCTGACCCGCGAGCTGACCTCGTTCCTTCAGGAGGTCTGGGCCTGGCCGGCTCCCTCGCCGGCGAGCAACGCCTGAACGACGGCCTCCTCGTCGCTGCTTCCCAGGGCCCGCGAGCCGTCGGGTCGCAGCGAGCTGAAGATCGCGCGCCCAGGCTTGCCGTCGCGCTCATAGACGACGGTGAAAGCCTCGACCGGCTCTGAGGGCGAGGCCGGCTCAGCGGCGATCTCGCGCCGCGGCAGCGCATCGACCTCCGCCTGCGGCTTGGCATGCGCGTAGGGCTGCCGCGGCGGCTGGGTCGAGAGCAGCGCGTTGGCGTGCTTGGTCATGTACCAGCCGACGCCGGTGAGGAAGCCGCGAGCGCCGGGATCGTCCCGCAGTCGCTCCGCCATCGTCGCCAGCGAGTGGGTGACGTAGTTGCTGCCGGGACCGCCGGCGAAGGTGAGGCCGCCGGTCACGGTCGGCGGCCGCCCGGGGTCCTCGAGGTCGACGCCCAGCTCGGCCGCGGCGATCTGCACCGCGGAGGGGAAGCACGAGTAGAGGTCGAGGTGGTCGACGTCGTCGATGCCGAGGTCGGCGCGGGCGAGCGTTGCCCGGGCGCAGGCCGCGATCGCCGGCGAGCGGTGCAGCTCCTGGCGCGAGGCCGCGAACCAGTGGTCGTGAGCGGCGGCGCTCGCGTGCACGTAGACGCGGTCCTCGGGACGGATCGCGACTTCGTTGGCGACGCTGGTGCTGCAGACCACGACCGCCGCGCCCTGGTCGACCTGGATGTTGGCCGTCATCAGCTTCGAGTAGGGAAAGGCCACCATCCGGTTCTCGGGGCCGGCGAGGATCCGGCTCGGCGGCGGCGCGTCCCGGGTCCACCCGTATGGGTTGGCCGCGGCGACCTCGGCGAACCGGTGCCAGAGCTCCGCCACGCGCTCGCGGTGAGCCCCCGGCGCCTCCCCGGCGGCGATCCCCAGCGCGCTCTCGAACCAGGGGTAGTAGTGGATCGGCGCGAGCAGCCCGGCGGCCGCCTCGGCGTCGTGGCCGGCGGCGCGCTCGCCGCCGAGCACGCGGCCGGGGGCGGCTGCGGGCTCCTGCTCGGGCCAGCCGGTCGAGCTCCCGTCCTGGAGGGCCCGCTTGAAGGGCAGGATCGCCTCGGCGCCGACGATCAGCGTCGCGTCGAGGCGGCCAGCCTGGATCGCGACGCAGGCGTCGGCGAGCAGCTCGAGCGGCCCGGTGCCGCCGGTCCACGTGCGCACGGTCTCGTCGGGGGCGATGTTTAGTCGCTCGGCGAGCAGCGAGCCGGGATCGGGCACCGGCCAGGAGAGGCAGTCGACGACCGCCACCGAACGCACGCGTTCCAGCAGCCGTCGCCCCACCTTTTCGGCCGCTTCCGCCATCAGATCGAGCGGCGAGCGCTCGGGTTCCCCAGGGCGGCGGACCGCCTGGCCGGCGCCGGCGATCAGGGGGGCGGTGGGGTCGACCAGAACACGGTCTAGGGAGCTGGCGAGATGCAAGGGCTCAAAAACGTACCTCCTTCGGTACGCGAGTAGCTGGTAGGATGCCCAGGAATTTTCGAGCAGTCAGTGGGAGAAGGGACCCGAAGGGAGAGGGTCCCAGCACATAAGGCACCAGTGCCTTAATCGGTGAAAGGGCCGGCCTTAAAAGCCGGAGATCCGGGTTCGAGCCCCGGCTGGTGCATCGCCGTCGGAAACGTCCAACGGAACGAGCTATGGCAACCAGCCTCTTCGACTACTTCGACGACATCGCGGCCGAGCAGGGGGCTCGGGCCCGCTGGGCGCCGCGCGCTCCCTATCAGCCGGAGGGCCGCTTCGACCTGATGCTCGTGCCCCGCGTGCGCGGTTGGGAGGAAGACCCCGAGTCCCTCGCCGACCTCGAGCGCTTCGCGGCCGAGCCCTGGGTGGAAAGCGTGGACCGCGGTGGCAGGCAGGTGGTGGCTTGCCTCGACAGCGGCTGGATCGAGCGGACCGGGGAGGGGCTCGAGCGGGCCGCGGAGCGCGGTGGTCATGTGGAAATCGCCGCCGGCCGGCGCTTCGCGCTCAACTTCTGGGACGCCAACTCGACCAAGGCGCTACACATCGGCCACCTGCGCAACCTGGCGCTGGGCAACGCGCTGGGCGGGGCCTTCGAAGAGGCCGGCGGCAAGGTCGAGCGGCGCAGCATCATCTGCGACGTCGGGCGCAGCATGGGCGAGGCGATGGCCGGCGTCCTGCAGAGCGGCCGCCACGCCGAGGCCTGGCCCGAAGGCGGCCAGAAGAGCGATCACTTCGTCGGCTACTGCTATGCGGACTACGTCAAGTCCGGCCGCCGCAACGGCGCCGGAGGCGAGGGGGACCCCGAGGACTCGCTCGCGCGCGAGCTCGACTTGCGCAACGACAGCGCCGACCAGCTCCTGCAGCGGGTCCTCGACGGCGACCAGCAGGCGATCGAGCTCTGGTCGAAGACGCGGGCCTGGGTGATCTCCGGCCAGCGCAAGACCCTGGCCCGGCTCGGCATCGCCTTCGATCGCGTCTTCTTCGAGTCCGACTTCCTGCCCGAGGTCGACGAGCTGGCCGAGCTGGGCCTGCGCGAGGAGCTGCTGCAGCGCTGTCCCGACGGCGCCGTCCTCTACCGCACCGGCCGCGAGGAGCTCGACGAGATGGCGCTGCTGCGCGCCGACGGGCTGCCGACCCAGCACATGCGGGCGCTCGCCTACTGGACGGCGGCGCCCGGCCTCGACGAGGAGATGACCTCGATCCAGATCTGCGGCGCCGAGTGGGTCGCCCACGTCACCTGCCGGCGCAAGCTGATGGCCGAGCTGGCCGAGGTCGGCGGCGGCAACGGCACGATCCACCCCAAGCACGACGTCTTCCACGAGATGGTCTCCAAGGAGCGCCAGACGATCGCCTCGAGCAAGAAAGACGCGCTGCTGATCGACGACCTGGCCGAGTGGATCGACGCCGAGCTGGAGGGGGCCTCCGAACGCGCCGAGGTGCTGCGCCGCCACCCCTCGCCGGAGCGGATCGCGCCGCAGGTGGCGCTCGGCTTCTTCCTCATGCACCCGACCGGCAAGCGGGTCGACTTCGAGCCCGACAAGCTGCTCGAGCCCGAGCACAGCCTCGGCTGGGACCTGGCGCGGGCGCAGACTCGCGACGAGGCGCGGGCCAACGGCGGCAGGGCCCGCGAGGAGCTCGCCCGCGACCCCGAGTACCGCTTCGCCGTCGTCCAGTCGGAGATGTACGGGAGGCACCTGCGCCAGGCGGTGGAGAAGCTCGACGTGATGCAGATGGCGCGCTTCGCCTCGCACCTCTCGCGCTGGCAGCTGGAGCGCGAGCGCGACCCCCACGTCGAGCGCGTAACCCAGGCGGTGCTCGAGAGCGCCGCGCGAGCCCTCGGATTGGAGGCGACCCGGTGAGCGACCCGATCGTCACGGTGATCGCCGGGGGTTCGAGTCCGTGGCGATCGGGGCGCGAACGAAAGGATTTGCGATGAGAACCCTGCTCGTCGACAACCACGACTCCTACACCTACAACGTCTTCCACCTGCTCGCCGGGGTCGCCGGCGAGGAGCCGATCGTGGTCGACAACGACGCGGTCTCCTGGCGCGCGCTCTCGCGCTGGGACTTCGACGCGATCGTCCTCTCGCCGGGGCCGGGGACGCCGCGGCGCTGGCACGACTTCTGCGTCTGCGACGACATCCTGCGCGAAAGCGAGATCCCCGTGCTCGGCATCTGCCTCGGCCATCAGGGGCTGGGCAAGATGCTCGACGGCGAGGTGAGCAGCGCGCCGGAGGCGATGCACGGACGCCTCAGCCAGATCTACCACGAAGGCAGCGGCCTCTTCGAGGGCATCCCGCAGGGCTTCTCGGTCGTCCGCTACCACTCGTTGGCGATCACCGGCATGGGCCCTGACGGCAACGTCTGCGCCTGGGCCGACGACGGCGTCGTGATGGGGATCGAACACCGCCGGCGGCCGCTGTGGGGGGTGCAGTTCCACCCCGAGTCGGTGGCGACCGCGCACGGCGCGACCCTGGTGCGCAACTTCTACGCGCTGGCCGAGCGGCGCAAGCCGGCCCGGCCTCCGAGCGGCCGCCGGCCGGCCGCCCCTCACCGCGGTGGCGACGGCGCGGCCCGGCGCCCAGCCGAGTCGGACACCGAGCTGCGCATGCGCACGCTCCCCGGCGAACCCTCGACCGAGGCGCTCTTCGAACGGCTATTCGGCGCCGAGGAGCACGCCTTCTGGCTCGACAGCGCCGACGCGCCGACCCGGCTTGCCCAGGCGTCCTACCTTGGCACCAGCGCCGGTGAGGACCGCTGCGTGCTCGAGTACGAGGTCGGGGCCGGCGCCGTCAAGGTCCACGGCGCGGCCGGGACGGCGGAGGAGCGGGGCTCGATCTTCGACGTGATCGACCGCGAGATCGCCAGGCGCGCACTGCCGACGCCGGGCGGTCCGGCCCCCGACCTGATCGGCGGCTTCGTCGGCTACCTCGGCTACGAGCTGAAGGTCGACTGCGGCTCGCTCAACGTGCATCGCTCCGACGTCCCCGACGCGGTGATGATGCTCTCCAATCGCCTCGTCGCGGTCGACCACGTCCACGGCCGCACCCACCTGATCGCGCTCGCCCGCGGGGAGGAGGACGGGGCCGAGGTCGAGCGCTGGCTCGACGAGGCCGAGGCGGCGGTGAACGAGCTGCTCGCCGACCCGGCGCCGGCGCCCGCGGCGGCCGACCCGGCCTTCGGCGAGCCCAGCGCCGCCCACGTCCGCTTCGACTGCGGCCGCGGCCGCGAGCAGTACCTCGCCGACATCGCGCGCAGCCAGGCCGAACTGGCCGCTGGCGAGTCCTACGAGGTCTGCCTCACCGACCAGATCTCGACCGACGCAGAGCCGGAGCCCTTCGACCTCTATCGCAACCTGCGGCGCGCCAACCCGGCGCCTTTCGCCGCATACCTGAAGCTCGGTGAGGTCGCCGTGGTCAGCTCCTCGCCGGAGCGCTTCCTCTCGGTCGACCGCCAGCGCCGGGTCGAGGCGCGGCCGATCAAGGGCACGACCCCGCGCTCGGCGGACCCCAAGCACGACGCCGAGCTGAAGGCGGTGCTGACCAACGACGAAAAGACCTACGCCGAGCACCTGATGATCGTCGACCTGCTGCGCAACGACCTCGGCATCGTCTGCGAGGTCGGCAGCGTCGCCGTCCCCGAGCTGATGATCGTCGAGGACTACGCGACCGTGCACCAGCTGATCTCGACGGTCGAGGGCACGCTGGCGGCGGATCGCACGGCCGCCGAATGCGCGCGCGCCTGCTTCCCCGGCGGCTCGATGACGGGTGCGCCGAAGCAGCGCACGATGGAGATCATCGACGACATCGAGGCCGAGGCGCGCGGCGTCTACTCGGGCGCGATCGGCTACTTCGGCCTCGACGGGGCGATGGACCTCAGCATCGTGATCCGCACGATCGTGCTGCGACCGGGGCGGACGACGATCGGGGCGGGCGGCGCGATCGTCATGCAGTCCGATCCCGAGGACGAGTTCGACGAGATCCTGCTCAAGGCGCGGGCGCCGATGGCGGCGATCGCGCGCACCGTCACCGGCAGCGATTCGTCCGACGCCTGGAGCGTCGAGCTCGAGCCAGCCCGCGCCGCGGAGGCCGCAGCATGACCGGTGCAACGCATTTGACATCCATTGCATGGAGAAAACGTTGCACCCGTGTGCGGGGTTGGGGTTCGTGAGCGGAATGGAGGCGGGTGGCGACGCCGCGCGGGTGGCGACGCCGGGCACTACGGTGCGCCGGGCGAGGGGCGAGGACGTGCCCGCCGCCGCCACGGGCATAGCGGAGCTGCTGGTCGAGCTCGGCGGCGAGGGGCCCTCGCCGGTCGAGCTGGAGCGGGCGGTCGCGGAGCTCGCCACCGATCGCGGGAAGGGGGCGCTGCTGGTCGCCGAAGCCGAGGGCGCGGGGATCATCGGGGTGCTCGCCGCGAGCTGGCAGTTCGCGGTCCACGTGCCGGGGCGCTACGGCACGATCCAGGACCTCTGGGTCCACCCCGAGTGGCGCAGCAAGGAGATCGGGCGCGACCTGCTCGCTGCCTTCTTCGAGCTGGCCGGGTCCGAAGGGGCGAAGCGGGTGGAGGTCGGGCTGCCGCGCGACGACTTTCCCAACCTGCGCGCGACCGAAGGCTTCTACCTCGGCAACGGCTTCGTCCACCTCGGCCCGCGGATGCGGCGGAGGCTCTGATGGGTGAGCTGCTGCTGGTCGAGCAGCGCGGCGACGAGGACGGGGCGAGCGGCGCCCACTGGATCCTCGAAGGCGGTCGCGTCCTGCCCGGCGTCGACGACAACCGTCGCATGGCCGAGCTGCGCAGCGGTCTTCTGCGTCACCCCGGGGTGCGCGCGGTCAAGGCCGATGCCGACGACGCGGAGCTCGAGCGGACGCTCGGCGTCCTGCACGAGGCCAAGTACTTGGAGGCACTGGCTGAGGCCACCGAGGATCCAGTCGTGCTGGAGGAGATGACGCCGCCCGGGCTGCCGCCCGACATCCCGGTCACCGCCGGCCTCGTCACTGCCGCCCGCGAGGGCGTGCGCGCGGCGATAACCGCGGCGCGTCGCCTGGCCGACGGCGCTCGTTTCACCTATGCGCTCTGCCGCCCGCCCGGCCATCACGCCGGGCCCGCCTGGTGTGCCGGCTACTGCTACCTCAACACGGCCGCCGCCGCAGTCCAGACGCTGCGCGCCGCCGGAGCCGGCCCCGTCGCCGTGCTCGACCTCGACTTCCATTACCCGAACGGCACCGCCGCGGTAATTGAGCCGATGGAGGACGTCAGCCTCTTCTCGATCCAGGCGCACCCGGTCACCAACGTCGCCGGGGGCGAGATCAGCCCCGCCACCGACCGCGAGGTGGCGCACGAATACCACGTGGTCCCCGATCGCAAGATGTATCTCTCGACCGTCTCCGAGCTGCTGCGGGAAATGAAGGAGGACTTCGGCTCGACGGCGCTCGTGCTCTCGCTCGGCTACGACATCGTCGCCGGCGACCCGCACGGCTCCTGGGAGTTCGGCCCCGAGATCTTCGTCGACCTGGGCCGGCTGCTGGCGGCGAGCGAGCTGCCGGTCTGCGTCGTCCAGGAGGGCGGCTACGCCCTCGATCTCCTCGCCGAGTGCGCCGAGGCCTTCGCGAACGGGCTCCTCGATGACTCGGCTTGGCTGGCGCTCCAGGTCCCGGCACGGGATTACCAGCGCCAGATCGGCAACGGGAGAATTGCGTGAGCCCCGACGCCGGCCTCGCCCGGTTCCGCGATCGCCTCGATCCGATCGACGAGGAGATCTCGCGCCTGCTTGGCGAGCGCTTCCAGATCTGCCGTGAAGTCGCCGAGTACAAGAACGAGCGCGGGATCCCGATGATGCAGCCCGAGCGCGTCGCCGAGGTCTGCTCGCGCTACGTCGCCCGCGGCACGGCCGTCGGCCTGCCCGAGGACTTCAGCGCCGAGCTCTTCGAGCTGCTGATCGGCGCCACCTGCAAGCTCGAGGACGAGTTGATGGGGGAGGCGGAGGAGCCCGGTCGCCCCGGCGACGGCGCCGGGCTCCCGCCCGGCCCGGAGGAGCCCGAGCTGGTCCAGTCGATGCGCTGGGCCAGCTCGCCGCTGCCGATGCTCGAGGAATGCCGACAGCGCTACGGCGACGCCTTCACGCTGCGCCTGCGCCACCTCGGCAGCTGGGTCGTGCTCTCCGACCCCGAAGACGTCAAACGCGTCTTCTCGACCGACACCAACGAGCTCGGGGTCGGCATGCCGAACCTGGCGCTGCGGCCCGTCCTCGGCGCCCACTCGGTGATGCTCAGCGAGGAGCCCGCCCACATGGCGCGCCGCAAGCTGATGCTCCCGCGCTTCCACGGCGAGCGGATGCGCGAGGACGGGGCGATGATGACCGAGATGACGCGCCGCGCGGTCCGCGCCTGGCCGGCCGGCGAGCCCTTCCAGCTCTGGCCGCGCATGCAGGAGCTGACCCAGGAGGTGGTGATGCGCGCGGTCTTCGGCGACGACGACGGCCGCCTCGATCGCCTGCGCGGGCTGCTCACCCAGCTGACCGAGACGATCAACGACTCCGACCGGCTACTCAAGCTCGCTCTCTTCGGCCCCGATTGGCTCGAAGCGAGCCCCGAGTGGCGGCGGGCGATGGCGCCGGTCGAGGAGGAGGTGCTTGCCGAGGCGAGCCGGCGGCGCGCCGAAGGCGAGAACGGTCGCCGCGACGCGGTCTCGATCCTGGTCGAGGCCCGCCACGAGGACGGCTCGCCGCTGAGCGAGGTGGAGCTGCGCGACGAACTGCTGACCCTGCTCACCGACGGCCCGACCTCGAGCTCGCTGGCCTGGGTCTTCGAGCGGTTGCTGCGCCATCCCGAGAAGCTCGCCCGCCTGCGGGACGAACTGCGTGCCGGAGAGGGGGAGGAGTACCTCGACGCCGTCGTCAAGGAGACCCTGCGCCTGCGGCCGCCGGTCTCGGTCGTCGTCCGCCGCCTGCTCAAGCCGGCGACGCTGGGCGGCTACGACCTGCCCGCCGGCACCCTGATCGCGCCCTGCGTCTACCTCGTCCACCACCGCGAGGACGTCTACGAGAACCCCGGCGAGTTCATCCCCGAGCGCTTCCTCGTCCAGCGCGCCGCGGTGCCGACCTGGATCCCGTTCGGCGGCGGCGCCCGCCGCTGCCTGGCGGCCAGCTACGCCGAACAGGAGATGAAGCGGGTGTTGCGCACCGTGCTCGAGGAGGTCGACCTCGAACCGGTCGAGTCCGACGGCGAGGAGATCTCCCGCGCCGCGATCTCCTTCAGCCCCTCCCAGCACGGCCTCGTCGTCGCCAGGCCTCGAAGCGCCGTCCCGGCATGACCGGTGCAACGCATTTGACATCCATTGCATGGAAAGAACGTTGCACCCGGGTGGAGGCGGTGGGGTGATGGCGGGCGAGCACGACCTGATCGTCGTCGGCGCCGGCGCCAAGGCTGCCGGGATCGCGACCAAGGTGCACGCGGCCAACGCGCTCGGCCTGGCCAAGCTCTCGATCAAGGTGATCGAGGGGACCGAGGTCGCCGCCTCCTGGAAGGGCCGCAACGGGATGACCTCCGGCGAGGAGCCGCTGGCAGTGACCCCGATCAAGGACGTCGGCTTCCCCTACCGCAGCCACGTCGAGTTCGGCGAGGCCGGCGAGGCGATCGACGCGGCGCTGGCCCAGTTCACCTGGCAGCAGCACATGATCTCCAAGCGCCGCTACGCGCGCTGGGTCGACGCCGGCTCGCCGCCGGTGCGCCACCGCGACTACGGCGAGTACCTGACCTGGGTGCTCTCGCGCGCCACCGAGGGAGTCGAGCACCTGCGGGCACGGGTCGCGCAGGTGACGCTCGACGAGGCCGGCGAGCGCTGGGTGGTGGAGGCCGAAGAGGACGGCGGCACCTCGCACCACACCTGCCGCGCCCTGGTGTTGACCGGCCCGGGGATCCACCGTGCCTTCCCCCACGAGCCCGCCGTCGTCGACCGCGTCTTTCACTGCGACAGCAAGCGCGGCGAGTTCGCCCGCATCCCCGAGGGGGAGCGCTGCGACGTCGCGATCGTCGGCGGCGGCGAGAGCGCGTTGAGCGCGACCATGTTCCTGCGCGAGCTGCGGCCCGACTGCCGCTTCACGATCTACACGCCGCTACTGCCGATGAGTCGCGGCGAGAGCTTTCTCGAGAATCGCGTCTTCTCCGATCCCGACACGGTCGCCTGGGAGTCGCTCGACCAGGTGACCAGGCGCGACTTCGTCAAGCACTCCGACCGCGGCGTCTTCGATCCGCCCAGCCTCGGCAAGATCGCCTACGACGACCGGGTCGAGTTCGCCCTCGGCCGGGTCACCGACGTCGGCGCGGCCAAGGGGAGCGCGGGCGTGCGCCTCGAGTACGAGTCGTCCACCGGGATCGGTCACAGCGAGCATGACTTCGTCGCCAACTGCACGGGGTTCGACCTGCTGGCCCAGATGCGCACGCTCTTCCCGGCGGTCGTGCGGGAAGAGATCGAGGAGCGCGTGGGCGGTCTCTGGGATCAGCCGGCCGGCAGCGAGGTGCCGATCGGGCGCAACCTCGAGCTGCGCGGGATGCTGCCTCGCCTGCACATCCCGGGCCTGGCCGGGTTCAGCCAGGGTCCCGGCTTCGCCAACCTGGGCGCTCTGGGTCTGCTGTCCAATCGCGTACTTCAGCCTTACCTGATCGAGATTGGAAAGCTCGTCAAGGGCGAAATACTTGACATCGGTAAATCGGTCACATAGGGTCGCTCGAATGGATCGGCGGGGGGCGCCAAGCGCGGTTGTGAGCAGGGCATTTGCGGCCTTGGCGGCCCTCCTGGTCCTTGCTTTCCTCGCCGGTTGCGGTGGCTCCTCCGATAGCGGCGGCGATGCCAGCCTCACCGGCTCCGGCTACCCCGGCATCGACGCGGCGAACACGCGCCAGGCGCACGGCACGATCGACAGCTCGAACGTGACCAGCCTGGAACAGGCGTGGACGACGCCGATCAAGGGGGTCGGCCCCTTTGGCAGCTACGCCTCGACGCCGGTGATCGACAAGGGGGTGATCTACTCCCAGGACCTGGGCTCCAACGTGCAGGCGATCGACCTCGAATCGGGCGAAGCCCTCTGGACGCGCTCCTACGAATCGTCGGACTACGGCCCCAACGGCGTCGTCGTACAGGACGGCAAGGTCTTCGGCGCGACGCAGACCGAAGCGTTCGCGCTCGATCAGAAAACCGGCAAGCAGCTCTGGTCGACGACGCTGCCGAGCAACGAACACGAGGGGATCAACATGGCGCCCGGCTACCACGCCGGGATGGTCTACGTCTCGACCGTGCCGGTCAACGCGACCGAGTCCTACCAGGGCGCCGGCGCCGGCGTGCTCTGGGCGCTCGACGCGAAGACCGGCAAGAAAGTCTGGCACTGGGACACGGTTCCCAAGGACCTTTGGGGCAATTCGAAGGTCAACTCGGGTGGCGGCGTCTGGTACCCGCCCGCCTTCGACGAAAAGGGCGGGATCTACGTCGGCACCGGCAACCCGGCGCCGTTCCCGGGCACGCCGCAGTTTCCGTTCGGCTCCAGTCGCCCAGGCCCCAATCTCTACACGGACTCGCTGGTCAAGCTCAACGCCAAGACCGGCAAGCTCGAGTGGTACCACCAGGTGACGCCGCACGACATCTACGACTGGGATTTCCAGGGCCCGCCGATCCTGATGAAGGTCGGCGGCAGGCAGGCCGTGGTCGCGGCGGGCAAGTCCGGCATCGTCCTCGCCGTGGACCGCGAAACCGGCAAGGTGATCTGGCAGGTCGCGGTCGGCAAGCACAACGGCCATGACGACGACGGCCTGCTGGCGATGCAGGGGCAGACCTCGAAGCTGAAGACGCCGTACCTTGTCTATCCCGGTGCGCTCGGCGGCGTGATCGCGCCGATGTCGACCGACGGCTCGACGATCTTCGTCCCGGTCGTCAACTCGCCGCAGGAAATCCTTTCCGGCGGCGAAAAACAGGAACCCGGCCCGGCGACCGGCGAAATCGTCGCGCTCGACGCCGCCACCGGCAAGGTCAAATGGAAGGAAGAACTTGGCAGCCCGGCCTTCGGCGCGACCACGGTGGTCAACGACCTCGTCTTCGCCACCACCTACGAAGGATCGATCTCGGCGTTCACGGTCAACACCGGCCAGGTCGTCTGGCGCGAAAAGCTGCCCGCCGGCAGCAACTCCGGCGTCGTCGTCGAGGGCGACACGCTGGTCGCCCCCGCGGGGATCGCCGCGGCCGCCGGGCAGCAGGCCCAGATCGTCGGCTACAGAGTCAAGGAATAGGGTCTGTCCGTTCGTCCTGGGGCCGGCTCAGGCGCCGGCGGGAGTGACTTCGCGCAGGCGATGATCGTCCACGTCGTAGACGAAGCCGCGCACGACTTCGCGGTGAAGGAGGAAGGGGGAGTTGCGGATTCGCCCGATCGACTGCCGCACGTCGGCGTCGACGTCGGCGAAGGACTCGATCGCGAAGCCCGGGGCGACGCCCGTCGCCTCCTGCAGCTCGGCCCGGAAGCCGTCGTCGGTGAGCTTTTCCATGCCGCAGTCGGTGTGGTGGATCAGCATCACCTCGCGGGTTCCGAGCAGGCGCTGTGAGATCGCCAGCGAACGGATCACGTCGTCGCTGACGACGCCGCCGGCGTTGCGCAGCACGTGAGCCTCGCCGTCCTTCAGCCCGAGCGCCGCGAAGACGTCGAGCCGCGAGTCCATGCAGGTGACGATCGCCAGCCGCCGGCTGGGCCGCACGTCGAGGTGTCCGCCGGGAGGCGCGGAGGAGAACTCGGCGTTGTTCGCGAGCAGCTCGTCTATGGCGGTCATCTGAGGGACGCTAGAGGATGGGGGAGGGACGGTGAGTGCCCCTCCTCAAAACGCGCGGCGGGAGCCGCGCTTGAGTGTTTTGAGGAGGGGCACTCACCGTCCCCTCTCGACGCACGGTCGAGACCCTCAGTGACGGGGGCCCGCCTCGCAGCTGTGTGAGCGCCCGACCCCGGGGCCGCCGTCGCAATAGTCGTGCCCGGGACCGCCGTAGAGCTGGTCGGGATCGGGACCACCGTAGAGGCGGTCGCGCCCGGGGCCGCCGTGGCAGCCGTCTTCGCCGCGGCCCATCAGGCATACGTCGCGGCCCGGGCCGCCCCAGCAGCCATCGCTGCCGGCACCGGTGCGGCAGAAGTCGTTCCCGGGTCCTCCGAGGCAGTCGGTGTTGACCGGCCCCGATTCGCAGACGTCGTCGCCACCGCCGCCGATGCAGCGATTGCGTGGCGTGCCTTCGGGATAGCAGGTGTCGGGCTCGGCGTTGCCGATCAGCTTGTCGGAGCCGCTGCCGAGGTGGACGGTCAGCGGCACCGGCAGCGGGTCGAGCACCTCGACCTTGTCGGGCCCGGACCCGGTTTCGATGAGGACGAAGGGCGCATCCGAGAGGTTGCACCTCGCCCCGCCACGCCCGAGGCGGCAGCCCGAGGTCCGCGATGAGAGGCGTCCCTCGACGAGTAGCTCCGACCCCTGGACCCTGAGCCGCAGGTGCGAGCTGGGACCGGCGGTGTGGATTGAGATCGGCCCTTGGAGCGAGGTGGAGGAAGAGGCGACGGCCAGCGACCAGGCCACGATTACGCCGATGGGAAGGGCGATCCGGCGCACGGCGGCGATGCTACCGAAGGCCGTGCGGCGGCCATGAATATGGCGCGAAACTCGACCAGACCGGAAAAGATCCTCCGCTCTTGACAATTAAGAACCGGCGTGTAGCGTGAGCAAGAGGCTTGTTCAGGCTCCTAGTGGCCGGGAGCTCGATTCAAGAGCGCATGGACCCGGCTCTTTCGTGGCCGAGACCGGCCGGGTCCATGCGCGTTACCTCTCCATCAGCTCGTCGAAGCGCACGGCGGCTCGCGTCGGCAGCACGAGGTCCGCGCGACGGTGGAGCAAGCCGGCGCCGCTGAGATCGCGCACCGCCCTTTCGAGCGCGTCGCGCGTCGCGGCGTCGCGGTCGGCGTCCAGCTCCCGCGCCAGCTCTGCGAAGGTGACCGGCGCCGGGCGCAGGGCGAGAACAAGCTGCAGCACGGCCGACTCGGTCGCCGCGTCGCGCTTGGCGGTGCTGTCGATTGTCTCCCTCTCGTCCACGGCCTTCTGGATAAGGGCACGGGCGGGAACTCTCTCCCCCTCAGCGCCGATCGCGGCGGGCGTCGTCTTCGGTGGCGAGCGCCTGCCTCGCCCAGGGCGCGTCCACGGTCGGGCGGTAGAAGTGCTGGTTCGAGCCGCGCGTATGCCGCGTCCGCACCAGCTCCAGGGCGCCGCAGTGGGCGAGGATCCTGACGTGATAGCTGATGCGGGCCAGCGGCTGTCCGAGCGCGGAAGCCAGTCCGCGGGGAGAGACCTCGATCTCCTCGGCGATGGCCCGGCGAAGGATCCGGCGCCGCGTCGGATGAGCGAGGGCGGTGAACAGGTCGTCTGCTTGGGGACCGCTTGACGTTGTCATAGGCGATCCAATATAGAGCAAACGAAATCTATTGTCTGCGAGATGCTTTGTCTGAATGACGCATCGCAGGGCTCAGGCGTCCTCGCGGACGCCGCCCATCTCGGTGAAGACGGCCGTCGGCCCACCGTCCTCGCGCTGCTCGTCGGCGATCACGTGCGAGACGGCGTTGATCAGCGCCAGGTGCGTGAAGGCCTGGGGGAAGTTGCCGAGGTGGCGGCCGCTGTGCGGCTCGAGCTCCTCGGCGTAGAGGTCGAGCCAGCCGGATGACTCGAGTAGCCGCTCGCAGAGCGTCCGCGCGCGGGCGCGCTCGCCGATCTCCGATAGGGCCGAGACGAGCCAGAACGAGCAGATCAGGAAGGTGCCCTCCTCACCCCTGAGGCCGTCGTCGGTCTCCTCGACCTTGTAGCGAAGGACGAGGCCGTGCTCGGTCAAGTCCGAGGCGATCGCCTCGACGGTGGCGCGAACGCGCCCGTCGTCCGCGGGCAGGAAGCGCAGCAGCGGGATCAGCAGGGTCGAGGCGTCGAGCGCGTCGGTCTCGTAGTGCTGGCGAAAGACGCCGTCGCGCACGCCGCGCTCGAGGATCTCGCTCCGCATCCGTTCCGCCGTCGCCTCCCACTCGGCGGCGATCTCCTCGAGGCCGCCCTCGCGCGCCAGCCGCGCGCCGCGATCGACCGCGACCCAGATCATCAGCTTCGAGGAGACGTAGTGCTGGGGCGCCCCGCGCGACTCCCAGATTCCCTGGTCGGGATGCTCCCAGGCGTCGATCGCGGCCTGCACCTGGTAGCGGATCAGCTCCCGGTCGGCCCGCGTGGCGCTCCCGCGCAGTGCCTTCACGTGCAGGTAGATCGAGTCGAGCAGGGCACCCCAGACGTCGTTCTGACGCTGGTCGTAGGCGCCGTTGCCGATCCGCACCGGACGGGCCCCGCCGTAGCCATCGAGGTGGTCGAGCGTGCTCTCGGTCAGGTCGTGCTCGCCGCCGATCCCGTACATGATCTGCAGGTCGGGACAGTCGCGGCAGACGCCGAGGACGAAGCGCATGAAGTCGCGCGCCTCCTCGTCGAAGCCGAGCGTGTGCAGCGCCCAGAGGGTGAAGGTCGAGTCGCGGATCCAGCTGTAGCGGTAGTCCCAGTTGCGTTCGCCGCCGGGCGTCTCCGGCAGGGAGGTCGTGGGCGCGGCGACGATCGCCCCGGTCGGCGTGTAGGTGAGGCCCTTGAGGACGAGGGCCGAGCGCTGCAGGTGGATGCGCCAGGGGTGGTCCGGGAACTCCCCGGCGCGCAGCCAGGAGCGCCAGAACTCTTCGGTCGAGTCGAGCCGCTCGAGCGCCTCGGGGGCGCTGCGCGGGCCGCCGAGGTCGCCGTCGCCCCAGGTCACGGCGCAAAAGCCGCTCTCGTCCTCGCGTAGCCTGATCGTGCCGCGCGCGACCCCGTCATCGATCCGCAGGTCCATGTCGCTGGTCAGGCTCAGCTCGGTGCCGTCGTCGGCCCGGGCGAGCGCTTCGCCGAGCTCGCCGCCCTGCCAGCTCGCCGTCTCGGCGCCGTAGGCGAAGCGCGGCGCGCATTCCATCTCCATCTCGACCTCGCCGTCGATGCAGGTCATCAGGCGCAGCAGCGAGCGGTCGGACTCGTGCGCGGTGCGCGGCCGACCGTCGCCGTCGCCCTCCGGCGCCCACTCGGCGATCGAGAGCAGGTCGTGGACGACGACCCAGCCCGTCTCCGTCACCCAGGTCGTCTCGATGACCAGCGTGCCCGGCTCGTAGCGGCGGCTGATCGGCACGATCGTCCCCCGCGGGGCGAGCTTGAAGTGCCCGGCGCCACGGTCGAGCACGGCGGCGAAAGCACTGGGCGAGTCGAAGCGGGGCAGGCAGAGCCACTCGACGGCGCCGTCGTAGGAGACGAGGGCGCTGGTGTGGCAGTCGGAGAGGAAGCCGTAGCTGCCGATCGGCGGGAAGCGAGGGTCGGCAGCGCTCACGTAGATGCCAAGCTACCACCGTGGGCAGCGTCGTCTTCGCGCACGTATCCGGCACCTTCGCCCCGATCGAGGTCTTCCCGATCACGATCGCCGGCGTCGCCTACTGGGCGCGCGTAGTGTCGCTCTCCTGGGAGGGCCGCCGGACTCCGGTTTGGCGCCAGGCCTGCTTCGGCGGCGGCCTGCTGCTGATCGCCGTCGCCCTCTTCAGCCCGATCGGGCACATCGCCGAGGAGCTGGTCATCGCCCACATGGCGGAGCACCTGCTGATCGGCGACCTCGCCGCCCTGCTGCTCGTCCTCGGTCTGACAAAAGCGGTCCTGCAGCCGGTCCTCGCGATCCCCTTCTTCAGCCGCCTGCAGATCCTCACCCACCCGCTCGTCGCCTTTCCGCTGTGGATGCTCAACTTCTACCTCTGGCACGTTCCCGCCCTCTACGACGCCGCCTATGGGACCGCGCCGGTGCACGCGCTCGAGCACGCGACCTTCCTCTTCTTCGGCTGCCTGATGTGGATGCCGGTCTTTGGGCCGCTGCCCAAGCCCGAGTGGTTCACGGCCGGCTGGAAGGTCGGCTACGTGATCGCCGTGCGGCTCGCCGGCGCGATCCTCGGCAACGTGTTGATGTGGTCGGGGTCGGTGCTCTACCCGATCTACGGTCGGGGGGAGCGCTATTGGGGGATATCGCCGATCGCCGATCAGAGCACGGCCGGCGTGATCATGATGGTCGAGGGCACCTTCCTCGCCCTCGGCGTGCTCGCCTGGGTCTTCTTCGAGGTGGCGCGCGAAGGCGAGGAGAAGCAGCGCCTGCTCGACCTCGCCCGCGACCGCGGCGTCGCCCTCGACGAGCGCCGCGCGCAGCGCGCCGTGGCGGCCGGCCACGGCACCCTGCTCGAAGAACGGATCGCCGGCAAGGGACGTGCCCGCTCCTAGGCGCCAAAATAGGCACTTGAGGCCGGGCACGTCCGTTCGGGCACGGGCCTGGCTGGTAACCGGGCCGCTCGGCCGCGGCACCGCCTTCGCGATCGACTTCGCGGTCGCGCTGCGCACCATGCTCGCCCAGCGGCTAGGGTCTCGCGCGCCCCGATGAAGACCTCCGTCAAAGAGCTGCCCGAGTCCCGCGTCAAAGTCGAGGTCGAGGTCTCGGCCACCGACGTCGGACAGGGCGTGCAGAGGGCCGCCGGCGGCCTGGCGCGCGAGATGAAACTGCCCGGCTTTCGCAAGGGCAAGGCGCCGGCCTCGCTCGTGATCCAGCGGCTCGGCTACGGCACGGTCCTGCAGGAGGCGATCCGCGACTCGCTGCCCGAGTGGTACGAACGGGGCCTGTTGCAGTCGGGCGTCAAGGCGATCGGCGACCCCGATATCGAGATCGTCTCGGCTCCCGAGGGCGAGGACGAGCCGCTTCGCTTCGCCTTCGAGATCGGCGTGCGGCCGCCGGCGAAGCTGGGCGAGTACAAGGGCCTGGAGGTCGGCAAGGCCGAGCCCGAGCCCGATCCGGAGGTCGTCGAGGGCGAGGTCGAGCGCATCCGCGGCGCCTTCGCGCGCCTCGAGCCGGTCGAGCGCGCCGCCGTCGAGGGCGACGTCCTCCTAATCGATTTCGAGGGCCTCGTCGACGGCAAGGCCTTCGAGGGCGGCAAGGCGACCGACTACACGCTCGAGCTGGGCGGCGGCCAGCTGATCGAGGGCTTCGAGGAGCAGCTCACGGGCGCGAGCGCCGGCGAGGGGCGCGACGTGGAGGTCTCCTTCCCGGAGGATTACCAGGCCGAGAAGCTGGCCGGCGAAGACGCCGTCTTCAAGGTCGAGGTCAAGGAGGTGCGCGAGAAGGTCTTGCCCGAGCTCGACGACGAGTTCGCCACTGAGGCTTCGGAGTTCGACACCCTGGAGGAGCTGCGCGCCGACATCGCCGAGCGCGTCGGCGAGGCGCTCGGCGAGCGCGCCGAGCAGGACTTCCGCGTCGCCGCGGTGGATGCCGCGGTCGAGGCGGCCACGGTCGAGGTGCCGGAGGCCCTGGTCCGGGCGCGGGCGGAGGAGCGCTGGGACCGCGTCGCGCGCCAGCTCGCCGCCAGCGGGATGAACCCCGAGGCTTACCTGCAGATGCAAGGCAAGACCCGTGACGAAGTGCTCGACGAATCGATGCCCGACGCCCAGCGCGAGTTGAAGCGCGAGGCGGTGCTGGCGGCGATCGCCGAGGCGGAGGGCATCGAAGCCTCCGAGGCGGAGATGGTCGAGGCGCTCGCCCACACGGCCGAGCACGAGGAGACCACGCCCGAGAGGCTGCTGCAGCGCCTGCGCGAGAGCGGTCGCGACGAGCTCGTCCGCGAGGACGTCGTCGTCCGCAAGGCGATCGACCTCGTCGCCGAGGCGGCGGTGCCGATCCCCCTCGAGCAGGCCGAGGCGCGGGAGAAGATCTGGACGCCGGAGAAGGAGGCAGAGGAGGAGGAGAAACCCTCCGAGCTCTGGACTCCCGGGTCCGATTAGCCGACCGACGGGCTTCTATAGAGTGCCCACCACGATGAGTCCCCTGGTCCCGATGGTGGTCGAGCAGACCTCGCGCGGCGAGCGCTCCTTCGACATCTACTCACGCCTGCTCAACGAGCGGATCGTCTTCCTCGGCACGGCAGTCACCGAGGACATCGCCAACCTGATCGTGGCCCAGCTCCTGCACCTGGAGTCCGAGGACCCCGACAAGGACATAAGCCTCTACATCAACTCGCCCGGCGGCTCGGTCTACGCCGGTCTGGCGATCTACGACACGATGCAGTTCATCAAGCCCGACGTGCAGACGATCTGCGTCGGCATCGCGATGAGCATGGGCGCCCTGCTGCTCTCAGGCGGCGCTGCCGGCAAGCGGATGGCGCTGCCCAACTCGAAGATCCTCATCCACCAGGTCTCATCCGGCTTCGAAGGTCAGGCGACCGACATCGAGATCCACGCCAAAGAGATCATCGACGTCCGCCGTCGCCTCGACGAGATCCTCGCCAAGCACACGGGCCAGCCCTTCGAGAAGGTGACGAAAGACACCGACAGGGACTACTTCATGAGCGCGGAGGAAGCGAAGGAGTACAGCCTCGTCGACCGCGTCATCGAGCATCACTGAAGCGGGGGAGAGGCGGACCCGGTAGGGGTTCCACTTGACCTTTCCGGTGAATCGTCAGAGGGCTGGCGCCGCGAGCACACTACGGAAAGGCAAACCGTTCCATCCCTACCGGGTCCGCCTCTTTCTCGGCTCGGTAGTGGTTCTCTTTGCGCTGGTCGTCTCGGTTGCCTGGGGGAGAGCTTCTGGGGGGACTGAGTTCTATGCGCATGTGTTTCCCGTCGATGGCCCGCACTGGACTCGGGGGGCGATTGGGGAGTTCGGGGCGCCGCGCGATGGCGGCAGGTGGCACGAAGGGTTCGACGTCGTGGCGGCGTGCGGGACTCCGCTGGTGGCGGTGCGGGGCGGGAGGGTGCTGCGCAGGGGGTATGACCCCGTGCTGTACGGCAACTACCTGCTGATCCACGGCGAAGGCGAGCAGCGCAGCTACTTCTACGCGCACATGCCGCGGCCGGCCTCAGTGCACCCCGGCGAGCGGGTCTGGACGGGCGAGCGGGTCGGCGCGGTGGGGGAGACCGGCAACGCTCGCACCGTCGGCTGCCACCTGCACTTCGAGATCCACGCCCACGGTCATCCGGTCGACCCCGAGCCGTATCTGCGACGCTGGGACCGTTACAGCTGACTCCAGCGCACTGCTGCTTTCCCGCCATCCATCCGGCAGCGGTCAGACAGCAGTGCCGGCCGAGAGCGGGCTGACAGCGACGCTGAAGATCTCCCAGACGTCGGCAACGCCCTTCAGCTCGCGGTGGCCGAGGGGCTCGAAGTCGACGCCGGAGCCGGCGGCGAGGTCGCGGACGGTGCGCGAGGCGAGGACCTCTCGCGAGCCGGCCAGGGCCGCGATCCGCGCGGCGACGTGGACCGCGATGCCGCCGACATCCTCGCCGATCAGCTCAACCTCGCCGCTGTGCAGTCCGGCCCGCACCTCGATCCCCAGCGACGGCATCGCATCGGCGATCGCCCGCGCGCACTCCGCAGCGCGGGTCGGGCCGGCGAAGATCGCCAGGAAGCCGTCGCCGGTGGTCTTGATCTCGCGCCCCTCGAAGCGTTCGAGCCGTTCGCGCACCAGGTCGTGGTGCTCTTCGAGCAGAGCGCGCCAGCGGCGGTCCCCCATCTCCGTCGCCAGCCTGGTCGAGTCGACGATGTCGGTGAACAGAACCGTCGCCAACACTCGCTCGGGAGCCGGGCCCGGGCGCACGCCGGTGAGGAACTCCTCGATCGGCTCCAGCGCCGCGTCGCTGTCCCCAACCCAGGGGAAGTGGTCCTCACCCTCGAGCTCGATGTAGCGGCTGCCCTCGATCTGCTCGGCCAGCCAGCGGGCGGCATGGTAGTTGACGGCGCGATCGCCGCGGCGCTGCAAGACCAAGGCTGGTGCTTGGATCAGCGGCAGGGCGTCGCGCACGTCCGTGTCGAGGAACATCTGGAACAGTTCGAAGACCCGCATCGGGCTGGCGGCCTGGCGCTCGAAGCGGGCCTGGAACTCGCGGGCGCGGGGATCGGCGGCGAGACTGGGAGAGAAGAGCTCGATCGTCGCCCCTTGACCCCAAAAAGGTGCGATCAGCTCCTCGTTGGCCTCTATCAGAGCGTCTTTGGACGGTGCCCAGGGGTAGTCCCCCGCTTCGGTCGAGCGCGCCATCGCGCCCCAGAGGACCAGCGCCGAGATGCGCTCGGGGTAGGTGGCGGCGAAGAGCATGCACATCGTCGCCCCCTCCGACATGCCGAGCAGGGCGGCCCGCTCCGAGCCGGCCGCGTCCATCACCGCGCGCACGTCGTCCATCCGCTCCTCCAGCGTCGGCGCGCCGCCAGCCGGATCGGAGAGGCCGACCCCGCGGCGGTCGAAGAGGATGACGCGGGCGAAGGAGCCGAGCCGGCGCACGAAATGGGCCATCGCCGGGCTGTCCCAGAGCAGGTCGATGTGAGAGAGGAAGGGGAAGGCGATGACGAGGTCCATGTCACCCTCGCCAGTCACTTGGTAGGCGATCCCGATCTCCCCGCTGCGCGCGTATCGGGTCTCCGGTCGCATCCCGGAGATCACACTAGCGACCGACCCCCGGATGGCTCAAGGGGTTGCTCCGGACGCCCGGGGTCGGATCGAGCTAGGGCAGTTCCCCTTCGAGCTTCTCCAGGTTCTTCAGCACGTCCCCTGCATATTTATTGAAGATGCGCTCGCCGATCTTCCCGAAGAGAAAGCCGAAGAGCCTGCCGCGCGGGCCCCGCTTGAACTCGCGGGCCCAGATCATTTCGACCCGGCTGCCGGCGCCCTCGGCGGTCGCCTTGATCTCCCAACTGCTGACCCAGGGCCGATAGACGTTTGAGTCGGTCACAATCGCCTTTACCGAACCCGGCTGGGACCAGTCATAGCGGCAGCGCTCCCAGTTGACGATCGGCCCGGCCCGGGTTCCCTCGGTCACCTCGGCTTCAGCCTCTTTCTCGCTGTGCACCTCTAGGCGCTTGGTGGAAACAGCCGGCCAGATCCGCTCGCGTCGCTGGGAGAAGTCATAGGCGGCTTTGAGAGCCCGCTCGGGCGGTAGAGACGTCTCGACCACCGCGCGTATCGTCGTCATCCCCACGATGCTACATCGGCGTCTGATGATTCTTTGACGTTGGCCGCAAATGCTCACGACGGTTGACAGGCAAGGCTCCCCTCGACGATACTCACAGTCGCAGCCCCACTCGCTCTTAGGAGGCGAAAATGTCCTGGAAGCTTGGAGGTTCGTATTTTGAGACATGCTCCTGTGACGTGATCTGCCCTTGCACAGCGTCACTGTCACTCGGAGCCACGAATGACCGCTGCAAAGTCGTCTTGGTCTTCAACGTCAAGAGCGGCGAGGTGGATGGCGTCGATGTGAGCGGGCTCACGGTTGCCGCGGTCTGCGACACGCCGAAGGTGATGAGCGAGGGGAACTGGCGCCTTGGCGTCATCATCGACGCGGCGGCCTCCGACGAGCAGGCGCAGAAGCTCGGCGGAGTGTTCTCGGGGGCGCTTGGTGGTCCGATGGAGGCCCTGGGGCCGTTGGTGGGTGAGAACCTGGGCGTCGAGCGCCTGCCGATCGAGGTACGCGAGGATGGCCTCAAGCACTCGATCCGCATCGGCGAGGAGATCGACTTCGAGATCGAGGACGTCGTGCCCTTCGGCGTGGAGAGCGGCGAGCCCGCGAAGATCACCGGGATCTTCCACCCCGTTGGCTCCGAGCTGACCGTGGCACGCGCGACGCGCTCGAAGATCGACGCCTTCGGCATCCAATACGAGGGGAAGGCGGCCTTCTCCACCGCGCAGTTCTCGTGGGCGGCCTGAGCGCAGCGGAATCTGCCGCATTCCCCGACCGGCTCGCGGGCCGTAGCGAGCTCGCCGGGGCCATTGCCGCGATGCGCACGCGGCTAGGGCTCGTCACCCTGCTTTTCGGGCTGGCCGGCTTCGCTTGGTGGGCCACGGCGAATCAGATGGCCGGGATGGACGCCGGGCCCGGCACCGACCTCGGGGCCTTCGGCTGGTTCCTGGGGGTATGGATCGTGATGATGGCGGCGATGATGTTCCCGTCGGTCTCGCCGACGGTGGCGCTCTACGCGCAAATGACGCGTCAGCGCGGCCTCAGCCGCCCGCTGCTGTTCACGAGCGGCTATCTGCTCGTCTGGGGCGCGGCGGGAGTGGCCGCCTATGGCCTGTTTGAGCTCGGCAGCAGCCTGTTCGGCGCCGATCTTGCCTGGCACGCCGGCGGCCGCTGGCTGGCCGGTGGCATCCTGGCCCTCGCCGCGATCTACGAGCTCACGCCGCTGAAGGACGTTTGCCTGGCGAAGTGCCGAAGCCCCCTGGGATTCCTGCTTGGGAGCTGGCGCGACGGGCCGCGAGGCGCCCTGGAGATGGGCGCCAGGCACGCCGCCTGGTGCGTCGGCTGCTGTTGGGCACTCATGGCCGCGCTCTTTGCCCTCGGGGTGATGAGCCTCGCCTGGACGGCGCTCGTCGCGGCCCTGATCGCGCTCGAGAAGACGCTTCCCTATGGACGTGCTGTGACCTGGGGCACCGCGGCGGTGCTGATCGTCCTCGCGGTCGCGCTCGTAGCTGCACCGCACGCGGTCCCCGGCTTTGTCGTGCCGGATGGCGCACATGGCGGCGCCCACACGATGGCAGGGATGCGGTAGGGGGCGCGGCTGCGCTGGATTGTCAGAAACCCACTAGGCATCCCAGCGGCGAACCTCATAGCTCCAGCTCGTACTCGACAGAAGCCTCGCCGACGGCCCCGGTCGCGTCGTAGAGGCGCTGGGCGCGCTCGTTGTCCTGGGCGGTCATCCAGGTGAGCTGGGCGGCGCCGCGCTCGCGGGCGACGGCGGCGCTGACCTCGATCAGGGCGCGGCCGATGCCCTGGCCGCGGGCCTCGGGGACGACGTAGAGGTCGTTCATCAGCACGGTCTCGGCCGGGATCAGCGAGCTGAAGGTCCAGTAGAGGCAGGCGTAGCCGAGCAGCTCGCCGTCGCGCCAGGCGCCGAGGATGCTTCCCCTCTCGCTCGGGTCGACAAAGGTCGAGAAGAAGTCGCGGTTGCGCTGGTCATCCACGTCCTCCACCTCGTAGAAGCGCTGATAGGCCGCGATCAGCGGCAGCAGGGTCTCCATCTGCGCGAAGGCGATCGGGGCGATCTCGAGCGCGAGCGGCATCCCGTCACCGTACCGCTGACGCGCAAGCCTGCGACCAGCAGGAGGGACGCTCGGGCCGGCGCCGTAAAGACCGGCACCGACACGGCCGGCTTGCAATCCCCTCTAAGCTAGGACGCAAGCCGGAAGCCAACCGACCGCCCCGCAAGGAGGGATTTCCGCTGGCACGGCCCACAGACTCGAACGAGCAGCTCCTCTGCAGCTTCTGCGGCAAGTCTCAACGCCAGGTCAAGAAGCTGATCGCCGGCCCCGGCGTCTACATCTGCGACGAGTGCATCGACCTCTGCAACGAGATCATCGACGAGGAGCTGACCCCGCCGACCGGCTCGGTCGAGCTCGAGAACCTGCCCAAGCCGCGCGAGATCCACGAGGTCCTGCAGCAGTACGTGGTCGGCCAGGAAGCCGCCAAGAAGGCTCTCTCCGTCGCCGTCTACAACCACTACAAGCGCGTCCGCATGAACCAGGCCGAGGACGGCGACGTCGAGCTGCAGAAGTCGAACATCATGCTGCTCGGCCCGACCGGCTGCGGCAAGACGCTGCTCGCGCAGACATTGGCTCGCATCCTCAACGTGCCCTTCGCGATCGCCGACGCGACGGCGCTGACCGAGGCGGGCTACGTCGGCGAGGACGTCGAGAACATCCTGCTGAAGCTGATCCAGGCCTCCGACTACGACGTGAAGAAGGCCGAAACGGGGATCATCTACATCGACGAGATCGACAAGATCGCGCGCAAGGCCGACAACCCGTCGATCACCCGCGACGTCTCCGGCGAAGGGGTGCAGCAGGCGCTGCTCAAGATCCTCGAGGGGACGACCGCCTCGGTGCCGCCGCAGGGCGGGCGCAAGCACCCCCACCAGGAGTTCCTGACGATCGACACGACCAACATCCTCTTCATCTGCGGTGGCTCCTTCGCCGAGCTCGACAAGGTGATCGAGCGGCGGCTCGGCGACCGCGGGGTCGGCTTCGGCGCCGCGATCTCCTCGCGCGAGACGAAGGACACCGGCGAGTGGTTCGAGCAGGTCCTGCCCGAGGACCTGATGGAGTACGGCCTGATCCCGGAGTTCATCGGCCGTCTGCCGGTCGTCGCCGCGATCCACCAGCTCAGCCGCGAGGACCTGATCACGATCCTGACCGAGCCCAAGCACGCCCTGACCAGGCAGTTCCAGCGCTTCTTCGAGTTCGACGACATCGAGCTGGTCTTCGCCGAGGACAGCCTCGACGCGATCGCCGATAAGGCCCTGGAGCGCGAGACCGGCGCCCGCGGGCTGCGCTCGATTCTCGAGGAGACGCTGCTCGACGTCCAGTTCGAACTGCCCTCGCGGCGCGACGTGACCAAGTGCGTGGTGACGCGCGAGACGATCGAGCAGGGCCGCAGGCCGACCCTCGTCACCGAGGCGGCTCCGCAAGACATTGAGCCCGACGACCAGCTAAGCGAGGAATCCGCTTAGAGCCGGGGGCCGTTGCTGTAATCGAAGCCTGCTGTTTCGCGTTGCCTAACGGCGAACGGCATCGAGGTCGACGCCGTCGAGGTTCAGTATCGGAGGTGGCGGCATCATCCTGCGTTGCATATCGGCCATCATCTGGTCCACTATGCCGGAGGCAATGACGTTCATCTGGTAGGCATAGGCATTGGTCATGGACGCATTGAGGTTCATCTGGGCTGCATTCAGATTCATCTGCGCCGCCCATTGATTCGCGTAAGCCATTTGCCAATTCCAGTTGGCGTTGTACATCATCGGCGACGAATACGGAGAAAACGGCATCGCATAAGGAGAAAGCGACGGGTATCCGAAGTTCATGGGGCCGGAATAGCTGGCGTTGGCTCTGAGGGGGCCGAAGTTGAAGTTGAAGTTCGCCTGACCATAATATGGCGGCGGGTATCCATATCCATAGGGCGAAGGATATAGCCACCATAATTCTCCGCTCGGATCGGCGGCGTTGACGGGGTCGTCCCCTGAGTAGGCGTAGGGTTCGCCCGTCTGTCCCACGCGTGGATCCAGGCTCGTAAACTGCGCCACTTCAGGGTCATAGACCCGCTTGCGCAGGTAAACCAACCCCGTGCTGTCGTTGCGGTACTGCCCGTTGAAGCCCAGTGGCGTGGAGCCCGACCCCGTGTGTTCGGACACCGCCCCATAGGGCGTGTAGGTGTATTTGCCCGTCGATTTGCCTTCTGAGTCGGTCAGCATCCGGGTCGAGCCCAGGTGGTCATGGTGCAGGTAAGTCGGAGTTTTCGAGGCGATCTGCTCGATGGGAGCCCCTTCCGGCCCGTAGATGTAGTAGTTGGTGCCGTCGTAGAGCAGCTGCGGCAAACCTGCCGAGACGTCCCAGGTCAGCTGCGCTTTGACCCCTGAGATTTTCTGCGAGGAGCGCAGGCCGTTGCCGTCGAAGGCATAGGTGTCTTCGATCGACCCCGACTTGGTGACCGAGGTCAAGTCGCCGGCCTGATCCCAGCCGTAGGTCGTGGCCGTGCCGCCTTCGGGTTCGGCTTTGGTCCGCTGCCCGACGCTGTTGAAGGTGTATTTGGTCGTGCCGGCTTTTTTCAGCTGCGAAGCATTGTCGTATTCAAGCGTGGTGGCACCTAGTTTTTTCGGGTTGTTGGCCGCGTCGTATTCAAAGGAGGTACCGGCCCCAGCTTTTAGCCGCTCGCGTTCGTCATATTCGTATTCGGGTTTTTCAGCGCCCGGCAGTTCTTTTTGCGTGGCCGATTTGAGCTGGCCGGCGTTGTTGCGGGCATAGGTGATCGAGGCGAGCGTTGTTTCGCCCTTCTTCATCGTCGTTTTTTCAAGCTGGTCGGCCTTGTCGTAGGCGTATTCGTCCACGTTGGTCGAGGCCGATGGGAAGGTCGTCGAGGTCAGCGCCGAGTCGCGGTTGTAGGCGAATTTGGTTTCGCCTTTGAGCCAGTCGGTGACCTTTTCCAGGCGGCCCGCGTTGTCGTAGGCGCGGCTGATCGATTCGCCGTTCGGATAGGTGATTTTGGTGATCTGATTGCCGAGGTCGTATTCGTATTTGACGACTTCCGCGTTGCCGTTTTCAACTTCGGTCAGGCGGTCCAGTTCGTCATAGGTCTTTCTGGTCGTCCCCGTGCCGTCTGTCATTTCGGTCACTTCGCCGTCTTTGCCGTATTTGTAGGTGACGTCGGTGGTGCCGGCATCGGAGTAGTCGAGCTTTTCGAGCCTGTTGCCGGCGTCGTAGGTGTAGGTGATCGTGCGGCTTTCGGCGTCTTTGGTTTTTTTCAGGAGACCGCCGGCGTCGTATTCCCTGGTTTCTTTGCGTTCGAGGGGATCGATCACTTCGGTGATCTGCCCGAGCGAGTTGCGTTTGTATTCGGTCGTTTTGTTGTTGCCGTTGGTCTTGCTTTTGACCGCACCCATCGAGTCGTAGGCGGTTTTGGAGACGTCGCCGTTGGCCGCTTTGACTTCGGTGCGCTGGTTGGCTTTGTCATAGACGTAGGTCGTCGCGTGTTCGTTGGCGTTGGTGAGGACTTCGAGGTTGCCGGCAGCGTCGTATTTGTATTTCGTTTTGTGGCCTTCTGGGCCTTTGACCACTTCCGGGCGCCCCTGTTCGTCGCGTTCGGTTTTGGTTTCGTATTCGGAGGGGGTTTTGCCCGCTTCGTTGCCGCGCGGAGGCACTGCTGAGGTCTGCATCCCGTCTTCGTCATAGCCCCAGGTCGTCTTGTCCCCGGCGGCGTTGGTCTTCGCTTTGCGGTTGCCGTAGGTGTCGTATTCGAAGGTCGTTTTGCGACTCAGCGGATCGGTTTCTTCTTCGAGGTCGCCGTTGGCTGCCCATTTGAATTTGGTTTCCTGGGTTTTCGCGCCGGGCGCCGGACGTTTGACCGTTTCGGGGTCTCCCGAGGCGTTGCGGGTGATCGTCGTCGTCTCGTTCTTGGGCGTGGTTTCGGTCAGGACGTCGTGAGTCGAGTTGTAGGTCCAGGTGGATTCGTTGCCGTTGGCGTCTTTTTCGGAGAGTTTGTTGCCTTCCAGGTCATAGGTGTAGGTGGTGGCGTGGCTGTTGGCGTCGGTCGCTTTGAGCAGCTCGAAGAAGGCGTTGTATTCGTATTTGGTCGTCTGAGCCAGTTCGGTGCCATTGGCTTTCGTGACTTCGGTTGGCTCTCCGGAGGAGTTGAACTTGACCAGCGTTTTGGACCCGTTGGGTTCGGTGATCGTCGTTTCTTTGACCCCGCCCGTTTCTTTGTATTCGAGTTTGCGTTCCTGAGTTAGCGGGTCGATCTGCGTTTTGACCCGGTTGGACGCGTCGTATTCGTTTTTGGTCGTGTTGGCGCGCGCGTCGGTGGCTTCGGTCAGCTGGTGGGAGCCGTCGTATTTGAATTTCCAGCTGGCTTCCGTTTTGCCCGGCAGGGTGACCGTCGCCAGGTTGCTCGATTCGTAGGTGTATTTGACTTCGTGGCCCAGCGGGTCTTTGACGCTTTTGACCTGGGCTCCTTCGTAGGCGAAGGTCAGCGTCCGCCCGGCTTTGTCTTTGACCGTTTCCAGCTTGCCTTCTTTGTAGGTCATGGTCAGGGCATTTGAGTGGCGATCGATCTGTTCGGTCAATTGCCCGGAGCTATTGAATTTGAACTGTTCCTGGGTCGGCAGGGTGTAGATGTAGTTTTCGCCTGATTTTTTCAGCGTCGTCTGCGACCAGGGGGGCGGGTAGTAGCTGCCGGCGAGCAGGTAGAAGACCACGGTCGAGCCGTTTTCGTGATGCACGGTCGCGGTTTCGGCTCCGACCGTCAGGTAGGTGCTGTAGGGGCCGCTCCAGCCGTAGCCGAAGGGGCCTGCTTCGGCTGCTGCGGCGGCGATCTGGGAGTTGTAGGAGCGGGTGATCCCGAGAGCCGGCCCTCGCCCGCCGAGCGGGTTGAGGTCGGTCTGTTCCTTGCTCAGGTTGCCGGTGGCGGCGTTGATTAGGTCGCCGACCATGCACCTGGGCATGCCGCCGCTTGCCATCGCGGGGTTGCAGCCCGTTGCGCCCTTGGCGCAGGCGCCGGCAGAGACGCACCCGCCGCCCGCTGGGGAACCGCTCGCGGGGGGCTGGCAGGTTCGGCCTAAGCCTGGGTTGCAGCCGCCGCCGGCGCTTTCTTCTTTGCCGTAGGTGGCCGGTACGGCGGGCAGGGCGACGAGGTAGAGCGGTTCGGGGAGTGAGAATTTGTACTGGGCGGTCCATAGCGTCGATTTGGGGCAGAGAGCGCCGCCGAGTTTGGGCAGTTCTTTTTCGGCGACGGCGGCGACGGCCGGGCTCCCCCCCGTGAACGTGAATTCGACGGCCAGCGAATAGGTGCAATTGAAAAGAACGCCGCATTTGATGTTGAATTCGCCGCCTTTGCCGAAGTTCAGCGTTCCGTTGCCCCCTTCGCCGCTGAGCGAGCTGCCCGTGGGGAGGGCGAAGACCGTGATGGTGCAAGCTGTTTTCCCAAGAGTGCAGTTGGTGAAGGTCAGGCTGGAGAGCGATGCTTTGACCACTTCTCCCACGCCGCCGTTGCTCGTGGTTTCGCCTTTGAGGGTCGAGGTTTCGCAGCTGACCGTGCCGAGGCTCGACGCGAACGATGAGGGCGCTGCTTTGGCTTCGAATTTCGTGTTCGATTTGTATTCCGTCCCTTTGCAGGGGCTGACGTTGACCGAGCACAGCGTGGTGGCCGAGGCCGTGCCGCCGGCGAAGACCAAAAGACAGCAGAGCACGCCAAGAACGGCGCCTCCCGCGCAGAGCACCCGTCGCATCTCTCTCACTCCCTCTGTCCGTTGCCGTCCCGCTAGAGCACGGGACGATCAGCATCTGTCTGTACCACGCATGTGAGATATAGTCAAATATTTTTGTCTAAAAATGATGCACCGTGCAGACTTTTGAGTGCCCGCGGCGTGCTGCTGCGGTGTACGGGGCATCTCCAAGCGCTTGGCATCTAGACTCGCCCCGGTGGACGCCGAGAGGCTGAAAAAGCTCGAGGAGACGACTCGCTACGAGCCGTCCGAGGTTGAGGCGCGGATCTTCGCCGAATGGCTGGAGGCTGGTTACTTTCACCCGGTAGCGGAGGGGAGCCCGGAGGAGAACTTCTCGGTTGCGATTCCGCCGCCGAACGTGACGGGAGCGCTGCACATGGGGCACGCGCTCAACGGGTCGATGCAGGACACGATGGTGCGGATGAACCGGATGCGGGGGCGCAATGCGCTCTGGATTCTCGGCACCGACCATGCGGGGATCGCGACGCAGTCGGTGGTCGAGAAGACGCTGCGCGCGGAAGGCGTCGACCGCCGCGAGCTGGGCCGCGAGGAGTTCGTCAAGCGGGTTTGGGAGTGGCGTGAGGAGTACGGCTCGCGGATCGTCGAGCAGTACAAGCGCCTCGGCGCTTCCTGCGACTACGAGCGCGAGCGCTTCACCCTCGACGAGGGCTACGTCAGGGCCGTCTACCGCGTCTTCAAGCAGCTCTTCGACAAGGGCTACGTCTACCGCGACAACTACATGGTCAACTGGGACCCGGGCTCGCACTCGGCGATCTCCGATCTCGAGGTCGAGAACCGCGAGGTCGAGGACACCCTCTGGTCGATCGACTACCCGGTCGAGGGCTCCGACCGGGTGCTGACCGTCGCCACCGTGCGCCCGGAGACCATGCTCGCCGACACCGCGGTCGCCGTGAACCCCGGCGACGAGCGCTACGCCGGCCTCGTCGGCAGGACCGTCGTGCTGCCGCTCGTCGGCCGCGAGCTGACGATCATCGCCGACGACTACGTGAAGACCGACTTCGGCACCGGCTGCCTGAAGATCACGCCGGGGCACGACCCGAACGACTTCGAGATCGGCCGCAACCACGGGCTGCCGGAGATCTCCGTCATCGGCGAGGACGGCCGCATGACCGAGGCCGCCGGCGAGTTCGCCGGCATGAGCGTGGACGAGGCGCGCGCGGCCGTCGTCGCCGCCCTGGAGGCGCAGGGCGCCACGATCGTCCGCGCCAATATCCCGACCGCGGGCTGGATCGGCGGGCCGGGCACC
>DASVFR010000031.1:0-16199 GCA_036379955.1 Solirubrobacterales bacterium
CGGCCCCCGAACGCTAGACCGTTGCGGCGGCCTGCTCGGACTGGCTGGCTTCGGAGGCCTGGGCCTCGGGCGTCGGCTCGTCGACGCTGCGCGGCAGCAGCACTTCCTTGGCGATCACCAGGCGCTGGATCTGGCTCGTGCCCTCGTAGAGCTGCATGATCTTGGCGTCCCGCATCAGCTTCTCCACCGGGTACTCCTTGATGAAGCCATAGCCGCCGTAGACCTGCACGGCGTCGACGGTGATCTCCATCGCCGAGTCGGCGGCAAAGCGCTTGGCCATCGAGGAGACCTTGCTGTTGCGGACGCCCTGATCGAGCAGGATCGCGGAGTTCCAGACCAACAGGCGCGCGGCCTCGACCTTGGTCGCCATGTCGGCGATCATGAACTGGATCGCCTGGTGCATGGCGATCGGCACGCCGAACTGGACCCTTTCCTTGGAGTACTCCGTGGCGTACTCGAGCGCGGCGCGGCCGATGCCGACCGCCATCGCCGAGACGCCGGGGCGGGTGCGGTCGAGAGTCATCATCGCCAGCTTGAAGCCCTTGTTTTCCTCGCCGAGCAGGTTCTCGGCCGGGATCTCGACTTCGTCGAAGGAGATGGTCGCGGTGTTGGAAGCCCGCTGACCCATCTTGTCCTCCTTCTTGTCGACGGAGACCCCGGGGAGGTCGGCGTCGACGACGAAGGCGCTGATCCCACGGTGCCCGCCCTCGGGATCGGTCTTGGCGTAGACCGTGAAGTAGTCGGCGTAGGTGCCGTTGGTGATGAAGCACTTGGAGCCGCTGATGACGTACTTGTCGCCCTTCTTCACGGCCTTGGTCTTCATCCCCGAGACGTCGGAGCCGGCGTCGGGCTCGGTCAGGCAGAAGGAGGCGAGCTTCGGCGCCTCGCAGAGCATGCCGAGGTACTTCTTCTTAGTCTCCTCGGATCCGCCGAGGGTGATCGGGGCCGAGGCGAGGCCGTTGGCCATCAGGCTGGTGCCGATGCCCGAGCACCCCCAACCCATCTCCTCCTCGATCAGGCAGCCCGAGAGGTAGTCGAGGCCGGGGCCACCGTAGGCCTCGGGGATGTGGGTGTTCATCAGCCCCACCTCCCAGGCCTTCTCGATGATGTCCTGGGGCCAGGTGCCGTCCACGTCGTACTCCCAGGCCACCTTGCGGATCTCGTTCTCCGCGAAGTTGTGCGACATCTCGCGCAGGTCCTTCTGCTCATCGGTGAGGGTGAAGTCAACCACTGGTCGAGGCTCCTTCTTCGTCGATTCTCAAGCCGTTTCTAAGCATGGACGCCGCAGGGACGGCGACCACCGATTGACTGGTCAGTCAACCACCGGCAAGGGTAGCGGATAACGCCCGATCCGCGAGAGCCCTACCCTTGGAGCATGGTCGGCCCGGTGATAGCGACCGCGGTGCAGAACGGCAGCGTGCTGATCCTGATCACGCTCGTCGCGGCCCCGATCGCTGCGGTCGCCTTCGCCCGCTCCGGCAAGGCCTGGCGCGGGATCGGTCGCGGGCCGTACGCGATCGACCCCGATCTGTCGCCGCGCTCGGTCCGGCCCCAGCCCTCGCCGGTCAGCGACGCCACCCGGGAAGCGGAGGTGCGCCAGATGATCGAGGCCAAGTCGTTCCGGCGCCAGCGGCGCGGCGAGGGGCCCCTCGACGTAGCGGCGGAGACAGAACGTCGCCTCGCCGATCTCAATAGGATTTGACCATGCCCGCCGCCGAGGAGAACCTCTACGAAGTCGAGGATCTGCTGATGCAGCCCGGGACCTACTTCAACCCGCAGACCGAGGTCCTCGTCGTCGTCGACGACTCGACCTCGCTCGACCAGGAGGTCTTCAACATGGAGGCCTACGAGGGTGCCGAGTGGGTGCGCGTCTCCGACGAGGTGCCGGTCGACGAAGACCGCCGCGACCAGCTGCTGGAGAGCTTCCAGACGAGCTACCACCCCGGCGCCAGGGACTCCGTCTCCGCGACGGCGCTCGAACAGGGCGACGGCGAGTACGACGAGGGCGAGAAGGGCCAGGACCCGGGCCGCGAGGACTCCGAGTAGTGCTCGAAGCGGGAGACCGGGCGCCGGCCTTCACGCTGCCGGACCAGGACGGGAACAAGGTCAAGCTCACGGACCTGAAGGGCGAGACCGTCGTCCTCTACTTCTACCCGCGGTCCGATACGCCGGGCTGCACGACCCAGGCCTGCGGCGTCCGCGACCGCGACGCCGATTACGAGAAGGCCGGCGTTCGCGTAATCGGCATCTCCCCCGACACTGTCGAGGCGCAGAGGAAGTTCGCCGACAAGTTCGACCTCGAGTTCACGCTGCTCGCCGACGCCGACCATGCCGTAGCCGAGAAGTACGGCACCTGGGTCGAGAAGTCGATGTACGGCAAGAAGTACATGGGCGTGCAGCGGGCGACGTTCATCATCGACCCGAAGGGCAAGATCGCCAGAGTCTTCCCCAAGGTCTCGCCGAAAACGCACGATGACATCGCGCTGAAGGCGCTCGCCGAGCTAACCGACTAGAGCTGACCGCGTTCAACACGCCTCTGTGTAACGTTCCCGCTTCGTGCTGCGAACCGACACCGGAAACTTCAACCGGTTCCTCACCTCTCTCGGGCTGCTGCTTCTCGCAGCCGCACTGCTGATTCCCTACTTTTACTTCCACGATACGGAGGTTCTCCGGATCACCCAGAGAGAACTCCAGGGACTCACCCAAACGGGTCACGACGCCATTCTCGCGCGTCAACGCAGGGCCGCAGACCTAGAAGTGTGGATCCTAGGCCTCAGCGCAGCCCTGGTCCTCGGCGGGATTACATGTCTGTGGTTCGGTGGCAAGCGTCTCCGCTACGCCCAAACCAAGGAAGACGAGGCAATCGACCGGCAAGCAAAGCGCGATGACGTCGAGATCCAGCGCCTCTCCGACGTAGAGGTCGAGAAGAAGCGCGACGAGCAAGCCCGCGAGGCCACTGCCGCCGAGCGTGCGGGCGACGTTACCTCCGGTGCTCCAGTGGAGCCGCAAGTCCAAACGGACCGTGGGGAGGCCGAGCGCCGACCGACACCGGTGGCCTCTGTGGCAGAGAACCGAGCTGCGATCGTCCGTATCGAGGAAGCGGTGCGAGAGGCCTTCGAAAAGAGTGAAGTCGACTCATACGAGTTCATCTCTGAGGCAAGGCTCGTCTCTGGGAAAGAACGGCTTCTGGTCGACGGGCTCTTCCGCGCGACGGAAGACAACCTCGATGTCCTGCTCGAGCTCAAAATCGTCCGCCAGGTGCGGTCCCTTTCGTTTCGCGGCCGACAGTCAGCCGATAGCGCCCTTGCGTCACTCGCCCGCTACAAAGCCATAACCGGACGGCGTGCCACCACCCTGCTCGTGATAGTCGTGCCCCGGGGAGTCGATGAGTTCCCCCTGGAGGATCGGCGGCAACTCGAAGACCGAATCAGCGCATGGCTCGCGGGCGAAGGGGTGGTGGCGATCGTGCCGGAGGAGGAGATCCCGACGCTGCCAGCTCGCCTTAGCCAAGCGATCGGGCGATGGCGCCCGTCGCCCGGTCAGGCGTAGTAGAAGGCCAGGCCGAAGACCGCGTACACGGCGAGTAGCTGCAGGCCCTCGAACCAGGTCGACTCGCCGTCTTGGGTGACGTAGTTGGCGATCAGGATCGCGATCAGGATCGCGCCGAGCTCGAAGCCGTTGAAGACGAGGGCGAGCGGGTGGGGCCCGAGGAAGAACGAGGCGAGGACGAGGATCGGGGCGACGAAGAGGGCGACCTGGGCGCTGGAACCGATCGCGATGTTGACCGAGAGGTCCATCTTGTCCTTGCGCGCGACCAGGACCGCGACCCAGTGCTCCGCCGCGTTGCCGACGATGGCAACGACGATCACGCCGATGAAGAACTCCGAGAGCCCGATCGCATGCGAGGCCTCGCTGATCGAGCCGACCAGGATCTCGGACATGACCCCGACCAGGACGCCGGCGACCGCGAGCGCCAGCACCGAGGTCCGCGTCGACCAGCCCCGGGTGCCCTCGTCGGAGTACTCGGGGTTGAAGATGTCGCGGTGGGTCTTGAGCGAGAAGAAGAGCCCGGCGACGTAGGTCAGCGCGAGGACGATCGCCACCGCCAGCGAGAGGTGCTCGACGGTCGAGCTGTAGTCGACGATCTCGGCGCCCGGCGCCGGCAGGCCCTTGCCCTCGACGAGCTCGAAGATCGCCGGCATCACCAGCGCCGCGGCGGCGAGCAGCAGCATCGAGGTCTGGACGCTGGCCGAGGTGCGGCTGAAGAGCTGCTTTTCGCGCCCGATGCCGCCGAACAGCATCGCCGCCCCCATGACGAGCAGGATGTTGCCGATGATCGAGCCGACGATCGAAGCCTTGACCACCTCGTGCAGCCCCTGCCCGAGGGCGAAGAGGGCGATGATCAACTCGGGCGCGTTGCCGAAGGTGACGTTGAGCAGGCCGCCGACCCCCGGCCCGGAGCGGGCCGCGAGCTCCTCCGTCGCCCGCCCCATCAGCGCCGCGGTGGGGACGATCCCGAGCGCGGAGGTGGCGAAGACCAGCCCGGCCGACGCGCCGGCCAGGTCGAGGACTACAGCGATCGGGATCAGCGGCGTCAGCAGGTAGGGCCAGCCGTACGGTGTGCGGAGGAAGGCGGCTACCGGTTGCTCCCCGCGCCGCCGATCGCTTCCAGCAGGCCGTTGATCCCGCCACGCCCGCGGCCGCCCTTGCCTTCGAGCACTTCCAGCAGTTCGAAGGGGCTGATGCCGAGCTTGAGGAAGAGGTTGGTGAGCGGCTGCGAGTGAGCCGGGGCGGCGATCGTCTGCGGTTCGTTGACGCCGGTCAGCGTCAGGTCGACGTCGAGGTCGACGCTTTCGGCACCCCCGCCGCCGCTCTGCTCTCGCGGTTCGATCGTCGCCTGCGCGGTGAGGCGGCGCACGATGTGGTCGTCGCCGACGTAGAGCTCCACGTGCGCTTTCTTGACGGCCCCCTGGACTTCACCCTTCGCTTTTTCGAGCTGCGCGGTCGAGGGCAGGGCGCCCGGCGCGGCGTCGAGCTGTTCGCCGCAGGCCGGATCTTCCGTGAGTTCGATCAGCGCGTCGATCGCGCCGGCGGTATCGAGCTCGCCGCTGACCTTGGTCGTCTCCGTGCCGCCAACGTCAGCCGTTCCCTCTTCGGTCGCGCCTTCGACGAAGTCGCCGATGTCGAGGCCCGCCACCGCTTGCTGGCAGGCGGTGAGTTCGTTCGGTTCGCCGCTCTTGGTTTCCTGCATCATCCCCCTGACGAAGCCGAAGGTCACCGGGTCGACTTTGTACTCGACGCCTTCGTACCCGACGTAGGCATGAATGCCGCCGAGCAACGTGAGGCCGCCTTCGAAGTCGACCGCTTTGCCTTCGACCGTGCCCGTGGCCGAGGCAGTCAGGTCCAGCTTCGGCAGTTCGGCTCCCGCTTCGGATTGGAAGGGCCCCTCGACCTTGACGTCGACGTGGCCGCCCTTTCCTCCCTTCACATCGAACCCGATGGAGAGATCGAGGTCGCCGCTTTCGACGCCTTCCAGCGTCGCTTCGTCGACGACCGCCTGCGGTCCGCCGCTGCTCCCGCACGCGGCCAGGCCGACGGCGAGCACGAGCATGGCCGCGAAGAGGACGAATATGCGCAGTCGGTTCATTGGCGTAGGTCGTGGCCGGTGGCGAGCGTAAGAAGCTTACGGCTCCGGCGGCGGCTCTTGACCCCAGGCGCGCATCCCGCTTTCGATCGCCTCGTTGACCGCGCGGACGACGGCGACGCGGGCGTAGCGCTTGGACTCGGCGGCGATCAGGCTCCACGGAGCCCGCGGCTGGTCGGTGCGCGCGATCATGTCCTCGATCGCCTCCAGGTACGCGCTCCTCCTCTCGCGATTCGCCCAATCGTCGTCGGTCAGCTTCCAAGCCTTGAGCGGATCGGCCGCTCGCCGTTCGAAGCGCTTCAGCTGCTCGGACTCGGAGATGTGAAGCCAGAGCTTGACGACGATCGTTCCCTCGTCGGCGAGCGTGCGCTCGAAGCCGTTGATCTCGTCGTAGGCGCGCAGCCACTGCTCGCGCGTGGCCAGACCGTCGACGCGCTCGACCAGCACCCGGCCATACCAGGAGCGGTCGAATACGGCCATCCCGCCCCAGCCGGGCAACACCTGCCAGAAGCGCCGGAGGAAATGGTGGCGCTTCTCGTCGTGGGTCGGGGCGGCGAACTGGACGACGCGGACGTGTCGCGGGTCGAGCGGCGCCACCAGTCGCTTGATCGAGCCGCCCTTGCCGGAAGCGTCCCAGCCCTCGAAGAGGACCAGCAGCGGCGGCCCGACGCCTTGCGAACCGATCAGGCCGCCGAGCGTCAGCCGTAGCCGCGTCAGCCGCTCCCACGCCGCGCTCAGCTCGCGCTCCTCCTCGCGCCTGGTCAGCGAGAGCGAGAGGTCGACCTCCTCGAGCCGTCCCATGCCCGGGGACGCTAGCGCGTGGTCTCGATCTGACGCGGCGCTTCCTCGGTCAGGTTGAGCGCCAGCGGGAAGAGGAAGGCGCCGAGCGAGACGAGGATGATCCCGGCGACGACCAGCCAGCGAGCCGCGGTGAGGTGCCCGAGGATGCCGAGGGCGAGGCCGATCAGCACCAGCGCGACGTAGGGGCCGGCGCTGTGCGGAAGCAATGTGGCGAGCGGCAGGGCGAGGTCGAGCACGAGTCGGGATTATCATCGGCCGCGATGGCGGACGGTTCCGTGACCGAGGTGAAGGACGCGCTGGCAAAGGTCGGCTACCTCGCCGACGAGCCGGCGGCGCTGGTCTCCTTCCTTGCCCAGCGGCTGGGCAAGCCAATTTTGGTCGAGGGCCCGGCGGGCGTCGGCAAGACCGAGCTGGCCAAGGCTCTCTCCCGCGCCAGCGGTCGCGAGCTGATCCGCCTGCAGTGCTACGAGGGCCTCGACGAGGCCAAGGCGCTGTACGAGTGGAACTACCGCAAGCAGCTGCTGCGCATCCAGGCAGGCGGCGAGGACGGCTGGGGAGAGGTCCACGACGACATCTTCGCCAGCGAGTTCCTGCTCGAGCGGCCGCTGCTGCAGGCGATCGCCAGCGCCGAGCCGGTCGTGCTGCTGATCGACGAGATCGACAAGACCGACCAGGAGTTCGAGGCGATGCTGCTCGAGCTGCTCTCCGACTTCCAGATCACGATCCCGGAGCTCGGGCGGGTAGCGGCGACGACGATGCCAATCGTCGTCCTCACCTCGAACAACTCGCGCGAGCTGACCGAGGCTTTGAAGCGCCGCTGCCTCTACCTCTGGCTCGACTACCCCGAGCTCGAGCGCGAGATGGAGATCGTGCGGCTGCACGCGCCCGAGCTGGACGAGTCGCTCGCCCGGCGCATGGTCGAGGTGGTGCGAATGGTACGCGCGCTCGACCTGAAGAAGCCGCCCTCGATCGCGGAGTCGATCGACTGGGCGCGAACGCTGCTGCTGATGGGTGCCGAGGACATCGACCAGGAGACCTTCGAGCAGTCGATGTCGATCATCGTCAAGCACCGGACCGACATCGAGCTGGTCGCCGAGCGCGTTGGGGTCAAGCTTGCCCAGCCCATACGGACCGAGAGCTGAGGCCGGCCCGCCGGGCCTGGCCGCGAAGCTGCTCGGCTTCTGCGAGGAGCTGCGCGGCGAGGGAGTCGCGGTCGGAACCTCCGAGATCCTCGACGCCTTCGCGGCGCTGGATCAGGTGGCCTGGACCTCGCGAGAGGACTTCCGCGAGGCGCTGGCGGCGACGATCGCCAAGTCCCAGGAGGACCGGCGGGTCTTCGAGCTGCTCTTCGAGCGCTGGTTCTTCCGCGCCGCCGAGGCGGAGGCGGTCTCGCGCGGCGTCGAGGAGCGCGAGCGACGCTACGAGGGTGGCGAGCAGATCGACCTCGACGAGCTGCGCGAGCAGGTCCGCCAGGCGATCCTCGAGGGCGACGAAGGCGAGATGCGCGACCTCGCCCGGCTGGCGATCGCCGCCTTCGGCCGCCAGGGCGAGGGCTCGGGCGTGGTCGGCGTCGACGTGCAGCGAATCAGGCGCACGCTCGGTCTCTCGGCCGGCCAGCAGCCGCCGGCGCAGGACGGCGCCGCCGAGCTGCCGCCGATCGACCGCGACCAGCTCAACGCCTTCGAGCGCCACCTGCGCCGCGAGCTCGAGCGCGAGCTGATCGAGCGCACCGCGACCCTCCCCCCCTCGCGACCGCTGGCCGAGCTCGACCGGGCGCTACCGACCAGCCCGACCCAGGACCTCGCCGCCGTGCACCGGGCCGTCTCGCAGATGAAGCGGCGGCTGGCGACGCTCGGTCACGAGCAGCGCGGCCGGCGCAAGGGCCAAACCGTCGACGTGCGGCGCACGATGCGGGCGTCGCTGGAGACGGGCGGCGTGCCGATGCACCTGCGCTACCGGCCGAAGCGGCCGCGCCGGCCCGAGATCTACGTCCTCTGCGACGTCTCGACCTCGGTCACCTCGGCCAGCGTCTTCTTCCTCTCAGTGCTGCACGCGCTGCACGACTCCTTCCGCAAGCTGCGCAGCTTCGTCTTCATCGAGCGGATCTCGGAGGTGACCGACGTCTTCGAGCACGAGCGCGACTTCCGCGTCATCGCCCAGCGCATCTCGAGCGAGGGCGGCGTCGCCGACGTCTCCGGCTACACCGACTACGGGCGGGTCTGGCTCGAGTTCCTCGGCGAGATCTCCGACGACCTCGGCCCGCGCTCGACCGTGATCGTGCTCGGCGACGCCCGTACCAACGGCCGCGAGCCGCACGCCGAGGTCTTCGCCCAGGTGGCCGAGCGCGCCGGCCGCCTCTTCTGGCTCAACCCCGAGCCGCGCCTCTACTGGAACTACGGCGACTCGGTGATGGCCGCCTACGAGCGTTACTGCGACGGCGCCTTCGAGTGCTGGACCACCCGTCACCTGGAGAACTTCGTCAACATCGTCGCCGGTGGCGTTCCCGCCACGCCTGTTTAAATTAAATATTAAGATATTCTTGATCGTTTCTTTCGGCAAAACGGCGCTTTGCCGCGCCAGAAAAGGAGAAACGACCATGCGGTTCATCAAGACATTTGCCCTCGCCGTCCTCACCGCTGCACTGGCAATGGCGTTCGCCGGAGCCTCAACTGCGATGGGGATGAACACCGCGATCTGCGCATCGAACGAAGGGGGCACATTAACCTGCGCCCCTGAAAATCAGTTCGCGAACGTTCACGCGGTGGCAAACGGCGTGAAAATCTTATCGTCGATCGGTACTGTCGAATGCGAAAAATCGTTACTGGCAGCTACGCTCGGGAAATTAGCCGCCCCTCAGGTTGGAACGACCACCAGCCTCACGTGGGAAGGGAACTGCCACCTCGGCAAAATTGCGTGTACGGTTTCCACTACCAGTCTCGGCATCATCTTATTCTTAAAGACGGCCGTCAATTTAGGGGAAATGCAGTTCCACGAAATGACGGTGTTCATCAAATGTGGAGTCTTCATCAGCTGTCACTACGAAGGCTTACCCACGTTCCACCTCGTGGGGGCATCTGAATTCGGAGACGGCGCCGGTAACGGCGGGGTCGAGAGCAAGAAAGTAACGCTGAAAGGCCCGCCGACCGACGACCTATGCCCGGAAAGCATCTTCCTGGACCTCTTCTGGGAAGCATCGGAACCCGTTTACATCAAGTCATAAGGACCGGGAATCCAGGCGAGCCGCGCCCACGAAGTCGGGGGCGGCTCGCCCTATCGCGGCGCCCAAGCGTCAGGCGAAGCGGCAAGCTCCTCCACCGCACCCGGCAGCTCGCCGCTGACGAGGTCGGCGAGCGTTACGTGCTCCAACACGGCACGAAGGTTGGCGCGGACGGCGATCCAAACCTGTTGGAGGCTTTTGGCGTTGCCCCGATACTCGATTGACTCCGGTGGAGCGGACTGCACGTGGGCGATTGGCCCCTCCACCGCGCGAACCACGTCGGCGATCGTAACCTCGTCCGCTTGCTTGGCAAGCCAGTAGCCGCCCTTGGCCCCCCGGCGAGCGCGCACGATCCCCGCGTGCTTCAGCTCCAGAAGGATGTGCTCGAGGAACTGCAGGGGAATGTCCTGCGCCTCCGCAAGCTTCTCGCCCTTGACCGGCTCTTCGTCCCCGGCAGCCGCAAGCTCCGCGGCCGCCCGGACGGCGTAATCAGCCTTTGCGGAAACGCGCATAGACGGAGTTAATCATTCCGCCCCTCGCGCGGGTCGCCTCCGTCAGCCCCCGGTGTCCAGCGCCAGCTCGGCCGCTTCGCGTTGACGCCGGCGGTGCAGAATCCGCGGCGCGGCGAGGATCGCGCCGAGGCCGAGGGCGGCGACGGCGGCCGCGATCGGCCAGACGTTCGGGTCGCCCTTCTGGATCGTGACGATCCCGGAGCCGACCAGGACGACGCCGAGCGCGGTGCGGATGAAGCCCTGCGGAGCCCTGTCGGAGAGGGCGGCGCCGATAACGACGCCGGGGATCGAGCCGATCAGGATGTTGGCGGCGAGGCCGAAGTCGACGTTGCCCCCGACCCAGTGCGCGACCCCCGCGGCCCAGAGCAGGATCGCGGCGTGGAAGACGTCGGTGCCGACGACCCTCTTCGGCGCCAGCCGGTAGACGGCGATGAGGAGGATCGCGATCACCGTTCCCGAGCCGGCCGAGGTGACGCCGATCACGAAGCCGGTGGTGGCGCCGATCACGACCGCCGCGACCTTGTGCCGCCGCTCGACGTCGAAGCGGTCGCGCTCGTCGACGAGGTTGCGCAGGATCAGCGCCCGCGTCAGGGTGATGATCCCGACCATCAGCAGCGTTCCGCCGAGCACGGCGTAGACGAGCGAGTCGAGCCGGTCTTCGCCGATCCGGTTCTGCAGCTCGGAGACGATCGCGACGCCGATCACCGCGGCTGGCACGCTGCCGAGCGAGAGCCACTTGACGAGCTCCATGTTCACGGTCTTCATGCGGAAGTGCCGCCAGCCGCCGACGGTCTTGGTCACCGCCGAGTAGAAGATGTCGGTGCCGATCGCGGTGGTCGGCTGGATGCCGAAGATCAGGATCAGCAGCGGCGTCATCAGGGAACCGCCGCCCATGCCGGTCATGCCGACGAGTACGCCGATGCCTAGTCCGAAGACGATGATTGCCGGGTCCATATGAGCTTTCCGCGCGGGGTAGTTATCGACTTTCCTGACCTCTTTGGTCAGGAGCGCGAGTGCGCCAGGATACCTGAGATGCCCGCGAAAGCCAAGGGATTCGGCGCCACGGCCGTATTGCCTGCTTCCAACGACCGCGGGGCGGGAATCGGCGTCTCGGTGCGGGGGCTGGAGCACTCCTACGGCGACCTGCGGGCGATCGAGCTGCTCGACCTCGAGGTGCCGGCGCACGGCGTGCTGGGCTTGGTCGGACCCTCGGGCTGCGGCAAGTCGACGCTGCTCGAGCTGGTCGCCGGGCTGCGGGAGCCGACGCGGGGCATGGTCGCGCTGGGCGACGGAGCCAGCCCGTCTGCGCGGCTCGCCCGCTGCGCCTTCATGCCCCAGCGGGACCTCCTGCTCCCCTGGCTCTCGGCCATCGACAACGCGGCCCTCGCCCTGCGCAATCGCGGGATGCGGCGCGGCGCGGCGCGGCGCCAGGCGGGCGAGCTGTTCGAGCGCTTCGGCCTCTTGGGGTTCGAGCGCGCTCGACCGGCCGAGCTCTCGGGCGGGATGCGCCAGCGGGTCGCCTTCCTGCGCACCCTCGTCGCCGGCAAGCCGGTGCTGGCACTGGACGAGCCCTTCGCCTCGCTCGACGCGATCACCCGCGCCGAGATGCAAGGCTGGCTGGCGGCGGCGCTGGAGGCCGATCCGCGCACCGTCCTCCTAGTCACCCACGACGTCGAGGAGGCGCTCTACCTCTGCGACCGGGTGGCGGTGCTCTCAGCGCGCCCGGCGCGCGTCGTCGAGGAGCTGAGCGCGCCGCTACCGCGCGCCGCCGACCGCGACGAGGCGGTCACCGATCCCGAGTTCGTCGCCATCCGCGAGCGCGCCCTTCACGCCCTGCGGGAGGGCAAATGACCTTCCGGTGCGCCTTTGCCCCCCTATTCGGGGATAAAGCGCACCGGAACGGGTGGTGGGGCCGGTGAGGCGCTGGTTGCTGCCGGCGCTGCTGCTCGCCGCTCTGGTCGGGGCGTGGCAGCTGGCGGCGAGCACGGGGGCGCTGGCCGACGCGCTGGGGCTCGAACCGTTCCTCGTCCCCTCGCCCGCCGAAATCGGGGAAGCCCTCTGGCAGAGCCGCTCGCTGATCGCCGAAAACGCCTGGACGACCCTGCAGGAGATCCTGCTCGGCTTCCTGCTCGGGCTTGCGGTCGGTCTCGCCTTCGGCTTCCTGCTACGACCCTTCGAGACCTTGCGCCTCGCCTTCTACCCGCTGATCGTCGCCTCTCAGGCGATCCCAATCCTCGTCTTCGCCCCGATCCTCGTCGTCTGGTTCGGCTACGGGATCGGGCCGAAGCTGGTCGTGGTCGCCCTCGTCTGCTTCTTCCCGATCGCCGTCGCCACCGCCGACGGGCTGCGCTCGGTCGATCCCGAAGCGACCAAGATGATGCGCACCCTCGACGCCTCCCGCGGGCAGCTGCTCTGGCGACTGGAGGCACCCAGCGCGCTCCCCTTCACCTTCAGCGGCGCCAAGATCGCCGTCACCTTCGCGCCGATCGCGGCCGTGTTCGGCGAGTGGGTCGGCGCCGAATCGGGCTTGGGGCACCTCGTCCTGCAGGACAACGCGCAGCTGAACACGGCGCGGCTGTTCGCGGCGGCCTTCGTGCTCGCCGCGCTGGCCCTCGCTCTCTACGGGCTTCTCGCCTTGGTGGAGCGGCGCGTCGTCACTTGGCGATAGAAAGCAGGGATGAAACGCTCTCGGATCGCGGTCCTCGCCCTCGCCCTGCTCGGCCTCACCCTGGGCCTCGCCGCCTGCGGAGAGAAGAGCGAGAAGGTGACGCCCGAGGCCGAACCGCTCAGCCTCACGCTCGACTTCTACCCCAACCCCGACCACGCCGGCATCTACATGGCGCAGAAGCTCGGCTACTTCGAAGAAGCCGGGCTCGACCTCTCGATCCACACTCCGGCCGACCCGGCGGCGCCGGTCAAGCTGCTTGCCGCGGGCAAGACCGACCTGGCGATCTCCTACGAGCCCGAGGTGCTGCTGGCGCGCGACCAGGGGCTCGACGTGGTCTCGGTCGCCGCCCTGGTGAATACGCCGCTGACGTCGATGATCTGGCTGAAGAAGTCGGGGGTCCAGGGTGTCGCCGAACTGCGCGGCAAGACGATCGCGACCGCCGGCATCCCCTACCAGGACGCCTACCTGAAGACGATCCTCGCCCGCGCCAAGCTCACCCCCTCTGACGTCAAGGCGGTCAACGTCGGCTACGGACTGCTGCCCGCTCTGGTCGGCGGCCGCGCCCAGGCGATGCTGGGCGGCTTTCGCAACGTCGAGGGGGTCGACCTGCGCCTGCGGGGCAAGGACCCGATCGTGACGCCGGTCGACCGGCTCGGCGTGCCGACCTACGACGAGCTGGTGATCGCCGCGCGCGGCAAGCGCCTGGAAGAAGACCCGCAGGCGATCCGTCTGTTCCTGGCGGCGCTTGCGCGTGGCACCGCGGCGGCCGCGGCCGATCCGGCGGCGACGACAAGGGCCCTGCTCGCGGCCAACCCCGACCTCGACCCGAAGCTGACCCGGGCCGAGGTGGCGGCGACCCTGCCGCTGCTCGACCCGCCGCGCGGCGCTCGCCCGTACGGCTACATGTCCCCCGCCGCCTGGCGCACCTTCGCCGGCTGGATGCGCGACAACGACCTCGTCGCCTCGCTGATCGCGCCGGCCGAAGCGCTGACCAACGCCTACCTGCCGGGCGCGATCGCCGAATAGAGCGGCACGTCTTCGGCGATCAGCGCGGTGACCTTGCCGGCCGGCAGCGGGCGCGAGAAGAGGTGGCCCTGCGCCTGGTCGCAGCCAAGCCGGACCAGCTCGGCCAGCTGGGCGTCGTTCTCGACCCCCTCGGCGATCACCTCCAGCGAGAGCGCCCGGGCCATGCCGACGATCGCCTCGACGATCGCCGTGCGCTCCTGTTCCACCCCGAGCGCGTCGACGAAGGAGCGGTCGATCTTGAGACCGTCGAACGGGTAGCGATTGAGATAGGCGAGCGAGGAGTACCCGGTGCCGAAGTCGTCGAGGATCAGGCGGGTGCCGAGGTCGCTTAGGGCATCGAGCGTGCCACTGGCGGTCGCCGACTCCTCGACCAGGGCGCTCTCGGTGATCTCAAGGCGAAGGTGGACCGGGTCGATCGCGCTCTCGGCGAGGATCGCAGCAATCGCCGGCGCCAGCTCGCGATTTGCGACCTGGCGGGCGGAGAGGTTGACCGAGACGTCGAGCGGCCGGCGATCGGGGCGCAGCGCATGCCACTCGACCAGCTGGCGGCAGGCCTCCTCCTGCACCCAGCGCCCGATCGGCTCGATCAGGCCGCTTTCCTCGGCGATCGGGACGAACTCGGGCGGATCGAGCAACCCGCGCTCCGGATGGCGCCAGCGGACCAGCGCCTCGAGGCCGAGCACCTCGCCGCTGCGCAGCGAGATCGTCGGCTGATAGTGCAGCTCGAACTCCTGGCGGTCGATCGCCTGGCGCAGCTCGCGCTCGACCTCGAGCCGGCGCAGCGCCCCCGCCCGCATCTCGGCGTCGAACAGCTCGCAGCGCGCGCGGCCATGCTCCTTAGCCCGGTACATCGCCGCGTCGGCGTCGCGGATCAGCATGTCGGCGTCAATCGTCTCCCGAGCCGAGGGACGGGCGACGGCGATGCCGACGCTGGCGCTGACGTAATGGTCGACGCCGCCGATCGAGTACGGCTCCGAGAAGGCGGCGGCGATCCGGTCGGCGATCGCCACCGCCTCGTCGTCGTCGGCGAGGCGGTCGACGAGGATGCCGAACTCGTCGCCGCCGAAGCGGGCGACGATGTCGCCCGGGCGAAGGTGGGCGCGCAGCCGCGGCGCGACCGCGCGCAGCAACTCGTCGCCGGCGTGGTGGCCCATGCTGTCGTTGATCAGCTTGAAGTTGTCGAGGTCGAGGAAGAGGACGCCGACCGGCGAGCCCGAGACGGTGCTGCGTTTGAGCGCGTCGCCGAGCGCCTCGACGAAGCTGATCCGGTTCGGCAACCCGGTGAGCGGATCGTGCAGGACGCGGTGGCGCAGGGCCTCGTCGGTGGCGTGGCGCTCGATCGCGTCGGCGAGGACGTTGGCGGTCGCCTGCACGAAGTGGACGTCCTGCGGCGTGAAACGGTGCGGCTCGGCCGAGTGCACGTCGAGGACCCCGAAGGGGTGCTGCTTGCCGTCGATCGGCACGGCGAGGCTGCTGCGCACGCCGGCTGAGCGCAGCGCCGGCGGCATCGAGAAGCGGCGCTCGCTCTCCCAGTCGTCGATGATCACGTGCAGGCGCGAATCGAGCGCGGCGCCGGCGTGTGAGTCGCGAGCGGCCGAGGCGCGGGCCGAGCCGACGACGCGCTCCTCGAGGCCGGCGCGCAGGCCGAGGCGACGGCCGTCGCGGCCGAGCTCCCAGATGCAGGCGGCGTCGACGCCTTCGATCTGAACGAGCAGCGAGACCGCCTCGCGCATCAGCGCGCTGGGGTCGCCGTCGCGCAGCGCGCGGCCGCCGAGGCGGGCGACCGCGGCCTGCTGCGCCGCTGCCCGTCGCGCGTCCTGCTCGGCCGCCTTGCGCTCGGTGATGTCGTAGAGGACGCCATGCCATACCGGGGTGCCGCCCTGATCGGGCTCGAGCACGGCCTCGTCGAGGATCCACACCGTGCGGCCGTCGCGGGTGACCATCCGGTAGTCGATCGGCGGCGGGTTGCGGGTGCCCATCGTCTTGCGGGTCTCCTGGGCCAGCGCTCGCTCGCGGTCGTCCGGATGCAGCAACCGCGCCCAAAGACCCTCGTCGGCGAGCCATTCCTCCGGCGTGTAGCCGAGGATGTCCTCGACCTGGGGGCTGACGTAGCGCCAGCGGCCGTTCTCTCCCAGCTCGGCCGCGTAGACGATCGCCGGCAGGCGCTCGACCAGGCGGCGGTAGTCTTCCCCGCCGGCCGAGATCTGGTCGAGGAACTCGGTTACCCGCTTCTCGGGCCAGCTCCCACCGCGAGTCGAAGAGTTCACCTCAGGCTTATCGGGCACCGGCGCCACCCGCTTGAGCGCAGGGACGTGCCGTGAGTTGACCACC
>DASVFR010000032.1:0-45817 GCA_036379955.1 Solirubrobacterales bacterium
CCGACGGGCCGCAAACGTGACATATCGACGCGTTTGCGGCCCGTCGGCCCGTTTTTGGGGCAGCCGAGTGGCCCTGCTACCTTCCCCAACCCTATGAGGCTCATCGTCACCGAGAAGAACAACAGCGCCGAGAAGATCGCCACCTTCCTCAGCAAGGGGACGGCGAGCAGCGACAAAACCTTCAAAGTCCCCTACTACACGTGGACCGACGAGGCCGGCGCGACCCATCGCACGATCGGGCTCAAGGGCCACGTGCTCGGCCCGGCCTTCCCCGAGGGCTACTCGAACTGGCAGAAAACCGACCTGCACGACCTGATCGACGCCGAGCTGATCAAGGAGCCGACCGACAAGAACGTGGTCAAAGCGATCCGCAAGGTGGCGAAAGAGGCCGACGAGCTGGTGATCGCCACCGACTTCGACCGCGAGGGCGAGCTGATCGGGCTCGAGGCTCTCGAGGAGATGCTCGACGCCAACCCGGAGCTCGGCACGCGCGAGGAAACGAAGGCCGGCACCCTGCCCGTCAAGCGCGCCCGCTACTCGGCCCTGACCAAGGAGGAGATCGAGCGCGCTTTCGGTGAGCTCGACGAGCTCTCCTACCCGCTGGCCAATGCCGGCGCCGCCCGCCAGGACATCGACCTGCTCTGGGGCGCGACGCTGACCCGCGCGGTCTCCCTCTCCACCCGCCGCTTCGGCTCGAACTTCCTCTCCGTCGGCCGGGTGCAGAGCCCGACCCTGGGCCTGATCGTCGAGCGCGAGATGGAGCGCCGCGCCCACGTCCCCAAGCCCTTCTGGGAACTCTTCGCCAAGTTCCAGCACCCTGACGGCAGCTTCGAGACCCACCACGAGACCGACAAGTTCTGGGAGAAGGCCGAGGCCGACGCGGCGCTCGCCGGCACCGCCGGCCCCGGCACGGTCAAGTCGGTGACCGCGCGCAAGAACACGCGCAAGCCGCCCACCCCCTACAACACGACCGCCTTCACCACCGACGCCTCCAGCCGCCTTGGCATCACCCCCGCCAGCGCCATGCGGATCGCCGAGGACCTCTACATGGACGGCTTCATCTCCTACCCGCGCACCGACAACACCGTCTACCCGCAATCGCTGCCGCTGCGCGAGCTGGTCTCCTCGCTGGTGCGGATCAAGGAGTTCTCGGCCGCCTCCGGCCTGCTCGAGGGCGAGCTGTCCCCCACCCGGGGCAAGAAAGAGACGACCGACCACCCGCCGATCTACCCGACCCAGGCGATCCACCCCAACGCGCTCGGCGACGGCCCCAAGAAGCGCGTCTACGAACTGGTCGTGCGCCGCTTCCTCGCCACCTTCAGCCCGCCGATGATCACCGAGTCGACCCGCGCCGACATCCTCGCCGGCGACCAGACCTACTTCGTGCGCGGCTCGGTCGTCGTCGACCCCGGTTTCGCCGGCATCTACACCTACGCCCGCTCCTCCGACGAGGAGATCCCCGCCCTGGCCGAGGGCCAGACGCTGGAGCTCGACGGCGACCCCTGGATCCTCGACAAGGAGACCCAGCCACCGGCTCGGATCTCGCAGGCGAAGCTGGTCGAGATGATGGAGGAGCGCGGCCTCGGCACCAAGGCGACCCGCGCCGACATCATCAAGAAGCTCTTCGACCGCGGCTACGTCTACGGCAACCCGCCCGTCCCCTCGGAGACCGGGATCGCGATGTACGAGGCGTTCAAGAAGTACGTGCCGCGCATGGCGACGCCGGAGATGACCGCGCAGCTGGAGCAGGAGATGGACCAGATCGCCGCCGGCGAGATGACCAAGGACGGGGTCGTCGGCGACAGCCGGGCGCTCCTGCACAGCACTTGGTCGGAGATCGACGAGAGCCGCGAAGACCTGGCCAAAGTCGTCTGGGCGGGGATGGACCAGGACCGCATCCTCGGTCCCTGCAAGGTCTGCGAAGAGGCGGGCCGGACCAAGGAGGACGGCTCGCCCAACATGCTGCGCATCATCCGCGCGAAAAAGTCGGGCAAGCGCTTCGTCGGCTGCAGCGGCTGGACGGCGGACGACCCCGAGTCCTGCGATCAGACCTTCCCGCTGCCCCAGCGCGGCGACGTCTTCAAGCTCGAGGAACGCTGCTCGATCTGCGGCGAGACCCCGCGGCTCAAGGTCCAGCCCTTCCGCGGCCGCCCCTGGAACCTCTGCCTCAACGACGACTGCGAGTCGATGCAGGAGATGAAGAAACGCCGCGCCGAACGCGAAGCGGCGAAAGCGGCCAAGGAAGCGATGGCCGAGAAGCCGCTGCCCGAGGGCGACGAGGACAAGGCCGCGGCGAAAACCAAGAAGACGAAGGTCGCGAGCAAAGCCGACACGGCGACGCGCGGCCGCAAACGCGCCAAGGCCAAGGCCGCCGCGAAATAGGCCTTCCGGTGCGCTTTATGTGGTCATATCCCGCATAAGGCGCACCGGAGCGGAGGCGACGTGTTCATTTCCTTGGAGGGCATCGACGGCTCGGGAAAGAGCACCCAGGCGAAGCTGCTGGCCGAGGCGCTCGGGCCGCAGACGCTGCTGATTCGCGAGCCGGGGGGGACCGAGGCGGCGGAGCGGATCCGCGGCCTGCTTGCCGACCCGGACGTCGAGCTTGACCCTTTCGCCGAGCTGCTGCTCTTCCTCGCCGCCCGCGCCGACCTCACCGCTCGTGTGATCCGGCCGGCCCTGGAGGCCGGCCGCGGTGTCGTCGCCGACCGCTTCGCCGACTCCAGCGTCGCCTACCAGGGAGCGGCGCGCGGGCTCGGCGTGGGAGAGGTCATCTCCCTGACCGACAACGCCAGCGACGGTCTCTGGCCCGACCTCACGATTCTGCTGCGCGTCGACCCCGAGGTCGGCCTCGGCCGCGCCGACGGCAACGACCGCTTCGAGTCCGAGGGGCTGGAGCTGCAGCGCGCCGTCGCCACGGCCTACGAGGAGATCGCCATGATCGCCTCCGACCGCGTCGTCGTCGTCGACGGCAGCGGCACCGTGGACGAGGTGCACGAGCGCATCATGGAGGTCATCGATGTCCGACACGCTGACTGAGGCCACCGAGCACCAGGGCCGGGCGCGCGTGGCGTTGACGGCGGCGCTGGCGAGCGGGCCGAGTCATGCGTACCTGTTCCGCGGGCCGCGGGGCTCCGGAAAGGGCCTGACCGCGCGAGCGTTCGCCGCCGAGCTGCTGGCTGTAGGCGCCGCCGACGCTGAGGACGCGAAGCGGCGGGCGATGCTCGATCCCTCTCCGCACCCAGACCTCGTCTGGCTCCGCCCCCCCGGAGCCCAGCACATGGTCGAGGAGGTGCGGGAGAAAGTGATCCGGGCCGCGTCCTACCGGCCTTTCGAAGCCGAGAAGCGCGTCTTCGTGATCGAGGCCGCAGAGCAGATGCGCGACGAGAGCCAGAACGCGCTGCTCAAGACCCTGGAGGAGCCACCGGACTTCGTCCACCTGATCCTTTTGACCTCCGAACCCGCGCAGCTGCTGGAGACGATCGTCTCCCGCTGCCAACCGATCGACTTCGCCCCGCTCCCTTCCGAAGCCGTAGAAGCTCAACTCGCCGGCCTCGGTTCGCCTGACGAGATTGCTACCGCCGCCCGCCTCTCCGCCGGCGACCCCGCCCGCGCCCGCTTCCTCCTCTCGGACTCCGGCCGTGCCCTCCGGGCTGCGGCTCTCGATTGGGTGAGGGCCGTGGGACCTGCCTCGGCGGACGCGCTTGCGCGCAGAGTGTCCGGCGAGTCAGGCCCCACGGCCCTTTCCGAGACGACCGTCCCTTGGATGGCATTGCTGAAAGCCGCCGAGGGAAGGGGCGAAGAAGCAGAAGACGCCGCGCGCAAGGCGCTCGAGGAGGAGGCCGAAGCGGGTGTCAAGCGCAGCTCCAAGGACATCGCGGACGAAGCGAAACGCGCGGGCCGGCGCCGTCGCACCGAAACGCTGGATCTCGGGCTGGAGCTTGTTGGGGGCCTGTGCCGAGATCAGGCGGCTGTCGCCGGTGGTGCCGATGAGGTCGTCTTCAACCGCGACTGCCTCGCCGAGCTTGAAAGAGCACCCAACCCTGACCCCTCCGCCTTCCGCCGCGCCGCCGAGCTGGTCCAGGACACGCGCCGACGCCTCGACCTCAACGTCTCCGAGGAGCTGGCCCTCGAAGCCCTCTCCTTCCGACTTACACGTGCCGTGAGTTAGCCACCCATATGGTGGGCTAACTCACGGCACGTCTCCTCTCGGCGTCCGCGCTCGCTTGTTCTCTCGCGCCCTCCAGCGCTCGTTCCTGGGCGAGGCGCGTGATCTGGGCGGCCTGGCGCGACATCGTCACGCTGAAGTTGAGCGCCAGGCCGAGCAGGAAGAGGAGGACGATCGAGAAGAGGGCGACGTTGGTGTCGCGCACGCCCATCGCGTCGGCGACGAAGGTCAGCAGGCCCGGGAAGGCGGCGCCGATCAGCATGCCGAGCCCGGCGACGAACCAGACGACGCTGAAGCGCTCCTGCAGCTTGTCGCGCCGGATCAGCTCCAGCACCAGGGCCATGAAGGCGAGCGCCAGGACGGCGGCGATGATCCGCGTCTGCGCGGTGAGGTGGACCTTGGGGCTCTCGCTCGCCGCGGTCAGCGCCAGCGCCTTCACCGCTCCGCCTCCGCCTGCCGAGGCCGGAACTGGCCGACCAGCAGCACGATCAGCCCCTTGAAGATGAAGAAGGCCGAGCGCAGCGGCGTCAGGAACGAGCTGCCGCCGGTCCGCTCCAGCATCCGCACCGGCACCTCCTCGACCCGCAGACCTTCGCGCACCGCCAGCTGCAGCGACTCGATCTCGGCGAAGTCGGGCGAGTAGCGCTCGCTGAACATCTCGATCACGCGCCGGTTCGCCGCCCGCATGCCGCTGGTCGTATCCGTGAAGCGCTGCCGCGTTGCCAGGGTGAGGAAGAAGCGGAAGACGCCGATCCCGATCCGCCGCGAGATCGTCGGCTGGTAGTCGTCGCTCTGGGCCTTGTCAGGGTCGCGGTAGCGCGAGCCGATCACGAGGTCGGCGCGGTCGGCGCGCACCTCCGCCAGCAGCCTCGCCACCTCGGCCGGCGGGTGCTGGCCGTCGGCGTCGAGGTGGGCGATCGCCTCGTAGCCTTCCCGCCGCGCGTGCAGGTAGCCCGTCTGCAGCGCCGCCCCCAGCCCCTGGTTGAAGGGCAGCGAGGCGACCAGGGCCCCTGCCTCGCGGGCGCGCTCGGCGGTCCCGTCGGCCGAGCCATCGTCGATCACCAGCAGATCGGCATCCGGGATGCGGGCGCGCACGTCCGCGATCACCGCGGCGATCGAGTCCTCCTCGTTCCAGGCGGGGATGAAGACCAGGGTCCTCATTCCCCGATTCTCCCATTCCGGCCGGGCGGGGCGTTTGTGTTAGTAACTGCTCATGCGCAGGATCGGGATCAGGCTGTGGCTGGGCGCCGCCTTCGCCGTCGTCTCGCTGATCACGGCCTTCGCCGTCTACGCCTTCGGCGAAGACCGGCGCGCGCTCGTCGTCGCCGTCCTGATCGGCGTCCTCGCCGGCTTCCTGATCGCGGCCGCGATCTCGCGCCGCGTCCTGCGTCTCGCTCAGGCCGCGGGCGAAATGGCCGCGGGGAGCTTCGATGCCCCGCTCGAAGTCTCGGGCCGTGACGAGATCGGCGACCTCGCCCGCGCCCTCGACTCGATGCGCGCCTCGCTTAAAGAGAGCTTCGGCGTGCTCACCGCCGACCGCAACAAGCTCGAGGCGATCTTCGACGGCCTCACCGACGCGGTGATGGTCGTCGACGACGAGGGGCCGGTTCGCTTCTCCAACGGCGCCGCCGCGGAGCTGCTCGAAGACGGGCGCCCGCCGGAGGCGCTGCTTCCGCAGCTGCGCCGCGCGACCGAGTTCGGCTTCGCCGCCCACCCGGCGCTGCGCATCGGCGACCGCGCCTACGCGATGCAGGCCCGCGCCCTGCCCGACGAGCGCGCGGTCCTTGCCGTCGTCCGCGACCGCACCGAGGAGATGCGACGCGAGTTCGCCGAAGCCGACTTCGTCTCCAACGCCGCCCACGAGCTGCGCAACCCGCTGGCCGGGATCTCGGGCGCGATCGAGGTCCTGCGCGGCGGCGCCAAGGACGACCCCAAAGCCCGCGACCACTTCCTCAGCCGCCTTGCCGATGACGCCGACCGGATGAACCGGCTGACCAAGGCGCTGCTCACCCTGGCCCGGGTCGAGTCCGTCGGGCCGGGGGGGACCGAGGTCGTCGACGTCAACGTCGCCCTGCGCGACGTCGTCGACGCCGTGCAGCGGCCGAAGCACGTCGACCTGCACGTCGAGGTCGAGCCCGATCTGACGGCCACGGGCGACCCGACCCTGCTGCGCCAGGTGATGATCGGCTTGCTCACCAACGCGTTCAAGAACACGCCGCCCCCCGGTGCCGTTACGGTTCGCGGCCGCCACGACGGCGAGGCGAGCGTGATCATGGAAGTCATCGACACAGGAACGGGCATACCCGCGGCGGAGATCGAGCGCGTCTTCGAGCGCTTCTACCGGCGCAGCGAGACGCGCAAACAGGAGGGCTTCGGCCTCGGCCTGGCAATCGCCCGTCGCATGGTCGACGTGATGGGCGGCCAGATCGGCGCCGACTCCGTCGAGGGCGAGGGGAGCACCTTCTGGGTTCGCCTGCCGCTCGCTCAGATCAGCCCAACCCCGGTGGCCTGAGGCGAAGGAGCGCGAGATGAGCAGCGGACGCATACTGGTCGCCGACGACGAGCCCTCGCTCCGCGAGTCGGTCGGCTACGCGCTGGCCCAGGACGGCTTCGACGTCGACGTCGCCCGCGACGGCGACGAGGCCACCGGAAAGGTCGCCGGCGAGTTCGTCCCCTACGACCTGCTGATCCTCGACATCATGATGCCGGGACCGAGCGGCCTCGACATCTGCCGCGAGGTGCGCTCGCGCAGCGCCGTGCCGATCATCCTCCTCACCGCCAAGGACGCCGAGGTCGACAAGGTCGTCGGCCTCGAGGTCGGCGCCGACGACTACGTCACCAAGCCCTTCTCCGTGCGCGAGCTGCTCGGCCGCGTCCGCGCCCAGCTGCGCCGCCGCGAGCTCGACCGCGGGCCCCTCAACCAGGCGGTGCGGATCGAAGCCGGCCCGGTCTCGATCGACCTCGTCCGCCACGTCGCCATGGTCCGCGAGGTGCCGATCAACCTCACCCGCTCGGAGTTCCAGCTGCTGCGCCTCCTGGTCAGCCGCCCCGGCGAGGTCTTCGCTCGCCGCCAGATCATGGAGGAGCTCTGGCAGACCGAGTTCGACGGCGACGAGCGCGCCTGCGACGTCCACATCTCCAACCTGCGCCAGAAGGTCGAGCGCGACCCCCAACGCCCCGAACTGGTCGTCACCGTGCGCGGCATCGGCTACAAGTTCGAAAGCGAGGCTCGCTGAGCTCTTCAACCCGGTTGCTGAACAGTAATTTGAGATTATTGTTCATTCAATGGGTTTAACCTTGAGGGAGGGGATCTGTCGAATGGGCGGCGCTGCCATTCGCCAGCTGTGCCATGTCTAGTGGCGCGGATTTTTCCCGCCAGCTCCTGACCGCGATCAGATCGGGCAACAGTCTGGTCGCCTGGTTGATAGCTCTGGTGGCGGTCTCAGCCGCAGTTGGCACGGCGTTCGGCTTGGGCGGTGCCATTGCGGTCGTCGTCGGCCTCACGTTGATCTTCGTGGTCGGCTTGATCAGGATGCAGCGCCACCGCGAGGAGCTCCGAGACCAGGCTTTTGCCTGGCATGGGATCGCCGTCGAGTCGGAGCCGACCAAGCACTTCTTCGTCAAAGAGTGGTACGGACGGGGACCGGGCAGCGCCCTGCCGCCGAACGTGTCGCGGAGCGCAATGGCCGACGTCGAGGAGGGCCTGAGCGAGGAGCGATTCGTGATCCTGACCGGCGAACGGACCAGCGGCAAGTCGCGACTCATCTACGAGGCGGCAAAGCTTCGAGAGGGGCACGTGACGCTGATCACCGCCATGCCGTCGGGCCTGGGCACGCCCGATCCCCTGATCGAGCTGATGAAGGACGCCCACGGGTTCTCCAGCTGGGAGGAGCGGCAGATCCTCGTCATTCGCGGACTCGGGGCGCGCGTCGGGCCCGATGCCCTGAACGAGGAATTCATGCGCGAGTGGCTCGATCGGCACCCGAAGGTCCTGGTGATGGCGACGCTCGGGCCGAAAGACCGCGACCTTGCCGCAGAAAGGGGCGAGGAGCGGGAAATCGAGTTCGAGCGCCTTGAAGCGCTGGCGCGAGTCGTCGAGCTATCCGACCGACTCGACCCCCAGGAGCTGCTCGCCGCCCGCGAGGCCTTCCCCGATCTCGACGACGAGCAGCTGGTCATCCTGCCCAGCTATCTGGTCTCGGCCGGTCCGCTGAGAGACAGGTTCCTGGGCAGGGAGGACCGCAACCCGGTGGGCAAGGCGATCGTGCGCGCCGTTGTGGACTGGCAGCGGGCCGGAATTCCCCGACCGGCCCCGCGGCGCTATCTGGAGCGCGTTACTCCCCTGTACCTGAGAGAGGTGAAGATCGCCCTGCCGGAGGACTTTGAAGACGCTTTCGAGGCGGGTCTCGCCTGGGCGATGAGGCCGGTAAGGGGGGCCGCCGCCCTCGTCTATCGAGAGGGCGATGGATTCAAAGCGGACGTCGCCATCGTCAACCCATCGGACAAGGACCTGCTCTGGGAGCTTCGCCCGCTCCTCTGGGACGCGATTCGCGACGAGGTCCTGTCATCTCTCGAGGAGGGGCGCTCGCCGAGCTCGGTTGCCACCGAGCTGGTCGCTCTCGGCGAGACGGCCCAGGTGCAGGGGTGGGAGGACCGTGGTCGGGAGATCCTCAAAAAGGCGGGAGAGCTCGACAGCGGCTCGCAGTACGAGCGCATCGCGCAGGCGTATACCTTCGGCTCAGCCGGCAGCGCGCACTTGATTGCGCTGGTCGATTCCAGACGTGGCGAGGGGTTGGGGAAGAGGTATCGCGAATCCCAGGCGCAGGCGGAGGCGCGGCGCCGACGCCTCGCTCAAACGGACACCGACGGCGAGGGGGTGCCTAGCTGGCTGTACGCAGAGATCTACAGCCACCGCATGTTGCGCACGGCGATGCGGTTCTTCGTTCTGGTTGCCTTCGATGTCTTCAGCGCCCTGATCGGCCTGGCCCTGGCCCTGGCCTTGCGCGCTCGCTTCAACGGGGACATCGATTTCGACGCCCTTGTCGGTGGATGGCCCTCGCGCAGCGTGCTGGTGGCCTGGTGCGTTCTGACCGTCATCGTCTTCGCCATGCTGAGGCTGTACAAGCAGGACGCGCCGCGGGCGCGCCTCGGGGAGATCCTGGCGGCGATGGGGATGCTCGGGGCTCTCGGGTTGTTCGCCGCTTGGGCGCAGGGCTTCAGCCTGCCCACGGCGGCAATCACGTTCGCCGTCGCGTTTGCCGCGGCGGTCGCGGCGGCCTTCATCGATTACAGGCTGCGCGTTGCCTATGACACGAGGAGCGTGCGCTGGGTGGAAGACAAGGAACTCGAGGCCCGCACCGTGCTGATCGGCACGTCGCGGCAGACGGCGGCGATCGAGAAGATCCTCGAGGCCGGAATCTCGAGGCCGACGGAGACCGTCGGCTACCTGACGACGGACCTCTGGGACACTCCCCGCGAGTCGTGCCTGGGCACGGTCCAGGAACTTGGCGCGGTGGCGCTGAAGCACGACATCGGGCGAGTCTTGATCGTCGATTCGCAGATGTCGGTCCGCGAACGGCAGGACCTGGCGGGGCTCTGCCACTTGCACTCGCTGCAGGTCGAGGCGGTTCCCTCGATCGTCGAGGTGCGCGCCGGCGGCAGCCGCCTGGTCTCCGGCCAGTCGCTGGTTCTGCAGTCGATGGCGCCGCTCTGGCACGGCAACGTCGCCTTCGCCACCAAGCGGATCGGCGACTTCGTCGCGTCGGCGATCGCCCTGCTCCTGCTCTCGTGGCTCTGGGGGATCATCGCGCTTGCTATCTGGGTCTTCGACGGCTTACCGGTCCTGATCCGCTCCTGGCGCCCCGGCGCCGGCAGGCAGATCTTCGGTATGTACCGCTTCCGCACCACGATCGAGGACGCGCAGTCGCCGATCGACGACGCCGACCGCGGTGGTGACGACTCGGAGCAGACAACGAACCTCGGCCGGTTCTTGCGCAGTCATGGCCTCGACGAGCTGCCGCAGCTGCTCAACGTGCTGGCGGGGCACATGTCGCTGGTCGGCCCTCGTCCCCTCCACCTTTCCGACCACGCCAAGCTCGACGAAGAAGACCTGTTGCGCTACCTGGTCCTGCCTGGGATCACCGGGCCCTGGCAGGTCTGCGGGCGGTCGCGCGTCTCCACCGCCGATCTGACCAAGATCGACGTCTCCTACCTGCGCCACTGGACGGCCTTCTCCGACTTCGAGATCCTGATCAAGTCGGCGAGGTTGGTGCTCAAGGGCCGCCAGAACCTGCCCGTGATCGAAGACAGCGTGGCTCCGGAGTTCTGAATCTCCTGAGCTTCGATCCGCGGGTGGCGGCATGCTTCGCTGCCTTGGAGCTAGCCGCAGCCCCTTCCAGCCCGTCCCTGGTCCGCGCCCGCGAAGAGGCGCGCTCGGTCGTCCCGGTCGAGCTCTTCTTCGACCTCGTCTACGTCTTCACCGTCAGCCAGCTCTCGCGCAACCTCCTCGACGACGTCGGCCCGCGCGGGATCGCCCAGACGCTGGTCCTGGCGCTGGCCGTGATGTACGCGTGGTTCATGACGGTCTGGACCTCGAACTGGCTCGACGTCGAGCGGCGCAAGGTGCAGCTGCTGCTGCTCGGGCTGATGTTCGCCAGCCTGCTGATGTCGACCTCGGTCGCCGAGGCCTTCGGCGACCGCGCCGGCCTCTTCGTGATCGGCTACTTCGCGATCCAGGTCGGCCGCACCCTCTTCGCGGTCTCCGCCTTCCGCGGCCATCGCCTGCACGCGCACTTCGTCAACGCGCTCGTCTGGGAGCTGGGCACGGCGGTCCTCTGGATCGCGGGGATCTTCGCCGACGGCGATGCGCGGTTGGCGATTTGGGCGGTGGCGGTGCTGGCCACCTACGGCGGCGTGATCGCCGGCCACCCGCTGCCCAATCGCCGCAGCCCGTTCAGCACCGACAGCCAGATCTACGCCGCGCACCTGCTCGAGCGCTTCCGGCTCTTCTTCCTCATCGCCCTCGGCGAGACCGTGCTGACGATCGGCAACGCCTTCGCCAGCGTCCCGCTCGACGGCGAGACCGTCGTCGCCCTCGGCGCCGCCTTCCTCGGCACCGTCTCGCTCTGGTGGTGCTACTTCCACCGCGCCGAGCGGGTCGGCATCGACGCGCTCGCCGGCGACGGAGACCCCTCGCGCCTCGTCGCCGTCGGCAACTACACGCTGATCGCGATGGTGATCGGCATCGTCGCGATCGCCGTCGGCGACGAGCTGGCGATCGCCGACCCGAGCGGCAATCCCTCAGCCGCCGCCGTCGCCCTGATCTTCGGCGGGCCGGCGATCTTCCTGCTCGCCCAGCTCGTCTTCATACGCCACGCCTCCGGCCGGGCGCCCGGGGCGCGGGTCGCCGGCTGCCTCGCCCTCGCTGCCCTCGCGCTGCTCACCTCCCCGTTCGACGCGCTCCTCGCCGTGATTGCCTCCAGCGCCGTGCTCTTCGCCGTCGCCGTCGCCGACACGCTGGCAGAGCCACGCGCCTCGGGCTGAGCCCTTCGAGCTGGTCGTCACCGCGCACGGCGTCGGCTACGAGCTCGATCGAAGCCGAAGAAGGAGCTAGCGACGCAAGAGGAAGCCGGCAATCTGATTGCCGGCCCGAACGATCGGATGAGGCCCGGCCATCGCCGTGTCGCCGCTCGCTCGAGTCGACGGCTCCGCCGAGGTCTCGGCCTCGTCCGTCTCGGCTTGGTTCAGGTATTCGATCTCATCGGTGGTGAAATCCGGCACAGTGAGAGTCGACACCTGCCCGGCGGACCAGTCGGCCTCGGTCCTACCGGCCTCCTCGACGGCGACTTTTCGTTTGATCTCCATGCTCGCCAAATTTTACATCTGCGGATGATTCTCATTGGAATTCGCCCCGATCACACGGCCTCCTCGTATTTGCGCAGCTCAACCAACTCGTAGATTCTGTCCCCCGCGATCAGCGCGCGACCGACGTCCGGTGGGACGTTCAGCTCGTCGCCGGTGAAGTCGGATGGCTTGAGAATCGGGAGCAGCACGATTCCAGAGATGAGCACGACGAAGAGGGCCAGCATTCCCACGATCTCGGCCTGGCCGGCGAATTCCCGCACGAACTGTGGATCCGTTGTTCCGTGCAGCTCGATGCAACCGAGTGCCAGGCATATCGCCGCGGCGGTGGCAGCTGGAATTACCACGCTGCTGCGACGTATCAGGATCGAAACCGCCCCTCGATTGCTTGCCAGCAGAATGAAGGGAGCGACCATCAAGACCAGCGCTGCCCCCCCGGCGGCGCGGAGAAGCGGGGCATGGCCCAGCGCCAGAAGGCCAAGCAGCAGCAGCTCGGCCAGGAGCCCGAGCGCGACGAGGGTTTGGTATTGCCGCTCGACGGTGTCGAGTTTCCCCAGCTGATGCGAGATCGTGGGAACCGACAGCAGCCAGCTGGTCGCGAGGGGGACGGTTGCGACGGTGGCGATCGTCGCGCAGATGGTCCATGCCCAGCCGCATTGGAGTCCGAACGGCTGCCGGATCAGTACCGTCGCCGCGCCCACGGCGCTCAGCCCACTCACGAGCAGCAGGACCCTTGCGCCGTTGAGGAGTCGTGAGATCGAGCGGCTCTCGACCCCGAAGATCAGGCCCCCGAGTAGCGCAGGCACGACGAGGAGAACCCCCGCTGCGATCTGGTCCTTTCCGCTGGTTCCCTCTCCGGTCAGCGAGGTCGGATCGACGGCCGCCAACGTCCAGAGCATGATCGCGGTAGTCGCGCTGGCGAAGAACCAGAGGATTGGGAACGCGCCGGGGCTGACTCCGGCGGTAACGCGCAGCTTGATCTCGTTTAGGTTGCTGCCCCCCGACAGGTAGACGTGCGCGCGCCCCGCCCGCAGCGTCAGCTGCTGATCTTGCTTGGCACTGGACTCATCTATGTCTGCGTGGCGTTCCCACCAGTGTCTTTCTTTCCTGATTGCCAGTTTCACGTCGCGGGGTGCCAGTCCGTCGGGGCAGGTCAGCTCGAAGTGGTATGAGGCGCAGCGGCGCGGATAAATCGAAGGAAAGTCGAATTCGATGGGCATCCACGCGAGGGCCTTCAGCAGGCGCTCGCCCAGGACGGAGAGGCTGACGCTGTACCTGCGCCGTCCATAGGTCTTCGACCCCGTGTACAGGACCATGGTGGAGTTCCCATCCTGCAGCAGTCGCGCGCGCCGTCTGCGTAGCCGCGGAAACTTCGGCTCCTTCAGCTCACCGAAGATCCAGCGCACGAAGGGTCGCGGGGTGAACTCGTGGTCTTGTCTGACGCGAAGCAGGCGGCGTTCGCCTGGGATTCCCCGGAAGGGCATCCAGATCACCGAGTGCTCCACCAGCATGTGCAGGTCTTCCAGGAGCCCGCACTCGTGCCAGCTCTTGCGAGTTGCGCAATCGAGATCCTGCTCCAATTTCGCCAGTGCCGCTGAAGCTTTGAGCGGTCGCCGGGTGACGATCCTCCGCAGGTGCGTCTCGAGCTCCTCTTGCAATTTCTCCGGGGCGGTATCGCTGAGGAGGCGACGACCGGTTGCCAGCGCCCCGGCTATCGAAGCGGCATCGCATTGAGCCTGCGTCGGTATCGGTAGGACGGTTTCGTCCTCGGTGTACACGCCGAAACCGGTCCGGCCCTGGGCCTTTTTCAAGAAGAGCAGAGGGAAGAAGAAATGGTCCTGGCCGTCAAAGGTGGCGAAGCTGGCGCGGGGTGAGCTTGGCAGCTCGAAGTCGATCGTCAGCTCCCAGCGAGCGCTCTGGTCCGAGTTGAGCGCGACCGCCTCGAGATGACGTTGGACCAACCCGTGATCCCAGCCAAAGTAATAGCCAGCGGTTGCGAACGCCGATGTGTCGATTGCAACCGACGGCCGCTCGTCCTTTTGGCTACCCGGTGAAAGGACGGTGGACAGACGTTTCCAGGACCCATCGATTAGAGATTGCGATGCAATGATCACAACTTCTATACCGTCTCACGCGCCTGTGCAATACACCCTCACAAGTGCCGTCGGCTCTTTTTCTCGGATCAACCGACGATCTCGAGGCGCTTGCGGACCGGCTTGGAGGCATTGGCGGCGAGGTCGACGGTGCGCAGCACGACGAGGTAGCGGCCCGGTTTGGCCCTGAAGTGCTTGGCGTGAGCGCCGAGGGCGAAGCGGTTGATGCCGACGAACGCCTTCCAGGTCGCGTAGCCGTTGTAGCGGCGCCCGCCCTTGGGGCGGAGGCGGAAGTATTCGGCTTCGAGCGTGCCGCGCTCGCTGACGTGGGCGCTCGTCGCCGTCCCGTTTCGACCGTGGATCTGGCGGCGCCTCGGGCTCACCGAGCCGAGGGTGGGCTTCTTCACGTCGAGCCGCAGCGGCGCCTGTGGTCCGGGATCGGAGTCGGGGTTGCCGGGCACGTCGGAGACGACCACTTCGCCGCGGACGAAGGCGTGCAGTTTGCACTGGAAGGCGTAGGCGCCCGGCTGGGAGAACTGCAGCGTGAAGGAGTCGCCGGGCCGGTGGCTGGGGGCGTCGGTGCCGGGGTCGGAGTCCCAGCCGAGGTCGTTGACGGAGATGCCCGTCACCGAGTGGGCGAGGTCGGGGCCGATCCAGTCCCAGGTCACCTTCTCGCCAAGGTCGATTTCCACACGCGGGCTCGACCAGGCGAAGTTGGAGATCGAGACGCGGGTGTTGCCGGCGTGCGCGGCGGGTACCGCGACCAGCCCCGTCAGCAAGAGTGCGCTCCCGGTCAGGAGACGACGTACCACCCGTTCATCCCCTGGTGCAGGTGCTGGAAGACGTGGCAGTGGTAGAACCAGCGCCCCGGGTTGTCCTCGACGAATTCGAGGCTGAACGAGTCGGCCGGGCCGAAGGGCCTGTTGTCGACGATCGTCCCGTCCGGCTCGGTCCAGCGGTGGCCGTGCAGATGGAAGGTGTGGAAGAAGTTGTCGACGCCGTAGACGTGGAAGCGCACCCGCTCGCCGACCTTCGCTTCCAGGGTCGGCGTGTTGCCGGCGTAGGCGCGTCCGTTGATGCAGTAGTAGGTGTCGCGCAGGCCGGTGGTCGAGGGGTCCCAGGTGTGGAAGGCGAGGAAGAATTCGCGCTCGGGCCGCGCTTCGCCCGGCTTGCGCACCAGTAGCGGGCCGAAGAGGCCACGGAAGACCGGCAGCGGGTCCATCGGCCCGTGGTCGTGGTAGAGCCAGGTCCCTTCGGTCCCTTCGCGGCATTCCCAGACGTAGGTGAAGGTGCGCTTGCGCTGGACGAAGCCGCCGGGGCCCGTCCACTTGCCCTTATAGGTGCCGTCCATTTCGTTGGAGTAGAAGACGCCATGCGGGTGGATCGTGACCGGGGCAGAGAGCTCGTTGCGGAAGTGGACGACGACCGTGTCGCCGACTTCGGCTTCGATCAGCGGGCCGGGGACCGTCGCCGGCCCGAGGGGTGCCTCGAAGCCGGGAGAGTAGGGCCGGTACCCGTATGCCTCGAAGGTCGTCTTGCCCTTTACCGGCTCGGCCATCATCTGGTCGCGGTGGGTTGGCACGATGTTCCAGCGCCGCTGCTCGGCCGCGAGCCAGTGCTCGCGCACCTGTCCGCCGGCGCTCGCCGCCGCCACGGCGGCGGCCGAGGCTGAGGCGGAGCCGCCGTTGGCCGCCGCCACCCGCGGCGGCACGTCGACTCCATTGGACAGCTGGGCGACGTCGACCTGTCCTTCGCCCATGTTCACCCGCTGGCCGGCCAGCGTGCAGACGAAGGTGGCACCGGCCAGGCTGAGGAAGCTGCGGCGGTCGGTGGGCCCGAAGCTCACGCCGGCCGCCCTACTTCTTCACCGTCACCGTCATCTTCATCTTCGTCGGGTGGATCGTGCAGATGAAGTTGTAGGTGCCCGGCGTCGGGAAGGCGTGCTTGAAGGTGGCGTTGGTCACCGCCGTCGTCTTGGTCGAGTAGGTGCCCTTCTGCTTCAGGCCCTTCGGGCCCTTCTTCAGGTGCACGTCGTGGGACTCGGTGTTGGTCGAGGCCCAAACCCACTTGACCGTGCCGCCCTTGGGGATCGTCACCGCGTTCGGCCCGAAGTAGAAGTCGGCGACGGTGATGACCTGTGGCTTCGCCGCCTTGCCGGCGCCGGCGGGCGTCGCCGCGACGCCGGCAAGGCACGCCGCGGCGAGGCAAGCCGCCGCCAGCTTCGGAACCCGCCGCCTTACGGACACGTCAGTTCCCCCGGTTGCGGCGCGACCTCGGCCGGGGTGAAGTCTTCGAACGGCGGGTGCGCCGCCACCGGCCGTACCCAGGAGCACTGCTGGTTCTGCGGCGGGCTCTGCCCGGCGTAGCCGAGGATCGTCTTCGGGTTGCCCGTGTCGGTGAGGATGACCTGGATGCCCGCCGCCAGGTTGAGGCTGCGCACCTGGTCGGCCACCGCCGGCGGCTGCGGGCAGCCGGGGTAGATCTGGCCGAGCGGGACCGCGCCGATGCCGGGGTCGAAGGTTGAGCCGGCGCTGTTCGCTCCCCAGCAGTTGCCGCCGCCGGTGGCGTCGCCGAGGAAGTCGTATTCCCCGTTCGGGTCGGCGCCGCCGCGCCCCATCGTGTTTTCGACGATCTGGTTGTTGATGCTCTTCGCGTCGTTGCCTTCGTTGGCGACGAAGCTTTCGCCCGGGCCCGAGAAGGCCGCGATCCCCCACTTGTAGTTGCCGAAGACGTTGTTCTGGCGGACGATGTTGTTGGCGCCGCCGTAGAGGATGATCCCGGTCCCCGTCGGGTAGTTGATCGTCAGCCCGGAGAGCTCACCCAGGCCCGCCGACACCGTTTTGAACGAGGTCCCGGCGAGGAAGTAGTTGTAGTTGTTCCAGAACACGTTGTTGTGTTCGAAGTAGTTCCAGCCGTTCGGCTCGAACCCCTCGCTGTCGAGCGTGTTGGGCACGATGCCGGCGCCGTTGTTGAAGAAGTTCGATTCGACGATCTTCACGTACTTCGAGTTGGTGCCGGAGTAGCCGAGCACGTTTTCGTAGCTGTCGTCGTCGCGCAGCACCGTCCACTTCGGTTTCGCCTGACAGGGTGGCGGGGCTTCGCCGTGGTTGGTCCAGGTGACGCTGTCGCACGGCGTTTCGCCGATGTAGAAGGCGGAGTCGCCCTGGTGCCAGCCGCTCGAGTGCAGCATCTTGCCGCCCAGGCATCCCTTCGCGAAGAGGCCGTAGGAGCGGTTGTCGGAGGCCAGCAGGTTTTCCATCTTGAAGCCGTCGCATTCCTGGCCCGCCTGCACCGAGGCGTGGACGAAGAACCCGTTCGATTCGTAGTTGCGAGCCCAGAGGTTGCGGATCGTGACGCCGTTGACGTCGACCGCCTCGATCCCGTTCTGGGCCGGTCCCAGCTCGCCCTTGGCGTTCTTGCCTTCGAGGATCTGCTTGCGCGGGTTCTCCTTCATCCCGACGATCTTCAGCCCGTCGAATTCCTTCTTGCGCAGGCGCCCGTCGAGCACGACCCCCTCCACGTACTTGCCCGGCTTCACCTTGACGATCGCCTGCACCGCGGCGTTCTTCGGCTTGTGCTTGAACGAGCCCGCCGCGTCGACCCCGCGCTGGACCGTGTGGAACTTGCAGCCGTGCCGGCAGACGAGGAAGACCTTGTTCTTCGGCTGCGTCTGCTTCTGGCCCTTGCCCTTCGCCGCCTGAGCGGCGCCGGGTGCCGCTCCCAGGCAGGCGCACAGGAAGACGACCATGGCCGGGACCGCGAATCTGCGCTTCATATCTCTCCTAGGCTCGGTGGAACGACAAATGCCCCGACCTCCCACGGGCCCCCTGCGCAGAAAGACTTTAGCGAACGGGATCGCCTGTAGTTGACCAACTTGGCCAAGTCAGCTAGCTTCCAGTACGTGACCACGTTCAGTATCGGAGAGGCCAAGACCAATCTTTCGAAGCTCGTCGCGCTCGCCGAGAAAGGCGAGCCGGTTGAGCTGCGCCGGGGCAAGCAGCCTGTCGTCAAGCTCGTCCCTATCTCAAAGCCGGGAGCTGCCCGTCGCGAGCCCGGCGCACTCGCCGGCCAGATCAAGATGGCCGACGACTTCGACGCCTGGCCCGAGGACGTCGCTCGCGACCTCTGGGTTCTCGACTGAGGCTTCTTGTCGACACCCACGCCGCGCTCTGGTGGCTGAGCGACGACCCTCGTCTATCCGACCCGGCGCGCGAGGCGATCGCCGGCGCACAGCAGCCGCTCCTCAGCGCCGGACGCTCTTCGAGGTCTCGATCAAAGCGTCCCTCGGCAAGTTGGAGGTTGCCGACGGGTGGGCGGAGGAGCTGCTGGCAGAGGGATTCCTCCTGCTCCCGATCTCAGTCGATCACGCCACCGCCTATCGACGCCTCCCCTACGTCTATCTTGCCGGAAAGCCCCAGCGCGACCCCTTCGATCGCCTGCTCGTCGTCCAGGCCGCGACCGAGCGGATTCCGCTGGTCACCTGCGACCCCGGCATCGTCGCGCACGGTGTGGCGACGATCTGGTGACCAGAGCCGACGCCCGATTGAGCTTGAACCGTCCAGGTATCCTCAGCGGGCATGCTGGATGCGCACAGATCAGATCGACTCGCGGTAGTCGGTGACCGGGCTCGGGCTGCCGAGGCCCGGGGAGACGATGCAATGGCTGGCGAGGAGTGGCGCCGCTACCGGCTCATCCGCGACGCGGGGCGCGATCCAGACGAGTTGCTTGCCGAAGGCATCGCGCTGAGCGTGCGGGCGGCGAAGCTTGCAGCCGGTCGGTGACGGGATTCGGCCAAATTCTGGACGACCTGAACGGTGCCGGTGTTCGCTATGTCCTGATCGGAGGTATCGCCCTGATCCGCCATGGAGTAGTGCGGGCAACCCGGGATGTCGATGCCGTCTTCGATCCAGATCCCTCCAACGTGGAGCGCATTCGCGCCCTGATTGAGCGCTGGGGGGCGACGCGCCCCGACGGTTCGCCGATCCCCGAGGGCAGCATCTCTGGCAATCGGACGATCCACCTGGCTACGCCACACGGAGATCTCGACCTTCTCGCCGAGAAAGTGACAGCCGTGGGCTTCTCGGATCTTCTCGCTCGCGCAGAGACTCGACGCGTCGACGGGGCGGAGGCCCCGATCTGCTCTCTCGCCGATTTGGTCGCGCTGAAGCGCGTCGCAGGCCGCGAACGCGATCAAGTCGACCTGGCGGATCTTGAAGCGGCTCACGGCGAGCTACCCGATAGTCGCGAGACAGGCACCTAAACGGCCACCCGAACCAGAGCCGACGCCCGGACTTGAACCGGGGACCCCTTCATTACGAGTTGAGCGCTGGCCGATTCGGGCCGATTCGTCCTGCTCCGCTTTCCCTCATGAATACTGGGGTCCGGGACGCTGAGGCGGCGTCCTGGCCGATCCCGATTCGGCTTGGCGCAACTATTTTGCAACCACGATCCGACTCTGCGGGACCGCCTACGAGCTTCGCGTCCGAGTGGCGACCCAATCCACGCAGAGCCGAGCTTGGCCGCTGATTTCAGCGCCTTGGCATCGACGCCCAAGACGCTCAGCGATGAGAAGAAACTCGGCGAGATCGATCTGCTCAGTCATGGTTGCTTGGTATCGAGTTGCTTGACATCAATAACCTTGATGTCTAGGCTCTCGGGACAAACGATTTCTCCCTGCGAAATAGGACGATGACAAAAGCCTTCACGATGCGCCTCCCCGAGGAGAAGGCCGCCGAGCTTGAGGCGGTCGCTCGTGCCGATGGCGTGCCCGTCTCGGAGGCGGTGCGCGAGGCCATCGACCATCACATCGAGACCCGGCGCAAGGACAAGAAGTTCCAGGCTCGCCTCGGCAAGCTGATCGAGGACAACCAGCGCGTCCTCGACCGTCTGGCTCAATAGCTCACGGTCGAGTCCCAGAGCCGACCCTCCGACCTGCACCGGGGACCCCTATCCGCAACCACGATCCGGCTGTATCGCTGCTCCATCTGCTCGCGCCGCCTCGCGCTCCGCTCGGCCGACTTGACCTCTTGGACGTAGACCTTTCTGGTCACGGTCGTCAAGGACCCGAGCAGGGCACACTCGGTGCCGAGCGAGGGCGAGGCGCCGAGCGGGCGAGACACGAGGCGCAGCTTCGCCGTTTGCGGCGCGTGCAGCGTGAACTTGGGTGAGAGGGCAGGATCACCCGGACGCAGGCGCGACGACGAGGTCTTGGGATCGGACGGTGACGATCTCTGCCTCACTCGGTCAATCGTCCAGAACAGCATCCCTTCCCTTGACTAGCCACCCTTCAATCAGATAGATCACTTTGATCTAGCGACCGGCAATTATTTCCATTCATTGCCGTCTTCGCTGATCGTGTGCTGCGAGAAAGGAGCGAGGGATGGGAATTGAACGCTGGCTCAAGGCAATGCATGGCAGCATCGCGAGCAGCAGGTCCGGCTACGGTCACAGCTATGCATGGGGCGTGTTGGCTGTAATCGCGCTTGCAATCTTGGCGGTTCCCGCCGGAACCGCGCTGGCACAAGACCCAATATTCCTCTCAGGCGAAGGCCCGCTGCTGTCAGTCCCCGAGAGTTCCGTCACATGCGAAACCGGCTATGAACCGCAACTGACGCATACCGGACCAACCGTCAGCGCCGTCTGTGTCCCACAGTCCAGGAATGGTTCCATCTCAAAGCCAAGCCGCAAAGCAATTGGTGGAGGCTCGGGTTCAGGGGCCATCTCGCCGGCCGTCAGCAACGAAGCTGGCGACATCCTCGAAGTCAAAGCTGCCCGGCCAGGGAACCTCTACGAACAAGAAGGAAGCCTCTCGACCAGCTGTGCCCTCGTGATTCCATATGTTGGCTCTTCGTACGCTCCTTGTGGAAACGTCTATGCCTACGATGCGGCGCTAAAAACGTCGACAAAAGTTCCTATGACGAATTCGGCCGAACATGTCGAGTATGATGCCTGCGGGACCAAAATTAGCAGTGGAGCATCTTCTGGCTGGCACCGAGTTGGAACTGAATATTGGAGTTCTGGTTGGGCCACCGGAACGATCGGAACCGTCCCTTCAAACGAGCCGACGTCGTGCCTCGGCACATGGACGATCACGTACAAATGGACCCAGACATTTAGCGACGGCGAAACGCTTACCGATAGCCTCACTGCGCCTTTCCTTGTAACGCAAGTCCCGATCCCTGCCAGCGCGACCTGGGGGGGTGGGAATCCTTCTGAACTCTCTTGCTCACAGCTCTGCGGCGGGGACCCCGTCAACACGGCGACCGGCGACTACTTCGAGTCACATACAGACATGGCAATCGTTGGCCGCGGCCCCGGGTTGCAACTTACGCGAACCTACAGCTCGCTCGCAGCCAAGGCGGGACAGTCCTCAGTCCTCGGACCTGGCTGGGCCTTCTCCTATGGAATGAGCCTTTCCGAAGACCCGAGCACCGGATATGTCACGATCACAAGCGGCAACGGCAGCAAGACAAAATTTGAAGTCGGTGCTAATGGCTACGTCGCGCCGCCTCGTGTCCTCGCCACCCTTGTGAAGAACAACAGCGAAGGCACCTATACCTATACGGTCAAGGCGCGCACGATCTACACCTTCGATGCCTCTGGGAGGCTGACGAGCATCGCTGATCTCAACGGCAAGAAAACCACGTTTACTTACAACGTTGCTGGTCGATTGCAAACCGCGACCGATAGCTCCGGCCGCACTTTCACCTTTAACTACAACGAAAGCGGACAGCTAACTAGCGTCGTCGATTCGACTGGACGAAAAGTCAGCTATGCCTACGACACCTCAGGCCACCTCAGCGAAGTCACCGACGTCCGGGGAGGTCATTCCCACTACACGTACGATGGAACCGGCCTGCTCCTGACATATCAGGACCAGAGGGAAAACACTGTACTAACTAACACATACGATTCGACGGGTCGGATCCTGACACAGACAGACGGAGCCAAAAACAAAACTACCTATTCGTACAGCACTGCAGAAGAAACGAGTACGACAGAAGTTACGAACCCACGTGGATACGTCACCAAGTATGAATATGTCAAGGGCGCGCTTATGAAACGAATTGAGGCCTTGGGCACGGAATCAAGCGCTACATGGACGTATGAACACGATCCCGACACTCTTGGAATAACGGCTGTTACTGACCCAAACGGTCATGTGAGTTACGCAACCTATGACTCACGCGGTAATCAAACCCTTACAGAAGATGCACTAGGTCACACGACCAAATCGAAATACGACGCCTTGGATGACCTCATCGAACACACCGATGCCAATGGCGTAACCACTACCTCTACGTACGATGCTAAAGGTAACCTGCTCAGCACATCAACACCGCTCGTCGGCTCAAATCCTGCACAGTCTCGCACTGTTAAATATACATATGGCAGCAAATCCTTCCCTGAAGACGTGACGGCAATCACTGACCCGAACGAAAAGACCACTAGCTACGTCCATGATGCGGCCGGAAATTTGACTAGCGAAACAGACGCCGCTGGAGACACTGCGAGTTACACCTACGATTCGCTCGGCCACGTGTTGACGAAGATCAGCCCACGCGGCAACGCTAAAGGAGGCAAACCGTCCGAATACACGACCACGTATACGTACGACGCTGCCGGTAACCGTCTAACTGAAAGCGATCCGCTCGGGCACAAACGGATTTGGACCTATGACGCCGCTGGCAACGTCGAAAGCGAAACGAATGCCAACGAACAGAAAACGATCTATGGTTACGATGCCAACAATCGCCGTATTTCAGTGATCAGGGCCGACGGCAGGATCGAACATATTGAATACGACGGAGATGGCAATGTCCTATCACAGGGGAATGGACTAGAACAGTCGACTACTTACGCTTACGACCCTCTGGATCACCGCTTGTCAAGCACGGATCCCCTACTGCGCACGACATCCTATGGCTTCGACGGAGTTGGCAACCTAAAGAGCGTCAAAGACCCCCAGGGCCGAACAACGAGCCTCACGTACAACGCGGCTAATGAGCTAATTGAAACCACTTATTCAGACGGGATCACGCCCACTGTCAAATACGGCTACGACTCCGATGGTAGACGTACATCGATGGCCGATGGCACGGGAGAAAGCAGCTACAAATACAATTCGCTTGGTCGTCTCACGTCCACCACGAACGGCCACGGAGATATAGCAGCCTATGGGTACGATCTGGCTGGTAATAAGACTGGCATCACATATCCGAATGGCAAAACAGTGACGCAAACATTCGATTCGGCCGGGCGGCTCGCAAGCGTTACGGACTGGCTTGGAAACAAAACCTCATTTTCATATGATGCAGACTCCAATCTAACGGCAACGACCCTTCCCTCCTCGACCTCTAATACGGATAGCTACAGCTATAACCGCAGCGATCAGATGAGCGGCGTCACGCTGACGAAAGGCAAAACCACACTCGCAACGCTGTCGTACACGCGGGGAAACGAGGGGCAACTGCTCACCGAAGCCGTCACGGGATTGCCGGGGGGTAATCAGTCTTTCTCATACGACAATCTTGATCGACTTACCGAAGCGAACGGCCAGACATATGCTTACGACAAAGCCGACAATCCAACTACATTTGCCGGAGTAAGCGGCATCAAATACGACGCGGCAAGCGAGCTTACCGAAAATCCAAGCAATATCTTCTCCTACGATTCCCTCGGTGAGCGCACGAAAACTGGACCCACTTCTGGACCGTCTACATCGTTTAAATATGACCAAGCTGGAAATCTGGTTGCGGTGGAACGTACGGCAGAAGGGGAAGTACCGGGGATCAGTGAAACCTACACTTACAACGGTGCGGGTCTTCGAGCGTCGCAGACCGTATCTGGCATTACCAGCTATCTGACTTGGGATACGTCGGCAGGGCTACCGCTTCTACTAAGCGACGGCCAGACAAGCTACATCTACGGTCCTCGTGGAGTGCCAGTTGAGGAAATCTCTGCGGGTGGCGCTACGACCTACTATCACCACGACCAGCTCGGCAGCACGAGGATGCTCACCAACTCGAGCGGCACGGCTACCGGAAGCTTCAGCTACGCCCCCTATGGCCTGCTAGCCGGAAAGACCGGGACGCAGACAACGCCACTCGGCTATGCGGGCCAGTACACAAACGCACAAAGCGGTATGCAGTACCTGCGAGCGCGCGAGTATGATCCGACGACCGGGCAGTTCATGTCCCGCGATCCGCTAACTGGACTCACCGGTGCGCTGTATAGCTACGCCAAAAACAGCCCCCTAAACGGCGCAGACCCCTCCGGGCTATGCAACATGAATCCGTTGAGCGGAAGCTTCTGGACGGAAGGCAACTGCTTGTCTGAAAGTCCCCTTAATCCGCTTCGCTACTACGAAGAAGAGATCGAAATGATCGAAGCGGGATGTAGCTATTGGGATGCCGTCACTCACGGTATTGAGGGCGCAGCTGTGCTTACGATTGACGCCGCGGGTCTCCTCGTCCCACTGGAGGTTGCACCAGCCGCATTGAGCGCGGCCGACTATTGGTCAGAGCAGTTCGCGCTTCGATACCCAAGGCTGTATGCATTCCTCTTGGAACGGGCAGCGAGCGCGGGTAATGGACCGCCAGTCGCGGGTACTGTACTCTCGTTCTTCTTGAGCTGGATGGAACAACACCTCAGTCACTAGGCGTATCAATTGGGCATTTTTACCCAGACCAAGCCCTATGGCTATGCTCACCTCAAGAAGATGGAGCGTGAAGGTGATGCGGCGGGACTGATCGAGGCTCTCGATGCCCCGCGCGTGAAGAAGTCGGCAAAACTAAGGGCGGCAGTGATAACGAGCCTGAGACGGGTCGGCGCCCGTGAGGCGATTCCTGCCATCAGCGAGCTCCTGCTATCCGACCCGACTGAAGTCGTACGCCGGGGGGCAGCGTTCTCGCTAGGTCAACTGGGCGATACTGCTGCGCTCCCTGCTTTGCGAACCGCTCTGGATGACGCATCCAAGACGGTTCAGATGTGGGCGATACGCAGCCTTGGCCAGCTGCGCGATCATGAGAGCGTCGAAGCCTTGATCACAAAGCTCGATGATCCTGACCCAGGATTCCGGTCCTTTGCAGCAAATGCTCTAGGTGAAATTGGCGACCAGCGAGCCACCACGGCGCTCATTCGGAAGCTGGACGACCCCAAGTCGGCGGTCCGGAAGGCAGCAGAACGAGCTTTGGACGAATTGGGTCACAGCGAGCGCTGAAGGGGAGTCAAGGCCGAAAGGCTTCTGCGACCAGAACAGCATCATGGCTGTTTGCTGGGCTTCCTTAGAGCCGACGCCCGGATTTGAACCGGGGACCCCTTCATTACGAGTGAAGTGCTCTACCAGCTGAGCTACGTCGGCGGGCAGGGCCATGGTAGCGGGGCCTTGGCCGACTACGAATCGGGATTCCCGGGCTCGCCGTCCCCGCGCAGCCGCTTGTAGACCTTGCGCAGGTAGAACTCCGCCAGCGTCGCCTGAAAGTCCTCGTCGTCCAGGATCCGCTTGTAGATTTCCTCGTTGTCGTCGACGCGGGTGACGATGGTCTGCAGGAACTTGCGCTCGAAGGCGAGGCGGAAGTTGTCGAGGCTGTTGCTCCGGGCCTGGTCCGACAGCTCCTCGTCGGCCACCCAGCCCTCCTCGAACTGGTCGAAGAGCAGCTTGTCGACCTCGGTCAGGTTGGTGCCGAAGCGCTCGTTGAGGATCTCGACGATGCTGGAGAGGTGCTCCGGCTCCAGCTCCTGCTGGGCCGCTGCGTCTTTGCCGAAGGAGCGCACCTCTCCGACCTCCGACTCGAGCGAGAGGGAGCCGCGGAAGGTGATCTGGTTGCGCAGGTGAGTGAGCTCGACCTCGTCGCCCAGGTCGAGCCGCTCGATCGTGCCGGTGTCGCGCACGTAGAGCGACAGGGCGCGGCAGAAGACGTAGTCGCGCTCCAGCCCGGAGTCCGTGAAGGCCGCGATCTGGGCGACGAACGAGTAGGTGCGGACGAACCGGTTCAGGGCGTCGCGGAACTCCAGGCGCTCTTCGTCGTTCAGGCCTTCGAAGCGGGCCTTGGCGGGAGCCAGGGCCGCGTAGACCTCAGCCGAGCGCTTCTCCTCCGACTCGCCGCCGCCGAGCAGGGCCGGCAGCGCCGCCTCGATCTCCTCCTCGCGCAGCACGTCGAACTCCTCGAGCAGGCGCCGCGTGTCCCAGAGGACGTTCGGGTCGGTCGGCGGCGCCACGGTGCGGCCGTGGAACTGCTCGAAGGCGGCCACGATGTCCTCCGTCTCGTTGCGGAAGTCGAGGACGAAGGTCCTCTCCTTCAGCGGGTGGACGCGGTTGAGGCGCGAGAGGGTCTGGACCGCGGCGAGGTCGACCAGGGTCTTGTCGACGTACATCGTCTGCAGCAGCGGCTGGTCGAACCCGGTCTGGAACTTCTCGGCGACGATCAGCATGCGGTACTCGGAGCCGGCGAATTCCTCCGCGGTGCGCGATTCCGGGAAGTTGTTCATGTTGGCCTCGGTCAGTGGCTTGCCGGTCCCGTCGTCGATCTTTCCGGAGAAGGCGACGAGCGCTTTTAGGTCGGCGTACCCCTGCTCGCGGATGTACCTGTCGATCTGCTGCTTGTAGCGGACCGCGTGCAGGCGCGAGGAGGTCACGACCATCGCCTTGGCAAGCCCCTTCATCTCCCTGGAGGTGTGCTGGCGAAAGTGCTCGACGATGATCTCGGCCTTCTCGGCGAGCTGCTGCGGGTGCAGGCTGACGAAGCGCGCGATCGCCCGCCGCGCCTTGCGTGGCTCGTACTCGGGGTCCTCCTCGATCGCCTTCTTGATCCGCCAGTAGGTCTCGTAGGTGGTGTAGTCGGCGAGCACGTCCATGATGAATTCCTCCTCGATCGCCTGGCGCATCGAGTAGAGGTGGAACGGTTCGTGCTTCTTCGTCGCCGGGTTGAGCCTGCCGAACATCTCCAGCGTGCGGCCCTTTGGGGTGGCGGTGAAGGCGAAGTAGGAGAGGTTCGAGTGGCGGTGGCTGCGCGCCGCAACGGACTTGGCAAGCGTCTCCTCGACCGGGTCGATCGCCGCCGCCAGCAGGCCCGAGTCCTCGGCCTCGGCGGCGGTCAGCTCCTGCTCCTCGCTGGCCCCGAGGGCGAGCCGCAGTTCCGTGGCGGTATCCCCGGTCTGCGAGGAGTGCGCCTCGTCGACGACGATCGCGTAGTTGCGGGTTGGCAGCTCGCCGATCTCTTCGAGCACGAAGGGGAACTTCTGCAGGGTCGTGATGATGATCCGGGCTCGCTCCCCCGTTAGGGCCTCGGCAAGCTGCTTTGAGTCCTCGTCGATCTTCTCGACGACTCCGCGTGCGTGCTCGAACTGGTGGATCGTGTCCTGGAGCTGGCGGTCGAGGATCACGCGGTCGGTGATCACCACGACCTTGTCGAAGACCTTGCGGTCGTCGGCGTCGTGCAGAGTCGAGAGGCGATGGGCGGTCCAGGCGATCGTGTTCGACTTGCCGGAGCCCGCCGAGTGCTGGATCAGGTACGAGCGCCCCGGGCCACCGGTGACCGCGTCGGCCTCGATCGCGAGCACGGCATCCCACTGGTGATAGCGGGGGAAGATCGTCGTCTCGGCGGCCCGCCGGGCCGATGTGGAGCCCTTCTGGGGTCGCTCGACGTGGACGAAGCGGTGGAGGACGTCGAGCCAGGGCCCCTTTGCCCAGACTCGTTCCCAGAGGTAGGAGGTCTTGTGGCCGTTGGGATTGGGAGGGTTGCCGGCGCCGAACTCGTGACCCAGGTTGAAGGGCAGGAACCGGGTCTGCCGGCCCGCCAGCTTGGTGGTCATCATCACCGAGTCCGGGTCGACGGCGAAGTGGACGATCGCCCGGCGACCCAGCGTCACGTTCTTCGGATCGCGGTCGCTGCGGTACTGCCCGAGCGCGTGCTTGATGCCCTGGCCGGTGAGGGGGTTCTTCAGCTCGGCGGTCGCAACCGGGATGCCGTTGAGGAAGAGGCAGAGGTCGAGTGTGTTGCCGGAGTCGGGGTCGTAGGGGAGCTGGCGGGTGACGGTCAGCCGGTTGGCGTCGTAGTGGGCGACCAGCTCCGGCGCGACTCCGAATGCGGGCCGGCGGTAGGAGAGCCGGATCTCGACGTTCTGGTCGCGCACCCCGTGTCGCAGGACGTCGATCGTTCCCCGCTCGTCGAGCTGCTGCACCAGGCGCTGGGTGAACTTCTCGTAGGCGACCTCTTCGTCGCCGCCGTGCGCCTTGACCAGCGCCCCCCATGCGTCCCCCTGGGATTCGGTGATGAAGCGAAACAGCTCGGCTTTGTCGAGCCCGATCTCCGGGTCGAAGTCCGGCCGCCACTCGTCCTTTGTGCCGACCTTGCACACCAGGTAACCGCCCCCGGCGACGAGGTAGTCGCTGATCTCATCCTCGAATTTTTTCTCGTCGACCGAGCTCAAGCCGCCTCCGGGAGGTCGATTTGACCGGTGACGGCTGCGGTGATCAGGGCCTGGCGGCGCTCGTTGAGCAAGTTCGACATCTTGGTGCGCGCCGTCGAAAGAGCGTCAATTCGTGGCCGGACCGCGTCCAAGGACTTTGCAATCTTTCTCTGCTCCGGCAGCGGGGGGCAGGGGACCTTGATGGCGCCAACCTCGTTTGAATTAATCGCTGGATAGCTAACTCCAACCGACCGGGCGACGACCTCGTCAACGACGAGGTTGGCCGCTACCAACCAGCCTAGAAAGTGTGGGTCGACGTTCTCCCGCGGTCGAAGGCACACGAAGCCCGTCGATGCGACGAGATCTCTGGCCGACTCCCGAACCGTCCACGATGCCCGTAGATATGTTCGGACCGTGGAGAGAATTGTGTCGCCCAGCCTCAAGATGCGCTTTGCACGCGACGGGGCTGACTCGAACGTCATGCTCGCCGGCTCTTCCTTGAGGACGCCGCGACCCGTCGTTGAGATGTCCACGTATCTGAAGGTGTAGTCGGGCTCGGTCGTGTCCGGCAAGCTCTCGGGGTTGATACGGGCAAGCCGTTTCAGGGGCACCCTCGGCCCCGAGGTGTCCAGCTTGGCTTGGAGGACTGCCCGCCAGTGCTCCTCCAAGAGCTCAACCGATCTGCGGTTGGCATCGATCAGCGCATCGATTCGTGTCGTCTCGCGGTCAAGGTAATCGGCAATGCGCTGCTGTTCGTCGAGCGGTGGAAGCGCTACGGTCAGTGACTTGAGCATGTCGTGAGTGATATGGGTCATGGCCGACCCGTGCATCAAAGGGCCAAGGCGTCTCGTTCCCTCCTCGAGAACGTACGAAAACCAGCGTTGGTCTACATCCGGGCTGACATCGACTCGAAACAAATGTTGGTTCAACAATGCTTTGCCGCGGCGCCAGAAGCGAACGGCCAATGTCGCTGACCAAGAAAAAACTAGATCGCCATCGTCTATCCAAACGGGCTGGTCGGGAATTGGTGCAAGATCACACTCCGCTGAGGCATCCAGAAGTTGTTTTATGCGAACCACCGGAGTGCCGGAAGTCCCAAAATCATCCGGCCTGAAGGCGGTCCCGTTTACGAAATTCGCAAGGTACATCACCGAGGGCCCAGTACTGATCACCCAGCCACCTCGGTTAGCTGTCTCTGAATCTTCTCCTCCAGCCCCTTGATCTCCTCATCGATCTCCTCGAGTGGCCTTGGCGGCACGTACTTGTAAAAGTGCCTCGTCAGCGGGATCTCGTACCCGATTTTGGTCTTCTCGTAGTCGACCCAGGCATCGGGCACGTAGGGGATTACCTCCTCGCGCATGTAGTCGTCGATCGCAGCGCGGTACTCGGTTGAGTCGAGGCGCTCGGCAGGGTCCTGCTCGAATTCCACCGGCGTCGGTGGCAGGGGCACGTTCTCGCTGTCGCGCAGCTCCGGGTCGGGTTCGGGCTCACCCTTGCGGTCGGTGACGACCGGCGCCCCCTCGTCGCGGACGCCGAGCCCGGACCAGACCGCTTTCTGCGCGAGCCGTTTCAGGCCGAGGTCGGCCAGCGCGCTCCCGAGCGCCTCTGCCACCTCCTCTTCGCTCGCGTACGAGGCGTCCCGGTGCTTGCGGAGCAGCTTGCCCACGGCCCCCAGCGTCTTGGGCTCCAGCTTCTGGAGCTGCTTCTTGGCCATCGCTGCCGCGATCGTCTCCTCCGTCACCTCCCAGCGCAGCCGCAGCGGCCTCTCCACCGTGATCCGCAGGAAGCCGAACGCCTCGTTGGGGAAGATCTTGACCTTCTCCCCCTCTTTGAAATCGCGGTAGAGGCCGGAGATCTTCTCGATCTGCTTGTCCGAGATCTCCTGGCGCTTGTCGCCCAGCGATTTGCGCATCTTCACGAAGTCCTCGCGGGCGTCGACCAGCTGGACTTTGCCGCGCCGCTCCGGTGCCTTGCGGTTGGTGACCACCCAGAAGTAGGTCGAGATGCCGGTGTTGTAGAAGAGCTGGTCGGGCAGCGCGACGACCGCCTCGAGCCAGTCGTTCTCGATGATCCAGCGGCGGATCTCCGACTCGCCCGACTCGGCGCCGCCGGCGAAGAGGGGGGATCCGTTGAAGACGATCGCGACGCGTGAGCCGCCCTCCTCGGGCGCCTTCATCTTCGCGATCATGTGCTGCAGGAAGAGGAACGAGCCGTCGGTTATCCGCGGCAGCCCCGCCCCGAAGCGCCCGCCAAACCCATCGACCGCGGCCTCTTTGTCCACCGCGCCCTTGACCTTCTTCCATTCCACGCCAAACGGCGGGTTGGCGAGCAGGTAGTCGAAGCGCTCGCCGTCGTGATGGTCTTCGGAGAATGAGTTGCCGAACGCGATGTGCGAGGCGTTCTGGCCCTTCAGCATCATGTCCGAGCGGCAGATCGCGTAGGTCTCGGCGTTCAGCTCCTGGCCGAAGACCTCCAGCCGCCCTTTCGAATTGATCTCCCGCAGGTGGTCCTCGGCGACCGAGAGCATCCCGCCCGTTCCACAGGCCGGGTCGCACATCGTCTTCACGATGCCCCGCTTGGAGAGCTCCTGTTTGTCTTCGACGAACAGGAGGTTCACCATCAGGCGGATCACCTCGCGCGGCGTGAAGTGCTCGCCGGCGGTCTCGTTCGACAGCTCCGAGAACTTGCGGATCAGCTCCTCGTAGATGTAGCCCATTTCGATGTTCGAGACGACCTCCGGATGCAGGTCGATCTCGGCGAACCTGCTGACCACTTCGTAGAGGAGGTTGGCCCGCTTCAGGCGGTCGATCTGGTTCTCGAACTCGAACTTGTCGATGATGTCTCTGGCCGTCGCCGAGAAGCCGCCGATGTAGAGCTTCAGCGAGTCGGCGAGACCGCCCGGATCGTCGAGGAGCTTCCCAAAGGTCAGGGGGTGGACGTTGTAGAAGTCCTGTTCGGCGACGACTTCGAGCGGCTTGTCGACGTTCTTGACCCTGCTCCTGAGGCTCTTGTGCCTCTTCAGCACCGCCTCCTTGGTTGGCTCCAGCACGCAATCGAGGCGGCGGATGACCGTCAGCGGCAGGATCACCTTCCCGTACTCGGACCGCTTGTAGTCGCCGCGCAGCAGGTCGGCCACGCTCCAGATGAAGGCCGCGTGGTTGCGGATCGTCTCGCTCTGCGCGGCGGGAGTGGCGGACTTCGGGGTGGCCATGTTGGGCGGGAAGGCTATCCGGCGCCCGGGCGCCGGTTCCGTCGCCCCCGACGCCGATGATTGCGGCCGTGACCGGGAGCTCCGCCAAGCATCGCGAGGAGAACGAAGTCGAGTTCTCGCGGATCGTCGCCTTCAGCGATGGGGTCTTCGCGATCGCGATCACGCTGCTGGTGCTGCAGCTGACGGTGCCCAGGCACGCTTCCAACGCGGAGCTCTGGCAGGCCCTGTGGGAGGAGCGCCAGGACGTCTTCGCCTACGCGATCAGCTTCGCCGTCGTCGGCCGCTTCTGGCTCGTCCACCATCGCTTCTTCGGCGAGGTGGTCCGCTTCGACAGCAGGCTGATCGCGCTCAACCTCTTCTACCTCGCCTGGATCGTGCTGATGCCCTTCAGCAGCGAGGTGCTGGGCGACCACGGCGGCACCGAGGCCGCGGTCGTCCTCTACGCGGCCAACCTCGTCGGCGTCATCCTCGTCGGCTCCATCCTCTTCTCCTACGCCCACCGCAGCGGCCTGACGCGGACCCCGCCCGAGGAGGTCCGCGAGAACCAGCGGCGCTCGCTGACGATCGCCGCCTTCTTCCTCGTCTCGATCCCGATCGCCTTCCTCGATCCGACCCTCGCTCCGTACTGCTGGCTGGCGCTCTTCGTCTCAGGCACCGCCGGGCGACTCGCTCGCCGGCGCCGGCGCCAGGGATAAGCGACGGCGCATCTCAGTACTCGACCAGCGGCACCTTGGCGCAGACGGGGCAATCGTCGGCCGGGACCACGGGCTCCCTTTCCAGCACCATCGTGCGCAGGTCGTAGATGTGGCCGACGCCGAGCGTCGAGGGATCGGCGAGCCCGGTCAGGTGGTGCATCACGTCGAGCCCGACCTGGCCACCGATCAGGCTGCACGCCGGTCCCAGCGTCGCCGCCGGCGAGTCCTGGCCGCGCTGCTGCTCCATCGCGTGGTCGAAGAGCGGGAAGGCCCGCCTGTAGCCGATCTCCTGGCAGACGAAGCACCCGGTCACGCCCGGTACGTACATCGGCCCCACCCTCGCCACCGGCGGGAAGTGGCTCATCGCGATGAACGGGGTCCGCGCCGCGAAGCAGGCGGAGTTGATCCAGTGCTCCATGTCGTGGGCCGGCCAGTCGGCGGCGTCGATCACCACGTCGTAGCCGTCGATCGCCTCGGCGACCGCTTCTTCGCTGTCGAGCTTCTGCACGCGCGGCTCGAGCCTGATCGAGGAGTTGAACTGGGCCAGCCGGTCGGCCGCCGCCTCCGCCTTGAAGCGGCCGATGTCGTTCTCGCCGTAGAGGACCTGGCGGTTGAGGTTGCTCAGCTCGACCCTGTCGAAGTCGATCAGCAGCATCTCGCCGATCCCGACGCAGGCCAGGTTCAGCGCGACCCAGCCGCCGAGGCCGCCGACTCCGAGCACCGCGATCCGCGCCTCCTCCAGCCGCGCCTGCGCTTCCGACGGGGTCGGGCCGGCCGTCACGTCGCTGAAGTAGCGCAGCTGCCGGTCGAGCCGTTCGCGCGTCGTCCGGTCGATCCGGTCGTCGTCGGACGCGTCCTCGACCACGCCCAGCTCCTCGAACTGGGCCAGCAGCTCGAGGACTTCCTTCTCGCCGAACCGCTCGATCAGCGCCTCGCGCGTGCTCGTTCCGTCGATCGCGTCGATCAGCTCCCGGCCCTCCTCTCCCGGCTGCTCGATGTGGATGTCCCTCGTCGCGCTGGCGCGCAGCAGGTAGAGGTCTCCGTTCGGGGCGTCGAGCTTCTGAGTTGTCTTCTTGATCCGCGGTCTATCCATCGGCAAAGGCCTCCTTTGGGTTGCTACCGATAGAGACCGCTTAGCGCTCTAAATAGTTTCAATTATTTAGGGATTAAACGGAGATTTGTGCCTGGGCCGCGATAGGTTTTAGATTGGTATCCCGCCGTCGGCCGCAGTGCCGGCGGCGTCGTCAGCAGATCCATGGAGGAGGAAACGCATGCCCAGGAAGTCGAAGCGCAAGCCCAGAGCGAAGTCCAAGCCGGCGCCTAAGTCCGGCTCGAGGCCCAAGCCAATTCGCCACAAAAGCATCAAGGAAGTCCGCAAAGACCGTCTGAAGAGCTTCTTCGACCGGCGCATGATCTTCGCTCTGCGCCATGAAGTGCGCGAACACATCCTCGCCGTGCTCAACGAGCGAGTTGCGAGCACGGTCGAAATCGGCGACGAAATCGAGCTCGACGTCACTGCCTTCTACAAGCAGGTCCAGATTCTCGAGGAGCTTGGTCTGATTGAGGAGGTCTGCACGAGGCCAGCCAGAGGCGGCACAGAGCACTTCTTCCAAGCGACGCCAGCTGCGTACTTCAGCGACGAGGATTGGAAGGACTTGCCGGCTTCCGTGAAGGCGGACATCGACTTTGCGTTCATCCGCGGATTCGTGACCGAAGCACTGGAGGCGATAGAGCACGGCACGTTCCATGCCCGGGACGACAAGCACACGACCTGGATGCCGTTCGTTCTCGATCTGCGCGGCTGGAAGGAAGTCGTGCGCCTGCTCAGGTCGACTCTTCGCAAGCTGATGGCGATTCAGAAGCGCAGCGCATTGCGCCTCCTCATGTCTGGCGAGCCGGGGATTCCCGTGACGGTCGGGATATTCGGGTTCGAGACCTCACCTGAATACGTGCGCCCTGGGCGCCCACCGTTTACAGGTCCTCTGCCTCCGCCAGCTTCCGTGTCCGAGCCAGCACGGCATCCAGCATCGGCTCGGTCAGCCGGCCGGTGAAGGTGTTCTGCTGGCTCGGGTGGTAGCAGCCGAGCAGGGTCCAGCGGCCGACCGCCGTCTCGGCGCCGTGGCCGAACTTGGGCCGCGGTCGCGGCAGCTCGCCGCCCAGGGCCGCGATCGCGCGTAGGGCGCCGTCCCAGGCGAAGGCGCCGAGGGCGACGATCGTCCGGCAGCGCTCGAGCAGCGCCAGCTCGCGCTCGAGGTAGGGCAGGCAGTTGTCGCGCTCGGCCGGCGTCGGCTTGTTTGCCGGCGGCGCGCAGCGGACGACGGCCGTTACGTACGCGTCGCGCAGGCGCAGATCATCCCCGCGTCGCTCCGAGTGCGGCTGGTTGGCGAACCCGGCGCGGTGCAGCGCCGCGTAGAGCCACTCGCCCGAGCGGTCGCCGGTGAACATCCGGCCGGTCCTGTTGGCGCCGTGGGCGGCGGGGGCAAGGCCGACGATCGCCACCCCGGCATCGGGATCGCCGAAGCCGTCCAGCGGCCTAGCCCAGTACTCCTGACCCCGGTACCGGCGTGGCGGGTCGCCGGCGCGCTCCTCGCGCCACTCGACCAGGCGCGGGCAGCGTCTGCAGGCGTGGATCTCAGTGGCGAGGCGGTCAAAGCGCCTGTCGCGAGAATTTCCCCCGGTCGTCTCCACGCCGGAACTGAATCAGGTCCGCGGGGAAATGGTGGAGGGGCCTCGGCTCCGCTGGGAGCGAGGCCCCGCGCCACCGTCTCTAACGATTCTTCGTCGTTGAAAGCAAGGGCACAACGCTCGGCGTAGCCGTGATCTTCACCCTGCTCACCCCCCCTCGAAAGCGATGTTTTGCCGCGCTTGGGGCCGCGACTGTCTTTGCTGCGATTTAGACCTTGTTATTACTGGAATTAGTTCCAGTAATAAGAATTACCGCAGGTCGATTCGCCCTGGGTCCGACCGAACTTGGCTCCCTGGCTTGCAAAACCGCCCTCCTCTCTAATACGATGGAGTGCTAGAAGGCCGCGAAAACACAACGGAGGAGTTCACTTTGGCTGCAAAGGGCAAAACCAAGTCAGCGACAGCGAAAAGAGGCAAGAAGAAAGAGACCGGCGTCGACCAGAAACTGGTCAAGGCGCTTGCGCACCCGCTCCGCGTCGAAATCCTGACCATTCTCAACGAGCGGATGGCCAGCCCCAACGAACTCTCCAAGGAGCTCGACGAAGGGCTCAGCCAGGTGAGCTACCACGTCAAAGTCCTCAAGGACTTCGAGTGCATTGAGATGGTCAAGACCGAGCCGCGCCGCGGCGCCGTCGAGCACTACTACAGGGCGACCGCGCGGGCGTTCCTCACCGACAAGGACTGGAAGTCGCTGCCGGACTCGGTCAAGCCCGGGGTGAGCGCTTCGTCAATTCGCATGATCATCGAGAACGTGTTCGGCGCGCTCAAAGTGGGAACGTTCGATTCCCGCGAGGATCGACACATCAGCTGGACTCCCGGCTACGTCGACGAGCAGGGCTGGGAAGAACTGGTCGACCTCATCAACGACACTCTCTCGAAGATCATCAAGATCCACGCGGGCAGTGCCAAGCGCCTCGCCAAGTCCGGTGAGACGGGCATCCCGGTAAACGTCGTCCTCCTGAATTACGAGACGCCGCCAGCCGCCAAGAAAGCCAAAGCCAAAGCCAAAGCCAAAGCCAAAAGCAAAGCCAAAGCCAAGAAAGCTTCCCGGAAGGCGTAGCGACCCCAGCAAAGCCCATAAGCTCCGCGCTCGATGGGCGCGGAGCGGAGGGAATCGCAGTCAGTCGGAAGACGGCGCGGCATTCGCTGCGCCGTCTTCTTTTTCGCCCTCCTCCTCGCAGCTCTAGCCGTCGCGTCCGCCGGCTGCGGCCGGAGCGGCAAAGGAGCGGCGACCGATAGCGAGAAGGCGGCCGACGTGGAGCTGCTCAACGGCCTGCTCTCCCACGAACTGACCCTGCTCGGCGCCTACGCCGCCGCCGGGGCCGCGCTCCGCGGTCAGGCGCTGACGGTGGCCCGCGAGTTCCGCGGCCAGGGCCTGGCCCACGTCGACGCGATCGAGAAGGCGATCCGCGGGCTCGGCGGCGAAGCCGACGCCGAAGCCGGCTCCTTCGAACCGCCGAATCCCCACTCCCGGCGGGAAGCGCTCGAACTCCTCTACGCGGAGGAGAACGCCGCTCTCGGCCTCGCGGTGGAAGCGGCGCCACACCTGGAAGCCGCTGCGCCGAGCAACCTCGCGGTCGCCCTGGCCGCAAACCACGCCGAGCACCTCGCCGTCCTGCGTCAGACCCTCGGCGCGTCGCTCGTCGGCGCCGTCCCGGCCCCGCTCGAGACCGGCAGCATGCCGCCGCCCGGCTCACCGCCCGAAGAAGGAGGATGATGCCGTCATGACCGCTCCCCTCTACGCGATCGGCCGCTTCTGCTCGCGTCACCACTGGCCCGTCATCGCCGCTTGGGTCGTGCTCGCGGTCGGCCTCGTCCTCGTCGGCCAGACCGGCGAAAGCAAGACCAACGACAATCTCACCCTGCCGGGCACCGGCTCGACCTCGGCCACCGAACTGCTCGAAGAAGAGCTGCCCGAACAGGCTTACGGCAGCAATCCGCTCGTCTTCCAGGCCAAGCGCGGGGAATCGTTGACGGCGCCCCGGTACGCCACCGCGATCGGCGAATCGGTCGAACGGCTCGAATCGCTGCACGAGGTCAATTCGGCTGTCAACCCGCTCAGCCCGGCCGGCGCCCGCTTCCTCAGCAAGGATCGCTCGGTCGCCTACTCGCCGGTCGTCCTCAGCGTCGGCCCGGGCGAACTGACCGAACCCCAGGCCCTGTCCGTGCTCGACGCCGGCCAGCCCGCCGAAGCGGTCGGCCTCAAGGTCTCGATCGGCGCCTACGTCGGTCAGCAGCTCTCCAAGCCCGACACCGGCGCCAGCGACGCGATCGGGATCGCGGCCGCGATCGTCATCCTCCTCTTCGCCTTCGGCACCGCGACCGCGATGGTGCTGCCGATCTCCTCGGCGATCATCGGCCTCGCCTGCTCGCTCTCGATCCTGCGCCTGCTCGAGAACGTCGTCCAGATGCCGAGCGTCGCCGCGACGCTGGCGACGATGATCGGGCTGGGCGTCGGCATCGACTACGCGCTCTTCATCGTCACCCGCCACAAGCTCCAGCTCGGCGAAGGGATGGAGATGCGCGAGTCCGTGGCCCGCGCGACGGCGACCGCGGGCGGCGCCGTCGTCTTCGCCGGCTTCACGGTCGTGATCGCCCTCTGCTCGCTCGCCTTCGCCGGCATCCCGCTGGTCAGCACACTCGGCTTCACCGCCGCGATCGCCGTCGTCGTTGCCGTCTGCGCCGCGACCACGCTGCTGCCGGCGATGCTCGGGGCGCTCGGCCCGCGGATCAACTCGCTGCGCGTGCAGCTCGGCAAAACCCACCCCGACGATGCCGAGCCGCACGGCTGGCGCCGCTGGGCCAGAGGGGTCGCCAGCCGCCCCTGGCGCTCGGCCTTCGTCGCGCTCGCCATCCTGATCGTTCTCGCCCTGCCGTTGCGCAAGCTCGATCTCGGCCAGAACGACATCAGCGCCCTGCCCAAGTCGACCACCGCGCGCCAGGCCTACGACGGGCTCACGCAGGGGTTTGGCCCGGGCGTCAACGGGCCGCTGCTGATCGCGACGGAATGCGGCAGCCCGGCCGAATGCAAGGAAGCGGTGCCGAAGCTGGAGAAGGCGATCGCCGTCGCCCCCGACGTCGACGGCACCTCGTCGCCGACGTTCGACGAACAGGGCACGGCAGCGGTCTTCACCGTCATCTCCAAGTCGGCGCCCTGGGCCGATGACACGGTCAGCCTGGTCGAAGACCTGCGTGAGACGACGATCCCGGGGGCGCTGCACGGCACCGGCGCGACCGCCTACGTTGGCGGCCAGACCGCCGGCTACATCGACCTCGCCACGCAGATCTCCGACAAGCTGCCGCTGATGATCGCGATCGTCGTCGCGCTCAGCTTCGTCGTCCTCCTGCTCGCCTTCCGCTCGCTGCTGGTGCCGCTCAAGGCGGCGGCGATGAACCTGCTCTCGGTTGCCGCGGCCTACGGCGTCGTCACCGCCGTCTTCCAGCTCGGCTGGGGCTCCTCGCTGATCGGGCTTGACCACGCGATCCCGATCGTCAGCTTCGTGCCGCTGCTGATGTTCGCGATCCTCTTCGGGCTCTCGATGGACTACGAGGTCTTTCTCCTCACCCAGATGCGCGAGCACTTCGAGCAGACCGGCGACGAGAAGGAGGCCGTGATCGAAGGCCTCGCCAACACCGGCCGCGTGATCACCTCGGCCGCGGCGATCATGGTCTGCGTCTTCACCAGCTTCGTCCTCAACGGCAACCCGGTGGTGAAGGAGTTCGGGGTCGGTCTGGCCGTTGCGATCGCGATCGACTCGACCCTGGTCCGCTGCCTGCTCGTCCCGGCGATCATGGTCCTGCTCGGCGCGCGCGCCTGGTGGCTGCCGCGCTGGATGGAGCGCCTCGTCCCCCATATCAGCATCGAGGGCGAGGGCTTCTTCGCCGAACGCGACGCCGCCCTCGCCACCCCCGGGGCCGATGGGCCGAAAACCGCTCTATATGAGCGTAAATCGGCCCGTCGGTCGGCGGAGGAGGCGGACTGAGCGGTGTTTCCGCTCAACCTGCCCAACGCGCTGACGCTGCTGCGTATCCTCGCCGTGCCGGTCGTGGTCGTGGCGCTGCTGGGGGAGACGCCGAACGGCGACGCGCTTGCCGCCGCCGTCTTCGCGCTGGCGGCAGCGACCGACGGCCTCGACGGCTACTTCGCCCGCTCGCGGGGGTCGATCACCACCTTCGGCAAGCTCATGGACCCGATCGCCGACAAGCTGCTGATCGCCGCGGCGCTCGTCTCCCTCGTCTCCCTCGACCGGCTCGCCGCCTGGGTCGCGATGGTGATCATCGCCCGCGAGTTCGCGGTCACCGTGATGCGCGTGGTCGCCGCCGAGCGTGGCGTCGTCATCGCCGCTAGCTGGCTGGGGAAGGCGAAGACGGTCCTGCAGATCGCCGCCGTCTTCGCCCTGATCGCCGCCAACCCGGCCCCGGCCTGGGTCGACGCCCTCGTCTACCTCGCCGTCGCCGTCACCGTGATCTCCGGCGCCGACTACTTCTTCGGCCTCCGCCGCCGCTTCGAGGAAGAGCGCCGCTCCCGCGCCGCCTCAGCCCGCCCCAGCCACGGCTGATTCGCGGGCGCCCTCGGACTTCTCGCGCCGAAGCGGCGCGCTCGGTCTCCGCACGCCGCCGTGGGTCGCAAATCCGCGCGCGATCCGCGCGGATCAGCGCACCACTCGTGCGCCAAACCCAGTCAGGGTCCGGGCCATGCCATCAGCCAATCCCAGCACTCCGCCTCAGTCCCAACCCCAACCCCAACCAACCCCGCCCCAGGTGCAACGCGTTGACCATGCATCGCATGTAGATCGCGTTGCACCCGGGGCGAGTGAGAAGGCTCCTTCTGGGGTGCAACGCATTCACCATGCATTGCATGGAAAACACGTTGCACCCAGCGATGAGGCGACAACCACCATCCGCGAGTTGGCCGAGCGTCAGCACGGTGTGATCGCCCGGCGGCAGTTGATTGCGGTGGGCCTTGGCAGGGGACTGATTCAGGATCGAATCGACGCTGGAAAGCTGATCGAGTTGCATCGTGGAGTCTTCGCGGTGGGACACCGCCGGATAAGCCTGCACGGGGAGTGGATGGCCGCGACGCTTGCGTGCGGCCCCAACGCCTATCTCTCCCACGGCAGCGCGGCTCAGCTTTGGGGGATTCGAGGATCGCGGCGCCCGCACGAGGTTCTTCGTGTCTCTGGACATCGGCGGCCGCATGGCGTCTGGCTTCACCAGACCCGGTCACTGCCGGAAGAGGACGTCGCAGTCGAGGCGGGAATCCCGGTCACCTCGATCGAGCGAACGATCATGGACAACGCGGGTCGGCTCGACGAACGACAGCTCGAGCACATGATCGTCGACGCCGACCGCACTGGGCGCCTCGTCTGGCGCGAGCTTCAGCGGGTCATCGAACAGGGCAACGGACGCAAGGGCCTGCGTCGCCTGCGGCGAGTGGCCGTTCGTGTCGATCCACGAGCCGCGGACACCATCTCTCCGCTCGAGGTCGACTTCTTCTCTCTCTGCCAGAGGGCTGGCCTGTCGCTCCCCCAGGTCAACGTCCTGGTCGAGGGGCACCTGGTTGATTTCTACTGGCCGAAGGCGAAGGTCATCGTCGAGACCGACGGCTACGCCTACCACAAGGACCGCGCCGCCTTCGAGCGAGACCGAGAAGTCACCGTTGCGCTGACGGCGGCCGGCTACAGGGTGCTTCGAGCGACCTATCGCATGCTCGAGCGCAACCCGGCCCCGTTTCTCGACCTCATCCGAGAGTCACTTCGGTCCTGATTCCACCGAGTGCAACGCGTTCTACATCCATTGCATGTACAAAACGTTGCACCCGGAGTGGGGGGTGCCGGATTGCTTCAGGCGCCGGGGGACTCGAGCCACTCGCGCATCGTCGTGTGGCGCTGCTGGTGCTCGCCGGAGGAGAGCTCGCGGCGCAGGTCGCCCAGCGTGCCGTAGCGCTCGGCGACGACGTTGTGGCGGTGGATCGTCTCCAGGTTCTCCTGGCGGCCCATGACGAAGACCTCCTCGGGCAGGTCGGGATAGCCCTCGACCACCTGGCGGACCATCTCCCTCACGCAGTCCTCGACGAAGCGCGGCTGTTCGTGCGCTTTGGCGACCACGGCGAGCTCGTCGGGGCGCTTCATCAGCTCGTAGATCTCCGAGCTCATCGAGCTCTCGACGATGCGCAGCAGGTCGGGAGCGTCGAGCCAGGCGTCGCCGCCCTCCGGGCAGCCCACGTACAGTGTGCCGACGCCGCGCTGGTTGTGCGTCGCCACCGGCACCGCCTCGATCGCCCGTTCGACCTGCTCGGCGTCGAAGCCGGCCTCGGCCAGCCGCTCGCGGCCCAGCTCAGCGACCATCTCCTGCGCGCAGGGGCAGGCCGTCATCCCCTGCGCCTGCACGCCCGTCAGCGTCCGCGTCCCGTGCCCGGAGACGACGGCGGTCCCGAAAAGCACGTAGATCTCCTGGGTCGAGTGGCCGCTGGCCGGCGTCGTCACCGTCTGCGGGTAGCGCGCCTCGACCGATACCTCGGCGCGTCGGCCTCGCTGGCGCTCACGCACCCGATCGGCGATGTGGGCGGCGAGCACCTCGGCCCGGAACGCCTCGCCGAGCACGACCTCGTCGATCGCTTCGCCGACGATCTCCTCGAAGCGCGACATGTGCACGCCGGCCTGGCGCGGCTCGAGGTCGACGAAGCACTCGAAGCCCGCGTGGTAGAGGTTCTCCGCGCCGTCGGCCTTGACCCGGATCACCTTCTCGACGCCGGTCACGCCGACCCGCGAGAGGCTCACCTGGGTCGCCGGCACCGACGCCTGCACGTCGGGCGCCGAGAGCGAGGGAGTCAGTGTCGTTCGTGCCGCCACCGCTTGTGAAGACTAAGCGACCGGCGCTCTCGGCCGGATATCGCCGCGGCGACCGAACGACGATATCTGCCTATACTTCGCAGCGGCCGAAGCGTTGGGGTCGGCCCCCCGCCAGGGGGAGAGGGTTGGCAGCGGAGGCATGAGATCGAACCGTTGGAGACGGTCCCCAAGGGACTGGATCAGGACTCGGATGGACAGCCGTTTGCGGAGCCGGAGGAGCTGCGCGGGCTGATCGTGCTGGGCCGCGAGCGCGGTTACCTGACCTTCGAGCAGATCGCCGTGACCCTCGAGGAGGTCGAGGTCACCAAGGACCAGATCGCCGGCCTGCACGCCCACCTGCTCGAGATCGGCGTCGAAGTCGTCTCCGCCGAGGCCGAATCGGACGGGGAAGCGGCCGAGGCGCCGAAGCCGCGGCCGACCGAGTCCTCCAACGGCGCCTCGTCGAAGGGCGACCTCGACCTCACCGTCGAACCGAGCCTCGATTCGCTGCGTCTCTACCTGCGCTCGATCGGTCAGGTCGAGCTGCTCACGGCCGCCGAAGAGGTCGATCTGGCGAAGCGGATCGAGCGCGGCGACATGGTCGCCAAGCGGCAGATGGTCGAGGCCAACCTGAGACTCGTCGTCTCGATCTCGAAAGGCTATCTCGGCCGCGGGCTCAGCTTCCTCGATCTGATCCAGGAGGGCTCGCTCGGCCTGATCCGCGCCGTGGAGAAGTTCGACTACCGCCGCGGCTACAAGTTCTCCACCTACGCGACTTGGTGGATCCGCCAGGCGGTGACCCGGGCGATCGCCGACAAGGCGCGGACGATCCGCATCCCGGTGCACATGGTCGAGAAGCTCAACCGGGTCGCCCACGTCGAGCGCCAGCTGGTCCAGTCGCTCGGCCGCGAGCCCGACCCGGTCGAGATCGCCGCCGAGCTGCGCTGGCCGCTGGAGGAAGTGCGCGACATCCTGCGCGTCTCCCAGGTGCCGGTCTCGCTGGAGAAGCCGGTCGGGGACGAAGACGAATCTGAGCTGGGCGACTTCGTCGCCGACGAAGAAGTCGCCGAGCCGTTCGAGGAAGCGAGCGAGCAACTGCAGCGCGAAGGCGTGCGCAGGGCCCTCGACGCACTGCCCGAGCGCGAGCGCCAGGTGATCGAGCTGCGTTACGGCCTCTCGGGGCTGGAACCGCTGACGCTGGAGGAGGTCGGCCGCACCTTCGGCGTCACCCGCGAGCGCATCCGCCAGATCGAGACCAACACGCTGAAGAAACTGCGCTCACTGCCCGAGGCGCAGGTCCTGCGCGACGCCAGCTGAGACGACCCGAGGCCGCCCTCAGCGCGGCTCGAGCACGATGACCGCCGGTTCGCGGTCGAGCCTCTCGTCGTAGTCGTCGAAGCCCGCGTACTGCTCGTTGTGGCGGCGCCAGAGCTCGGCGCGCTCCTCCCCCTCGGCGATCCGGGCGCGCACCGGGTAGCGCCGCCGGCCGCGCTCCACTTCCCCCTCCGGGTTCGCCTTCAGGTTGAGCGACCATGCCGGGACCCTGGCGTTGCCGGCGTTGGTGTCGATCACGACCGCGTTCTCGCCGTCGGCGAGGTAGACGACCGGAGCTGTCCGCTCCTGCCCCGACTTGCGCCCCGTCGTCGTCAGCAGCAGGACCGGCGCCCGGCCGACCTTGCCGCCGATCCGCCCGCCGCTGAGCCTGTAGAGCGGCACGTTGAGCTTGCCTGCCCAGCGCAGCCCCCTCGCCCCCAGCGAGTTCGAGATGCGCGCGATCGTGTGGTCGTTCGGCACGGGCCGTAAGCTACACCCCGATGTCCGAGCCGCACCCGTTTCGCCGCGCCGCCGAAGCCAAGGACCTCGAGCTGCTGGGCGAGACGCTGCGCGACGACGTCGAGCTGCACAGCCCGATCCTCTTCCGCGGCTTCGAGGGCCGCGACGTCGTCACCCAGATCCTCACCCACGTCGCCGCCACGCTCGAGGACCTCACCTACGTCGACGAGCTGCACGAGGGCGACACCGTCGCGCTGCGCTTCAAGGCCCGCGTCGGCGACCGCGAGCTGGAGGGCATCGACTTCCTCGAGCTCGACGAGGAGGGCCGCGTCGCCGTCCTCACCGTCTTCATGCGGCCGATGTCGGCGCTCACCGCTTTCAACGAGCGCATGTCCCAGCGCCTGGGCGTCGCCTAGCCATTCGCCGTCCCTCCCATAGAATTGACTCCTCGTACTCGGGGGAGTGTCCGAGTGGTTAAAGGAGATGCGCTGTAAACGCATTGGCTCTGCCTACGCAGGTTCGAATCCTGCCTCCCCCATATGAGCGACCTCAGCGGTAGAGTCGTCGCGATCGCCGGCGTCGCCGGAGGGCTGGGGCCGAGCGTCGCCGAGCGGCTCGCCGCGGCCGGGGCGACGATTGCGGCGACCGACGTGCGCCAGGAGGCGATCGACGAGGTCCGCGAGCGCCTCGGGGTCCCCGCCGAGCGCTGGGACGGACGCGCGGTCGACCTGCTCGACGAGGAGGCGGCGCGCGCCTGGTGCGCGGCGCTGGTGGATCGCTTCGGCCGCGTCGACGGGCTCGCCCACCTGGTCGGCGGCTGGCGCGGCGGACAGCCGCTGCACGAGGCGCCCCTCGCCGACTGGGCCCTGCTGCACGACCTCCTCGTCCGCACCGTTCAGCACACGACCCGCGCCTTCCACGATGCCTTGCTCGCCAGCGAACAGGGCCGCTTCGTCCTCGTCTCCTCCAAGCAGGCGCAGGAGCCGACGAACGCAAGCGCCGCCTATGCCGCCGCCAAGGCGGCCGCCGAGGCCTGGACGCTGGCTCTCGCCGACGGCTTCGAAGGCACCCACGCCACCGCCAACGTCGTCGTCGTCGACGCGATCCTCACCCCGGCGATGCGCGCGCAGAGCCCCGGCGAGGAGTTCCCCACCTTCACCCCCGCCGAGCACATCGCCGCGGCGATCGAATTCCTGCTCTCAGGCGCCGCCGGGAAGATGAACGGTCAGCGTCTCCCTCTTACGATGAGAGGGTGAGTCGGCCGGCCAAGCCCGCCAAGGGCGAGATGACGATCCGCGAGCTGGCGGAGCGCACTGGGATGACCGTGCGCAACATCCGCGCCCACCAGACCCGCGGCCTGCTGCCGCCGCCGGTCGTCCGCGGGCGCACCGGCTACTACAACGAGGAGCACGTGGCGCGGATCGCGCTGACGCGCGAGATGCAGGCGGACGGCCTCAACCTCGAGGCGATCCGCCGCGTGATCGACGCCGGCGACGGCGGCGCCGCCGAGATCGTCGACTTCACCCGCGCCCTGCGCATCCCTTTCGAGGACGAGACGCCCGAAATCGTCAGCGTCGACGAGCTGGCCGGCCCCTGGGGCGCGGCCGCCGCCCCCGACTCGGCGCTGCTGAGGCGCGCCGAAAAGCTCGGCATCCTGCGCGCCCTTCCCGACGAGCGGATCGAGGTGATCAGCCCCCGCCTCTACCGCGCCGCCGTCGCCCTCGCCGAGCTCGGCGTCGGGCCGGAGGGGGCGCTGGCGACGGCGGAGAAGCTCCGCCGCCACGCCGACGGGGTCGCCCGCACCTTCGTCGACCTCTTCGTCAAGGAGGTCTGGGAGCCGTTCGACCGTGCCGGTCGCCCCGAGGGCGAGTGGCCCAAGGTCCGCGAGGCGCTCGATCGCATGCGCCCGCTCGCCTCCGACGCCCTGCTCTCCGTCTTCCAGATCGCGATGGGGGAGGCGGTCGAGCGCGCCAGCGAGCGCACGCTGCACATGGCGGCGGCGCGCAAGCGGCCCGCGCGGAAAACCAAGCGTTCCCGCCGCTGAAGGCCCGCAGGAACCGCCGGGTTCCCGCCGCTGCCCAGGACGTGCCGTCGAT
>DASVFR010000033.1:0-18865 GCA_036379955.1 Solirubrobacterales bacterium
ACCCTCCACACCCAGCAGGTAGGAGGGTGAGCGACTCCGGCCCCGCCGAGTCGGTTCTCAGGGCTAAGGGCCTCTGGGTCGAGCTCGACGCCGGAGAGGGCCCCCGCGACGTGCTGCACGGCCTCGACCTCACCGTCGCCCGCGGCGAAAGGGTGGCCCTGATGGGCCGCAACGGTGCCGGCAAGAGCACGCTGCTGAGGACCGCCGCCGGGCTCGTCGACCCAGTCCGAGGCAAGGTCGCGACCCCCGCCGGGATGGCGCTCCTCACCCAGAACCCAGGGGACTACCTCGTCCGCGAGCGGGTCGGCGACGAGCTTCCAGGTGAGGTGGGCCTGGCCGCGCTGCGCGCCGTCGGCCTCGAGCATGCGACCGAGGCCGACCCGCGCGACCTCTCCGGCGGCGAGCGGCAGCGACTGGCCCTGGCGATCGCGCTCGCCGGTCGCATCGACGGCGGCGAGCTGCCCGGCCTCGTCGCCCTCGACGAGCCGACCCGCGGCATGGACCGCGCCCGTAAGGACGACCTCGCCGGCCTGATCGAAGACCTCGCGTCGCGCGGCGCCGGCCTGCTCGTCGCAACCCACGACGTCGAGTTCGCCGCCGCCTTCGCCGAGCGCGTCGTCCTGCTCGGCGAGGGCGTCGTCATCGCCGACGGCCCGGCGGCCGAGGTCCTCTCCGGCGGCTGGTACTTCGCCACCGAGGTCGCCCGTGTCCTCGACCTCCCCGGCGTCGTCACCCCCGAGCAGGGCGCCACCGTCCTCAAAAACCCTTCCGCTGACTTCGTCTTTCGTTCCGGTATGCGGAACGAAAGACGAAGTCAGCGGAAGGGAGGGGGGGAGGGCTGATGTCCTGGCAGCTGACCTCCTTCCTCATCCTCGGCGGGGTGCTGATTGCCGGGTTTGCCTGGTACGAGCGCTCGCGGCCGCCCTCGCAGGTGGTCGCCATGGTCGCCGCGCTTGCCGCGCTGGCCATCGCTGGTCGCGTCGCCTTCGCCGCCTTCCCCAACGTCAAGCCGACCACCGACATCGTCGTCTTCGCCGGCTACGCGCTCGGCCCGGCGCCCGGTTTCGCCGTCGGCGCCCTCACCGGCCTCGTCTCCAACTTCTGGTTCGGACAGGGCCCGTGGACCCCATGGCAGATGGTGGGCTGGGGCCTCTGCGGCGCGCTCGGCGCGGCGCTGGCGATCGGCGGGCGCAACGCCGGTCGTCTCACCCTCGCCGCCGCGTGCGGTTTCGCCGGGATCGCCTACGGTGTGTTGCTGAACTTCTCGCTCATGGCGACCTACGGCGGAGAACTCTCGATTGAGCGCTTCCTGGCGCTCGAGGCCCGTGCCGTCCCCTTCGACGCCGCGCACGCGATCGGCAACGTCGTCTTCGCGCTGGTCGCCGGGCCGGCGATGGTGCGGATGCTGGTCCGCTTCCGCCAGCGCTTCCAGTGGCGGACGACGGCGCCGGCCACGGCCACGGCCCTGCTTCTCGTCCTCGCGCTGCCGCTCCTCGCGCCCACTCCGGCGCAGGCCAGCCCGGCGAGCGCCGCGAGCTGGCTCGTCGCTCAGCAGAACTCCGACGGCGGTTTCGGCTCCTCGCCCGGCACCGGATCCAGCACGGTCACCACCGGGTGGGTGATGCTCGGCCTCGAGGCCGCCGGACGCAACCCGCTCGACGTCTCGCGGGGCGGAGACACCCCCGTCGACTACCTGCGCGCAAACGTCGGCAGCCTCTCCAGCGCCGGCGACCTCGCCCGCACGATCCTCGCCCTCGAGGGGGCCGGCGTCGATCCGCACGACTTCGGTGGCCACAACCTGGTCAACCAGCTGGCCGATCGGCGAGCCGCCAACGGCTCGTTCGTCGGCTGGCCGGGAACGACCGCCTACAGCGTCGTCGCCCTGCGTGCGGCCGGCGCCACCGGTGGCCTCGACAAGTCGATCGAGTGGCTGGCAGGCGTGCAGAATCGCGATGGTGGCTGGGGCGACATACCGGGCGCGCCGAGCAACGCCGACGTCACCGGCGGCGTGATGCAGGCTCTGCCCAACTCGCAGGCTGCCCTCGACGGCCTCGGCTACCTGCGCAAGCATCAGCGCTCCGGCGGCGGCTTCGCCGGCGGCAGCGGCGTGGTCAACTCGCAGTCGACCTCCTGGGCCGTGCAGGGGATGATTTCGATCGGCACCGACCCCGCGAGCGTCACCAAGGGCGGTGACAGCGGCCCCGCTTACATCGCCGCCCGCCAGGCGCCCGACGGCCACTACACCTACTCGCAGTCGAGCGACCAAACCTCGGTCTGGGTCACCGGCGAAGTGCTGGTCGCCGCCGCGGGCAAGTCGCTTCCGGTCGAAGTGCCGCCGCGTCAGCCGCAGACCAAAGCCCAGTCGACGCCCTCCGGTTCGACCGCCGGCTCGGCGCCCGCGACCCCCGGCCTGACGCTGCCCCCTAGCGCTTCCCCGGGCCCGTCGGGGGGCAGCACCGACAGCAGTGGCGGCAGCGGCGGCGGGAATGGAGGAGGAGGGACGGGAGCGCCGCCACTGGTTCCCAAGGGGACTCCGGTCCCCGTGCCCGACGGCACCGCGCCCGAAGCCGAAACGGCGCCGCCGGAGTCCGAGGCGCCGGGAGAACTGACGGCGTCGCACACCCCCGGACCGTCTCCGTGGACCGCGATCGGCATCGGGCTCGCCGCCACCGCACTCGCCGTCGCCGCGCCCCTGGTGCTCGGCCGGCGCTTCGGCTGGTAGCCGTGGACGTCGAGACCGCGATCAGGACGCGCCGCACCCACAAGGCGTTCGGGCCCGAGCCGCTGACGCGCGAGGAGCTGCTCGAGCTGCTCGACCTCGCCCGCTGGGCGCCCAACCACCATCTGACGGCACCCTGGCGCTTCCGGGTGCTGGGGCCGAGCGTCCTCGCCCGCCTCAAGGACGCGGCCGGCCCGGAGGGCGCCGACAAGCTCGACCGCGCTCCGACCCTGGTCGTCGTCTCCTGCGCGCTCGGCCTCGACCCGATCCAGAACGAGGAGGACCTGCACGCAACCGCGGTCGCCTCCTACATCGTCCTGCTCGGCGCCCATGCCCGCGGCCTTGCCGGCTACTGGCGCACGCCGGGCCTGCTGCGCTCCAGTGGCGGTCGCGGCGCCGTCGGCTTGCCCGACGCCGAGCGCTTCGTCGGCCTCCTGCACCTGGGCCACCCACGGCAGGAGCGCGAGGCCCCCGAGCGCCCCTCGATCGAGCAGTCGACCCTCTTCCTCGATTAGTGCCCTGTCACGTAACGTCAGACCGCAAATGACGGCCCCAGATCACCGCCATACTGCGTCCTCAGTCGCCCGAATAGCGCTGCTATTCGGGCTCCCTGCGTCCTTGTCTGGCGGCGCCTGGGCCTCGTCATTTCCTGGCCGACGTTACGAGACAGGGCACTAGGCCGATGCTCTCCCGCTCCCAAGCAATCGAGTCGATCGCCGGCCAGCGCTTCGAGGTCGTCGTCATCGGCGGCGGCATCACCGGCGCCGGCGTCGCCCTCGACGCCGCCTCGCGCGGCTACTCGGTCGCCCTGCTCGAGCGCGGCGACTACGCCGAAGGCACCTCCAGCCGCTCCTCGAAGATGGTCCACGGCGGCCTGCGCTACCTGGAGAACCTCGACCTCGGCCTGGTTCGCGAGGCGCTGCTCGAGCGCCAGCTGCTGGTCCAGCTGGCGCCGCACCTGGTCTACCCGACGCCCTTCCTCGTCGCCGACTTCCCCGATCGTCGCCGCGACCGCCGCCTCGGCATGGCGCTCAGCATGTACGACGTGATGGCGACCACGCGGGTCGGCCGCAACCGCGCCGAGATGCGCTCCTCCAAGGAGGGCGACGAGGACTACTACTGGTCGCCGGACCGTCACCGCACGATCGACCGCGACGAGGTCCTGGAGATGGTTCCCGCCCTGGCGGCGCGCGACCCGAAGAACGCCTACCTCTTCTACGACTGCCAGACCGACGACGTGCGCATGGTGCTGACCGTGCTCGGCGAGGCCGAGCGTTTCGGCGCGACGATGCTGAACGGGGCCGAGGTGAGCGAGGTGCTGCTCGGCGCCGACGGTCGCGCCCGCGGAGTCGCCTTCGTCGAGGCCGACTCGGGCGAGCGGATCGAGGTCGAGGCCGACAACGTCGTCAACGCGACCGGTGTCTTCGCCGACCGCATCCGGCCCGAGGAGACGGTCGAGGAGGAGGACGCGCCGCGGATCGCGCCCAGTCGCGGCACCCACCTCCTGATCGACCGCGACGTCCTCTCCACCGGCGAGGCCGCCTGCATCGTGCCGGCGGGCGAGGGGCGGGCGATTTTCGCCCTGCCTTGGTACGGCCGCACCCTGGTCGGCACGACCGACAACGACTTCGAGGGCGACGTCGACCATCCGCGGCCGGGCGCCGCCGACGTCGAGTACCTGCTCGACGCCGTCAACGAGTTCTTCGGCGTCTCCCTCGGCGCCGGCAATCTGGTCGGCGCCTACGCCGGCGTGCGACCGCTGATCTCGACTGGCGATCCGAAGAAGTCGGTCGACATCTCGCGCAAGGCCGAGCTATATGAGACCTCGTCGGGGATGCTGACGATCACCGGCGGCAAGCTGACGACCTGGCGGCGGATGGCGAAGCAGACCGTCGACCGGCTGGTCGAGCGCGAGGGCCGCGAGGCCCCCTGTCACACGGCAGAGATCCCCCTGGGGCGCGCCGCCGAGCCCGAGGAGCTGACCGCTCCCGAGGGGGTCGGCGAGGAGGCCGTCGCCCAGCTCGCCTTCCGCTACGGGCACGCGGCCCGCACCGTCCTCGGCCTGGCGCGCGAAGACCCGAAGCTGGCCGCGCCGATCGTCGCCGGCCGCCCCGACCTGCTGGCCGAGGCCGTGGTCGCCGCCCGCCTCGAGCAGGCCCACAGCGTCGCCGACGTGCTTCTGCGCCGCACCCGGCTCGGCCTGCTCGCCGCGCCGCAGCTGCGCGACGCCGACTCCGTCCGCTCGCTGGCGGCGGCAATGGGAGAGGAGTTGGGCTGGTCGCGGCGCGAGGTCAAGCGAGCCGCCGAGGCCTGGCCCGCCGCCGCGGCCGAGGCGGGCATCGACCCCGCCGGCTCGCCCGTCGAGTCGCTGCAATAACCTGCCGCCGTGAACGCGCAGATCGACACGGTGATCTCCGGGTATTCGAATCCGGGGCGATCTGCGCGTGAACACATGGAGATTTGATGAACAAAGCCGAGCTGGAGTCCAAGCACATCGCCGAGCTGCACGCGCTTGCCGCCGAGGCCGGCGTGCCCAAGTACCGGATGCTGCGTCGCGAGGAGCTGATCGAGGCGCTCGCCAACGGCGATCGGCCGAAACCGGCCGCGAAGTCCGGGCGCGGCGAGCGCAAACCGCGCGAGCGCCGGCCCAGCGAGGGTGGCGAGCGGGCGTCGCGTCAACGCCGGCGCCGGGAGCGCCCGGAGCGCGAGTCCGCCGAGCCGGCCGCCGCGGAGAGCAAGCCCGAGCCAGCTCCAGAGCCCGAGCCTGCGCCGTCCGCGCCCGAGACTTCCTCCGAGCGGCCGCGCCGCCGCCGGCGCCGCCGCTTCGGCCGCCGCCGCAAAGGCGTCGGCGTCACCGAGCTGCTGCTGCCGCCAAGCGGCCGTCAGGCACTGGTCTACGGCGAGAGCCCCGAGGCATGCACGGCGACGCTGCGCGAGATCGCCGGCGAGATCTCGGCCGCCGCAAAGGGCCCCGACCCGATCGCGCTGCTCGTCGACCCCAGCCCCGAGGAGCTGGCCGAGTGGAAGCGCGAGGCGCCGGAAGCCGAGCTGGTTGCCGCCGCCCAGGCCCGCCACGCCAGCGACGCCCTCGCTCAGGCGGTGCGCCGCGCCGAAGCGGGCGAAGACGTGATCCTCCTCGTCGACTCGCTGACCAGGCTCGAGGACGCCGACGTCGCGAAGGAGATCTTCGACGGCGCCAAAGGCGCGCTCACGGTTGTCGCGGCGCTCGTCCGGGACTGACGCGAGCTAACGGCGGTAGGCGATTCTTCGCCAGGAAGGCTCTTTGCTGAGCTCGATCAGCTCCGAGCTGCGCTCCGGCTGCACGTAGCCGAAGGTCTGGGTGCGCTCGTCGAAGACGACGTCGAGCTCACCCTCCTTGACGCGCTGGTCCAGCCAGGCGCCGCGGAAGACGAGCCGGCGCAGCCAGTGCACGAGGCTGCGGTTCGCCGGGCCGACCAGGTCGTCCCAGTTCTCGTTGATGTGCTCGCCGAGGCGCGAGCTGGGCTCGGCGATCTCGCCGCTGACCGCGAGGTCGAGCAGATCGTCGAGCTCCTCGCGGCTGAGGCCCTGGTCGACGAAGCCGAGCTTGACCGCGGCCTGCTCGACCCGCTGGGCGAAATCCTCCTCGTTGAAGGCAAAGCGCAGCTCCCCGTACTCGAGCACGTAATCGGAGCCAGACTCGTAGTTCCCTCGGCGGGTCGTTTTCTTGTTCATCGGTTGAAGCCCATCCGCTCCCACAAGCCCGGTGAGAGCAGGTGCCGGATCATGCCGATCATCGTAGTCCGATGCCTGCGCGCGCCCACGCCTGAAAGGCTGTTTGCACCGTGGTCGACCTTCACTGCCACATCCTTCCCGGCGTCGACGACGGGGCGCTCGACATGCGCGACAGCGTCGCGATGGGGCGGCAGGCGGCAAACGACGGGATCGAGCGGGTCTGCGCGACGCCGCACATCCGCCACGACCACGACGTGCGGATCGACGAGCTGGCGGAACGGATCGAGGCCGTCAACGCCGCCCTGCGGGACGAGGGCGTCGGCGTCGAGGTGCTGCAGGGAGGCGAGGTCGCCGAGACCGCGGTCGAGGGCCTCGGCGACGGGGAGCTGGAGCTGGTCGCCCTGGGCAGCGGTCGCTGGGTCCTGCTCGAGCCCGCCCCGGGCCCGCTCACCAACGTGCTCCTCGCCCGGGTCGCCCGGCTCGCCGAGCGCGGCTATCGGGCGCTGATCGCCCACCCGGAGCGCCACCTCTCGGCCGACATGTACGAGCGGATCGCCGGTCTGATCGCCGCCGGCGCCCTGGTCCAGGCGACCGCCGGCTTCTTCCTGCGCGAGCGCTTCGCGGCGGGGATGCAGGCGCTGGCCGAGGCCGGCCTCGTCCACGTCCTCAGCAGCGACGCCCACTCCTCGCACGGCGGCCGCCCGCTGCACTTGCGCGAAGCCTTCGAGCGGCTCGCCGGCTTCGAGCCGGTCGCGCCGCACCTGGAGTGGATGCGGGACGTGGCCCCGGCCGCGATCGTCGACGGCGAGGACCTGCACCTCCCCTTCGGCCCCAGCGTCTAGAGAGACCGAAGCTCCACCCTCTGCGCCAGGTCCTCGATGACCTCGCGTGAGCCGCTGCCGAGGCCGCGGCGCAGGAAGTTGGCGGCGCCGGCCGCGGCCGCGGTGCGCAGCGTCTCCTCCCAGCCCATGCCGGCGGCCATGCAGGCGGCGAGGGCGCCCATCATCGAGTCGCCGCACCCCTCGCGCGAGCCGCGCTCGAAGCGGGGTGGGATCAGCTCCCAGGCCTCGTCTCCGCGCGCGACCATCGCCGGCTCCCCGGCACGGGTGACGATCGCCGCCCCGGCGCCCGCGTCGAGCATCTTCCGCAGCCCCGCGCGGGTGCGCTCGGTCGTGTCGACCGGGCCCTCGACGTAGCGGGCCAGCTCCCAGTCGTTGATCTTGACCAGCTCGGGGCCGCCCTCCAGGGCGCTGTCGAGCCGCGGCGGCGAGAGGTCGACGACCGCTGGAGTCCCGTTCTCGCGGGCGTCGGCGACGAGGCTGCCGTAGATCTCCAGCGGCAGCGCCTCCCCGGGGTAGGGCCCGCAGAGCGCCAGCACGTCGGAATCGATCGCGGCGGCCACCGTGCTCGAGAACAGCTCGTCGACCTCGTGCCGCGACGGCGGCAGCGAGGCGCTCTGAGCCAGGGGCTTGCGCTCTCCCTCGCGCCGGTCGTGCAGGTAGCAGCCGCTCGCCTCGCCGGTCTCGACCAGCCGCAGCTCGACCGCCATCTCCTCCAGCAGCGGCCGCAGCACCGAGCCGGTCTCGCCGCCGATGAAGCCGCAGAGGATCGGCTCGGCGCCGAGCTCGGCCGCCATCCGCGCCACCCAGACTCCCTGCCCTGCGGCGTGCAGGTGGATGTCGTCCCCGCCCTCGCTGGTCAGCGCCTCGACGGTGATCGAGAGCATCGGATGCGGTCCGAACACCGCGACCTTGCCGCCGCCGGACATGCGAAGAGGCTACCCGGAGACTTCGGCGCTCCCACCCTTGAGTCTTCGTGTCCCTTGCGTCGCGTTGCATCCAGTCGGCGGCGGTCAAGTTTCCGTGGGTGTAGGCACTCTTGGGCTGTCGGCCGCGCTTGCTCGGCATCGACGCGATCAGTTGCTCGGCCCGCTCCCAGAGACCGGCCCGAACAATGATGTAAGACAAGCCGACTATGTCCTCGGCAACCTCTGGTCACTGATGGCGCCAACACAGCTAGGGAGCGGGCAGCATCGTCAGCTGCATCTTCGGCTCGCCGTTCATCAAGTACGGGAATTCCTTGCCGAGCGGATGGAGGACGGTCGGCTTCACATGCACGTTCCATTGCCAGCTCTTGCCCCCTTCGAGTCCGCGTCCATTGGTGACGCAACCGGCTTCCTTGGGCTTGCCGTTGGAGTACACCCTCCTGAGGCAGTTGCGAAGCGCGAGCTGACCCCAGAAGTTCGGGTGGAAGTCTTCTTGGATCTGGAATGGCGCCAACGTGTCCAGATAGCGGACCTGGTTGAGCCACTCCGACCCCTGCGCGGCACCCGGTTCCCACCAGTCGTCCGGATTCGGTGCTCGCCCCACGAGATTGACGCCGTTTTCGCACAGCCGCTGCCCGTCGAACGCCTTTTCTAGCTCCATTAGCTTGACATCGAAGCGGCCGCGGCCGGCCACGTTGTGGGCAGCTTCCCGCACCATTCGATCAATTGTGGCGAGAGCCTTCGTATAGGCCCATTCCGCGTCCAGATCCCCGAAAGGACACCGCGCCACTCGTGCCCGCCTCCAGAAGATCCGCCGCGCGGGCATCGGAGGCTTGTACCGGAACCCGGCTCCCACGTGCGGGAGCGGAGCCTCATAGTCCTGCACGATGATCGTGTAGTCCTTCTTCTGGTATTCGGCCCTTTCCATCGCTTCGCCGATTTTTTCGATGCCGGTTTCGATGTCCGTCCGTTTTTCTTCCGGCACCGGAGGTTCAAATTTCGGATTCTGTTGGACACGACATTGCTTGCGCTTGAAGTAGGCAAACGCGCATCCTTCAACGACCTGGCGAAATTCGAAGTCGTTGCCGCCTATCGACACGACCACCATCTTGATCTTCGCGGGCTTCACCTTTTCAGCGAATCGCTTCAGCTGTAGCGCCTGTCCTTCGCATGCGGCCAGGCCCGCCGGACAATCGCCCCCCTTCTTCAGCGGCTGGCCGCCCGGGACGTCTTCGAAGTCTAGGCCGGGCAAGAAAGCTTGGTTGCCGTCTCGCACGAAGCCTTCACTCTTCGTCAGGGCGCCGCTGCAGGCGAGATTTCTGCCCTGGACCGCATCTCCGTTGGTGTCGAAGTGGAAGAAGATCTCGGCTGACCGCGACCGGTGGCATCCCGGGATTTTTTCGCCAAGGTCTTCGCCGTTCTCCGGATTCTTATAGGCCGTTTGTCCCAGCGCATCGATATGGCGGGTCACCAGTTCGAGGTGGTTCCACTTTACGTTTCCGGCCCAGCGTCCCCCCTCTCCAGAGATATATGAGTCGCCCACGCTGACCACCCAGGGAACTGGGGCCTGCACTTCCAGCACCTCCGTGCCGCAGATGCTGGAACTGAATTTTTCAGTGGCTTCGTTTTTGTAGCGCGCTTGCCAGTAGTAGGTGCCTTCGGGCAGTTCCAAGGGACTCGAAGATGGAAGTTCTTCCCCTTCTTTCACCGATGGTTCGCCCGCCGTCGTGACCAAGGTTTCGCATTTTGCGTCGGCGTAGACGGAGTATTCGACCTTCCCCGCGGCGACCGTTTCGCCGTGCAGCGTTGCGCTGTCGGTGACGGGGACGTGTTCCTGAACTTCGATTTCCCGCCCCGACGCTTCCCCTCCCGACAGGCTCGTGGTTACCGCCGCCGGCAGAACTTTCTCGATCTCGCTCCCACAGGCGCTGGTCGATGGCTGGTTCGACGAATCCCCGGTATAGAAGGCTTGCCAATAGTAGGCGCCGGGACCGAGTTTCTTCACCGCTTCCGAGCTTTCCGCCGTGCCTGCTTCGACCGAAGCTTCGCCGGCTTCGGTGACCGCTTCCTGGCATTCGTTGTCGGAGAACACGAAGTACTCGACCGCGCCCGCAGCTCCCGACGATTCTTTGCCGCTCACCACCGCGGTGTCGGTGACTGCGGTGTTTTCCGGCACTTCGATCACTTCTCCCGATTCGCCCCCTCCCGAGAGCGACGTCGTCAAGGTCGTCGCGGCGGCGGCCTTCTCGATCTCTTCGCCGCATTCCTCGACGATTTCTCCGTGCGTCATATCTCCCGAGTAGGAGGCCTCCCAGTAGTAGGTGCCGATCGGTAGAGCGACTTCTTCAGAGCTCGGGACGACCCCCCCGGTGACGGTCACTTCGCCCGCTTCGCTCACCAGTTCTTCGCATTCTTCGTCGGCGTAGACGCCGTAGGTGACCGTCCCGGTGGCGGTCGAGCTTTCAGCGATTTCGAGCGTCGCGGTATCGGTGACCGGGGTTTCATCCTGGACTTCGATTTCCTCCCCGGACAGCCCTTCACCGGTGAGCACGGTGCTCAGGTCGTCGGAGACGACTTTCTCGACCTCGCTGCCGCAGGGGCTCTTCGAAGGCTGGTTTGCCGGGTCTCCGGAGTAGACGGCCTGCCAGTAGTAGGTCCCGCCCGGGAGCAGCTTGAGCCCGGATTCAGGAACTTCTTCCCCTGCCACGCTCACCACGCCCGCATCGGTGACGAGTTTTTCGCAGTTTTCGTCTTCGTAGACGAGATAGTCGACCCAGCCGGTCGCCGTTGACGCTTTGCCTCCGCTGAGGGTCGCGGCGTCGCTCACCACGGTTCCTTCGGTGACTTCTATTTCGTCGCCGGGTTCCAGTTCTTCTCCCGATTCGTCCGTGCCCGACAGCACGGTGCTCAACGACGTGGTTTCGGCGACCGCCTCGACCTCCTCCCCGCAGACGCTCGTCGTCGCTTCGTGGATTTCGTCCCCTGAGTAGGTCGCTTGCCAGTAATAGGTTGCGCCGCTGGGGAGGCCGATTTCTTCAGAGCTCGGGACGACCCCCCCGGTGACGGTCACTTCGCCCGCTTCGCTCACCAGTTCTTCGCATTCTTCGTCGGCGTAGACGCCGTAGGTGACCGTCCCGGTGGCAGTGGCGGCTTCTTCTCCCGTGAGCGTTGCGGTATCCGAGGCTTCGGAGGATCCGGCTATTTCGATTTCGTTGCCGGTCTGGCCTTCCCCGGTCAGCGAGGTAGTCAATGAGAGTTGAGGGGATTCGACGTGCTCGACCTCGCTGCCGCAGGTGCTAGTCGATCTCTCGTGGAGCGGATCGCCGTAATAGACCGCCTGCCAGTAGTAGGTACCGGGGGCGAGGTGCAGCCCCTGAGAGGCTTCGGCGGTTCCTTCGACCACGCCGGCTTCGCCGCCTTCCGCCACCAGTTCTTCACATGCCGAGTCGACATAGACGAGGTACCCCACCGCACCCGTCGCGCTGACGATGTGCGCCCCGCTCAGCGTCGCAAGATCCTTGGCTTTCTGGCTTGCCTTCATCGTGAGCGTCGCGCCTTCTTCGCCTTCACCGGAGAGCGTGGTGGTGACCGTGGTCGGGGCTTTGACGTGCAGGACCTCGGTGCAGGCGCTGGTTGAGCCCTCGTGGAGGGCATCACCGCCGTAGGTGGCCTGCCAGTAATAGACGAGTCCGCCTTCGAGTTCCTCCTCTTCGGAGCTGCCCGCTTTGGAGCCTTCGACTTCGACTTCGCCTGCTTCCGCGACCAGTTCTTCGCATTTGGGGTCTTCGTAGACCGCGTAGGCGACGGTGCCCGTGGCGGTCGAGACCTTGGTGCCGGCAAGAGTGGCGGTGTCGTCGACATTGGATCCTTCCGAGACGGTGATCGCTTCGCCTTCTTCCCCTTCACCCGAGAGCGAGGTCGAGATGCTCGTCGCCGCCTTGACGGTCAGCTTCTCCGTGCAGGGGCTGGTCGATTTTTCGTGCAGGGAGTCGCCTAAGTATTCGGCCTGCCAGTAATAGACCGCCGCGGCTTCCAGTCCCTTTTCTTCAGAGCCGGCGGCTTTGGTGCCTTCGACTTTGCCTTCGCCGGCTTTAGTGGCCAGTTCTTTGCATTCTTTGTCTTTGTAGACGGCGTAGTGGACCGTGCCGGTGGCGCTCGAGGCTTTGGTGCCAGAGAGGGTGGCGGTGTCTTTGACTTTGGAGCCCTCCGAGACGGTGATTTCTTCGCCTTCTTTGCCACCGCCCGAGAGGGTGGTGGCGAGCGAGGTTTTGGCCTTGACGGTCAGGACCTCTTTGCCGCAGGCGCTTTTGGAGGCTTCGTCAAGCGAATCGCCTAAGTATTCGGCCTGCCAGTAATAGACCGCCGCGGCTTCCAGTTTCTCTTCTTCAGAAGCCGGGACTTTGCCTTCTTTGACCGTCACGCTGCCCGCTTTCGTGACGAGTTTTTCGCATTTGGCATCGGAGTAGACGGCGTAGTGGACGGTCCCCGTGGCTTTGCCGGCGTTTTCGCCGCTGAGGGTCGCGGTGTCTTTGACCCCCGTTCCCTCTGAGACGGTGATTTCGGCCCCTTCTTTGCCGCCGCCTGTAAGCGAAGTGGAGAGCGAGGTTGGTTTGGGGGAAAGACAGGCAAGGGCGGCGGTTGCCGTCGCCGCGAGCACTATCAGTGCAATCCCCAGCCTCCCAAGCACCCCCCGCGCTCTGGGAAGCCGGGGAGTCATCGGTTATTGACGCTCCCCAATGAGCCAGATAAGCCTCCCCAACTACCACTGGTCATCGGGCCAGTATCGCGCTATGGTCAGGAAAATGCAAGCAATGGGCTCGGTGAGACGGCTCATGACGCAGCTGATGGTGGCCGGAGCGAACATGGCGGCCCTTGTCGCATTCACCGAGCCTTCCTCGTCTAGGCCGATCGCGCGGCCGACCAGGCATCGACCGCCGTCCGAAGGACGAGCTGGAGGCGAAGAAAGGATGCGGGCAAGGGCCGAGGCGCTCTTCGCCGGTATTCCGCAACGCGGTGCCACAATAGGAGATCCGAGGGCGCCGGTGACGCTTCAGTTCTTCGCCGACCTCGAGTGCCCCGAGGCACGCCAGGTCATGCTCGGAGTCATGCCCCTGCTCATCCGCAAATGGGTGCGAGGCGGCGAGCTTCGCGTCGTGTATAGGGCGCGAAGAGCCGAGACGGCCTAGCCTGACATCTACATGAAGCAGGAGGTGGCCGCGCTCGCGGCTGGAAAGCAGGGGAAGGCGTGGCAGTACCTCGGGCCGCCTTCCTGATCGGCCCGACAGGGGGGCATGCAGTGCCACTGTTGCACTTCACGTTCACCGAAACGCCGGCGTTTGACGAAGCGATTGAGAGGGTGCTGGGGAGGTGAGCCCTACTGCTCGCCCTGCTGCCTGAGGAACTGCTGGAAGTCGCGGGCGATCGCGTACACCGGGGCCGCATAAGCGAATAACTACCCTCCTCGACAACGGTGATCGAGAGCATCGGGTGCGGCCCGAACACCGTGATCTTGCCTCCTCCGGGCATGTTCAGAGGCTAGCCCGGAGAGTTCGGCGCTCCAGGCCCTTGACATGGCATGGCCATCGCGCCGCGCCTTCGCCGCCTGCCGACGACCCTCGCGCTCGGCTTCGAGGTGGCGGTTGCGGTCGGTCCGCGGGCGCGCCTGCTTGGCTTGGCCCAGCTCGATCGCGACGCGGCCGGCACCGGCTTGCTGATCCCCCGCTGCGCGAGCGTCCACACCTTCGGCATGCGCTTCGCGCTCGACCTTTATTTCCTGGGTGCAGATGGCGAGCCGGTTGAGATTCGTCGCGAAATCGGCGCACGGCGCGTGATTTCGTCCCGCGGCGCGCGCGCCGTGCTGGAGATTCCCAGCCGGCAGGGGGGAGAGTTTTCGTCTCGGCGCCCTTAGACCGGGCAATGCTTCCGCAGCGACGAGACATCGCCCGGCTGGTCGTCTGCGAGGACGACGCGCCCACGCTCGACCTCCTCTGCGACCACCTCACCGCCGACTGCTTCGCCGTGCTGCCGGCGCCGACCGCGTCCGACGCCCTGCGGCTCTGCCGCTACAACCACCCCGACCTCCTGCTCCTCGACCTGGGCCTGCCCGACGCCGCCGGCCTCGACGTGCTGCGCGAGATCCGCGAGGCCGACGGCGTCACCTCGCGCTTCGACCCCCGGCTGTCCGTGATCGTGCTGACCGGTCGCGGCGCCGAGGCCGACCGGGTCCGCGGACTCGACTGCGGGGCCGACGACTACGTGGTGAAGCCGTTTCACTACCAAGAGCTGCGGGCGCGCATCTCCGCCGTCCTGCGCCGCAGCCTCGAGGAGCGAGAAGGCCCTTGCCGGGTGGGGGAGATCGTCATCGACACGGCGCGGCGCAAGGTCTGGGTCGGCGAGCGCGAGGTCGAGCTCTCCAACAAGGAGTTCGCCCTGCTGCGGGTGCTGGCCAGCAAGCCGTCCCACGTCTTCCCCAAGCGCGAGCTGCTCGAGACCGTCTGGGGCTACCGCAGCCCGGTCCGCACGCGCACCCTCGACTCCCACGCCTCCCGTCTGCGGCGCAAACTCGACCCCGAGCACCGCCGCTTCGTGATCAACTGCTGGGCTCACGGCTACCGGCTGATCGACGGATGACCGCGCTGGCGGAGATAGTCGCCGGCTGGCCGATGGTGCTGGCGATGGCGACGGCCGTCGCCGCCCAAGGCGTTCGCAACGGGCGTCGTCGTAGCTCGCTCAACGAGGCCCTGCACGAGCTGCGCCGGCCGCTGCAGGCGGTCGCCCTCGCCTCCGGGCCGCGACTCTCCTCCATCGGCCACGACGACTCGATAGAGCTCGCCGCCGCGGCGCTCGAGCGGCTCGACCGAGAAATCAACGGCGGCCACGTCGCCCCGGCAAGGGGGCCGGTCGACGCCCGCTCCCTGGTCCACTCCGCCGTCGGTCGGTGGCAGACACGGGCCGATCTCGCCGAAGCCTCGCTGGAGCTGCGCTGGAACGCCGGGGCGGCGATCGTCGACGGGGACCGCGTCGCCCTCTCACAGGCGCTCGACAACCTGATCGTCAACGCGATCGAGCACGGCGGGCCGACGATCGTCGTCACCGCGCGCCGCCGCGCCGGCCGCCTGCGGATCGTCATCGTCGACTCGGGAGTCGCCCGGCGGCTGCCTACCCGCCGCGGCCCGGCGCGGGCGCTCGCGAGGCGCGGTCGGCGCGGCCACGGGCTCGCCGTGGTCCGCCGCGTGGCCTCCGATCACGGCGGTCGCTTCGCCTTCAGCCGCTCGGCGGCGGGCGCGCTGGCGGCGATCGAGCTGCCCCTGTCAGAGGACGCGAGCGGAGCGGCGGCGTGAAGCGCCGACTGCGGGCGCTGACTTTCCTCGCGCTGGCGCTGCTGGCCGCCGGCGTGGCCGCCCTCCTCGCGAACGGCTACGGCGCCCGCGTGAGCGCGGGGTATGGGCCGTTGAGGCCGGTCGTGGTCGTGGCGCAGGGGTTGCCCCCCGACCGGCCGCTCGGACCGGAGGAGGCGCTCGCGGCGCTGGAGCTGCGCCGGGTACCGGCCCGCTTCGTCCCGCCGGGTGCTCTCTCGTCGCCCAGGGACGCAGTCGGCCTGGCGCCGGCCGCGCCGTTGCCCGCCGGCTCCTACCTGCTCGCTTCGCAGCTACGGCCGCCGCGCCGTCGTGCACCTGCGGTGCGTCGCCTAGGGGATCGCCGCCGGCCGGTGGAGATCTCGGTCAGCGGCGCCGGCGCGCTGCTCGCCACCAGCGCCGCGCCGCGGAAGGCAACCGTCGACGTCGTCGTCACCACCGAACCCACGGGCGCCGGGACGGGGCGCACCTACGTGGCCGCCGCCGGCGTGCCACTCCTCGCTCTAGGTCCGGGCGCCGACGGTCCCGGTCCCGGCGGTGCCTCGGCCGCGACTCTGGGGCTGACGCGGAGCCAGGCGTTGCGGCTGATCGCCGCCGAAAGCTTCGCCCGCAAGCTGACCCTGCTGCCGGCTGAATGAGGATGGGCGCGCGCGAGCGGCAGGTCGAGGAGCTCGCCGCCGCGCTGCGGGAGCGCCTGGTCGAGCGGCGCCGGGGCGAGGCCGCCGCCGGTCGCCCGCCCGCCGGCGAGCTGCGTGAGGAGGTCCACGAGTTGGTCGCGGCCGAGGCGGCGCTGCTAGGCGCAACGGACCGGGCCGCGGTCGCGGAGCGGATCGTGCGCGACACGGTCGGCCTCGGCCCGCTCGAGGACCTGCTCGCCGACCCCGCGGTCGAGGAGGTGATGGTCAACGGCCCGGGCAGCGTCTACGTCGAGCGCGGCGGCCGGATCGAGGCAACCGACGTCGCCTTCGCCGACGAGGAGGAGCTGCGCAACGCGATCGAGCGCATCCTCGCGCCGCTCGGCCGGCGCATCGACGAGCTCAGCCCGATGGTCGACGCTCGCCTCGTCGATGGCTCCCGGGTCAACGTCGTCATCCCACCGCTGGCGATCGACGGCCCGGCACTCTCGATCCGTCGTTTTGGCGCCAGCCGGCCCGGCCCGCGAGATCTGGTCGAGATCGGCACGCTCACCCCCGCCCAGCTCGACTCGCTCGGAGAGGCGGTCACCGCCCGCCGCAGCATCCTGGTCAGCGGCGGCACCGGCTCGGGCAAGACGACCTTGCTCAACGCGCTCTCCAGCTTCGTCGCCCCCGACGAACGGGTGGTGACGATCGAGGACGCCGCCGAGCTGCGCCTGGTCCAGCCGCACGTAGTCAGGCTGGAGGGCCGGCCGGCAAGCGTCGAGGGGCGGGGCGAGGTGACGGTGCGAGATCTCCTGCGCAACGCGCTGCGTATGCGGCCCGACCGGATCGTGATCGGCGAGGTGCGTGGCGCCGAGGCGCTCGATCTGCTGACCGCGCTCAACACCGGCCACGACGGCGCCCTCTCGACCGTGCACGCCAGCTCCCCCGCCGACGCTCTCGTCCGTCTCGAGACGCTGGCGTTGATGGCGGGACTGGGGTTGCCGCACGCGGCGATCGCCGAGCAGGTGCGGCGCGGGATCGACCTCGTCGTCCAGCTCGAGCGCCGGGGGGACGGCGCGCGCGTGGTAACCGAGATCGCGGAGGTGCGCCAGTGAGCGCGGTGATCGCCGGGTCTTCGAATCCGCGACGATCGGGGCGCGAACCGAGAGCCGTTCGATGAGCTTCGGCCCGGGCCTGCCACTGACGCTTGCCGGCGCCGCGGCCGGCGGCCTCGCCGCGGTGGCCGCGCGCGAGGCCGTGCTCGCGACGCCGGCGCTTGCCGCCTGGGTGCGGCTGGCGCTGGAGCCGCTGCGTCGCGCCGGGCAGGAGGGCTATGCGCCGTCGGTGTTGGAGCGGCGGCGCCTCGCCTTGCTCGGAACGCTCGCGGCGACCGTCGCCGGCTGGTTCCTAGCCGGTGCCACCGCCGCGCTGCCGCTCGCGGTAGCCGGCCCGGCGATCGCCACGGCGGCGGTCAACCGCCGCCGGCGTCGCTACCGCCGGGCGGTCGAGCGAGCCCTGCCGGACGTCGCCCTGGCGGTCGCCGACTCGCTCGGCGCCGGGCGCTCGTTGCGCGCTTCGCTGCCGGCGGCGGCGAGCTCGCTGGACGGGCCTCCGGCGGTCGAGATGGCGAGGCTCGGGGCCGAGCTGGAGCTGGGCTCGCCGACCGCGACCGCGGTCGGCGCCTGGCGGCGCCGGATGCGCTCGCCGCGGGTCGACGCCTTCGCCGCCGCGCTGCTCAGCCAACGGCTCGCCGGCGGCGATCTCGCCGCCCTCCTGCGTCGCTTCGCCGAAGGCGCCGCCGAGCGCGACCGGGTCGCCGAGGACGCTCGCGCCGCGACGGCGCAGGCGCGCTTCACCGGCCTGCTCGTCGTCGCGATGCCGACCGGCGGCGCCCTCTTCGCCGAGCTGCTCCAGCCGGGCTTCACGGCAAGGGTCCTCGCCGCACCGGCCTCGGCCGCGCTGCTGGGAATGGCCGTCACCCTCCAGGTCATGGGCTTCGCAGCGGTGCGTCGCTTCGCGCGAGTCGCCGAGTGAGCGCGCGCCTTTCGCCAGCCCGGCTCGGCTGCGCGGCGCTCGCTGGGCTGGCGGCGCTGCTCGCGGCGCCCGCCGCTCCCGGGAACCTCGGGCTGCTCGTCGCGATCGGCATGCCGGCCGCCGGGTTCTTCCTCCCGGACGCGATCGCGCAGAGACGAGCGCGCCTTCGCCACCGAAGCCTGGTCGCCGCCCTCCCCGACGCGCTTGACCTGCTGGCGGTCGCCGCCGCCGCCGGGCGCAGCCCAGCCGCCGGTTTCGCCGACCTCGCCGCGACCGGCGCCGGGCCGCTGGCCGAGGAGATGCGGGCGACCGCGGCCGAGCTCTCCTGCGGCGTGCCCCTGGCCGAGGCTCTGCGCTCGCTGCGCGCCCGCGTCCCCGGCGGCGAGGTCGCAACGCTCTGCGCCACAATCGAGCGCTCGCGCCGCTACGGCTCACCGCTAGCCGACCAGTTGCGCCGCCAGGCAAGCGCCCTGCGCCGCGACCAGCGCCGCGGGGTCGAAGAGCGTGCCGCCCGGGCGGCCCCGAAGATCCAACTGGTAGTGGCCCTCGTCCTGGTTCCTTCCGTCCTGCTGATGATTGTCGCGGCCCTGATCGCGAACGCGGAGGTCTTCTTCGCTGGCTTTAGGTAGGGGGCCGTTGGGGGTGGGGGGTTGCACGT
>DASVFR010000034.1:0-35175 GCA_036379955.1 Solirubrobacterales bacterium
CCCCCCCCCCCGACGCCCCAGTCCCTCGGTCGCCCGCCGGGGTGGGTCCTTCCCCCTCGTTCGTGAGAGCATCGAGGCCGTGACGATCTGCGAAGAGATCGGGGATTGGGCCGTATCGCTTCGGGTTGACGATCTGCCGGCTAGCGTGCGCGAGCGGGCGGAGTTGCAGGCGAAGTGCATCGAGGCAGCGTGCGCCGCCGGGGCGGACGCGGCGGCGCCGTTTGCCGTTGCGGCCGCCGACGGTCCGGTCGGCGAGGTCTACCGCTCGGCCGTCGCCTCGATCGCCCACGACTGGGACGACTACCTCTTCATGGGGCACACCGGGCACTCGGCTGTGCCGGCGGCAGCGGCCTTCGCCACCGACCCGGAGACCGAGCTGGTCGCCCGGGTCGCCGCCAACGAGGTCGCCGGCCGGCTCGGGGCGGCGCTCTTCCTCGGTCCCCACAACGGCCAGTTCTGGGCCTCGATCCACTGCGCGTCGGCCGCGGTCGCCGCCGCCGTCGGCCTCGGCCTTGAGGCGGAGCGCGCGGCGCACGCTCTGGCGATCGCCCTCTACCAACCCCCTTACGGGATGTGGCCTGGATTCATGGGGCCGCAGAGCAAGCTGCTGACAGCGGCGGAGCCGGCCGCGCTGGGAGCGCGGGCGGCGCTGCTCGCCGCCGAGGGTGTGACTGGAGCCCTCGACGTGGTCGAGCACCCGCGCGGCGTTCTCGCCGCGCTCTCCTTCGCGCCGCGCCCGGCGATGCTCGGCGCCCTCGGCCGCGTCTGGCTGACGGACACGCTCGCCTACAAGCGCCTGCCCGGTTGCGCCTACCTGCAGTCGGTGGGCGAGGCGGCGCTCGCGGCCGGCGTCGACGCCGGGGACGTGGCCGGGGCCGAGATCGAGGCCGGCTGGCTCACCTGTGAGATGGAGGAGCTGGGGTGCGGTCCCGCCCTGACACCGATCCGGGTCAACTTCTCCGCGACGCTGACCGTGGCGGTCGCGCTGATCGCCGGCCGACTGACGCCCGCCGAGCTCAGCCCCGAGTGGCTGGGAGAGCACGGGGAGGAGGTTCGCGCCCTCGCCTCGCGGATCGAGCTGCGCCACGACCCGGCCTGTACCGCTGCGACCCTGCGCGGCAGCCTCGACGCGGGCGCCTCGCCCGACCTCGGGCTCGGCGACCTGCTGCGCATCCGCCGTCGCCTCGGGGACGCCAACATGCGCGAGGCGAACCCCGGACCGGCGGTGCTGGGGGCGATTCGAGCCGACCCGGGCCTGCGTCGCCACCTCGGCCGCTCGCTGCGTGAGCGCCTGCGCGGCGGAGGCGGCGATGCCGGGATCGCCGGCCTCGACACCACGGCGCTGCGAATGACCTTCCCGAGTCGCATCCGCTTCCGCCTGCGCGGCGGCTCGACCCGGGTCGTCGAGGGCTCTGAGCCCGGCTCCTGTGGGCGGCCGCTCGCGGAGCAGCGCGCCGTGGTCGACGAGCGGCTCGCGGTCGCCGGCCTGGCGCCGACGACCGCCGTTCCGCTGGGCTGACTTCTATGCGCAGCCCCTTGCGCTTGGCCTCCTCTCCCTATGCAAGGACCTTTGCCGCCTTGGCGCTATCGGCGTAGAACTCGCCGCGGGCGATCCTGCCGTCGGCGAACCGGAGCAGGTGGGCGAACGGCGCCTCGAAGTCGCCGTCGTCGTTGCCGGCCCGTTGGGTCCCCCGCACCACGACCCACTCGCCGGCGTCGATGAACTCCTCGGGCTCGACGCTGAACGTGGACCAGTAGGTGGGGATCTGGGCGAAGTTGCCGATGATCTCGTCGCGGCCGCGGGTTTCGCCGCCGAGGGGCAGCTCGTCTGAGGTGAGCCAGGTGGCGTCCTCGGCCATCATCGCCTTCAGCGCTTCAAGGTCTCCGCGACCGAAGGCCTCGTAGGCGGACCGGGCTGTGTCGATGTTCGACATCGTTCCTCCTTGGTCGGCTTGGCCCTGCCCTCCCCTCAAGCTAGACCCGCTCGGGGCCGAGCGCAAGGTGTCTTAATAACCTCCGCGCAATGGCGATCGACGTCACCGAGGCAAGCTTCGAGCTGGAGGTCGTCGAGCGCTCGCGCACCGTGCCGGTCGTGGCCGACTTCTGGGCCGAGTGGTGTGGGCCGTGCAAGACGCTGACCCCGGCGTTGGAGGCGGCGGAGGTGGCCCGTGGCGGCAAGGTCGTCTTGGCCAAGGTCGACGTCGACGCCCATCAAGCGCTGGCGGCGCGTTTCGGCGTGCAGGGCATCCCGGCGGTGAAGGCGTTCCGCGGCGGTGCGGTGGTCGACGAGTTCGTCGGCGCCGTGCCCAAGGCGCAGGTCGAGGCTTTCTTCGACGGCTTGGTCCCGTCGCGAGCCGACGAGCTGCTTGCCGCCGGCGACGAGCTTTCCCTACGCGAGGCCGTCGAGCTGGAGCCGCGACGGGCCGACATCGCCGTGGCGCTCGCCCAGGCACGGCTCGAGCGCGGCGCGGAGGACGAGGCGCTTGCGGCGGTCGAGAGCCACGAGGGCGACTTCGCCGCCGAGGGCATCGCGGCGCGGATCGGCCTGGTCAAGGCCGGCATCGCCGCCGAAGCGTTCGAGGCGCTCGACCGCGGCGAGCGCGACGCAGCCCTCGATGCCCTCCTCGCTGCCCTGGAGGAGGCCGCCCGGTCTCCGGGCAGCGAGGAGCGAGACGAGCTCCGCGAGCAGCTCCGCCGCGCCGTCGTCGGCATCCTCAGCGAAATACCCCCGGATGACCCAACCGCCCGCGAGTACCGCCGCCGCCTAGCCACCGCCCTCTACTGAGTGGGATCAGCAAACCACAGCCCTCGCCTCCTCGCCTCCATTGTTTCGCTGACTTCGTCTTTCGTTCCGGATAGCGGAACAAAAGACGAAGTCAGCGTTTGAGGTCGGCGACACGCTGGATGAGAAGGCGGCGGATCCGTCGCGTCACCGCCGCCGGCTCCCGGTTCACGCGGAAACCGGTGACCCGAACCATCTCGATGCCCGCCAGCTTCAGGTTCTCCTGACGGACGCGGTCTTCCTCGAAGGCGGCCGGCGATCCGTGGTAGTCGTAGGTGTCGAGTTCGACCGCGAAGCGCGCGTCTGGCCAGTAGGCGTCCAGCTCGTGGCCCTCGACGAAGACGTTCGTAGATGGCTGCGGCAGGCGAGCACGCCGTACGAGCTCGAGGAACCGGCGCTCCAGCCCGGATCTCGTGAAGACCGCGGGGCGGTGGATCTCCAGGGCCGTGCGCAGTCGGGCGACGCCTCTGAAGCCCCTGCTGCGTGAGATCAACTCGTCGATCGCGATCAGGTCGAGCAGCCCGAGACGCCGCGCGTTGTCGAGTGCCTGGCCTAGGTATTGAGGATCGACGGCAGCGAAGTCGAGCAGCGTCCGTGGCATCGCCGTGACCGGAATATCTTCATGCGAGGCGCGGTCCAGTGTTGCTAGCGCCACGGCGCTGTGCACCCGGATCTCGTCTCGCGTCAGTCGCGGGCTGACAGCCGTGACCTCGACCGGCACGTAGAACCTCTTCGTCAAGCCCCAGAGCCACGCAGCCGAGCGGTGACTGAGCAGCGCCTCCTCGCCACAGCTCAGCACAGCCGCCATGCACTGCCCTTGGGGTGGGATCCTCGCATGCCCGACTGCGTAAGCCCCGTGGTGCACCCGATGAAGCCTGCCGGCCGTGACCTGCCGAGAGAGGGCAGCCTTCGAGTACCCCAGCTCGAATAGTTGAGACGTGGAGATGACTCCAAATTGACGCGCAGCGATCTCCGTGAGTCCTCGGTGACTTCGTGTTTCGTTCCGCATAACGGAACTAAGGGCGAAGTCAGCGGAGTTCTCCCCTGGGAACGTGTGTTCGGTTGGTTAGGATGGGCACGTGGCCGCTTCGGACAAGATCGTCATCTCGGGTGCTCGCGAGCACAACCTCAAGGACGTCGACGTCGAGCTGCCGCGCGATGCGCTGATCGTGATCACCGGGCTCTCGGGCTCGGGCAAGTCGAGCCTCGCCTTCGACACGATCTACGCCGAGGGGCAGCGCCGCTACGTCGAGTCGCTCTCGGCCTACGCGCGCCAGTTCCTCGGCCTGATGGAGAAGCCCGACGTCGACTCGATCGAGGGGCTCTCGCCGGCGATCTCGATCGACCAGAAGACGACCTCGCGCAACCCGCGCTCGACGGTCGGCACGGTGACCGAGATCCATGACTACCTGCGCCTGCTCTGGGCGCGGATCGGGGTGCCGCACTGCCCCGAGTGCGGCGCCGAGATCACCGGGCAGACCCAGGAGCAGATCGTCGATCGGCTGATGACCCTCGAGGAGGGGGTCAAATTCATGGTCATGGCCCCGGTCGTGCGGGGGCGCAAGGGCGAGTACGGCAAGCTGCTCGAGCAGTTTCGGCTCGAGGGATACTCGCGAGTCAAAGTCGACGGCGAGCTGCGCCGTCTCGATGAGGAGATCGTCCTCGACAAGAAGTTCAAACACGACCTCTCGGTCGTGGTAGACCGCCTGGTGATGAAGCCCGACCTGCGCCGCCGCCTCTCCGAGTCGGTCGAGGCCGCCGCCGGGCTCGCCGGCGGCCTGGTCGAAGTCGAGATCGTCGACGGTGAGACGCTGCTCTTCTCCGAGCAGTTCGCCTGTCTCAATTGCGGCACCTCGATCCCCGAGCTGGAGCCGCGGATCTTCTCCTTCAACTCCCCGCACGGAGCGTGTGAGCGCTGCCACGGACTCGGCTTCCAGCGCGTGATCGATCCCGAGCTGGTCGTCCCCGACCCGACCCTCTCGCTCGCCGAGGGAGCTCTGCAGCCCTGGAACCGTGGGGTTACCGCCTACTGGCGGCGGCTGATCGCCTCCGTCGCGGAGGAGTACGGGGTCGACGCGGACAAGCCCTGGTCGAAGCTGAAGAAGGCCGAGAAAGAGATCTTTCTCTACGGCACCGGCTCGGAGCGCCATCAGGTCACCTACACCAACCGCTTCGGCCGCCGGCGCTCCTACAAGGTCCGCTTCGAGGGCATCGTCAATCAGCTCCAGCGTCGCTATGAGGAGACCGACTCGGAGGTCAACCGCGAGCGGATCGAGGGCTACATGGCCGAGCAGCCCTGTCCGGACTGCGGCGGTGCCCGCCTGCGCCCCGAGAGCCTCGCGGTCCAGGTCGGTGGGATTAGCATCGCCGAGTTCAGTCAGAAGTCGGCGGGTGCCGCCTCGGCGTGGATCAACGCGCTGGAGCTGAACGAGACCGAGCGCGCGATCGCACGCCTGATCGTGCGCGAGATCACCGAACGGCTCGCCTTCCTCGAGAACGTCGGCATCGGCTACCTCTCGCTGGGTCGCTCGGCGCGCACCCTCTCCGGCGGCGAGGCGCAGCGGATCCGGCTCGCCACCCAGATCGGCTCCAGCCTGGTCGGCGTGATGTACGTGCTCGACGAGCCCTCGATCGGCCTACACCAGCGCGACAACGAGAAGCTGATCGCCACCCTCGACCGCCTGCGCGACCTCGGCAATACGGTGATCGTGGTCGAGCACGACGAGGGCACGATGCTCGCCGCCGATCACCTCGTCGACCTCGGTCCCGGCGCCGGCGAACACGGCGGTTACGTGATCGCTGCCGGCCCACCCGAGAAGGTCGCCGAGGACCCCGCTTCGCTGACCGGCCAGTACCTCTCCGGCAAGCGCCGGATCGAGGTGCCGGACGAGCGGCGCGAGCCGCGCGGCGCGCTGCGCGTACGCGGCGCTCGCGAACACAACCTCAAGGGAATCGACGTCGCAATTCCGCTTGGCGTCTTCTGCTGCGTCACCGGCGTCTCCGGCTCGGGCAAGTCGACCCTGATCAACGAGACGCTGCACCACGCGGTCGCCAACCGCCTGCACCAGGCGAAGCTCCGTCCCGGCGCCCACGACGGCGTCGATGGCCTCAGTCAGATCGACAAGATCATCAACATCGACCAGTCGCCGATCGGGCGCACGCCGCGCTCCAATCCCGCCACCTACACCGGCGTCTTCGACCACATCCGCCAGCTCTTCGCTCAGACCCAGGAGGCGCGGGCGCGCGGCTACAAGCCCGGCCGCTTCAGCTTCAACGTCAAGGGCGGTCGCTGCGAGGTCTGCCGCGGCGACGGCCAGATCAAGATCGAGATGCACTTCCTCCCTGACGTCTACGTGCCCTGCGAGCAGTGCCACGGCAAGCGCTACAACCGCGAGACGCTCGAGGTTCGCTTCAAGGGCCGCAACATCGGCGACGTGCTCGAGATGTCGGTCGAGGAGGCGGTCTCCTTCTTCGAGAACGTGCCGAAGATCGCCCGTCGCCTGCGCACCCTGCACGACGTCGGCCTCGATTACATCCGCCTCGGCCAGGCCGCGACCACCCTCTCCGGCGGCGAGGCCCAGCGGGTGAAGCTGGCGACCGAGCTCTCCAAGGTCGCCACCGGCAACACCCTCTACATACTCGACGAGCCGACCACCGGCCTGCACTTCGCCGACGTGCAGCGCCTGCTCGACGTGCTTGGCCGCCTCGTCGACGCCGGCAACACGGTCGTCGTGATCGAGCACAACCTCGACGTGATCAAGACCGCCGACCGCTTGATCGACCTCGGCCCGGAGGGCGGCGAAGCCGGGGGAGAGGTTGTCGCCACCGGCACTCCCGAGCAGGTCGCTGCCGTCGAGGGCTCGTACACCGGACGTTTCTTGGCCGAGCTGGTCGAGCCTGCGAAGCCGAGGCGGGCTGCGCGCAAGCGCGAAGCGGTCGCAGCCTAATTGGGCGTTTAGCTACCAAACGGAAATTTGTAAGCCGACGGTTGCAGGGCGCTACCTTAGGAGTGGTATTCGCGGCGAGCGGGTAAGGGCAGGGGCGAAAGGAGAGCCCTATGTCCCCATCAGCCCTGAAGCGATTCTCGTTCGCCTCCGTGTTCCTCTTCGCCGTCCTGGCCCTGGCGGCCGGCTGTGGTGGTGGAGGTGGCGGTGGACCGAAGATCGCCCTCCTCCTGCCCGAGTCGAAGACCTCGCGCTACGAAGCGCACGACCGTCCTGAATTCGAAGAAAAGGTCGAAGAACTCTGCGAAGAATGCGAAGTCATCTACAGCAACGCAAACCAGAGCACGAGCGAACAGCAGAGCCAGGGTGAAGCGGCCATCACCCAGGGCGCCAACGTCCTCGTCCTCGATGCCGTCGACGCGACCGCCGTCGGCTCTGTGGTGAAGAAGGCGAACGAAGAAGGCATTCCGGTGGTCAGCTATGACCGCCTCATCCTCGGGGCGCCGATCGATTACTACGTCTCATTCGACAACGAACACGTCGGCGAACTGCAGGCCGAAACGCTGTCGGAAAAGCTCAAAGAAGAAGGCAGCCCGAGCGGGCCGATCGTGATGATCAACGGCGCGCCCACCGACCCCAACGCGGCTCAGTTCAAGGGCGGCGCGCACAAGGTCTTCGGAAAAGAAGGGGTCACGATCGCGAAGGAATACGACACGCCCGAATGGAGTCCGGACCAAGCGCAGAATGAGATGGAACAGGCGATCACCGCGCTGGGCAAGAACGGGTTCGCCGCCGTCTACGCGGCCAATGACGGCACCGCGGGTGGGGCGATCGCGGCGATGAAGGGGGCCGGCATCGAACCCGAATCGAAGCCGACCACCGGTCAGGACGCCGAACTGGAAGCGATCCAGCGCATCCTCGTCGGCGAACAGTTCATGACCGCCTACAAGGCGATCGAACCGGAGGCTCATGCCGCCGCCGAAATCGCCGTTGCTCTCGCTCGGGGCGAAAAAGTCCCCTCGGGCCTGGTCAACGCAAAGGAAAACAACGAACTGGAAGACGTGCCCTCGGTCCTGTTCGAACCGGTGGCGGTGAAGAAAGGGAACGTCAACGCGACGATCGTCAAAGACGAATTCTGGCCGACGTCGGAAATCTGTACCGCCCCTTACAAGAAAGCCTGCGAAGAAGCCGGCATCGAATGAGTGAGCCGATCCTGTCTGCGCGGGGCCTCACCAAGAGGTTCGGCCCCGTGCAGGCGCTCGACGGGGTCGACCTCGAGGTGAGGGCCGGTGAGGTTCTCGCCCTGGTCGGCGACAACGGGGCCGGCAAGTCGACCCTGGTCAAGTCGATCTCCGGGATTCACTCGATCGACTCCGGCGAGCTCAGCTTCGAAGGCAGGTCGGTGACGATCGGCGGACCAGCCACGGCGGCCGCGTTGGGGATTGCCACCGTCTACCAGGATCTGGCTCTGTGCGACAACCTCGACGTCGTCGCCAACCTCTTCCTCGGCCAGGAGGAGGTTCTAGGGGGCATCGGCGAGCCGGTCCGGGTGCTTGATGAGATCGAGATGGAGCAGCGCTCGCACGAGCTGCTCGAGCAGCTCTCGGTGACGATCCCGAGTGTCCGCTCCGAGGTCGGGACGCTCTCAGGCGGCCAGCGCCAGCAGGTTGCGGTCGCCCGCTCGCTGCTAGGCGAGCCGAAGATCGTGATGCTCGACGAGCCGACGGCGGCGCTCGGCGTCGTCCAGACCAAACAGGTCCTCGACCTGATCAGGCGCCTGCGCGAGCGCGACCTCGGGGTGATCGTGATCAGCCACAACCTCGCCGACGTCTTCGCCGTCGCCGACCGGATCTTCGTCCTGCGGCTCGGTCGCAGGGCTGGCATCTTCGAGGTCTCGCAGACGACCGAGGAGCAGGTCGTCGGCGCGATCACCGGGGCGATGACCGACACCGCCGAACAGGAGCGGCAGCCATGAAGGCCGGCGCCCCGGACGCCGCTGCGCCGGAGACAGCCGGAGCCGAGGCAACCTCGCTGCGCGACCTGTTGCGCCGGTTCCTACAGGGAGATCTCGCTTCCCTGCGGGTGATCCTCGCAATCGCCCTGATTTGGATCATCTTCGACCTCCAGAACGAACGCTTTCTCACCGCCGCCAACCTCACCAACCTCTTCCTCCAGATCACCGCCGTCGGCCTGATCGCGATCGGCGTCGTGATGGTGCTGCTGATCGGTGAGATCGACCTCTCGGTCGGTGCCGTCAGCGGCCTCGCCGCGGCGGTGATGGCGGTGGTCAACGTCAAGCACGGCTGGAGCCCGGCGACGGCGATCGCGCTTGGCGTGCTCACCGGCGCCGCAATCGGCCTGCTCCAGGGGTTCCTCTTCACGCGCTTTCGCATTCCCTCCTTCGTCGTCACGCTGGCCGGGCTGCTGACCTGGCAGGGCGCTCTGCTGCTGGTGCTTGGCGAAACGGGCACGGTCAACCTCAGCAATTCCGGCATCACCGACCTCGCCAACACCTTCTACGGCCCCGCGGTCGGCTGGATCTTCGCCGCGATCGTGATCGCCGCCTTCTCCGTCGTCACGCTCGGCGGCCACCGTCGGCGACTGGCCGCGGGGGTGACGACCGAGCCGACACCGCTGCTCTTGATCCGCGTGGTCGTCGTCGCCATCGTCGCCATCGTCGCCATCGCGGTCCTCAACTCCGATCGCGGCCTGCCGCTAGCGCTGTTGATCCTGCTCGCCTTCGTCGTCGGCTTTCAGGCGCTCACCACCAGGACCGCCTTCGGGCGCCACCTGTACGCGGTCGGCGGCAACGCCGAGGCGGCCCGCCGAGCCGGGATCGGGGTCGACAAGATCCGCGTCATCGCCTTCGTGCTCTGCTCCTCGATGGCCGCGGTCGGCGGCATCCTCGCCGCCTCGCGCCTGCTCGCGGTCAACCAGAGCTCCGGCGGCAGCAACCTGCTGCTGGAAGCGATCGCCGCCCCGGTGATTGCCGGGACCAGCCTCTTCGGCGGTCGCGGCTCGGTCTGGTCGGCCCTGCTGGGCGCCACCGTGATCGGCTCGATCGCCAACGGGATGAACCTGTTGGCGCTCGAATCCTCGGTCAAGTTCATGATCACCGGCGGCGTCCTGCTAGCCGCGGTGATCGTCGACGCCCTCGCCCGCAGCCGCCGCCAAGCCGAGGGCCGCGTCTAAGCGGCGACGAGGAGCGAGGCGCCGATCGCTCCGCCGAGGTCCCCCAGGGAGGCGACGCGGATGGCGGGCGGCCGTTCGTCGACGAAGAGGTGCTTGCCCATCTCCTCCGTCAGCGGCTCCATGAAACGGTCGGCGAAGCGGACGCCGAGGCCGCCGCCGAAGATCACCGCCTCGGGGTCGAGCAGGTTGATGGCGGAGGCGACCCCGGTGCCGAGCGCCTCGATCGCCCGGTCGATCAGCTTCTTCGCCAGGTGGTCGCCGTGGTCGAGCGCCCGCTCCCAGATGCCGCTGGTGAGCCGGTCTTTGCCGTGCTTGTGCATCAGCTTGAAGAGGTCGGTCTTATGGCCCTCTTCATGCTCGCGGCGCGCCTCGGCTTCCATCGCCGAGCGCCCGGCGTAGGCCTCCATGCAGCCCTTGCGCCCGCAGGGGCACTTGGCGCCGCCGCGCTTGACCACCATGTGGCCGATCTCCCCGGCCGCGCCGCGGCCCAGCCAGGGCTTGCCGTCGAGGACGATGCCGCCGCCGACTCCGGTTCCCCACCAGACCCCCAACAGCGAGCCGTAGGGTTGGCCGGCTCCGAGGTGGAACTCGCCTTCGACCGCGACCTGGACGTCGTTGCCGACCCGGACCTCGCAGTCGAGCGCCTTGGCCAGAGTCTCGCCGAGCGGGAAGTCGCCCTCCCAGCTGGGCAGGTTGCGGGCGCCGGAGACGACCCCGGTCTTGCCGTCGGCGTCCCCGGGGGAGCCGACGCCGACCCCGGCAAGGCTCGTCGGGTCGACTCCGGCCGCCGAAGCGGCCTCCCGTAGCGCATCCTCCATCGCTTGCGCCACGTCGGCGGGGCCGCCCTCGGTGGGCGTCGGATGACGCGCTTCGCCGCGGACCTCGCCGCCGGAGTCGACGACCACGGTCTGGATCTTGGTGCCGCCGAGGTCGATGCCGCCGCGCAGGTCCGCCATCTGCGTCAGTCTATGGCCCGGTGCAGAGAGGCTGGCGGATCTGGTGGGCGAAGCGGCGCTGGTACGAGCGCAACCGCCGGCTCGGGCGCCGCTGGCGCCTCGCGCGCCACGCGGCGCGCGGCGGCTTCTACGTGCGCCAGCCGGTCGAGGGGGAGATCCTCGAGGCACTCGACGAGGGCCGCCTGCGGATCGGCGAAGGGTCGCTGCTCGAGCCCGGTTGCTGGCTGACGCTGGCCCCCGAGGCCCAGATCGAGATCGGCGAGGGCTGCTTCCTCAACCGCAACACGATGCTGGCGGCACTCGAGCGAATCGAGATCGGCGACCACACGATGCTCGCCAATGGCTGCTTCATCGGCGACTCCGACCATCGCTTCGACGACCCCGACGTCCCGATCACGCACCAGGGCTTCACCTCAAAGGGGCCGGTGCGGATCGGCTCCAACTGCTGGCTCGGCGTCAACGTGGTCGTGACCAGCGGGGTGACGATCGGCGAGCGCTGCGTGGTCGGGGCCAACTCGGTGGTTACGCGGGACCTGCCCGCCGGCACGATTGCCGCTGGGGTGCCGGCAAAGCCCATCAGCGGCGCTATGTGACGAAAGACGCGCCGATCGTCACGCGACGGTGCCTATAATTTGCAGACGGCCGTGACCCGAAGGGCATGGACCCAATGGACCTCGCAGAACTCGTCGATCCCGCACACACGACAGGCGGCGTGAAGCTCCTCCGCGCGAAGGAAGAGCTGCGCGACGCGCTGGCTCCGATCCGCCGCGAGGGCAGCTCGATCGGCCTGGTGCCGACGATGGGCTTCCTGCACGAGGGCCACCTCTCGCTGCTTCGCGCCGCGCGGGTCGAGTGCGACCTCGTCGTCATGAGCCTCTTCGTCAACCCAACCCAGTTCGGTCCGGGCGAGGACCTCGACCGCTACCCGCGCGACGAGGAGCGCGATCTGCGGCTGGCGGGCGAGACTGGGGCCGACGTCGTCTGGGCGCCGCCGGTGGAGGAGGTCTACCCCGAAGGCTTCGCCACCCACGTCGAAGTGTCCAGCGGACTCACCGAAGTTCTCTGCGGCGACCCGGCGCGGCGCGGCCCCGAGCACTTCTGCGGCGTCGCCACCGTCGTCGCCAAGCTCTTCAACGCGGTCCAGCCCGACGTCGCCTACTTCGGCCAGAAGGACGCCCAGCAGGTCGCGGTGATCCGCCGCATGGCCCGCGACCTCGACTTCCCGGTGCGGATCGAGGCGCTGCCGATCGTGCGCGAGCCTGACGGCCTGGCGATGAGCTCGCGCAACGCCTACCTCGACCCGCGGGCCAGAGAGCAGGCCACGGCGCTCTCGCGGGCACTTGTCGCCGCCGCGGAGGTCGCGTCCGCCGCTGGCCTCGCTGCCGCCCTCGAGGCCGCCCGCGCCGAGCTGAGCGCCGCCGGGATCGAGCCCGAGTACCTCGAGGCGCGCGACCCCGTGGACCTTTCGCCCGTCACCGAGCTGGGCGACCGGTCGGTGCTGATCGCGGTCGCCGCCCCCGTCGGCGGCGCCCGCCTGATCGACAACGTCTTGATCCAACCCCGAACCGACTTCGAAAACCAGTGACTTTCAGGAGCTGACAGGAGGAGCCCATGCAGAGGCAGATGCTCAAGTCCAAGGTCCACCGCGCGACGGTGACCGACTGCGACGTCGACTACATCGGCAGCATCACGATCGACACCGAGCTGATGGCGGCGGCGGACCTGATCACCAACGAGCAGGTCCACGTCTGGGACATCGACAACGGGGCGCGCTTCGTCACCTACGTGATCGACGGCGAGCCCGGCTCGCGCACGATGCAGGTCAACGGCGCCGCCGCGCACCTGACGCGGCCCGGCCACAAGATCATCGTCGCCTCCTTCGGCTCCTACGACGAGCGCGACCTCGAGGCCTACTCGCCGGTCGTCGTCCACGTCGACGACCGCAACGAGATCGTCGCCGTCGACAGCCACCCCGAGGTGCTGCTGGCCGAGCCGGCGCACGCGTCTGACGCGGAGATGGTCCAGTGAACGCGCCGGTCGTCACGGTGATCGCCGGTTGTTCGAATCCGGGGCGAGCGGCGCGTGAACAGAGGGTGTCATGAGCTCCGGCGCCCGTTCCCACACCGCCCCGCCGCCGGCAGAGCGTCCCCCGGTCAGCCTGCCGCGCCTGATGGAGATGAAGGCCAAGGGCGAACCGATCGCGATGGTCACCGCCTACGACTTTCCCTCGGCGAAGGTCGCCGAGGAGGCGGGGGCGGACGTCGTCCTCGTCGGCGACTCGGCCGCCAACGTCGTGCTCGGCCACGAAGGCACCGAGGCGGTGACGATGGAGGAGATGCTCGTGCTCGGCAAAGCCGTGCGCCGCGGCTTGCGCACGCCGCTGATGGTCGGCGACATGCCCAAGGGCAGCTACGAGGCGAGCAACGAGGTCGCGGTGGAAAACGCGATGCGGCTGGTCAAGGAGACCGGCTGTCAGACGGTGAAGCTGGAGGCGGGGGGGATCTCGGTCGAGCGCGCCCGCGCGATCGTCCGCGCCGGCATCCCGACGATGGGCCACGTCGGCCTCACCCCGCAGACCGCGACGGCCCTAGGCGGCTACAAGGCCCAGGGCAGGACTGCGGAGGCCGCGATCAAGCTCTGCGAGGAGGCATTGGCCCTGGAGGCGGCCGGCTGCTTCGCGATCGTCTTCGAGGCCGTCCCCGCCGCCGTCACCGAGGCGATCGTCGAGAAGCTAGAGGTGCCGACGATCGGCATCGGCGCCGGCCCCGCGACCGCCGGCCAGGTTCTCGTCTTCCACGACCTCCTAGGCATCACCACCGGCCGCATGGCCAAATTCGTCAAGCAGTACGCCGACATCCACGACCAGATGGTCACCGGCATGAACCAGTACGTCGCAGAGGTCCGCTCACGCCACTTCCCCGAACCGGAGCATGTATATGGAGTAGAGCCAGTCGAGCTGGCCGAGCTGAAGCGCTACCTCGACCAGGAGAGCCTCACCTCGGCGAAGGCGTGGGACTGGGAGCCGCTGTCTTAAGGGGGGCCTAGGTTGTATCGCCCTCGGAACGGAAGGTCAAACTCCCATCCGATTCCGAACCCATGACTCCCTGGTTGCCTGGGGTTCTGCGGGAAGGGGAAAATACGCGGACGGCCCCAGCGGGACTCGAAAATGCTATCCAAGTATGGGGTGCTCGATGCGGGAGGATTGAGAGAGTCCGGGCGGATCGCAGGCCGAGACAAGTCCCCAGACGGGGCGTTTGCCGGCCTTGTCGGCGCGGGGGTCTGTGGTCCCCAGGGGACCCATTGCCACTGCGGATTAGCAGCCGTGCCGCCGGTCCTCACCCATAGGTGGGTTCCATTTGACTGGTAGATCCGACCCTCAAAGTGGCATTCATAAAAGCCACCTCCAATCGGGTACCAATCGCGGTAGGGTGGCCAAACCTGCAGGGGCTGCTGCTGCTGTTCGCCACTCGAATCTCCATTGACCGGATCGTCCCCCGCGTGGGTATAAGATTCCCCAGCCGAGCCCACGCTCAAGTACTGAGCAGTGCCGGGGTCGTATTCGCCGCCATCGGCGAAGAGCAGCCCCGTGCTTTCGTTGCGATACTGCCCGGCGAATCCCAGCGGGGTGGAGGCCAAGCCCGTATGTTCTTCGACCGCGCCATAGGGCGTATAGGTGTATTTGCCCGTGGATTTGCCTTCTGAGTCGGTCAGCATCCGGGTCGAGCTGAGGTAATCGTGATGCATGTAGGTCGGCGCTTCAGAGGCGATCTGCTCAATGGGGGCTCCGTCGGGCCCGTAGAGGTAGTAACGGGTACCGTCATAGAGAAGCAGCGGCAGGCCTCCCGAGACATCCCAGGTCAACTGAGCTTTGACCCCTGAGATTTTCTGCGATGAGCGCAGCCCGTTGCCGTCGTAGGCATAGGTGTCTTCGATCGATCCCGACTTGGTGGCCGAGATCAGGTTGCCGGCCTGGTCGTAGCCGTAGGTCGTGGCCGTGCCGCCTTCGGGTTCTGCTTTGGTCCGCTGCCCGAGGCCGTTGAAGGTGTATTTGGTCGTGCCGGCTTTTTTCAGCTGCGAGGCGGCGTCGTATTCGAGTTCGGTCGTGCCCAGTTTGGTCGGGTTGTTGGCGGCGTCGTATGCGAAGGAGGTACCGGCCCCAGCTTTTAGCCGCTCGCGTTCGTCGTATTCGTATTCGGGTTTTTCGATGCCCGGCAGTTCTTTTTGCGTGGCCCATTTGAGCTGGCCGGCGTTGGTGTGCGCGTAGGCGATCGAGGCGAGCGTTGCTTCGCCCTTCTTCATCGTCGTTTTTTCGAGCTGATCGGCCTTGTCGTAGGCGTATTCGTCGACGTTGGTCGAGGCCGAGGGGAAGGTCGTCGATTTCAGCATCGAGTCGCGGTTGTAGGCGAATTTGGTTTCGCCGCCGAGCCAGTCGGTGACCTTTTCCAAGCGCCCGGCGCTGTCGTAGGCGCGAGTGATCGATTTGCTGTTGGGGTAGATGACTTTTACGACTTGGTTGCCGAGGTCGTATTCGTATTCGACGACTTCTTTGTTGCCGTTTTCGGCTTTGGTCAGGCGGTCTAGTTCGTCGTAGGAATATTTGTTAGTCCCAGTGCCGTCTTTCATTTCGGTCACTTCGCCGTCTTTGCCGTAGCTGTAGGTGACATCGGCGGTACCGGCATCGGAGTAGTCGACTTTTTCGAGCCTGTCGCCCGCGTCGTAGGTGTAGGTGATCGTGCGGCCTTCGGGGTCTTTGGCTTTTTTCAGGTTGCCGGCGGCGTCGTATTCGTTGGTTGCTTTGCGTTCGAGGGGGTCGATCGTTTCGGTGAGCTGCCCGAGCGAGTTGCGTTTGTATTCGGTCGTTTTGGCGTTGCCATTGGTCTTGCTTTTGACCGCGCCCATCGAGTCGTAGGCGGTTTTCGAGACGTCGCCGTTGGCGGCTTCGACTTCGGTGAGCTGGTTGGCTTTGTCATAGACGTAGGTCGTCGCGTGTTCGTTGGCATCGGTGAGGACTTCAAGGTTGCCGGCGGCGTCGTATTCAAATTCTGCTTTGTGGCCTTCGGGCTCCTTGACAATTTTTGGGCGCCCCTGTTCGTCGCGTTCGGTCGTGGTTTCGTAATCGGCGGGGGTTTTGCCCGCTTCGTTGCCGCGCGGGGGGACTTCTGAGGTCTGCATGCCGTCCGTGTCATAGCCCCACGTCGTCTTGTCTTCGGCCGGGTCCGTTTCAGCTTTGCGGTTGCCGTAGGTGTCGTATTCGAAGGTCGTTTTGCCCGACAACGGATCGGTTTCTTCTTCCAGGTCGCCGTTCGCGGCCCATTTGAATTTGACTTCCTGGGTTTTCGATCCCGGCGCTGGGCGTTTGATCGTTTCGGGGTCTCCCGAGGCGTTGCGGGTGATCGTCGTTTTCTCGCCCTTGGGCGTCGTTTCGCTCAGCACGTCATGGGTCGAGTTGTAGGTCCAGGTGGATTCGTTGCCGTTGGCGTCTTTTTCGGAGGTCTTATTGCCTTCGAGGTCATAGGTGTAGGTGGTGGAGTGGCTGTTGGCGTCGGTGAATTTGAGCAGCTCGAAGGAGGCGTTGTATTCGTATTTGCTCGTCTGGGCCAGTTCGGTGCCCAGCGCTCGCGTGATTTCCGTGGGCTCTCCTGAGGCGTTGAACTTGACCAGCGTTTTGGAGCCGTTGGGCTCGGTGATCGTCGTTTCCTTGACGCCTTCGGTTTCTTTGTATTCGAGTTTGCGTTCATAGGCAAGCGGATCGATCTGCGTTTTGGCTCGGTTGGACGCGTCGTATTCGTTTTTGGTCGCGCCGCCGCGCGCGTCGATGGCTTCGGTCAGCCGGTGCGAGCCGTCGTATTTGAATTTCCAGCTGGCTTCTGTTTTGCCCGGCAGGGTGACCGTCGCCAGGTTGCCCGATTCGTAGGTGTATTTGACTTCGTGGCCCATCGGGTCTTTGACGCTTTTGACCTGCGCCCCTTCGTAGGCGAAGGTGAGGGTCCGCCCGGCTTTGTCTTTGACCGTTTCCAGCTTACCTTCTTTGTAGGTCAGGGTTAGGGCGTTGGAATGGCGGTCGATCTGTTCGGTCAGTTGCCCGGAACTGTTGAACTTGAACTGTTCTTGGGTCGGCAGGGTGTAGATGTAGTTTTCGCCCGATTTTTTCAGCGTCGCTTTGGACCAAAGCGGCGGGTAGTAGTTGCCGCCGATCAAATAGAAGACAACGGTGGAGCCGTTTTCGTGGTGCACGGTCGCGGTCCCCGCGCCGCCGTTGATCGTGAGATAGCTGCTGTAGGGGCCGCTCCAGCCATAGCCGTAGGCGCCCGCTTCGGTCTGGGTGACGGCGATCTGGGAGTTGTAGGAGCGGGTCACGCCCAGGGCGGGGCCGCGGCCGCCGAGCGGGCCGAGGTCGGTCTGTTCTTTGGCCAGGTTGCCGGTGGCGGCGTTGATCAGGTCGCCGACTATGCACCTCGGCATCCCTCCCCGCGAGGTGGCGGGGTTGCACCCCAGCGCCCCCTTGGCGGCGCAGCCCGTCCCCGGCCCGGAGTTGCATCCCCCGCCTGAGGGGGACCCGCTGGAGGGGGGTGTGCAGGTTCGGCCTAAGCCGGGATTGCATCCGCCGCCGGCGCTTTCTTCGGCTTCATAGACGGCAGGCACGGCGGGCAGGGCGACTAGGTAGAGCGGTTTGGGAGTTAGGAATTCATACTGGACGGTCCAAACCGTCGTTTTTGGGCAGAGAGGCCCGCTGATTTTGGACAGTTCTTTTTCGAAGACGGCGGCGATGGCCGGGCCCCCACCCGTCAGCGTGAATTCGACCGCTAGCGAATAGGTGCAATTGAAGAGGACGCCGCATTTGATCGTTAGTTCGCCGCCTTTGCCTAAGCTCAGCGTGCCATTGCCCCCTTCGCCGCTGAAGCTCGGGCCCGTGGGCAGGCTGACCGTCGTCACGGTGCAGGCCGTTTTCGCGAAGTGGCAGTTGCCTTCGAAGGTGAGGCTGGAGAACGATGCTTTGACCACTTCTCCCACGCCGCCGTTGGTCGTCGTTTCGCCTTTGAGGGTCGAGGTTTCGCAGCTGACGGTGCCGATGCTCGAGGCGAACGTCACGGTTCCCGCCGTGGCTTTCAGTTCGGTGTTCGATTTGATTTCCGTCCCCGCGCATGGGCTCGTGTTGCTCGAGCACAGCGTGCTGGCCGAAGCCGAGGCGCCCGCGAGCACCAGCAGACAGCACAACGCGCCGAGAACGGCGCCTCCCGTGCAGAGCACCCTTCGCATCTCTCTCACTCCCTCTATCCGTCGCCGTCCCGCTAGAGCACGGGACGATCAGCGTTTGTCTATACCACGTGTGTTATGTATCATCAAATATTTTTGTCTAAAAAGAGTGCACGGTGCGGGCTTTTTGATCGACCGAGCACGGCGAGAGTTGCAGGTCGTCGACCCGACTGGGGGCTGGTGAGCGCAGCCGCCAGGGTCAAGGCCACGAGTAGCCCTCCTTTCGCCGACGCATCCTGCATCGCAACGGCCGAACGCTTGACTGCACCGCTTGGACTGAGGATCCCGAGATCGTCGAGCGAACCAGCCTGCTTAAGTGCGAGATCGCAATTCTACGAACTGAGAGGTCTTAGAGCCTCTGACAACAAGAATGGTGAGCGCATGCATGGCCGGTCTAGCGAGAGGCGGTTTTGATTGACTTAGGGAGATCGAGGGGGCGGGGTAGCACCTGGTCCATTTGGTACTCCTCCTGGTGGGAGAATGCGTGGCGGCTTATAGAAGACTTTCCGATAAGAGCGCCTATACCCAACCCTCTGCTTTCCATCTGGGCAATTTGCCACAACTCGTTCCGTGATGAGTAGCCAAGTAAAGAATGAGCCCGGGGGACCCTCCGTGCCACTCGGGAACCAAATTGTCTCATCTGGACAATCTACCTCGAGCCATTGACCGTTAGTAAGATCATCATCGACTGAAGGGACCCAAACAAAGTGTGAACCAGGGCCCGGACACCCCGCAGGGGGTTGATCCTCGCGTCTTGGTACAGCGGGAGGATTATCCCAGCCACCTGGTGGTGCAACAAACGGAGTACCAAGGGTGGCACCTGGTCCCGGAGGAACTGTTTGTCCCTTTCCTCCAATCTGACATTCGCATTCTCCCTTTGGATCGTTCCGGTTGGTTGGGCTGTTACCCGCGTAGAAGTATGGTGCACCAGTTCCCGCCACCAACGGATCCACGCTCATGAACTGCGCCGTTTCGGGGTCATAAGTCCTCGCTCGAAGGTAGATCAGCCCGGTGCTGTCGTTGCGGAGCTGCCCGCCGTAGCCGAGCGGGGTGGAGGCCGAGCCTTCGTGGCCTTCGATCGCCCCGTAGGGGGTGTAGGTGTAGGAGCCTTTGGCTTTGCCTTCTGAGTCGGTCAGCAGGCGCGTGGAGCCCTGCTGGTCGTGGTGCAGGTAGGTCGGCGTGGAGCCGGCGATCTGCTCGAAGGGCGTGCCGTCGGGGCCGTAGAGGTAGTAGTTGGTGCCGTCGTAGAGCAGCAGGGGAAGATCGCTCGAGGTGTCCCAGGTCAGCTGCGCTTTGGCGCCTGAGATTTTCTGAGAGGCGCGCAGGCCGTTGCCGTCGTAGGCGTAGGCGTCTTCGATTTTCGAGACTTCGCCTTCCGCCGTGCGGTTGACCGAGATCAGGTTGCCAGCCTGGTCGTAGCCGTATTTGGTCGCCGGGCCTGAGGCCGGTTTTGTTTCGGTGCGCTCGCCCAGTTTGTCGTAGGCGTATTTGGTCGTCCCCGCTTCCGTGAGCTCGTTGGCTTCGTCGAATTTCTGCGGCGTGCCGGCTACTTCGGTCGGGTTGTTGGCGGGGTCGTATTTGAAGGAGCCGCCGGCGCCGGAGGTCATCCGCTCGCGGGTGTCGTAGCCGTATTCTGGTTTTTCGATGCCGGGCAGGCCTTTCTGGGTGGCTGCTTTCAGCTGTCCTGCGCTGTCTCGTTCATAGCCGATCGAGGCCAGCGTTTCTTCGCCCTTTGCCATCGTCGTTTTGGCGAGCTGGTCGGCGGGGTTGTATTCGTAGCTGTCTTTGTTGGTCGTGCCGTTGGGGAAGGTCGTGCCGTTGGGCAGCGAGTCGCGGTTGTAGGAGAAGGTGGTTTCGTTGCCGAGCCAGTCTTTGACGGCTTTCAGGCGCCCGGCGTTGTCGAAGCTGCGGGTGACCGCGCTCGAGTTGGGATAGACGACTTCGGTGATCTCTTCGCCGAGGTCGTACTTGTATTTGACGACTTCTTTGTTGCCGTTTTCGACTTCGATCAGGCGGTCCAGTTCGTCGTATTTGCTTTTCGTCGTCCCCGTGCCGTCTTTCATTTCGGTGACTTCGCCGTCTTTGCCGTAGACGTAGGTCACCGGTTTGGTCGCTTCTTCTGTGTATTTGACTTCTTTCAGTCGGTCGCCGGCGTCGTAGCTGTAGGTCGTCGTGCGGCCTTCGGGGTCTTTAAGTTCTTTGAGGTTGCCGGCGGCGTCGTATTTGCGCGTCGTTTTGCGTTCCAGCGGGTCGATCGTTTCGGTCAGCTGGTTGAGGCTGTTGTGGACGTATTTGGTCGTGTGGCCGTTGCCGTCGGTTTTGCTTTCGACGTTGCCTTCTGAGTCGTAGGCCACTTTGGCGACGTCGCCGTTGGCGGCTTTGACTTCGGTGCGCTGATTGGCTTTGTCGTAGACGTAGGTGGTCGCGTGGCCGTTGGGGTTGATCAGTTCTTTGAGGTTGCCGGCGGCGTCGTAGGCGTATTTCGCTTCGTGTCCGAGCGGGTCGGTGATGACTTCCGGGCGCCCCTGAGCGTCGCGTTTGGTTTTGGCTTCGAATTCCGAGGCTTTGGCGCCTTCTTCGTTTCCGCGCGGGCTGACCGTTGAGGTCACGTGCCCGTCTTCGTCATAGCCCCAGGTCGTTTTGTCGCCTTCGGCGTTGGTTTGCGCTTCGCGATCTCCGTATTTGTCGTAGGCGTATTTGGTCGTGTGCCCGAGTGGGTCGGTGACTTCTTCCAGGTCGCCGTTGGCGGCCCATTTGAATTTGGTTTCCTGGGTTTTCGATTCCGGTGCCGGGCGTTTGATCGCTTCGGGGTCGCCGGCTTTGTTGCGCGTGATCGTCGTCGTCTCGCCCTTGGGCGTCGTTTCTTCGATCACGTCGTGGGTCGAGTTGTAGACCCATTTGGTTTCGTTTTCGTTGGCGTCCTTTGCCGAGATCCTGTCGCCTGCTTTGTAGCCGTATTTGGTCGCGTGGCCATTGGGGTCGGTTACTTCGGTCAGCTGGTAGGCGGTGTCGTATTTGTATTTGGTCGTCTGCGCCAGTTCGGTGCCAAGGGCTTTCGTTTCTTCGGTCGGCTCGCCGAATTCGTTGTACTTCTGCAGCGTTTTGGAGCCGTTTGGCAGCGTGATCGTCGTTTCCTTGATGCCTTTGGTTTCTTTGTATTCGAAGCTGGTTTTGCGTTCCAAGGGGTCGGTCTGCGATTTAACCCGCTGTTTTTCGTCGTATTCGGTCGTCGTCGTGTTGCCGCGGCCGTCGGTGGCTTTGGTCAGCTCGTGTTCGGCGTTGTAGACGAAGGTCCAGTTGGGTTCGGCTTCGCCGGGCAGCGTGACTTTGGTCAGGTTGCCCGATTCGTAGGCGTATTTGACTTCGTGCCCGAGCGGGTCTTTGACGCTTTCCACGTGGCCTTCTTTGAATTTGAAGGTCAGGGTGCGCCCCGCCGCGCTTTTGAGCGTTTCCAGGTTGCCTTCTTTGTAGGTAAGCGTGATCGCGTTGCCGTGGCTGTCGGTCTGTTTGACCAGCTGCCCGGATTTGTTGAATTCGAGCGCTGCCTGGCTCGGCAGCGTGAAGATCCAGCTTTCGCCCGATTCTTTGAGGCTGGAGATGTTCCAGGCCGGCGGCGAGTAGACGCCGGCTTTCTTGTAGAAGACGGCAGTGGCGCCGCCATCTTGGCGCACGGTCGCGGTTTCGGCTTCTTTGTTGATTTCCAGGCTGGCGCTGTAGGGGCCGGTCCAGCCGTAGCCGAAGGGACCCGAGGCTTTCTGGACGGCGGCGAGCTGGGAGTTGTAGGAACGGGTGACGCCAAGGGCGGGGCCGCGGCCGCCGAGGGCGGGGAGGTCGACCTGCTTCTCGGTGAGATTGCCGGTGGCGGCGTTGACGGGGTCGGCGAATTCGCACTTGAGGAGCGGGACCAGGGCGTCGTTGCATTCGTCGAGCTGTTCTTCTTTGGTCGGCAGGTGCGATTCTTCGGTGCAGGCCTGCGCGTAGGCGGCGAGGAGGAGGGCCGAGGCGGCGAGGAGGGCGCTCAGCGCCGCCAGTGCTTGCCGACGGGAGCTCATAAGAGCCCGACGCTCCCAGGGAACCCAGCTAAGCCTCCCGCCATACTGGCCATCTGGCCAGTATGGCGCTATGGTCAGAGAAATGCAAGTATTCAGGTCGGGAATCCGGGGAATGGCGCAGGTGGGGTTGGCGCTCGCTGTGATGACTCTCCTGATCGCGACGAGCGACTCGTCATCCCGCTCGGAGCCACTTTCGAGCGCGGGACGCCCCGCTCTCGGCGCCCCCTCCCCGCAAGCCGAAGAGGCCGCCGCGTCGCGCAGGATCGAGGCGCTCTTCGCCGGAATCCCACAGCACGGCAGGGCGCTGGGCAAGCCGGACGCTCCGGTGACCATGCACTTCTTCGCCGACTTGGAGTGCTTGGAAGCGCGTCAGTTCACGCTCGGTGCGCTGCCGTTCCTCATCCGTCGTTGGGTTCGCGATGGCAAGCTGCGAATCGTCTACCACGGCTTTCCGGCGGAGACGGTCTGGCCCGACATCTTCAGGCGCCAGCAGGCGGCAGCGCTGGCGGCGGGGGCCCAGGGCAAGCTCTGGCAGTACATCGATTTCTTCTACCACCGGCAAGGACCGGAGTTCACCCGTTATGCGATCGCACATTTTCTCGAGGCCATGGCCGAAGACGTGCGGGGCCTCGATCTCCGCAAGTGGGTGACGGCCTGGCACCACAAGGGCCTTGCCCAGAAGGTTCGGGCAGACGTGCGACTGGGTCGCGAATACGGGCTGCGTCCCCTCCGGCCCTTCACCCCGGCGTTCTTCGTCGGGCCGACCGGCGGTCCGGGCAGGCCTCTGCTCAACTTCTCGCTAACCGAATCGGCGGCGTTCGACGAAGCGATCGAAGACGTGCTGCGCGGGCGTGCCTGACCCGCGTCGTTGCCGGCGGGATGTGCCGGCCACCTCGCCTAGACGATTGATTGAAAACTCTTGACTGATTGTTCTGTCGTAGTAAAGATGCGAGCGTGGGAATCGCGAGACACTTCTGCGGCGCCATCGTCATCGGTCTCGTCGTCCTTGCGCTTGGCGCGCCCGGCACCGCTTCGGCGACCGTTCTCTGCCGGGCGGAAACGTCCGGGCTGTGTCCAGCCGGCAAGGAATACACGGCGGGCTCCTACAGTCGCGTGGTGGCCAAAGCCGTGCCGCCGGTGTTCACGACCTCCAGCGGCACGATCAGCTGCGGCCGCGCTGAAATCAAAGTCGAACTGCAGAGCGAAGGTGGGCCGGGAGAATCCGTGATCGGACAGCCGCAGTCCATTGTCTTCGCCGAATGCCTGCTCGGAAAATCCCCTTGCGTGGTCGTGACGCTTGTGCAACCCGAAAAAGCGAAATACACACGTACCGAAGGCGTAAATGGCACGCTTTCGCTCGAAGGGGCGGAAACCCCGATCCTCGCGATCCAATGCAGCATCCTGATCAAATGCGCCTACGAATTCAAGCCGACGACATTCTCCGTCACTGGTGGCAATCCGTCGTCCGCGCCCGTCAGCGAACAGGCGCTGAAATCCGTAGCGTACGAAGGCTATACGACGTGTCCCAAAACGACGACATGGTCGAAAGCCACGTATCAGTCGCTCGAACCGCAGCAGGTCTACTTCGCCGAGGAATCTTCAGAATCTCCGTCTCCGACGGGCTCGTCCCTCTGCAAGGTCGGGACGACCCCCGGGTTCTGTCCCAGCTCGGAGCTGTACGCAGCCAAACAGAAATTCGAAGGGGAAACGGAAAGCCTGACTTTCTCCGGGAGCGGCGAAACCGTCACTTGCAAAAAATTCTCCCTGACCCTCGAAGGCAGCACCACCGGCAGCAGCTCCGAACGTGCCACCGGCGCGGTATCGGTGTTCTCCTATGGGGGGACCAACAGCTGCAGCTCGGCGAAAAGCAAAAAATGCTCGGTCGAAGCGCACGCTCTTCCCTATACGACGCAGCTCCTCTACGCGACCGGCTCGAGTGGCTTCCTCGCCGTCACCGGTGCGAAAGAAGAAGCCGAACCCAAGCTGTTCGTCTTCTGCGGCGTCGGGTTGCTCTCGGAATGCGAATACGGCACGCGCGAACCGCTGATCGACCTCGAAGGGGGTGCATCGGCCAAAGCCGTGATTGCGAAAGAAGACCTCCATCTCGTCGCCAATCTAAGCGGCGAATGTCCGGCGGAAATCACCCTCGGCTCGGCGACCTTCAGCATGACCGCCCCGACGGCGATCTACGTCGCCAAGGAAACCGGCCCGACGTCGGTGCTGTGCAAGGTCACACCGACGGGCGGCGTCTGTCCGGCGGGCGAAACCTATCCCGCCGAACAGGAAATCAAAGTGGAAGCGGAAAAACCGGCGCTCGTCACGAGCGGTGAAGACGTGACCTGCAATACGTCGAACGTCACGTTCAAAGGCACGGCCAAAGGCGGGGCGACGACGCCTGAGAAAGGGTCGATCACGGCTCTGAGCTTCGAAGGTTGCGAACTGACCCTGGGCGGCAGCTGCACGGTCGAAGCGGTCAATCTCCCCTACGACACTGAACTCCAGTACACGTCCGGCTCGAACGGCACGGCCCTGGTCCAGGGCGGAGGGAAAGGGACGCCTGGGGCGACCGTGTCCTGCGCGGGAGGCGCGCTCGCCTGCGTGTTCAGCGCCGAGCCCTCGTTGTCGGTGCAGGGCGGCAACCCCGCGATCGTGGTCGCGACGAACGTGGCAATGAAATTGAGCGAAAAAGAAGGCTTCATGAAATGTCCGAAAGAAGCCACCTGGTCGGCGACCTACAAACCCACCAGTCCAACCGCGGTTTACGCTGCGCGCGAATAGCGCTGGGCCGAAAATACCCGTGCCCGCGCAGCGGTCGACGGCCGCACTACGATTCGAGCCGGTGCCCGTCTACGAGTTCGAGTGCGAGGAGTGCGGCGGTCGGTTCGAGGAGCTGGTGTCGAGCGACGCTCGCAGTGTCTCCTGCCCTGCCTGCGCCAGCGAGCGCACGCGGCGGCTGCTCTCGCCCGTTTCGCCACCGGGGCGTCAGCCACGCGGCGCCGGGGTCCGCTCCGGCGAATCGCGCCGTCGCGAGCGCGAATCCGCTCGCGGCGAGCGCCTGGCCGCGACGAAGCGCAAGCGGTCCGCGGGGGAGCTCTGATGGCGAGCGCCGAGGAGCGACGCGAGCAGCTGGTCGCTCTCTATAAGGAGGTCCAGGCCTGCATTCGCTGCCCCTTGCACGAGACTCGCACCAAGGCCGTCTTCGGCGCCGGCGACGCCGACGCCGACCTGATGTTCGTCGGCGAGGCGCCGGGCGCCGACGAGGATCGTCAGGGGCTGCCCTTCGTCGGCCGCGCCGGGCAGCTGCTCAACCAGATGCTGGAGGGAATCGGGCTCGCGCGCGAGGAGGTCTTCATCGCCAACGTGCTGAAGAGCCGCCCGCCGGGCAACCGCGACCCCCAGCCGCTGGAGATCGAGGCCTGCAAGCCGTACCTCTTCGAGCAGATCCGTCTGATCGAGCCGACCGTGATCTGCACCCTGGGCAACTTCGCGACCAAGCTCTTGACCGGCAACCCGGCCGGGATCACCCGCGTGCGGGGCGCCCCCCAGGTGCACGAGCTGGGGGGGCGCACCGTCTTCCTCCTGCCTCTCTTTCACCCGGCCGCGGCGCTGCGCACCCCAGCGGTCAAGGAGACCCTGCGCGAGGACTTCGCCACCCTGCCCGAGCTGCTGGCGATGGGCCCGCCGGTCGCCGCCGAAGAGCCGCTCGATGAGGACGAGGCAGCCGCGCCGCCGCCCGAGCCCTCCGCCGACCAGCTCGACTTCTTCGGGTGAGCCGCCCAGCGCTGACCGGCTCCGCGGCGGAGACCGAAGCGCTCGGCGCTGAGCTTGCCGCCCGCCTCGCGCCCGGCGACGTCGTCGTCGTCAGCGGCGAAGTCGGCGCCGGCAAGACGACCCTGATCCGCGGTGCCTGCCGGGCGCTCGGCGTTGAGGGCCCGGTTACGTCGCCGACCTTCACGATCGGCCAGCGTTACGAGGGAGGACGAGCGCCCGTGTCCCACCTGGATCTCTATCGCCTGGAAGGCCTTGCCGATGAGGACCCGGCCCTGCTCGACGACTATCTCGCTCTTGACGCGATCTCCTTCGTCGAGTGGCCCGACTTGGCCACGCCGGAGCTCGCCGACCGCCGCGTCGTCGCGGTCCGCCTCGCCCACGCCGGCGGCGATCGTCGCGAGGTCGAGCTCCCCGCCGCAACGGTCCCCGAGTAGCCGTGTTTCGTGGACACGTGTCTGTAGCATCGGCGAATCGAAACCGTGGACTGGAGGAAGGCCCGATGAGGGGAACGAAGAGGCTTGTGCTTGCGCTGCTGGTCGTGGCGGCGCTGGCGAGCGCGGTGCCGGCGTCGGCCGGAGCGGTCGCCTACAAGCACTACGTGGGGTGCGGCATCTCGCAGAATGCGAAGCCCGCCCACAAGTGCCCGAAGAAGAGCAAGAAGGGGGCCTTCTTCAAGAGCCTCAACGGCGACGTCAACTACAGCATCTGCGTCAAGTTCCCAACCGGGAAAAACATCTGCGCCAAAGCCCAGCCGGCGAAACAGGGCACGCTGTACGTCAACAAGATCACGTCCAACATCCCTGGCCTGCACAAGGTCACCTGGTTCGTAGAAGGCAAGCGCGTCGGCGCCTCCCTCTTCAGGGTCACTGACTGAGCGCGGCGAAAGCGAGGGTGCGGTCGTCGGCTTCGACACGGCGACCGCCGACACCGCCGTCTGCGCCACGCGCGGCGGTGAGGTCCTCTACGAAGAGCGGCTCGGGCTCGGCGGCGACGGCAGCCCCCGTCACTCGACGGCGCTGCTCGGCGAGGTCGAGCGCGCCGTCGCGGCGGCAGGCGGCTGGGGCGAGGTGGGGGCGATAGCGGTCGGCCGCGGCCCCGGTTCCTTCGTCGGCATCCGGATTGGGTTGGCGACCGCGCGCGGCCTGGCTCTGAGCGCGAGTCTGCCCGTCAGCGGGGTCTGCACGCTCGATGCGCTCGGCCGGGCGCTGGCGGAGTCCTCGACGACTGAAGTGCCGCACCTAGCAGTGCTCGACGCCCGCCGCGGCGAGGTCTTTGCGGCGCTGTACACGGACTCCGGCGAGCGGCTCTGGGAGCCGCTCGTCTTGCCCCCGGAGGTCCTCGGCCAGCGCCTCGCGGAGCTACCCGTACCGCCTCGGGCGGCCGGGTCGGGGGCGGTACGATTTCGAGATGAGCTGGCGAGTCGGGGCGTCGACGTTCCCGACGACGAAGACCCCGTCCACCGGGTCGCCGCGCGCCACGTCTGCGCCCTTGCGGCGGTCGCCGGCGACGGGGACGGCCTTGCCCCGATCTACCTGAGGGTCCCCGATGCCCAGAGATGGCGTGAGCGAGACGATGAGCGGACAGGCGAGTGAGGCGATCGGGGGAGTCGCGATCAGGCGGCTCGCCTACAGCGACCTGCCTGCGGTGCTCTCGATCGAGCGCCGCTCATTCCCGACGCCGTGGTCGTTGGCGATGTTCGTGCTCGAGCTCTCCAAGCCGTCGGGGATCTGCCTCGCGGCGAGCGAGGGCGAAGAGGTCCTCGGCTACCTCGTCTGCTCGCGCTACGACCAGGTCTGGCACCTGATGAACGTCGCGGTGGCGCCGGAGCGTCGCCGCGGAGGCGTCGCCCGCGGCTTGATCGAACAGCTGCTCGAGGAGGGCAGCGGCCGCTTGCCCTTCACGCTCGAGGTCAGGGTCTCCAACCGGCCGGCGATCGCGATGTACGAACGGCTCGGTTTCCGCTCGGCCGGCGTGCGGCCTCGCTACTACCAGGACAACGGCGAGGACGCTCTGATCATGTGGCTGGACTGAGGGTGCAACGCGTAGTACCCCTATTGCGTGGAGAAAACGTTGCACCTTGACGGAGGGTTGATCCTTGCGCTCGAGACGTCGTGCGACGACACCTGCGCGGCCGTCCTCGCGGGCGCCGAGATTCGCTCCAGCGTGATCTCCTCGCAGGCGGCCGCCCATGCCCAGTTCGGCGGCGTCGTGCCCGAGGTCGCCTCGCGCCACCATCTCGAGCTGGTCGCGCCGGTGGTCGAGGCGGCCCTGGCCGAGGCCGGCGCCAGCCTCGACGACGTCGAATCCGTGGCGGTCACCGCCGGGCCCGGCCTGATCGGGGCGCTGCTCGTCGGGGTCAGCGCGGCAAAGGCGATCGCCGCCCCGCGTCGCCTACCGTTGATCCCGGTCGATCATCTGCAGGGACACGTCGCCGCCAACTTCCTCGAGCCCGAGCCGTTGGAGCCGCCCTTTCTTTGCCTGGTGGCCAGCGGCGGTCATACCCTGCTGGCCGCGGTGCGCGACCACGCCGGCCACGAGGTGCTCGGCCAGACGCTCGATGACGCGGCCGGTGAGGCCTTCGACAAGGTCGCCCGCCTGCTCGGCCTCGGCTACCCCGGCGGCCCGGCGCTGCAGGAGCTGGCCGAGGGAGGCGATCCGGAGGTCTTCGAGATGCCGGTGGCGATGCGCAACGACCCCGGCCTCGACTTCAGTTTCAGCGGCTTGAAGACGGCGCTCGCCTACCTCTGCCGGGACCTCGGTGCCGACGGCGTGGCCAGGCGCCGTGCCGATCTCGCCGCCAGCTTCCAGGCCGCCGCCGTCGGCCAGCTGGTCGCCAAGCTGGAGCGAGCGCTGAAGCGAGGGGGGTGGGGGGCGGTCGCCCTCGGCGGCGGGGTCGCTGCCAACGGGCCGCTGCGCGAGGCGGTCCGCGAGCTTTGCGAACGCCGTGGCGTCGGCCTCAAGCTCGTCCCGCTTGCGCTCTGCACCGACAATGCCGCGATGATCGGCTCCGCCGCCCGCTTCGCCACCCCGGTCCCCTATCCCGACTACCTCGCCTACGACGCCTTCCCCACCGCACGCGAGCGGCCGACGGGCCGAAAAGCGCTCGTATAGTGCGTTTTTCGGCCCGTCGGCCTTGAGCATGCCCGTCGTCACCGTCTACATGCGGCCGGGGTGTCATCTGTGCGAGGAGGCGATCGAGGCGCTGGTCGCGCTGCACGGGGAGGGCTACCGGTTCGAGCTGCACGAGGTCGACATCGAGAGCGAGGAGATGCTCCTCCGGCAAATGCTGGAGAAGATTCCAGTAGTGGAGATCGACGGCGAGGTGATCTCCGAACTGGTGCTCGACGAGGCGGCGACGCGGGCGAGGCTCGATACTGTGCAGGCGTGAACCCGCTGATCGAAGAGCAGGGCGCCCCCGAGGGGCTCATCGGCGAGGGCGAGCGCCTCTCACTCGGTGTGGCCGCGCGACTCTCTCGCTACCTGCAGGTCCTCACCCAGGCTCGCAAGATGGGTCGCGAGACGATCTCCTCCCAGGAACTCTCCGAGTACACCCACATCAACCCGACTCAAATTCGGCGCGACCTCTCCGGCTTCGGCAAGTTCGGGAAGCGCGGGGTTGGCTACAACGTCGAGTCGCTGGTTTCGCAGGTTCGCAAGATCCTCCGCACCTCGGGCCAGCACAACATCGCCCTCTTCGGCGCCGGCAACCTGGGACAGGCGATTGCCAGCTCGGATATCTTCGCCGACCACGGCTTCCAGGTCGTCGCCATGTTCGACGTCGACAGCGACGTCGTCGGCACCCAGGTCGGCGACCTGCGGGTGCGCGACTTCAGCGAGCTCGAGTCGGTCGTCGCCGAGCAGGAGATAGTCGTCGGCGTCCTCGCCGTGCCCGCAGCAGCCGCCCAGGGCGTCGCTGATCGGCTGGTGGAGGCCGGGGTGAAGATCATCTTCAACTACTCCGAGCAGCTGCTGCAGGTGCCGCCCGAGGTGACGGTGCACACCTCCAGTCCCGCTGTCGACCTGCTCTACGCGCTCTACTTCTACCTGACCTGAGGACCGCCCTTGCCCCTCGACCTCGACCGCGCTCGGGAGACGTTCGAGTCCTCGACCGACTTCACCGTCGGCCTCGAGGAGGAGTTCGCCATCCTCGACCCCGCGACGCTGGAGCTGGAGCACCGCTTCGAGGACGTCTACGCCGCCTGCCGGGAGGACGAGCTGCTGGCGGACTCGGCCGCCGGCGAGCTGATCGCCTCGGAGATCGAGATCCGCTCGGGCCGGGCCGAGACCTTCGCCGAGGCGATGGCGCGGCAGCGCGAGCGGCGCATCCGCCTCTTCGAGCTGGTCGAGCGGATGGGGCTGGCCCTGGGCGCCATGGGAACCCATCCCTGGGCCAGCTATCTCGACCAGCGGATCATCGATACCCCCCACTACAACCGGCTGCGACACGAACTCGGCTGGGTCGCCCAACGCAACAACACCTGGAGCCTGCACGTGCACATGGGCGTGCGCGGTGCCGACCGGGCGATCGCCGTCTGCGATCGGCTGCGGGAGCTGCTGCCGCTGCTGCTCGCGACCTCTGCCAACTCACCCTTCCTCGACCGCCGCGACAGCGGTCTACACACCGTGCGAACCGAGATCTTCACCCGTACCTTCCCGCGCTGCGGCGTGCCCAGCCCCTTCCTCGACTGGTCCGGATACGCCGAGTTCGTCAGCACCCTCGAGCGGGTCGGCTCGGTGGTCGAGTCGACGCAGCTTTGGTGGAGCGTGCGCCCGCACCACGCCTTCGGCACGGTCGAGGTGCGGATCTGCGATGCCCAGACCCGGGGCGAGGAGTCCTTCGCGCTGGCCGGGTTGATCGCCGCCTCGATTGCTCAGGCCGCTGTCGAGTACGACGAGCGCGGCTACGGTGGCGGCGAGCGGCTGCTCTCCGACCGCGAGGTCGAGGAGAACCTTTGGCGCGCGATACGCCACGGGATGAGCGGCCGTCAGATCGATTTCCGCCGCGGCGCCGAGATCGAGGCGGTGGCCGCGCTCGAGGCGCTGCTCGCCTGGAACGAGCCCGCCCGCGCCCAGCTCGGCATCGAGGTCGGGCTCCCGGATCGCAACGGCGCCCAGCGCGCTCGCGAGGCGCTCGACGCGGGAATCTCGATCGAAGACATATATAGAGACGCCGTGGCAGAGACGAAACGCACCTACACCGCCGATGTCGGCGCGCGTAGATAGACTCCCGCGCCGCTTAAACCACGCCGGAGGAATCGAACTTGACCAGCTTTCTGACCGAATACGGAGTCGTCATCGCGCTCGTATGCGCGGGCGCGGCGGTGCTGTACGGAATCGTCATCACACAGCGCCTGCTCTCGAAGTCGCCGGGCAACGAGCGCATGCAGGAAATCTCGGGCGCGGTGCAGGAAGGCGCCAAGGCCTACCTCAACCGCCAGTACACGATCATCGCCGCGGTCGCGGTGCCGATCGCGATCGTGCTCTGGATCCTGCAGGGCTACGAGACGGCGATCGGGTTCATCCTCGGCGGCATCCTCTCCGGCGCGGCCGGCTTCATCGGGATGAACCTCTCGGTACGGGCCAACTCGCGCGTCGCCGAGGCGGCCCGCGGCGGCGTGCCGCCGGCGCTCGACGTCGCCTTCAAGGGCGGCTCGGTCACCGGCCTGCTCGTCGTCGGTCTGGCGCTGTTCGGCGTCGCCGGCTACTTCGGCATCCTCGTCCTTACCGGCAGCTCCGACAAGGAGGCGGTTGACGCGCTGATCGGACTCGGCTTCGGCGGCTCGTTGATCTCCGTCTTCGCCCGTCTCGGCGGCGGCATCTTCACCAAGGCGGCCGACGTCGGCGCCGACCTGGTCGGCAAGGTCGAGGCCGGGATCCCCGAGGACGATCCCCGCAACCCGGCCGTGATCGCCGACAACGTCGGCGACAACGTCGGCGACTGTGCCGGCATGGCGGCCGACCTGTTTGAGACCTACGCCGTCACCTCGGTCGCCGTGATGCTGCTCGGCGTCCTCACCTTCACCGGCGCCGGCGGCGAGTTCTCGCGCGAGGTCGCGATCTACCCGCTGGTGATCGGCGCGGTCGCGATCATCGCCTCGATCATCGGGGCGCTCTCGGTGCGGACCAAATCCGACCGGGTCGAGGGGGCGCTATACCAGGGCCTGATCATCTCCGGGATCCTCTCGATCGCAGCCTTCTACCCGATTACCAAGTGGCTGATGGACGAACCGGTGCGGCTTGGGCTGAGCGCCGCCGCCGACGCGGTCAGCACCACCGACCTCTGGCTCTGCGCCGTGATCGGGGTAGCGGTGACCGCCTTCCTCTTCGTGATTACCGAATTTTATACGTCGACCCGCTTCCGCCCGGTGAAGACGATCGCCCAGGCTTCGGAGACGGGGCACGCGACGAACATCATCCAGGGGCTCGCCCAGGGCTTCCAGTCGACCGCCGCTCCGGCGCTGGTGATCGCGCTGGCGATTCTCGGCGCCAACGAGCTGGCCGGCATCTACGGCATCGGCATCGCGGTGATGGGTCAGCTCTCGCTCTGCGGGCTGATCGTCGCCCTCGACGCCTTCGGGCCGATCACCGACAACGCCGGCGGCATCGCCGAGATGGCCGACTTGCCGGAGGACGTCCGCAACGTAACCGACCCGCTCGACGCGGTCGGCAACACGACCAAGGCGGTGACCAAGGGCTACGCGATCGGCTCCGCCGCGCTGGCGGCGCTGGTGCTGTTCTCCGCCTTCAAGAGCGAACTCGGGGACGAGGCGCCGGCCGGGTTCGACCTCAACAGCCTCTTCCACCTGACCACCCCGGCGGTGCTGATCGGGCTGATCATCGGCGGCATGATGGTCTATCTCTTCGCCGCCTTCGCGATCGAGGCCGTCGGGCGCGCCGGCGGCGAGGTGGTCGAACAGGTTCGCGAGCAGTTCCGCGAGCACCCCGGGATCATGGAGGGCACCGAAAAACCCGACTACGCCAAGACGGTCGGCATCGTCACCGCCGCGGCGCAGAAGGAGATGATCCTGCCCTCGCTGATCCCGATCGTGGTGCCGGTGATCGTCGGCCTGCTCAGCGTCGACGCGCTCGGCGGCCTGCTGATCGGCGTCATCGTCGTCGGCCTCTTCGCCGCGGTCTCGATGACCGCCGGCGGCGGCGCCTGGGACAACGCGAAGAAGCTGATCGAGGACGGTGCCCACGGCGGCAAGGGCTCCGAAGCCCACGCCGCCTCGGTGACCGGCGACACCGTCGGCGATCCTTACAAGGACACGGCGGGGCCGGCGATCAATCCGATGATCAAGGTCGCCAACATCGTTGCGATCCTGATCATCCCGATCGTTCATTTCTAGGCTGAGCGTGTGGGAGGGGCCGGGTGCCCCTCCCAAAAACGCGCGGCTGCGCCGCGCTTGAGTGTTTTTGAGAGGGACACCCGGCCCCTCTTCTCAGGGCTTAGCTCAAGTAGCTGCGATTGCTTGGATGATGCTCGGAAGGCTCCTCTTGGCGTAGCTTCGTGAGGGCTTTCGGCCTATCCGGTGGGGGCGAATCCGGGTGGCTGGATCCTTAGGCAGTCGTGAATTACTACACGGCGGCTGTGCTTCTGGCCAACGCCGGCTTGTTGCGAGCGCTGTTGGCGCTTGTTTCCAGGCTGATCGATCGTCAGAAGTAGCGAGCCGCAAAAAGAAAACGGCCCCGGAATGCACCCGGGGCCGTTCAAGTGTGAATCAATACACCTGGATGAAACTTTAGCGCTGCATAGCGGCTGGTGCAAGCACCCAGCGCTTTATGGGCTCTTCGACCTAGGTCTCGAGCGAGTCGCTGTGGCCGCTGCGAGGCGGCGGCGGCGGGCACCGCTGGCGTCCGTATATTCGGGCTGGATGGCACGCCGGATTCCTCGTGACGAGTCGTTGAGCCGCGTCCACGGGGTCGGCGGGCTCTTCGCCGCCGCCTACGGCAACGTCGGCTCGAGCATCTACTACGCGCTGGGCGTCACGGCGGCCTTCGCCCTCGGCCTGACGCCGATCGCCTTCATCATCTCCGGCCTGATCTTCGCCGCGACAGCGGCCACCTACGCCGAGGCGACGGTGATGTTCCCCGAGGCCGGTGGCTCCTCGAGCTTCGCTCGTCACGCCTTCAACGAGCTGGTCAGCTTCATCGCGGCCTGGGGCCAGATGCTCAACTACGTGATCACGGTCGCGATCTCGGCCTACTTCGTGCCCCACTACCTGGCCGTCTTCTGGGCGCCGCTGGGCGAGGCGCCCGGGGACATCATCGGCGGCGCCGTCTTGATCGTGGGGCTGGCGCTGCTCAACATCCGCGGCTCGCAGGAGTCGGCGAAGCTCAACCTCATTCTCGCCGTCGCCGACCTCGCGACCCAGGTCGTCCTGGTCGGGATCGGCGTCTTCCTCGTGCTCAGCCCGCAGGTCCTGATTGACAACGTTCACCTCGGCGTCGCCCCCACCTGGAGCGATTTCGCGCTCGGGATCGCGGTCGGGATGATCGCCTACACCGGGATCGAGACGATCTCCAACATGGCCGAGGAGGCGCGCGACGCGGCCCGCACCGTGCCGCGCAGCGTCGGCCTCACGGTGGTCGCCGTGCTGGGTCTCTACTTGCTGATCCCGATCGTCGCGCTCTCGGCGATGCCCGTCACCCAGGACGCCGCCGGTCATTACACGACGGCGCTCGGCACCGAGTTCGCCAACGACCCGATCCTCGGCATCGTCGAGAACCTCGGCCTCAGTCACGGGCCGACCGAAGTGCTGCGCTTCTACGTCGGCGTGCTCGCCGCGGTGATCCTCCTGATCGCGACCAACGCCGGCCTGATCGGCGTCTCCCGCCTCACCTACTCGATGGGCCAGCACCGCCAGCTGCCCGAGAAGCTGCGCCAGGTCCACCCGCGCTACCGCACCCCCTACATCGCGATCCTCGTCTTCTCCGGGATCGCGATGCTGACGCTGATACCCGGGCAGACCGACTTCCTGGCGACGATGTACTCGTTCGGGGCGATGCTCTCGTTCACGATCGCCCACGTCGCGGTGATCCAGCTGCGCCGGACCCTGCCGGAGGCGGAGCGACCGTGGAAACCGCCGCTGAACGTGCGCGCCTTCGGCTTCGAGGTGCCGGTCAGTGCCGTCCTGGGCGGGCTCGGCACCTTCATCGCCTGGCTCGTGGTCATGGCCCTGAACCCGACCACGCTGGTCGTCGGGCTGGGCTGGATGGTCCTC
>DASVFR010000035.1:0-45377 GCA_036379955.1 Solirubrobacterales bacterium
GTCCGGCGGACCCGCCCCACCCGGCCTTCTCAGGACATGACCTGCCTATAGCTCGGGCAGCTTCTGCTTCAGCTCCAACACGGGGGCGAAGAGGTCGCCGTGCTGGTCTATTCGCTGCAAGACATCGCTGGCTTCGAAGGCGAGTGAGCTTGGGTCTTCGTTGCCGATGGTCGCTTCGACCTCCTCCCAGCTCACGGGGGTCGAGACGGTGGGGCGCTCGCGGGCGCGCAGGGAGTAGACGGCGATCGTCGTCTTGCGGCGGTGGTTCTGGGACCAGTCGACGAAGACCTTGCCCTTGCGCTCGACCTTCTTCATCTTCGAGACGACGAGGTCGGGGGTCTGCTTCTCGAGCAGCTGGGCGATCGCGCGGGCGAACGGTTTAGTGCCCTGGCTCTCGCTGTCTTCGGCCTCGTAGGTGACCTCCGGGTCGTTGAGCGGAGCGTAGACCTGCAATCCCTTGGAGCCGGAGGTCTTGGGGAAGCACCGCAGGTCGAAGTGATCGAAGAGCTCGCGCAGGCGCAGCGCGACGCGGCAGCAGTCGACCACGTTCGCCGGCGCGCCGGGGTCGAGGTCGAAGGCGAGCACCGTCGGCCGGTCGGGCTCGTCGGCCAGCGAGAGCGAGGGGTGCAGCTCGATCGAGGCGAGCTGCGCCATCCAGACCAGGGTGGGCAGGTCTTCGCAGACGCAGAAGTCGATCACGCCGGCGCGCGGGCCGGCGACGACCGCAGCGGTCTTCACCCAGTCGGGCCGGTGTTTGGGGCAGCGCTTCTCGAAGAAGGCGGCCTCGCTGTCGTCGACGCCCTCGGGGAAGCGGCGCAGGGTCAGTGCCCGGCCGCGCAGGTGCGGCACCATCGCCGGCGCGACCTTGGCGTAGTAGTCGATCGTCTCGCCCTTGGTGAAGCCTGCCTTCGGGTAGAGGACCTTGTCGAGGTTGGTGAGCTTCAGCTCACGCCCGTCGACCTCGACCTGCTGGCTCTTGGCCACGGGCTATTTGGAGCTCTTGGCCTTGGCCCGCGAGCCGGCGCGTTTCTTCGCGGCCGGTTTCTTCGTCGCGGGCTTCTTCTTCGCCGCCGGCTTGGCCGTCTTGCCGTCCCGCTTGCCCTTGACCGCGGCGATGCTCTCCTCCAGCGCCGCCATCAGGTCGGGAGCCTTGGTCGGGGCCGGCTCCTCCGTCGGGGCCGCGACGATCTCCTCGCCCGCGGCCTTGCGTTCGATCATCGCCAGCAGCTGCTCGCGGTACTCGTCGCGGTAGGCCGTCGGGTCGAACTCGCGGGTCAGCGACTCGATCAGCTGCTCGGCCATCTCGACCTCGCGCTTGGCGACTTTCGGCGACTCCTCGGGCAACACGTCCTCGAGCTCGTCGGGGGAGACGACCTCGTCGGCGAAGCGCATCGTGGTCAGGGTGAGCGCGCCGTCGGCCGGACGGATCGCCGCCAGGTGCTCCTTGTTGCGAAAGACGAAGCGGGCGATCGCGACCTTGCCCGACTCCTCCATCGCCCGCGCCAGCAGCGAGTAGGCGCGGGCGGCGCCCTCTGCCGGGCCGAGGTAGTAGGGGCTGTCGAAGTAGATCGGGTCGATCTCCTCGAGGCCGACGAAATCCTTCACCTCGATCGCGCGGCTCTTCTCCGGGGCGAGCGCTTCCAGCTCCGCCTTGGAGAGCGGGATGTAGCGGTCTTTGGCGATCTCGTAGGCCTTGACGATCTTCTCGTAAGGCACCTCTTCGTCGGTGCCTTCGGCGACCCGGCGGTGGCGGATGCGGGCGTTGTCGGACTCGCGGATCTCGCGCAGCGAGATCCCGCGCCGGGCCACGGCGCTGTAGAGCTTGACGGGCACGTTGAGCAGCCCGAAGCTGATCGAGCCGCTCCAGATCGCTCTAGCCATCGGCGTTCACCTACCCGATTCTTCCAGTCGCCCCACGATCGGCGCAAGCGCTCCGGGAGCGCGGCAGCCATCTTGCGGACGTGCCGGTAGTTAGCCGTCCATATGGGCAGGTAATCACCGGCACGTCCCCTGGGATGATGGCGGCGTGCTGTTCGAGCTGCGGGAGGTGAGCCTGATGCGCGGCGGGCGCCGGGTCCTCGACTCGGTCAGCGCCGAGGTCCCGGTCGGGGCGACGGCGATCGTCGGGCCGTCGGGCGCCGGCAAGTCGAGCTTGCTGCGACTGCTCGATCGGCTCGCCGACCCCGACGCCGGGACGATCTCTTATCGCGGCCGCCCGCTCGATTCCTACGATCCGCTGTCCCTGCGCCGCCAGGTGGCCCTGGTGCCGCAGTTGCCGGCGCTGCTCGAGGGAACGGTGGCGTCGAACGTCGCTTACGCGGCGGAGTTGGCCGGGAAGCGCGCCGACGCTGCTCGCTGCCTGCGCCTCGCCGGCCTCGACCCTGGGTTTGCCGAGCGCGACGTCGCCAAGCTCTCGGTCGGCGAGCAGCAGCGAGCGATGCTCGCTCGGGCATTGGCCCAGGAGCCGGCGGTGCTGCTGCTCGACGAGCCGACCTCGGCCCTCGACCACGGCACGCGCGACGCGATCGAGGCGACCCTGGTGCAGCTGCGGCACGAGCTCGATATCTCGATCGTCCTCGTCAGCCACGACCCCGAGCAGGCGCGCCGCCTCGGCGAGTGGGTCGTGCGGATCGAGGAGGGCCGGGTGGCAAAAGCCGGTCCCCTGACGGAGGTATTTGGATGAGCACCTCGATCCACGTCTCGGCCGGTCAGGTCGCGGCGAGTCTTGCCCTGGTCGCCCTCGCCGCGGCCGTCTCGTTCTGGCGCAAGGCCGACCTCGAGCGCGACATCGGCATCGCCGCCCTGCGCTCCTTCGTCCAGCTGACCGCGATCGGCTACGCGATCAAGCTGATCTTCGAGGCCGACACGCTCTGGCTCGTCTTCGCCCTGCTGGCGGTGATGGTGGTCTTCGGCGCGCTCACCGCCCGCAGCCGGGCGAAGAAGGTCCCCGACGCCTTCTGGCCGCTGCTGGTCGCCCTCGCGATCGCCGGCGCCTCGACGCTCGGGCTCGTCGTCGCCCTCGGCATCTTCGAAGCGACGCCGCGCTATCTCGTCCCCGTCGGCGGCATGGTGATCGGCAACGCGATGACTGCCTCGGCGGTGGCGCTCAACCGCCTCGGCGACGAGATGGCCGACTCCCGCGCCCGGATCGAGGCGACCCTGGCGCTTGGCGCCACCGCGCAGGAAGCCGCGCGGCCGACCGTCCGCCGCGCCCTGCGCTCGGGCATGATCACCCTCGTCGACTCGACCAAGACGACCGGCCTGATCTTCTTCCCCGGCACGATGGTCGGCATGCTGCTCGCCGGCGCCAACCCGACCGACGCCGTCCGCCTGCAGCTGATCCTCCTCTACGCGCTGCTCGGCAGCGTCGCGATCGCCGCCCTGGTGGCGACGACCCTGGCCTACCGCAACTTCTTCACCCCGGCCGAGCAACTGCGGGACCTAGACTCGTCCGGGTGACGCGCCAACAGCGCCTGACGCTGGTCGCGACGATCCTCGGCTCGACGGTCGTCTTCCTCGACTCGACCGTGGTCAACGTGGCGCTGCCCCCGATCGCCGAGGGGCTCGACGCCGGCCTCGCGGGCCAGCAGTGGGTGGTAGAGGCCTACATGCTGACCCTGGTCTCGCTGCTCCTGGTCGGCGGCTCGCTCGGCGATCAGCTCGGCCGGCGGCGGATGTTCGTCGCCGGCCTGGTCGGGTTCGGCGCCTGCTCGGTGCTCTGCGCGGTCGCGCCCACGGTCGAGTTCCTGATCGCGGCCCGGGCGCTGCAGGGGGTCGCCGGGGCGATGCTGGTGCCGGGTTCGCTGGCGATCGTCGCCGCCACCTTTGAGGGAGCGGCGCGGGGCAAGGCGGTTGGGACGTGGACCGCGTGGACCGGGATCGCGACCGTGATCGGGCCGGCGGGCGGCGGGGCTCTGGTCGGCCTGACCTCCTGGCGGGCGATCTTCTGGATCAACATCCCGCTGATCGCGGGGACGGTGGCGCTCACCCTGCACTCGGTGCGCGAGAGCCGCGACCCCGACGCCTTCCGCGGCGTCGACTGGTTCGGCATCACCCTCTCCGCCGTGGGTCTCGGTGGGCCGGTCTTCGCCTTGATCGAGCAGCCGACCCGCGGCTGGGGGGATCCGGCCGTCTGGATTCCCCTCTTCGTCGGCATCGCCTGCTTCTTCCTCTTCGTCCTGCACGAGGCGAGGGCTCGCCACCCGATGCTCGACCTCGGCCTCTTCCGCATCCGCAACTTCGCGGTCACCAACCTGACGACGCTCTCCACCTACGCCGGGTTGATCGGTGGCCTCTTCTTCGTCGGCCTCTTCCTGCAGCAGGTGGCGGGGTACTCGCCGCTGGAGGCGGGCCTGGCGACGACGCCGATCTCGCTGATCCTCTTCTTCCTCTCGCCGCGCTGGGGCAAGCTGGCCTCGGGCACGGGACCGCGTCTGCCGATGACGCTCGGCCCGATCGTCGGCGGCATCGGCCTGCTGCTCCTGCTGCGGGTTGGCAGCGGCGCCGACTACCTCGCCGACGTCCTGCCGGGGGTCCTCGTCTTCGGCCTCGGTCTCTCGGCGACGGTGGCGCCGCTGACCGCGACCGTGCTCGACTCGGTCGAGGAACGCCACGTCGGCATCGCCTCCGGGGTCAACAACGGCGTCTCGCGCGTCGCCGGCCTGCTCTCGATCGCCGTCCTGGGCGCGATCGTCTCCGCCCGCTTCGCCGCCCTCGCCCCCGGCATCTCGGGCGGCCCCCTAACCGACGCCGCCGCCTCAGCCTCAACCTCCGCCTTCCACCTGGGCATAGCCATAGCCGGCGCCCTGATGATCGCCGGCGGATTCGTATCGGCCCTCGGAATCGAAAACCCCCGCCGCAAGGTCGAAGCTTTCCCCACCCGCGGCGCCGCCCCCGCCGGCGAGTGCGGCCACGGAGTCGATGCAGAAAGCTCCGCGCCTGAGCCAGTTGCCACGGAGCTCGCCTGAGAGCCGGGGAGGGGTGCCCCTCAGACCGGCGGATACTCAAAATGCCGGTCCAACTGGACCGGCATTTGTCGGGATGAGGGGCGCCCCTCCCCGGCCCCTGACATAGGCTCCGCATCAATGGCGAAGCCCATCGTCTTCTCGGGAATCCAGCCCACCGGCCGCAAGCACCTGGGCAACTACATCGGCGCGATCAGGCAGTACGTCGAGGGCCAGGACCGCGGCGACCCGGCGATCTTCTGCATCGTCGACCTGCACGCGATCTCGGTCGCCTACGACCCGGCCGAGCTGCGCGAGCGCCGTCTCGACACGGCGGCGATCCTACTCGCCGCCGGCCTCGACCCCGAGCGCTGCATCTTCTTCCGCCAGTCCGACGTGTCAGAGCACGCCGAGCTGACCTGGCTGCTCTCCGCGGTTACCTCGCACGGGGACCTCAACCGCATGCACCAGTTCAAGGACAAGTCGGCCAAGCAGCGCGAGCTGGTCTCGGCGGCGCTCTTCTACTACCCGGTGCTGATGGCCGCCGACGTGCTCGCCTACAAGGCGACTGAGGTGCCGGTCGGCGACGACCAGCGCCAGCACGTCGAGCTGATGCGGGAGATCGCCCGCCGCTTCAACGAGCGCTTCGGCGAGACGCTGGTCGTGCCCGAGCTGATCGTGCCCGAGGTGGGGGCGCGGATCATGGACCTGCAGGAGCCCGAGAGCAAGATGTCGACGACCGGCGGCACCGAGGCCGGCACCGTGCTCGTGCTCGACGAGCCCGACGCGATCCGCAAGAAGCTCGGCAGCGCCGTCACCGATTCGGGGCGGGAGGTGCGCCGCGCCCCCGACAAGTCGGGCATAACCAACCTGATCGACGTCTACGCCGTCGCCCGCGGGATCGCGCCGGATGCGGTCGAGAGTGAGTTCGATGGCGTCGGCTACGGCGACTTCAAGAAGGCCGTGGCGGAGGCGGTTGTCGAGTACCTGGCGCCGGTCCGCGAGCGCTACGCCGAGCTGCGCGACGACGAGGCGGCACTGGAAGCGACGCTGGCGGCCGGCGCCGAGAAGGCGAGCGCGATCGCCGCGCCCGTCGTCGCCGAGGTGCGCGAGCGCATGGGCTTCGGCCCGGCGTAGGCGCCATCCCGCCGGGGCGTTACGGTGCGCATGTGATCGCGGAGCTGGACCTCGACCTCGATGTCTTCGCCGGTCCCTTCGACCTGCTGATGGCGGTCGTCCTGCGCGAGGAGGTCAGCCTGCTCGAGGTCGAGCTGGCCGAGGTCGTCGTCGCCTACGTCGAGCACCTCGAGCGTGAGGAGGAGCTCGAGCTCGACGTCGCCACCGAGTTCCTCGTCCTGATCGCGGCGCTGCTGGAGCTGAAGTCGCGCCTGCTGCTGCCGGGCGAAGAGGAGACGCTCGAGGAGGTCTCACCCGAGGAGGCGGTCGAGGAGCTGCTTGCTCGCCTGCTCGAGTACCGCCGCTACCGCGACGCCGCGGCCGAGCTGACCAAGCGCTTCGACGCGGCCCGCGGCTACCTCTACCGCTCGGCACCGCTGCCTCCCGAGCTGCGCAAGGTCGCGCTCGACGCCGCCACGGCCGTCTACGAGCCGGAGCGGCTGGGGCTGGCGCTCGGCGACTTGCTGACCGAGCCGCCGCAGCTCAGCCTCGACCACATCCGGCCGACGGTCTCGCTGCAGAAGCGGCTCGGCGTCCTGCGTCAGGCGCTCCGCGCCCACGCCAGCATTGACTTCGACGAGGAGTTCGGCGGTGAGGACCGCCTCACCCAGGCCGTCACCCTCTTCGCCTTGCTCGACCTCTACCGCAAAGGCGAGGCGACCTGGGAGCAGAACGAGGCCTTCGGTCCGATCAGGATCGTCAAGCGACAGGCGGAGGCGGAGACATCGTGAGCGATCTGGCGCGGACGATCGAGGCCCTGCTCTTCCTCTCGCCACAGCCGGTCAGCGCCCGCGACCTGGCCGAGGCCTGCGAGGCCACCGAGGGGCAGGTCTCCGAGGCGGTCGAGCTGCTGCGCGAGGACCTGGCCGAGGGCAGGCGCGGGGTCGTCCTGCGCGAGGTCGCAGGTGGCTTCTCGCTCGCCAGCGACCCGGCCAGCGAGGGCGCCGCGCGCCGCCTGCTCGCCAAGCCGCGCACGCCGCCACTGACCCAGGCGCAGGCCGAGACCCTGGCGATCGTCGCCTACCTGCAGCCGGTCACCCGCCCGGAGGTCGCCCGCATCCGCGGCGTCAGCTCGGAGTCGGCGGTGCAGACGCTGGCCGAGCGGGGGCTGATCGAGGAGACGGGGCGCTCGCAGTTCGGGGCGGCGATCTTCAAGACGACCGAGCTCTTTGAGCGGCTGTTCGGGTTGGCCGGTCTCGATCAGCTGCCCGATCCGTCCAAGTTCGATCCGAGTCCCGATGACGAGCGGGAGCTGCGCGAGCGGCTGCTCAAGGCGGGGGATCAGCGCAGCGAGCCTTGAGGCTCGCCAAGTTCCTCGCCCACGGAGGGGTCGCTTCGCGGCGGATGTCGGAGAAGCTGATTGCCGCGGGGCGGGTGAGGGTGAACGGAGAGGTGGTGACCGACCCGGCTCGCGATGTTGGAGCTTTGGATGACGTGCGGGTGGACGGGGGGCGGGTCGGGGAGGAGGCTCGGGAGGTTTGGGTGGTGCACAAGCCCGTCGGCGTCGTCTCCACGGCCAAGGAGCCTGGGAAGCGGCCGGCGGTCGTTTCCCTCGTCGCCTCGGAGGCGCGGCTCTATCCGGTGGGGCGGCTCGACGTCGACTCGTCGGGGTTGATGCTGCTGACGAATGACGGGGAGCTGGCGAACCGGTTGACGCATCCCCGCTACGAAGTGCCGAAGGCCTACCGGGTGGAGCTGCAGCGGCCGCCGTCGGAGGCGGATCTGGGATGCCTCGCCCGCGGCGTCGAGCTGGACGACGGGCCGACCGGTCCGGCCGAGGTGCGGCGCCTGGGCGAGCGCGAGGTCGAGATCGTCCTGCGCGAAGGGCGCAACCGCCAGGTGCGCCGCATGGTCGAGGCCGTCGGCAACCGCGTCCTCTTCCTGCGCCGCGTCCGCTTCGGCCCGATCGAGCTCGGCGACCTCCCCGCCGGCGCCGCCCGCCCCCTAACCCCCGACGAGCTGGTCGCCCTCCGCAGGACGTGCCGTTGATTACCCACCCATATGGTGGCTTAACTCACGGCACGTCCGACGGGGGGCTCTGGGAAGATGCGGAGTTGTGAGGTGGGTGAGATGAGCGAGGAGAGACTCTTCGCGGTCCGTGGCGCGGTGCAGGCCGAGGCCAACGAGGCCGAGGCGATCCTGGCGGCGACCGAGACCCTGCTGCAGGACCTGGTCGAGCGCAACGGGCTCGCCCCCGAGGCAATGGTCAGCTGCCTGTTCACCACCACGGAGGACCTCGACGCCGAGTTCCCCGCCGTCGCTGCCCGCCGCCTCGGCCTCGACACCGTGCCGCTGATCTGCGCCCGGGAGATCGACGTCCCCGGGGCGATGCCGCGCGTGATCCGGGCGATGGTCCACTACTACGCGCCCGTCGGCCACCAACCGGCGCATGTCTACTTAGGCGCTACCCAAGAGCTCCGCGCAGACCTCCACGCCGCCCAGTAACGGCACCCCGGACACGGCGCGGGGCTGTGTCCTCGGTCACTCGCGTGCAGAGCACGCACGCTCCCTGCGTCCTTGCCCCGCTTGGTCCGGGGCACCGTTATCGGCCATCGGGCAAACTCTTCGAGGAGATGACCGTCACCTTCGCCGAGAAGCTCGCCCGCATGCCGGGCTATCAGGCCGGGGTCCCGACCGGGCAGGCGCCGGAGGCGATCGCCTCCGGCGGCATCGCCCAGCTCGCCTCGAACGAGTCGCCGCTCCCGCCGCACCCCAAGGTGGTCGAGGCGATCGCGGCCGCGGCCAAGGCGATGAACCGCTACCCGGACCCCGACGCGACCCTGCTGCGCCGCCGCATCGCCGAGCGCTACGACGCCGACCCGGCGCACGTCGCCGTCGGCAACGGCTCCTGCGAGATCCTGCTCGCCGCCGCCGAGGCGCTCTGCGAGCCGGGAGCCGAGATCCTCTACGCCTGGCCGGCCTTCTCGATGTACCCGTACCTGCCGGCGCTGACCGGCGCGCGCGAGATCCGCGTGCCGCTCGACGCAAGCGAGACCCACGACCTCGAGGCGATGGCGGCCGAGGTGACGGCGGCAACCCAGCTCCTCCTCGTCTGCAACCCGAACAACCCGACCGGCACCCACCGCCCCGCGGCCGAGATCGCCGCCTTCTGCGAGGGCCTGCCCGCGCACGTGACCGTCGTCCTCGACGAGGCCTACGTCGAGTTCCAGGCCCACGACGACCCCGACGCCACGGTCGACCTGCTTGCCGACCTGCCCAACCTGGTCGTCCTGCGCACCTTCAGCAAGTGCTACGGCCTGGCCGGGCTGCGAGTCGGCTACGCGCTCGGCTCGGCCAAGTTCCGCGCCGCGGTCGACGCCGTGCGGCAGCCGTTCAGCGTCAACGCGCTCGCCCAGGCGGCGGGCGCCGAGGCGATCCTCCACCAGGACGACGTCGCCCGCCGGGTCGAGGGCACCGTCGCCGAGCGCTTCCGCGTCGAGGAGGGGCTGCGCGAGCTCGGCCTCGCGACCAGCGATACCCACGCCAACTTCTCCTGGATCGACCTCGGCGCGGCCGAGGAGGCCGACGTCGTCGCGGCGCTCGCCGAGCGAGCGATCGCGGTCCGGCCGGGCGCACCGCTCGGCGACCCGGGCCACATCCGCGCCTCCTACGGCACCGCCGAGGAGAACGGCCGCTTCCTCGCCGCCCTCGGCGAGATCCTCGCCTGAATCGTTGCGCGACGCCTTTCCCCCGGGAATCGTCCCCTGGACGCCGCACGCGCCACCTGCTACAAAGTCCCCAGGTGAAGCGATCCGCCGACACGACGCGCCACCGCTGCGCCGGCAGCGCGTCCCTCCCTGCCCGCTTCTCCTATTTCTGGCGATTTAACTAGGCGTCCGGCCCGTGGCGCGAGCCACGACGACAAGGGGTTCGGCCGGGCGTCGCAGGAGTCCCTATCTCGCGCGCGTCTCGTGCAGCGAGACCGAACCGGAAGTAGGCTTTTGAGCGTGGAGGACGGTGAAGGCAAAGTGATGATCGGGATGCAGGGCGAGACCCGGGACCGGGTCCGCGACCGGCGAATCGAACGCGTCGAGGAGCTCGTCTCCCCGCAGCAGCTGCTGGGCGAGCTCCCCCTGGGTGAGGCGCGCGAAAAAGCGGTCGTGCGCGGGCGCGGCGAAATCGGCAACGTCCTCGACGGCACCGACGACCGGGTGCTGGCGGTGGTCGGGCCGTGCAGCGTCCACGACCCGGAGGCGGCCAAGGAGTACGCCTACGAGCTCGCCGAGCTGGCAAACGAGCTGCGCGACGACGTGCTGATCGCGATGCGCGTCTACTTCGAGAAGCCGCGGACGACGACGGGCTGGAAGGGCCTGATCAACGACCCCCACCTCGACGGCTCCGGCGACGTCAACACCGGCCTGCGCATGGCGCGCAAGCTGCTGCTCGAGGTGCTCGACCTCGGCCTGCCGGTGGCGACCGAGTTCCTCGACCCGATCACGCCTCAGTACATCGCCGACGCCGTCTCCTGGGGGGCGATCGGCGCCCGCACGGCGGAGAGTCAGACCCACCGCCAGCTCGGCTCCGGCCTCTCGATGCCGGTCGGCTTCAAGAACCGCACCGACGGCGACATCCAGGTCGCGGTCGACGCGGTGCGCGCGGCAGCGGCGGCGCACGCCTTCGCCGGCATCGACGACGCCGGCAAGCCGGCGATCCTCTACACGACCGGCAACCCCGACGGGCACGTGATCCTGCGCGGCGGCCGCAACGCGCCCAACTACGACCAGGAAGGGGTCGCCGCCGCCCTGATGCTGCTCAACGACGCGGGTCTGCCGGAGCGGGTCGTGATCGACGCCTCGCACGACAACAGCGGCAAGGACCCCGTCAAACAGAACACCGTCGCCGGCTGGATCGCCGACCAGATCGCCGACGGCAACAAGGCGATCGTCGGCGTCATGCTCGAGTCGTTCCTGGTCGAGGGCCGCCAGGACGTCGGCGATGGCACCGGCCTGACCTACGGCCAGTCGATCACCGATCCCTGCATGGACTGGGAGACGACCGCGGGCCTGCTGGGCCAGTTCGGCGCAGCGGTCGTGGCGCGGCGCGGCGACGTATGAGGATCGCCGTCCTCGGCGTCGGCCTGATCGGGGGCTCGATCGGGTTGGCGGCGCGGGAGCGGCTGAGCAGCGAGGTTGCCGGCTACGACCCCGACCCGGGCACGCTCGATCGCGCCCTGACCGCGGGCGCGATCGACGCTGCCGCCTCCTCGGTGGAGGAGGCTTGCGCGGGGGCCGAGGCCGTCTTCTGCGCTGCTCCGGTGGCGAAGCTGACCGGGTTGGCGGCCGCGGTCCTGGACGCCAGCGGCCCCGACGCGGTCGTCACCGACGTCGGCTCCACCAAGCGCGACATCGTCGCCGCGCTCGGCTCCGACCAGCGCTTCATCGGCGGCCACCCGCTCGCCGGAGCCGAGACCGCCGGGGTCGGGAACGCGCGCTCCGACCTCTTCGAGGGCGCGCGCTGGTACCTGACTCCTAAATCGGGCGGCTCGAGCGGGATCCTCTACGACCGGCTGCAGCGGACGATCGCGGGGCTCGGTGCCCGCGTGCAGGCGATCGACGCCGAGGCGCACGACCGGCTGATGGCGACCGTGAGCCACCTGCCCCACGTGGTCGCCAACGTCCTCGTCAACCAGGCGGCCGAGGAGCTGACGCGAGACTCCGAGCGGATGCCGGGGGTCGGTCCGAGCTTCCGCGACACGACCCGGGTCGCCGGCGCCAACCCGGCGATCTGGGGCGACATCTTCGCCAGCAACCGCGACGCCGTCGCCGAGGCGGCGGAGCTCGCCGCCGAGCGGCTGCGCAGGGCGGCGGACCTGATCCGCGCCGGCGAGCGCGGCGCGGTCGCGGAGTGGCACGCCGCGGCGGCCGAGGATCGCCGCCGCCTGCTCGAGTCCGAGCTCTCCGGCGGGGAGCTGCGCGAGCTGCGAGTCGTGGTCGCCAACCGGCCCGGGACGATCGCCGAGCTCGCCCTCGCCCTCGGCGAGGCCGGCGTCAACATCGAGGACATGGCGCTCTACCCCGCCGCCGACATGACCTCGGGGGCGGTCTCGCTCTGGGTCGCGGGCGACGATCAGGCGGCGCGCGCGATCGAGCTCGTGCGCGAGCTGGGACACACCGTTTCTGCCGTGGGGAACGACGGTGTAGGTTCGTAGTGGAATGGGGGGGCGTTTCGATCCATCGGGGCCTCTGGGGGGGAGCCTTAGGCCGCCGTCAGACAAGTCGATCTCGCATCGGGCTGCGCTGATCGGGACGATCGCCGAGGGCGAGACCAGGATCGAGGGCTACCTCGACTCGGCCGACACCAGGGCGACGATCGACGCCGTGCGGGCGCTCGGGGCCGAGGTCGAGGGCGTCGGACCCGACGGCGTCGAGCCGACGATCCGCATTCGCGGCGTCGGGCTGCGCGGGGCGAAGCCGGCGGAGATCGACGTTCGCAACTCCGGCACCCTGCTGCGCCTGCTGCCCGGCTGGCTCGCCGGGCAGCCCGAGGGGTCGTGGAGCCTTGACGGCGACGACTCGATCCGGCGCCGACCGGTCGACCGGATCGCGGCGCCGCTGCGTGAGATGGGGGCGAGGGTCGGCTGCCGGGACGATCGTCTGCCGCCGCTGGAGGTCGAGGGTGGGACGCTGAAAGGGATCAAGTACGTGCTGCCCGTCGCCAGCGCTCAGGTCAAGTCGTGCCTGCTGCTCGCCGGGCTGGTGGCGGAGGGCGAGACCTGGGTCGGCGAGCCGCTGCGCAGCCGCGACCACACCGAGCGGATGCTCTCCGACGCCGGCGCCCACGTCGCCTGGCTGCGCGGTGGGGTCCAGGTGCGGCCGATTGCGGGGCCCCTGGAGCTGGAGGAGGTGGCGATCCCGGCCGACTTCTCCTCGGCGGCCTTCTTCCTCGTCGCCGCCCTGCTCGTGCCCGGCAGCGAGATCGAGCTGCGGGGGGTCGGGACGAACCCCACTAGGACCGGTCTGCTCGCCGTGCTGGAGCGGATGGGCGCCGAGGTCGAGGTCGCCCCGACCGGCAAGAGCGGCGGCAGCGAGCCGATCGGGACGATGCGGGCGCGCGCCTCGCGGTTGAGCGGCACCGAGGTCGGCGGCAAGGAGGTGCCGCTGGCGATCGACGAGCTGCCGCTGATCGCGCTGGCGGCATGCTTCGCCGAAGGCGAGACTGTGATCGGCGGCGCCGAGGAGCTGCGGCGCAAGGAGTCCGACCGGATCGCGACGACCTGTGCGGCGCTGAGCGCGCTCGGCGCAACCGTCGAACCGCTCCCGGACGGGATGCGGATCGAGGGCGGCGGCGGGTTGCGCGGCGGTGCGATCGAGGCCCAAGGCGACCACCGCATCGCGATGCTCGGAGCGATCGCCGGCCTCGCCTCGCGCGAGGGCGTCGAAGTCGAGGGCATGGAGGCGACCGCGGTCAGCTACCCCGGCTTCGAGGCCGACCTCGCGTCGCTGCTCGGCGCCTGATCCGCATAGATTGCCTGAGCGCGGAGCGACCAAGCGTGCATCTCTGACTCTTCGCGCCGGGAGCGAAGCGCGAAACTGTATGTCTATGGTCATCGCGATCGACGGCCCCGCCGGAGCCGGCAAGTCCACGGTCGCCCGCGCGGTCGCGGAGCGGCTCGGCTTTACCTACCTCGACTCGGGGGCGATGTACCGCTGCGTGGCGCTGGCGGCGCTCGAGCGCGATGCCGACCCCGACGACCCGGCGGCGATGGGCCCGCTGGTGGCCTCGCTGGCGATCGAGCTCGAAGGCGAGCGGGTCGGGTTCGACGGCCGCGACGTCGGTACCGCGATCCGCGATCCGCGCGTCACCGAGGCCGCCTCGCGCGTCTCGGTCCACCCGGCGGTGCGTGAGGCGATGGTCGCCGAGCAGCGACGGCTGATCGCCGCCGGCCGCTACGTCGCGGAGGGGCGCGACATCGGCACCGTGGTCAGCCCCGACGCCCCGCTCAAGGTCTTCCTCACCGCCTCGGCGGAGGAGCGCGCCCGCCGCCGCGCCGCGCAGACGGGCGAGGACCTGACGGCCGTGCTGGCAGCCCAGCGCGAGCGCGACGCCCGTGACGAGGGCCGCGAGCACAGCGCCCTGCGTCCGGCCGAGGACGCCGTCGAGCTCGACACCACCGGCCTCTCCCGGGACGAGGTCGTAGCCCGGGTCGAGTCCCTCGCCCGCGACCGAGGCCTCACATGACCAAGTGCAACGTTTTCTACATGCGATGCATGTCAAATGCGTTGCACTTGAAGAGGCTGGGTTGATGAGTCTGCCCACGGTCGCCGTCGTCGGCTTCCCCAACGTCGGCAAGAGCACGCTGGTCAACCGTCTGGCGGGGGGGCGGGAGGCCGTCACCCACGCTGAGGCCGGAGTCACCCGCGACCGCAAGCGGGTGCGTTGCGAGTGGAACGGCGTCGCCTTCGAGCTGCTCGACACCGGCGGGATCGACCTCGAGGACGCCTCGGAGCTGGCCCGCGACGTGCAGCGCCAGGCGAGGATGGGGATCGCCGAGGCCGACGTCGTCCTCTTCATCGTCGACGCCCGTGCCGGGCTGCGAGCCGGCGACGCCGAGCTGGCTCAAACCCTGCGCGGCGCCGAGGCGCCTGTGCTCGTCGTCGCCAACAAGGTCGACCGGCCTGAGGACGAGCATCTGACCGCGGAGCTGAACGGGCTCGGCCTCGGCGAGCCGCTCGCCGTCTCGGCAACCCACGGCCTCGGCAGCGGCGATCTGCTCGACCGCGTGGTCGAGCTGCTCGGCGAGCGCGCTGCTCCCGCCACCGACGACGAGGCCGTACACGTCGCCGTGATCGGCCGGCCGAACGCCGGCAAGTCCTCGCTCGTCAACGCCTTCCTCGGCGCCGAGCGGGTGATCGTCTCCGACCGGGCCGGTACCACCCGCGACGCGATCGACACCGAGCTCGAAGTCGAGGGGCGCCGCGTCGTCCTCGTCGACACAGCCGGGTTGCGGCGTCGTTCGAAGGTCGCCGGCACGGTCGACTACTACGCCCAGCTGCGCTCCGAACACGCGGTCGAGCGGGCCGACGTCGCGATCGTCGTCTGCGACGCCGCCGACGGCGTCACGGCCGAGGACCTGCGGGTGGCCGAGCTGGCGATGCGGGCCGGCTGCGCGACGCTGATCGCGATGAACAAGTGGGACGTGACTCGCACCGACATCGACGACGCCCGCGCCCGGGTGGCGCGCAAGCTTCGCCTGCGCCCGCAGGTCGTCACCTGCTCGGCGACGCGCGGGCGCAACGTCGCCAACCTGCTGCCCAAGGCACTGGAGCTCGCCGACAAGGCAGGGGAGCGGGTCCCGACGCCGGAGCTCAACCGCTGCGTCGCCGAGGTCGTCGCCCGCAACCCGCCTCCGTCCCGCCGCGGCAGGCGCCTCAAGCTGCTCTACGCCGCTCAGATCGGCGAGCGGCCGCCGCGGATCGCGATCCAGGTCAACGATCGCAAGCTGATCGTCCGCGACTGGGCCTACCACCTCGAGAACCGGCTGCGCGAGACCTACGGTCTCGAGGGAATCCCGCTCGTGATCGACTTCGTGCCTCGGACGCGCAGGCAACGCTAGGCTTTCGAGCGATGTCCGAGTACCTCTTCACCTCCGAGTCGGTCACCGAGGGGCACCCCGACAAGGTCTGCGACCAGATCTCCGACGCGGTGCTCGACGCGGTGATGGCCGAGGACCCCGAGGGCCGGGTCGCCTGCGAGACCCTGGTCAACACCGGGATGGCGGTGGTCTCCGGCGAGATCTCGACCGACGTCCACCTCGACGTGCCGGAGCTGGTGCGCGAGACGATCCGTGACATCGGCTACGACCACGGCGACTACGGCTATCACTGCGACCACGTCTCGGTCCTCGTCTCGCTCGACAAGCAGTCCCCGGACATCGCCCAGGGCGTCGACAAGGCCTACGAGACGCGCACCGAGTCGGTGGAAGACGAGCTGCTGGTCGCCGGCGCGGGCGACCAAGGGATGATGTTCGGCTACGCGACCGACGAGACCGAGGCGCTGATGCCGCTGCCGATCCACCTCGCCCACCGCCTCGCCGAGCGGCTGGCGGCGGTGCGCAAGGACGGCAGCCTCGACTACCTCGGGCCCGACGGCAAGACGCAAGTCACGGTCCGCTACGCGGACGGCCGCCCGATCGGGGTCGAGAAGCTGCTGATCTCGACCCAGCATGCCGAGGGCGTCGAGTCGGAGTCGAAGATCAAGCCCGACCTCTGGGAGAGCGTCGTCCTACCCGTGCTCGGCGCCGAGGCCGCCGGCCTCTACGACGAGGCCGAGCTGCGCAAGCACTTCCTCGTCAACCCGACCGGCAAGTTCGTGATCGGCGGCCCGGTCGGCGACGCCGGCCTCACCGGCCGCAAGATCATCGTCGACACCTACGGCGGCATGGCCCGCCACGGCGGCGGCGCCTTCTCCGGCAAGGACCCCTCCAAGGTCGACCGCTCGGCCGCCTACGCCGCCCGCCACGTCGCCAAGAACGTCGTCGCCGCCGGTCTCGCCCAGCGCTGCGAGGTCCAGGTTGCCTACGCGATCGGCGTCGCCCGCCCGATCTCGCTGATGGTCGAGACCTTCGGCACCGGCAAGCTGCCCGACGAGCGCATCGCCGAGCTGGTCGAAGCCGAGTTCGACCTCCGCCCGGGGGCCTTCCGCCGCTACCTCGACCTGCACCGCCCCGTCTTCCGCCAGACCGCCGCCTACGGCCACTTCGGCCGCGAGGGCGACGCCTTCACCTGGGAGCGCACCGACCGCGCCGAGAAGCTGAAGGCGGCGGCGGGGCTCGAAGCGGCCCCTGCCTGAGGGCTGATCCAGGGAGGGGGTCCGGTGGGCCCGCGGGCGAATTTGCCGCACGCGCTTCGCGATAATGAGCGAACGCTAACGCCGTAGGTGATCCGCCTTCGGGCTTTGGTGGTGGCGCTTGCGAAGCTTGTGCTTCTTGATGCAGCGCACCTTGGCTCCGCGGCGGACCCTGTGCTTGCCCTTGGGGCATTTGCGAGATTGGGTTCGCTTTTCCACTCCCTCGGCCGAGAGGGAGGTCGTGGCGTACGCGGGTTTGAGATCCCGTGGAGCGCTCGGAGGCCCCAGACAGATTTCCCCCTCGCATCCTTCTCCGCCCCTGGGTGCTGTCGGAAAGCCTCCGCCGACCCGTGCATCGTAGATCGAGCTGCTGGCTTCTTCTTCGTCTTGCGACACCAGCGCCTGGCGGGTGGTGAAAAAGACATCGTCGCCGGTGGCGCTGACCGCGTAGAGGTAGCTGGGATATGCGCTCTGGCCGCCAGAGATCAACGAAAGGCGTTCTTCGCGCCACTCGTATACATCGGTGACTCTATTCTGATCGGTGGGAGCCAGCGGTTCGGCAGTGACAAAGAAGGCTGTCCTTCCATCCTCGCTGAGATTGGCGATTGGGGCCAGGGGGGTGATAACCGCAGCGCCCAGGACTTCATCCTGCAGTTGGGAATCTGAGTTGGCCGTTGTTCCCTCGGGGCCACAGGAGATGCAGGTAAGACTTGCGCCGGTTGCGTCGTAGCGGAAGACCTCGGTGTGGCCATTGGCGTCGTAGTTGGTCAACGGGGCATGGGACTCAAAGAGAAGCGCCTGACCATCGGCGCTTGAGCGCGAGGGATCGATCGCTGGGCCCTCTCCGATTCCTCCCCCTTCGGGGTTGAGGCCCTTTACCCAGTTGGCCAGATTGACGTCTCCGGTCAGGTCGGCCGGGTCGAGGATTGCGACGAAACTGGTGAAATCACCTTGCGCTTCCCAGAGGTAGAGGTTGTCCAAGCCGGCTTCGGCACCGGGGGCAAGGGCGGCTTTGGAGGTGAAGTAGGCGCTGGTTCCATCGACTGGGACGTTGATGAAGGTGCCACCGGGTGCGATCTGGGTCGAGATCCCTGCCGCGGTGTCGAAGCGATGCAGGGCACCGCCTTGCAGGTAGAAGAGAGCCGAACCGTCGCGGGCGAGGCCGGCGAAGGTGACGCCGGTGCCCACTTCCAGGGTCTGGGCGTCGTCGAGGCGCAGGTAGAGGGTGCCCCCCACGCTGAAGGCGACCGCCGAGCCGTCGGCCGAGACGCCTCTGTAGCTTGCGCTTTCACTCGGGACTTTGCCGTCGGGCAGCAACGAGAGGACATGAGTCTGGCCGCCGGGGCTGCGGTCGTAGATCGCGGTAATGCTTTTGGCCGGAGCCCCGGGCTCCAGGTGTGCGTTGGAGGTGAAGATCACGTGAGCGGCGTTGGGGGAGATCCAGTGCCCGATAGCCTCGGGGTCGCTGCCTTCGGAGCCACAGCCGATCCATGCGAAACGACCTGTCGGTTCGGCTTTGGGAGTGCATTGAGGATCTGCTCCCGCCTCGGGAAGGGCGAGGTAGCGTGCATAGCCGCCTTCTGGTGGATCGAGGATGCCCGACTCACCCTGAGCGGCCCAGAAGGAGAAGCGCTGGTCGGTGGAGACACTGCCCAGGGACGGAAAATCAGTCTGGGCGTAGGTCGGGCCGTAGAGGTCGAGGCTCCAGCCGCCGGGGCCACGAGTGGCGCGGTAACCGTTGCGCACGCCGTTGCCTTCGGTGCCGGGCAGCGGTCCCTCGGTTTGGAAGGCCACGCTCTCTCCGTCGGCGGCGGCGAGCGCGGTCGCCCCAAAGGTACCGTTGGCGGTAGAGCCACCCCCCCAGAACGGCTGATACCCCCCGTCCTGCGGCGGCGTGACCAGCTCATAGGCGCGGCAGTCGGGCAGGTTGGCCGAGGGGCCGGTGCGCAGGGCGGCGTTGGGGCAGGGGGGCCCTCCGCCGCCTTCCTCAAGCGTGGTGAAGGAGGCTTCGTCTTCGGCCGTGCCGGCTTCGTTTTCGACCACGAGGCGCAGGCGGTAGGCGGTTCCTTCGGCGAGGTCCGAGACGGGGGCGGAGACGGGGGCGAGCGCTTCGGCGGGTTTCAGTTCTTCGGTCGGGGTCGCCTTGGCGCCCGCGAAGGTTTCGCCGTTGGCTTCGTACTGGGCCTCGCTCAGGTATTCGAAGCGGTATTCGGTTTTCAGTCCGACGGTGCCGACTTCGCCGCGCAGGACGGCTTCGCTGAAGCCGAGCGGGTTGGGGGGCCGGGCGATCGCCCGGGGCAGTTCGGTGAAGGTCGCTTCTACTTCCCCGGGGCCGTCCATCGTCACTTCGCAGGTGCCTTCGGCGGGTGAGACGGTTTCTTCTTCGCAGTCGCCTGCTCCCCAGCCCTCGAATTCGGAGCCGGGGTCCGCTTCGGCGGTGAGCACGACGACTTCGTCCAGGTCGAATTTGGCCTCGCAGGTGGAGCCGCAGTCGATGCCGGGCGGTTCGCTGGAGAGCGTGCCGGTGCCCGTGCCTTCCTTCGTCACCAAGAGCAGCGGGTGTTCGGGGCCGAAGAGGACTTTTACTTCCTTGTCTTCGTCCATCGTCACAACGCATTCGGTCGGCGAGGGTTCTTCCTCGCAGCCTTCCCAGTTTTCGACTTCGGAGCCGGGGTCGGCGGTGGCGGTGAGGGTGATGCCTTCTCCTTTGGGGAATTCGGCTTCGCATTCCGATGGGCAATCGATGCCCGCCGGATTGCTCGTCACCGTGCCCGAGCCGGATCCTTCCGGGAGGACCTTCAGTTTGTTCGTGGGGCCGCCGCCGAATTCAGCCCCCACTTCCGTATCCGCCCCCATCGTCACCTCGCATGTCGTCGGGCTCGGTTCGTAGGCGCAGCCCGTCCATTTGATGAATTCGGAGCCCGGGTTCGGGGTTGCGGTCAGCACGACCCCTTCGCCCTGGTTGTATTCGTGGGAGCAGGTGGCCCCGCAGGAGATGCCGGGTGGGGAGCTGGTCACCGTGCCCGAGCCCAGGCCGCTCTTTTTCAGCGTCAGTTTGTGCTTGGTGACGGGCGGATATTCCAGGGCGGAGAAGGCGGCTAGGTCGTATTTGGCTTTCGGGTCGTCGTAGGCGACGTAGGCGGTGCCCTTGTTGGGGCTGAAGGAGCCGTTGTCGACGGCGACGCCGAAGTTGGTGGTGACGAGTTCTTCGAAGCTTCCGAAGGTGGCGACGAAGGTGCCCGTGGACTCGAATTCCCGCGCCTCTTTGTAGGAGGGTTCGAAGGCGATCGGGTGGCCGTCTTCCTGGTTGACGGCGAGCGACCGCGTATGGTTGCCGAGGTTACCCGCCGGGCTGCCGGCGCCGGTTATCTGGGTCAGGACTTCGGTGCCCGCCGCGTTCAGCACGAAGATGCCGCTGCCGGCGGTACCGACGTAGACGTCGCCGGTCCTACCGCAGACGGCGAGCGACTCCCTGGTCCCGAGACTGAGACTGTCGCCGAATTTGGCAATCAGCGCTCCCGAGCCTTCTTTGGCCGATTTGTACTCGTTGGTCTGGGCGGCGTTGGTGACGAGGAGGCGGCCGTTGGCGGGGTTGATCGCCAGCGCGCCGATCGGTTCGCCTTCGAATTCGCCCTGTTTGGCCACCGTCACCGGTGCGCCGTAGGTGGTGCCTTCGGTGGGCGGGAAGCTCGATGGTTTGTAGTAGACGACTTCGCGTTCTTTTGCCCCCGTGACCAGGGCGTAGACGTTGCCTTCTGGGTCGACGGTGATCCGGCACAGGGTGCCCGAGGGACTCGGGATTTTGGGGCCGAGGGCTTTGGCTCCGCTGGGCGGGTAGAGGACGACTTCGGGGCCGACGGCGAGGTAGCGGTTGCCGTGTTCGTCGATCGCGACGCTGCAGGTTTTGGCCAGGGTCAGCGAGAGGGATTCCACCGGGCCCGAACGGCCGGGGGCCTTCAGAGCCCCGAAGGCGAGGACCCTGGCCCCCGCTCCCGCTCCGGAGGTGGCGTAGAGGGTGCCGTTTCCTTCGCCGCCGGAGCGGTCCACCGCGATCGCCGTGGGGGCGCCGTCACCGGCGGCGAGAGGAGTCTGCGAGACGAGCTGGCCGGTTGCCTCGAGCTCGTCGAGGACTTCATTGGCGTCGTCGTAGAGGAAGAGGTGCCCGGCCGTGCAGGCGTTGCCTCCCGCGGGTGGGCAGGTACCGGGGTCGGCGGCGAGGTAGGCGCCGTTCGGGCCGAAGCCGAATTCCTCGCCTTCCTCTGGCCCGGCGAGCGTGCTGCGCAGTGTCTGTTCCTTGAAGCTCGCGGCCGAGAAGAGCTTCAGCTGGTCGCCTGAGGCGTCGGCCACGGCGAGGTGGTAGAAGGCGCTCGAGCCGGTGGCTTTGTAGGTGTAGGGGGCGACGCCGGTGGCTTCGGAGAGGTCGCCTTCGCCGATGTGGCCGCTCCAACCTTTGATGATCTCGGTGATTTTGCATTCCTGCCCTCCCCCGCCTTCCAGCGCTTCGGGAATGCATTTGAGCGCTTCGATGTCGGAGTGTGCGTATTTACCTCCAAAGGTGACGAGATGGATTCTTGAGTTACTGCCGTTGATGACCGAGATGTCGCCGGGATCGATCGAGGCCAGCCCTTCAAGCGCTTTTTTAACTTCTTCGGCAGGACCTTCGAAGGGAATCGATCCTGTGGGTTCGCCTTTGAATTCGAGTTTGTATTTGCTTCCGGTGCACTGGAAACAGCGAACCTCCTGTTCCTCGTCGGTCCCCAGGCTGCCGTTGGCGTCGTAGACGGAGACGCGGGTCCCCTCGGCGACGTAGAGGCGGTTGTCGGAGGGGTCGACGGCGATGCCCCCGGCAAGCCCGGAGGCGTCGATCACTTCGCGCGGGCCGTAGGTCGGGGTGCCGGCGAAGGGGTAGGCGTTGGGTTTGTAGCGGACCACTTCGCCGGTGGCCCGCTCGGAGACGTAGAGGTTGCCGGTGGTCGTGACCGCCAGGCCGCAGGGTTCTTTGGCGTTCGGGATCGAGGTGAGCAGGACGTGTTTGGGGTCATGGACCCTGACATCGCCGGTGCCGGCCGAGGAGGCGTAGAGGTCGCCTTTGTAGTCCACGGCCGCGCCGCAGGCGTGGTTCAGGCCGCTGACGTCTAGGGAGGAGGTGCGGGGGTGGAAGGGGGCGGCGGAGGCGGGGGTGCAAACCCAAAGCAAGGCGAAAGCGAGGCAAGCCGGTGCTAGGCCTAGCCCCCACTTCGCGTACAACCGTCCCTGAACCGAGCGATTCGCTCCCATTGCCCCTGACCAAGGCTAGCACCAACCGGTTCCACTTAACCACCATTCTTGTTCCTATGGGTCGGCGGCCAGCAGATGACCGCCTCGGTTTCCCGGGCGGTCATCTGCGACCCACTAGCCAAGCGCTGCAATCGCGCGGTTGACCCGGCTCTCTAGGACTCAATCCACATCGTGCCGCTGGCCGGATAGGTGGCATCCCATTCCGAGGTGTCCGGGCAGATGAATTTTTCACCTAGTTCGGTCAGAACGGTGGTTTTGGTGGCTAACAGCTTGGTTTCTCCCGATTCCGACGAGTGGGCTTTTAGTAACGGTTCACCGCCGTAGGTACAGTCAATAAGAGCACCGCACTTAACCTTTACTTTTGTACCTCCGTTGGATTTGGCCGATGCTTCTAACGCGCCAATCTTGGTGAATGAGATATCGCCAAGCGACAGGGTTTTTACTTCTTCACATTTTGTTTTTCCAAGTTTGCATTCCGTAAAGGTCAGTTCGGTCAGGTGACCCAATAGTGATTTTCCTAATGTGTTTAACACTGAGATATTGGCTAAGGATTTCCCGCATGTAACCGTGCCGAGGCTCGTTAACAGTTTCGGTTCTTTCGCTGTTCCGTGAATCTGGGCGACCTCTTTTCCTTCAACCACTTCAGTGACGAGTGGATTTTCACATATTAATTCCGCTTTTCCGCACACAACGATATGTTCTGTATCCGCAGATGCTGCGGAGGTTCCAACAAACGCAATTCCGGTCACCGTTGCCATCGCGATGAGGCCGAGGAGCTTGATGTGTCTCACGTCGATTCTCCCTTGGCGAGCTTGTCGCCTGTTCGATTTGGCTGACACCCCTGTCTAACCCGCTGGGCGCCTAATGTTTAGATCATTCAAATCAATATATGATGTAAATAGTAATGTCAAGACCTTTAACTCGAACACATGTTCTCTGAACCTCTCAGTCCGGCCGACATGCTCAAGCGCTTTAGGCGACCTCTGGCCTTTCTAGTGCGACGACTCGCTGGTGATTAGATTGAGTCGCCGGTTCGATGGACTGGCGGGGAGCCATCGTTCGCAATGCTCAGAACGAACGAAAATCTGACGTGTCACAGCAGCTGAACACACAGGCGGACGGTTGCGGTTAGCTACTCAATCCCGTCGCCGTTGAACCAAGCGGTGGATCAGTGGCGCGTCGACAGGGTCGCCCATACTGCTCTGCGAGTGGCGGGACGATGTCTCGTCCCTCCCGTCACTCAGCGAGCAGGAGGCTGCGGTTCTCCCAGCCCGTGCGCCCCGGCCGCGCCGGCCTGGGTTGCCTGGTCGACCTTGTGGACGACCTGGCCGGGGTCGGCGACGCCGTAGAAGATGAAGTTGTAGTCGTCGCCGGCGGCGGTGTCGAAGTCGACGTCGCCGACTTGGACGAGGCGCTGGTAGACGGACTGCTTGTAGTTGACGTTCTGGACGCGCTCGAGGCGGGTCTCCTGGACCTCGCGGGAGACGATGCCGCGGCGGATGTTGAGGCGGCGGTCGGTGATCGTGTAGGTGGTGGCGACGCGCTTGACGAAGCCGACGAGGACGGTGACGCCGACGATCAGGAGGACGACGAGGAAGACGGTTCCGCCGCCGGCGCCGAAGAGCTTGAAGACGATGCCGGCCAGCGCCCCGACCAAGATCCCCTTCAGGTAGAAGCCGAGGATCGCGCGCCAGGAAGGGTGGCCCTGGAAGATGATCCGCTCCCCGGGGCTGAGGTTCAGCGCCATCGCCGGCCAGCATACCCGCGCCGTCCGCGTTCCTCCATAGCTTCCAGGCATGTCGATCGCCAAGGTCGAGCCGCTGACGACCGCGCGCGCGCTGCGCGGGCCCTTCGACTACCGCCTGCCCGAGGAGATGGCTGGCCTCGCGGTCGGCAGCGTCGTGCGGGTGCCGTTCGGGCGCCAGCGCATCCTCGGCGTCGTCGTCGAGCTCGCCGAGGCCTCCGAGCTGCCGCCCGAGCGCCTCGCAGAGCCGATCGAGGCGCTGGCGGCGGGCACGCCGCCGGATCTCGTTCGGCTCGGCCTCTGGGTCGCGCACGAGTACTGCTCGACGCCCGCCCGCGGCCTGCGGCTGGTGCTGCCGCCGGGGATCGAGGTGCGCAAGCGGCGCCAGCGCCCGCCGCTCGCGCACGAGGCTGTGGGGGCCGCCGGTGAGCGCCCAGAGCTTCTGCCCGAGCAGGAGGCCGCGGTCGCAGCCGTCGTCGCCGCGCTCGACGGCGAGGCGGGCGCGCCACGGGAGCGGCTCCTGCACGGCGCCACCGGCTCGGGCAAGACCGAGGTCTACCTGGCCGCGGTCGAGGCGGCGCTGGCCCGCCGCCGCACGGCGATCGTCCTCGTCCCCGAGATCGGGCTGGCGCCCCAGGCCGTGACTCGCTTCCAGGCCAGGCTGGGCGACCGCGTCGCGGTCCTGCACTCGGCCCTGACCGAGGCAGAGCGCTTCGAGGAGTGGCGGCGCCTGCGCGACGGCGAGGCGAGCGTCTGCGTCGGGCCGCGCTCGGCGGTCTTCGCCCCGCTCGCCGACCTCGGCCTCGTCGTCATCGACGAGGAGCACGACGCCTCCTACAAGCAGGAGGGCGATCCCTGCTACGACGCACGCGACGTCGCCCGCCACCGCGCCGCGGAGAGCGGCGCCGTGCTGCTTGCCGGCAGCGCTACGCCGCGGCCCGAGTCCTGGCTGCAGATGTCGCGGCTGGAGATGCCGCACCGCGTCGACGGTCGCCGCCTGCCGCCCGTGCGCGTGCTCGACATGCGCGAGGCCGACCCGCGCTCGGGCCCTCTACACCCCGAGACCTGGGCGGCGCTGGAGCGGGTGCGCGAGGGAGGGACGAAGGCGATCGTGATGATCAATCGGCGCGGCTTCGCGCCCTGGCTCACCTGCCGTTCCTGCGGGCAGCACTGGAGCTGTCCCAACTGCGACGTCTCGCTGATCGTCCACCGTCACAGCGACACGGTCGTCTGCCACCACTGCGCCCATGCCGAGCCGCTGCCCGGCGCCTGCGGCGAGTGCGGCTCGACCACGCTCTCCCGCGCCGGGGCCGGCACCGAGCAGGTCGAGGCGCTGATCGCGGCCCGGCTGGCGCCGATGCCGGTCTTTCGCCTCGACGCCGACACCGCCGCCGGCCGCGGCGCCCACGCCCGCATTCTCGCCGACTTCGCCGCGGCCGAGAGCGGGGTCCTGGTCGGCACCCAGATGGTCGCCAAGGGTCACGACTTCCCCGAGGTGACCCTGAGCGCGATCCTCGACGCCGACGCGACCCTGCGCTTTCCCGATTTCCGCGCCGCCGAGCGCACCTTCGCGCTCGTCGCCCAGGTCGCCGGCCGCAGCGGGCGCGGCGAGGCCGGGGGGGAGGTCGTCGTCCAGACCCTCGCCCCGACCGCGCCGAGCATCGTCCACGCCGCAAGCCACGACTCCGCCGCCTTCCTCGCCGAGGAGCTGGAGCGGCGCAGGGCGTTGCGCTACCCGCCCTTCTCCCATCTGACCCGGATCGTGCTCAAAGCCGAGTCCGAGCCGCGTCTCGACCGCGCCGCCGCCGAGCTCGCCGACGCGCTCGCCGCGACCCTGCCCGACGACGCCGACTTGCTGGGCCCGGCGCCGATGTTCCGCGTTCGCAACCGCCACCGCCGCCGCGTCCTGCTCAAGGCCGCCGAACGCGAGACGACGATCGCCGCCGTCCGCGCGACGGTCGAGGATCTGGCCGCAGCCCGCGCCCTGCGCGACGTGGCGATCTCGGTCGACGTCGACCCGCAGTAGGGGCGGCGGCCGAGCGGCAATCCTTAGACTCAGATCGAGATGCCCGAGGAGGTCGAGAAGAGCGAGACCGAGGAGCGCGAGGCGCTCGAAGCCGAGATGCTCGAACGGCGCGACGTCGCGCTCGAGCACGTGGTCAAGTTCGGCGATCCGGTGCTGAAGAGCGTGGCGTCGCCGGTCTCGGAGTTCGGGCCGGAGCTGCGCGCTGAGGCGGAGCGGATGATGGCGATCATGCGCGACGCGATGGGGGTGGGGCTGGCGGCCACCCAGGTGGGAATCCTGCGCCGCCTACTCGTCTTCCAGGCCGGCAACGACGGCGAGCCGACGGCTTTGGTCAACCCCGAGATCGAGTGGAACTCCGAGGAGGTCGTCGTCGCCGAGGAGGGCTGCCTCAGCCTTCCTCGTGTCTCGCTCGACGTCGAGCGACCGCTGCACGCGCGCGTTCGGGGCCTCGACCTCGATGGCGCCGCGCTGCGGATCGAGGCCTCCGGCCTCGAGGCCCGCGTCCTGCAGCACGAGATCGACCACCTCGACGGGGTCCTCATCCTCGACCGCGCGCCGCGCCCGCAGCGCAAGGCGGCGCTGCGGGCGCTGCGCGAGGGCGAGAGCTACAGCCCCTATCTCGCGGAGGACTCCGAGCCGGGCGAGCACCGCGAGCCCAAGCACACCGCGTGAGGGTCGCCTACCTCGGCACCTCGGAGTTCGCCGCCGCCGTGCTGCGCGACCTTGCCCGCTCCGCGCACCGGCCGCTGCTCGTCGTCACCCCGCCCGACCGCCCGCGCGGCCGCGGCCGCCGCACCCAGTCGCCGCCGGCCGCCGAGGTGGCGCGCGAGCTGGAGATCGAGCTGCTGCAGGCGGCCGACGTCAACGACGAGGCCGCGCTGGATCGCATCCGCGCCTCACGACCCGAGGTCGTCGTCGTCTGCGCCTTCGGCCAGATGATCCGCGAGCCACTGCTCTCCGAGCGGCCGCTGCTCAACGTGCATCCCTCGCTGCTGCCGCGCTGGCGCGGGGCGGCGCCGATCGAGCGGACTCTCATGGCCGGCGACGAGACGACCGGGGTGAGCGTGATGCGGGTGACGGCCGGGCTCGACTCGGGACCGATCGCCCTCACCGAGGAGGTCGCGATCGGCGCCGAGGACGACTTCGAGTCGCTCTCGGCCAAGCTCGCGGCGCTGGGCGGTGAGCTGCTGGTGGCGGCGCTCGATCGGCTGGCGGAGGGAGGCCTCGAGTTCGCCGACCAGGACGACGATCTCGCCACCTACGCGGAGAAGATCGCCGCCGAGGATCGCCGGCTCGACATTGCCCGCTCGGCAGCCGAGCTGGCGCGGGCCGTTCGTGCGCTCACCCCGCACGTCGGCGCCTACCTGGAGACCGCGAGCGGCGAGCGGCTTGGCGTCCGCCGCGCCCGACCCGTCGACGTCCGCGTCAAACGCGGCGAGGCGAAGGCCGAGTGGGGGGCGCTGCTGGTCGGCTGCGGCCAGGGCACGTTGCGCCTCGAGGTGGTGCAACCGCCGGGCGGACGCCCAATGCCCGCCGACGCCTTCCTGCGCGGCCACCCGCTGCCGAAATTCCAGGCGTGATCTCGCCCGCCCGCCAGCTCGCCTTCGAGACGATCCGGGCGACCTTCGAGCAGGACGAGTACACCGAGCGCGCCTTCCGCGAGGCGGCCGACGGTCGCGGCGTCGCCGGTCGCGAGCGGACCCAGGCCCAGCGGCTCGCTTACGGCGCGGTGCAGCGGCGGGGCACCCTCGACGCGGGCCTCGAGCGCCTCGTCGACCGCCCCCTGCGGCGCCTCGATCCGCCGGTTCTCGCCGCCCTGCGCCTCGGCCTCTACGAGCTGCTCTTCGCCGACGCGACGCCCGACCACGCCGCCGTCGACCAAGCGGTCGAGCTGGTCAAGGCGGCCGGCGCAGCACATGCCGCGGGTTTCGCCAACGCCGTGCTGCGCCGGGCGACGCGCGAGCGCGAGAACCTGATCGAGTCGCTGCTGGGTGACGACTCGACGCCCGAGGCGGCCGCGGTCGCCCACTCGGCGCCTCCCTGGCTGGCGCGGATGTGGTGGGAGGAGCTCGGCCCCGACGAAGCCCGCTCCCTGCTCGCCGCCTGCAACGAGCCGCCGGAGAAGGCCTTCCGGGTCAACGCCCTGCGCACGAGGCCGGAGACGGTCCTCGAGCGCCTCCGCGACGCCGACGTCACCGCCCACCCGGCCGCTTCCGGTGCGCCTTATGCGGTCATAGACCGGAAAAGGCGCACCGGAACGGAGGGGTGGCTGGAATTGCCGGAGGCGATCGTGGTCGAGGGGTCGACCGGCGACCTCGTCCCCGAGCTGGTCGCCGCCGGGCTGCTCACGCCCCAGAGCCGCGGCTCGGCGGCCGCGGTCGCGGCGCTCGACCCGCAGCCGGGCGAGCAGGTGCTCGACCTCTGCGCCGGCCCGGGGATCAAGACCGGCCAGATCGCCGAGCGGATGGGCGACCGCGGCGAGGTGATCTCGGTCGAGAGCGACCCCGAGCGGGCTGCCGAGGTCGCTGGGCAGGCGCGCCGGCTCGGCCTGCGCAGCGTCACCGTGGTCGAGGCCGACGCCGGCGAGGCGGGGATGGCGCCGGGCTTCGATCGCGTCCTCGTCGACCCGCCCTGCTCGGACCTGGGAACGCTCGCCTCGCGCCCCGACGCGCGCTGGCGCAAGTCGCCGGCGACGATCGAGCGGCTGGTCGAGGAGCAGGAGCGGCTGCTGCGGCGCGGCCTGGAGGCGCTGCGACCGGGTGGGACGCTGGTCTACTCGACCTGCACGATCTCGCGCCGCGAGAACGAGGAGCAGGTCGGCGAGGGGCTGCAAATCCAGCTCCGTCCCGACCGCGATCGCACCACTGGATTCTTCATCTGCCGGCTGAGACGCGATGATGCGTTCCGATGAGTGAGCCGAAAGCCTCCGAGAGCCTGATGCGCCGGGCTGCCTGTCCCCACTGCGGCGAGCCCTGGCTGCGCCCGACGCAGCTGCCCGGCCGCTTCCGCTGCGTGTACTGTCTGCGCCGCTTCGAGCTCGTCTCGCAGTGCCCCCACTGCGGCGAGCACCAGACCATCGCCCGGATGAGCACGACCGAGGACATGACCTGCCAGACATGCGGCAACTCGATGCTGAGGCCGGTATGAGCGAGCGGATGGCGGAGCTGATCGCCTCGCCGCGGGTGGCGCCCTCGATCCTCTCGGCGGACTTTGCCCAGCTTGGCGCGCAGCTCGACGAGGTGATGGACGCCGGGGCACGGGTGATCCACTTCGACGTCATGGACGGCCACTTCGTCCCCCCGATCACGATCGGGCCGCTGGTCGCCTCCTCGATCGCCGACCGGGTGCACGCGGCCGGGGGCGCCCTTGACGTGCACCTGATGATCGAGCGACCCGAGCGCCAGGTCGAGGCCTTCGCCGAGGCCGGCGCCGACTCGATCACCTTTCACGAGGAGGCGACCCCGCATGCAAACCGCACTCTGGCCGCGATCCGCGACCTCGGTTGCCTAGCCGGCGTCGCGATCAACCCCGGCACCCCGGTCGAGGCGCTCACCGAGCTGCGCGACCTCGCCGACGTCGTCCTTTGCATGACCGTCAACCCCGGCTGGGGTGGCCAGTCGTTCATCTCCAGCTCCCCGGACAAGGTCGCCCGCCTGAAGTCGCTGGTCGGCAGCGCGAAGATCGAGGTCGACGGCGGCATCGACGCTAGTACTGTCGGTGCCGTCGCTGCAGCTGGCGCCTCTCTCTTCGTTGCGGGATCGGCCGTCTTCGGTGCTGACGATCCGGCTGCCGCGTATGCCGAGATCGTTTCTGTCGCAGACGCGACCTGAGGTCTGGGACCAAGCAGGTCAAGGACGCAGGGAGCGAAGCGTGCTCTGCACGTGAGCGACCGAGGACGCTGGCCTGCGCCGTGTCCCAGGCCTCAGGTCAGCCGCGGGCGATCAGGGCGCCAATGGCCTCCTGCCACCAGGCTCGCTCCGCGGGATCGTCCGGTCCCACCCGCTGCGCTCGGCGCTCGCACCAGCGCGCCAGCGACCGTCGATCGCCGACCGCGACCGCCTGCTCGCTGACCATCGCGTAGCGACCGTCGACGAGGGCGACGAGGGAGCTGGCGCGGTCGCGGCGGCTGCGCAGGACCGAGGCGACGGCGACTCCCGCGACCTCGCTTGGAGCCGAGTGGTCGTCGATCGCACGCGAGGGCCCGACCGAGAACACCTGCGGCGCTCCCCGTGGCGGCAGCTGTGGCGGCGGCGGGGCGCCCACCGGCCCCTCGCGCCAGCGCCGGGTCAGGGCCTCGACCTCCTCGCGCAGCTCGCCGCGGACGAGGATGTGCAGCTCGTCGCCCTCGCGCAGCTCGGTCGAGCCGCGCGGCGGGATCGCGTGCCCGTCGCGGACGATCACGTTGACGAGGGCCTCGCGGGGCAGGCCGAGTTCGCGCACGAGGTGGCCCGCCGCGGCCGCCCCCGGCGGCAGTCTGTAGGAGACGACGTCCCCGCCCATGCGCCGGATCCGGCCCGACTCGAGCAGGCGCCGGGGCAGGGCCGGCTCGTCGGTTGTGAGCCCGAGCCGGCCGGCGAGGGGCTCGAAGGTTGCCCCCTGCACCAGGGTCGAGGTGACGACGACGAAGAAGACGATCGCGAAGAGCTGTTCGCCGTCGCCGACGCCGGCGACGACCGGAAAGGTGGCGAGCCAGATCGGCGTCGCCCCCCGCAGCCCTGCCCAGCCCAGCATCGCCCGCTCGCGTAGGTTGAGCGGCGAGAGGACGGTGGCGAGGAAGGTGGCGAGCGGGCGGGCGAGGAGGATCAGTAGCGCCGAGAGGGCGAGGCCTTCCCAGGCGACGTCGCCGAGCGCGCTGGGGACGACGAGCAGGCCGAGCAGGATGAAGAGGCCGATCTGGGCGACCCAGCCGACCCCCTCGTGGAAGGCGACGATCGTGCGTCGCGCCGGGATGCGGGCCGAGCCGAGCGAGAGGGCGGTGAGGTAGACCGCCAGGAACCCCGAGCCATGGACGGTCTCGTCCAGGCCGAAGGCGAGGGCGGCGATCGCGATCGTCGCCACCGGGTAGATGCCGTCGGTCGGCAGACGAACCCGGTTGAGGGCCTCGCTGGCGAGCCGGCCCAGGATGAGGCCGATCGCCGCTCCGAGGGCAAGTTTGAGCGCGAGCAGGCCGACCATGTCCGCGAGCCCGAAGCCGGGTTGCTGGATCCATTCGATGAAGCCGATGACGAGCAGCAGGGCGACCGGGTCGTTCATCCCGGACTCGCCCTCGAGCGAGCGCGCCAGTCGCTTTTTCAGCGTCGAGCGACGCAGCACGGCGAAGATCGCCGCCGAGTCGGTGGCGGCGACGGCGGCGCCGACGATCATCCCTTCGAGCACGTCGATACCGAAGATCCAGTGTGCCGCGAGCCCTGCCAGACAGGCGGTGACCCCGGTCCCGATCGTCGCCAGCGAGGCGGCCGTGCCGAGCACCGGGCGGATCTCCGACCAGCCCGCCGTCAGACCGCCCTCGAAGAGGATGAGGACGAGCGCGATCGTCCCCAGGGTGCGCGCCAGCTCGACGTTTTCGAACTCGATGCCGCCGATCCCCTCCGGGCCGGCGAGCATGCCGAGCCCGAGGAAGAGCAGCAGGCCGGGGATGCGGATGCGGTCGGCGAGCAGGGCGCCGACGATCCCGGCGGCGAGCAGGGCACCGGCGACGAGGATCAGCTCGGCGTCGTGTCCACCCATCAAGACCCCGTTTGTTCGCGCCCCGATCGCCATGGACTCGAGCAACCGGAGATCACCGTGACGATCGGGGCGCTCATGGCCTAAGTGTTGTCGTCGATCGCGGCCAGCCGCACCTCGAGCTCCTCGGGGGAGCCGGGTACCGGGATGTCCTCGGCCCGTTCATGGGGACGGCGGTAGACGTAGTAGAGGAGGGCGAAGAGCACGCCGGCGGCGAGCAGGAAGCCGAACTCGACCCGGCGGAACTCGTTGCTCACCAGCGGCACGAAGTTCCAGCCGATGAAGAGCGCGGCGCAGGCGATCCAGCGCGCCGCGACCCGTCGCACCTGGCCCTGCGCGATGCAGGCCTGGTTGACGGTGACCGAGGAGAGGTAGAGCCCCATGCCGAGGGTGACGAGCAGCAGCCCCTCGCGGTCGTAGCTGTACTTCTTGCTGAAGGCGAGCTGCATCGCGGTCGGGCCGACGGCGGCCATGAAAAGCAGGGCGAGCGCGGTGAAGGCGGCAATCCCGAGCAGGACCATGCGAACCGAGCGGTGGAACTCGTCCTCGCTGCCCGGCTCGTCGCTGGTGTGCAGGCCGGTGAGGTGGGGGAGGATGCTGGTCGAGACCGCCTGGAAGAGCTGCAGCGGCGCGCGGGCGATCATCAGCACGTTGAAGATGAAGCCGGCCGCCGCCGCGTCCTGCAGGCCGCGGATCACCAGCGGCCCGGCGTTGAGGAAGGCCTGTTCGCTGAACATGATCACGAGCACGGCCGCCGCGAACCCGGTGCCGTGAGCCATCGAGACCGCCGCGCCCTCGTCGGCGGCTTGGGCCGGGGGTGCTGCCTGCGCTCGTTTCGCTCGCCGGGCGAAGGCGAACGGCACGACCATCAACGACAGCGCCGGTGCGGCGACGATCCCGATCGCGACTGCCGACTGACCGCTGAGCACGCTGGTCGCGACCAGCACGGCGAAGAGGGTGCGGAAGCAGGATTCGGAGAGGATCAGCGCCGTGAACAGGCCGAAGCGCTTGCCCCCGGCAAGGAAGCCGCGGGCGAAGTAGCTGGCCGCGTAGAAGAGGACCGAGGAGAAGAAGACCCAGTAGAGGGTTTCGTTGCCCTCCAGCACGCCGTTTTGGATCGGGTCGCGCAGGGCGAGGGCGAGGACCGCGAAGAGCAGCGAGAGGCCGGCCTGGATCGTCGCCGCGTTGCGCATCGTGCCGCCGATCGGCTCGCCCTTCACCGTGTGTTCGGCGATGTGGCGCGAGAGCAGCTGTTCGATCGGGCGGTAGAGGGTCGAGATCGTGATGAACACCGCCGACCAGAGCACCGTGATCTGCCCGTAGTCGGGCTTGGAGAGCACGTGCGAGGCGATGAAGAAGTAGACGTAGGTGATGACGCCGGTGAGGCCGACGCCGATCGCGAGGAAGCTCGCGGTGCGGCCGTAATCGGCGGTGCTGGCCGTGGCGGTGGCCCCCTCGGGCCGCCCGCCGTTGGCAGAGGTGCTCATCGCAGATCTTTCTGTTCGCGCCCCGATCGCCACGGACTCGAACGACCGGCAATCACCGTGACGATCGGCGCGCTCACGCGCCGCGCTCGTAATGGGAGGGCGGCACGTCGAGCGCCAGCTCGACCCGGCGCACGCGCTCGAAGACGCGCTGCGTCATCACCCGCTGCCCGGCGAGCAGGTCGCCGATCACCCCGAGCGCGAAGAGCTGGATCGCGGCGATGAAGAGGACGGCGCCGAGGATCAGCGACTGGATGTGGCCGGTGCTGTCGCCGTTGAGGATCCAGTCGATCAGGAACGGCATCCAGGCGGCAAGGGCGAGGACCGCGACGACGAGCCCGGCGGTGGCGAAGACGCGCAGCGGCTCGTAGCGGGCGTAGATGCGCAAGATCGAGAGCGCGTTGCGACGCACGTAGGCGCCGGTCGAGTCGAAGAGGCGCGACTCGCGCGTCTGCGGGTTGGTGCCGATCTCGACCCCCTCGACCGCGACCAGCTGCTTGCCGGCTTGGATCAGGCTCTCCAGCGTGTAGGTGAAGTTGTCGACGACGAGCAGGCCGAGCGCCGCCTCGCGGTTGTAGGCGCGGAAGCCGGAGGTGGTGTCGGCGATCTCCGTGCCGGCGAGGCGGCTGACGATCCAGCTGCCCGCACGCTGCAGCGATTTCTTGGAGCCCGAGAAGTGCTCGATCTGCGAGGTCCGCCGGTCGCCGACGACCATGTCGGCTTCGCCCGCGAGGATGGGCGCGACCAGCTTCGCGACGTCGGCGCCGCGGTACTGGTTGTCGGCGTCGGTGTTGACGATCAGGTCGGCGCCGAGCTTGAGGCAGGCGTCGAGCCCCGCCTGGAAGCCCGCCGCGAGGCCCTTGTTGTTGGTCAGCCTGACGATGTGCTCCACTCCGTTCTCGCGGGCGACCTCGACCGTGCGATCGGTCGAGCCGTCGTCGACGACCAGGAGCTCTATCTCGTCGATGCCCTCGATCTGGCGCGGGATGTCGGCGATGGTCGACGGGAGCGTCGATTCCTCGTTCAAGCAGGGGATTTGGACAATGAGCTTCACGGGGGAGGGGTCAGGGTATCCCCGAGGGGGGTCGGTCTGTAGGTGCCGTCCAGCGCGCGGGTCCTGTCGGCGCCGTGGGGTGCTCTCGGCGGCCCTGCGCGCTGCTCCGGGCGAAGGGACCGATCTCAATCAGGGTTCTTGCCTCGCCCTCCGCAGCCTCCGGGCTCGGCGAGATCACCCCACACCGCCGCCACCCGCGCGAGGAAGCTCACAGATAGACGAGCCTAGGACGTTAAGCTGTCAGTTGATTGACTCGTCAGTCAACCTCATGAACGCCCAGCTCACAGGCACGGATCGAGAGCACCTGCGGCGAGCTTTGGAGCTTGCGGAGGGGGGGCGGGGGCACGTGAGTCCCAATCCTCTCGTTGGGGCGGTCGTGGTGCGTGACGGTGAGGTGATCGGCGAGGGGTGGCACGCGGAGCTTGGGGATCTGCACGCGGAGCGGGCGGCGCTGGCCGATTGTGCGGAGCGAGGCGAGGACCCCGCCGGGGCGACGATGTGCGTGACGCTGGAGCCCTGCGCGCACACGGGCCGGCAGCCGCCGTGCGTCGAGGCGATCCTGGAGGCAGGTATCTCGCGGATCGTGATCGGGTCCGACGATCCGAGCGAGAAGGCGGCGGGGCGCGGTCCCGGCATCCTGCGCGACGGCGGGATCGAGGTCGAGTTCGCCGACGGCGAGGAGGCGACGGCTGCGCGGCTCCTAAATCAGCCCTTCCGCAAGCACTCCCGCACCGGACTGCCCCTGGTCGCCCTGAAGCTGGCGATGTCCCTCGACGGCCGCACCGCAACGCAGCCCGGCGACTCCCCCTGGATCTCCGGCGAGCGTTCGCGCGAGCTCGTCCACCGCTGGCGCGCCGAATCCGACGCGATCGCCGTCGGCATCGGCACCGCCCTAGCCGACGACCCCCTCCTAACCGCCCGCCCCACTCCTTCCGGTGCGCCTTTTACGGCACATGACCACATAAAGCGCACCGGAACGGAGGCGAGGCAGCCGTTGCGCGTTGTCTTTGACCGCGGGGCGCGCCTGCCGCTCGATTCGCAGCTGCTGCGGACTTTGGACGAGTCACCCGTGCTCGTGGTGGTAGACCCTGACGCTGATCCCGACCGCCGCGCCACGCTGCAGGACGCCGGTACCGAGATCCTCGTCGCGGATGGGATTGAAGCTGCTTTGTCCGATCTGGGCCGCCGCGGCATCGCCAGCCTCTTCCTGGAGGGCGGACAAACCCTCGCTTCGGCCTTTCAAGCTTCCGATCAACTGGACGAGGCGCGCATCTTCATCGCCCCGGTCCTCCTTGGAAGTGTGAAACAAGACGCTTCTCGCGCGGGTGGCGCCGTAGGGGGAACCGCCCCTGAGGACGCTTTAGCGACCGGAAGGGGCGGTGGGTCCCCTGCGGCGACAGGACCCGCGCGCGTGAGCGCTTTGTCCCGCACCGTCGAGATGGTCGGGGACGACGTTCTGATCCGAGCCCGACTGAAGGAGTGGTGAGTGTGTTCACCGGGCTGATCGAAGAGGTTGGCGTCGTCAAGGAGGTCGAGTCCGGAGCGGATGGTGCCCAAATCCGGATTGCGACGGAGCTTGCGCCCGAGATCGCGGGCGGCGATTCGGTTGCGGTCAATGGCGTCTGCCTTACGGCCACGTCCGTCGATACCAGTGGCTTCAAGACGGAGGCGATGAACCAGACCCTGACGGTGACTGCGCTCGGTGGGCTGGGACAGGGCGACCGCGTCAATCTCGAGCTGGCGATGAAGGCCTCGGATCGCCTCGGAGGCCACATCGTCCAGGGGCACGCCGATGGAGTGGGCGAGGTTCTGTCGCTCGAGGACGACGGATTCGCCAGGCGGGTGCGCATAGAGCTTGATGAAACCCTGTTGCGCTACGTCGTTGCCAAGGGTTCGATCACCTTGAACGGCGTCAGCCTGACCGTCGCGGACCTGGGCGATTCCTGGGCCGAGGTCTCCCTGATCCCCGAGACTTTGGAGCGGACCAACTTGGGCGCGTTGGCGCCGGGAAGCAAGCTGAACGTCGAGTGTGACGTGGTGGCCAAGTACGTGGAGCGATTGATGAGACCATTCGCCGGAGAGGAGTCGACGTGAGCCAGATGACGGAGTCGCAGGAGACAGAGCAGAGCCGGACCGGTGCCGGGAGTCCGTTCGCGACGATCGAGGAAGGGATCGAGGAGATCCGGCGCGGGCGCATGGTCGTCGTCTGCGACGGCGAGGACCGCGAGAACGAGGGCGATCTGGTGATGGCGGCGCAGTTCGCGACGCCGGAGGCGGTCAACTTCATGGCCAAGGAGGCGCGCGGCCTGATCTGCCTGGCGCTGACGGCGGAGCGTTGCGAGAAGCTCGGCCTCAACCTGATGGCGGCCAAGAACGAGGCCCCGCTGCAGACCGCGTTCACGGTCACGATCGAGGCCGCCGGCGGCGTCAGCACAGGGATCTCGGCCCACGACCGCGCGCACACGATCCAGGTCGCGATCGACCCCAACTCCGGCCCGCGCGACATCGTCGTTCCCGGCCACATGTTCCCCTTGCGGGCCAAGGACGGCGGGGTCCTCGAGCGCACCGGGCACACCGAGGCCAGCGTCGACCTCGCCCGCCTCGCCGGCCTCACCCCGGCCGGGGTCATCTGCGAGGTGATGAACGACGACGGGACGATGGCCCGCGTCCCCGACCTCGTCCCCTACTGCGAGAGCCACGGCCTGAAGATGATCACGGTCGCCGACCTGATCGCCTACCGGCGCCGCACCGAGAAGCTGGTCGAGCGCGTCGTCTCGACCGCGCTGCCGACAGATTTCGGCGACTTCACCGCGGTCGGCTACCGCTCGCTGGTCGACGACAAGCACCACGTGGCGATGGTCAAGGGCGACGTCGACGGAGTCGAGGACGTGCTCGTCCGCGTCCACAGCGAGTGCCTCACCGGCGACGTCTTCCACAGCATGCGCTGCGACTGCGGCGAGCAGCTGGAAGCCGCCCTGACCCAGATCGAGCGCGAGGGCCGCGGCGTCCTCCTCTACCTCTCTCAGGAGGGGCGCGGCATTGGCCTGCTCAACAAGCTCAAGGCCTACAAGCTGCAGGAGGAGGGGGCGGATACGGTCGAGGCCAACCTCAAGCTCGGTCTGCCCGCCGACCTGCGCGACTACGGGATCGGCGCCCAGATCCTCGGCGACCTCGGCCTGACCAGCATTCGCATCCTCACCAACAACCCGAAGAAGATCGTCGGGCTCGAGGGCTACGGGCTCTCGGTCAGCGAGCAGGTGCCGATCGAGTCGGCGCCCAACCAGCACAACGAGGCTTACCTGCGCGCCAAGCGCGACAAGATGGGCCACTCGCTGCACCACCAGGGCCTAGCCCTCGACGAGGAGATGATCCGCGACGAGGACGAGCGCGACGCCGCCGGCGAGAGCGAGGCGGCGGGTGGCTGAGTCGGGCGCCTTCCTCGAGGCGTTCGGAGAGGAGGAGAAGGAGGCGCTGGCGGGGCGCGAGTTCGCGGTCTGCGTCGGTCACTTCTACGAGGACCTCGCCCAGCGGCTGCTGAGCGGCGCCCGCGAAGGCTTCGAGCTGGCCGGAGTGCCGGCCGCCTCGATCCGCGAGTCCTCGGTTCCCGGCGCCTACGAGCTGCCCTTCGCCGCCCGCCTGCACGCCGAGGCCGGCCGCGTTGCCGGCGTCGCCTGCCTCGGCGTCGTCATCCGCGGCGAGACCGACCACTACGACTTCGTCTGTGCCGAGGCCGCCCGCGGGATCCAGGAAGTGCAGCTGATCACAGGCGTCCCCTGCGCCTTCGGCGTGATCACCTGCGACACGATGGAGCAAGCCCTGGCCCGCGCCGGCGGCGGCAAGCGCGACCAGGGTCGCAACGCCGCCCTCACCGTCGCCCGCATGGCCCTGCTCAAACAGGACGTCAACCCGTACAGCTGGCGGAGTCGGGACGGTTAGCTCGCAAGCAACGTCGCGACCGGATAGCGGCGCAGGGCTCGGTCGGAGGTGATCAGCGTCAGTCCGTCGACGATCGCTTGGGCGACGAGCATGCGGTCGAAAGGATCGCCGTGGTGGTTTGGCAGCGACTCGATCGCCTCGGTGTGGCGGAGCAGCACGGGCAGCAGCTGAAACCGCTTGGCCTCCACGGCATCGCCGAGATCGTCGGGTGCGGGAAGCCTTCTCTTCGATCGCTTGATCGCAACCTCCCAGGGGCTGATCACGCTGACGAAGACCTGGTTCTCTCCGGCGGAGATGACGTCTCTTGCCTGAGCTGAGAGTAGATGAGGCGCGGAAAAGACCCAGATCATCGTGTGCGTGTCGAGCAGCAGCTTCAATCGCCTCTCCAGGCGTCCTCGTCGCTCGGAAAGATCTCACCTTCGAATTCGCGCGCGGTTTCCCGCTTCATCTCCGCCCACTCCTCCGGAGACGGCACATCGAACTTCCCCTCCCAGCCACCGAGCTTGCGCTTGCCGGGCTTGACCAGGGACACCGGCACCAGCTTCGCCGCGGGCTTGCCGGCGCGCGTGATCACGATCTGCTCGCCACCCTCGACGCGGGCGACAAGGCGTGAAAGCTGTGTCTTCGCTTCGTGCATGTTCACGCTGTCCAAGTCCTCAGCGGCCATTTCTCTTCCCCCTCGGTGGAAGTCGGTGCTTTTCGAGTTAGTCTACTTAGCTAACTCCTGTTCACGCTACCATGCCCGGCCCGATGGCCAAGGTCTGTCACAGCTGCGGCAAGGGGCCGGCGTTCGGCCAGTCCCGTAGCCACTCAATGGTCGCGACCAAGCGGCGCTTCGACCCGAACCTGCAGAAGGTGCGGATCGAGGAAAAGGGTCGCAAGCTGCGCACCTACGTCTGCACGCGCTGTCTCAAGGCCAACAAGGTCGTCAAGGCCGCCTGAGGCCGTAGGGCACACTGCGCCAGGCCGCGCCGTCGGCTGCGCGCCGTGCTGAAGCACTGTCGCTTCGCCGCCGACACGCCCTGGCTTGGCCCTACGGCCTCAGGGTCCTCGAACAGAGAATGGGCTCAGTCGGCTGACACGACGACCGGGTGCTCGCCCGTCGGACGAGGGTCGCCCTCGGCTGGCTCTACGTGGAGGCGGGGGAGGATGCGGTCGAGCCAGGCGGGGATCCACCAGGCGCGGCGGCCGAAGAGCTGCATGATCGCCGGCACGAGGACGGAGCGGATGATGACGGCGTCGATCAGGACGGCGGAGGCGAGGCCGAGGCCGAAGAGCTTGATGATCCGTTCTTCGCCGAGCATGAAGGAGGCGAAGACGGTGACCATGATCGCCGCCGCCGCGGTGATCACCCGCCCGGTCAGCGCCAGGCCGCGAGTGACGGCGATCGATGCGTCCTTGCGGCTTTCCCACTCTTCGTGGATGCGCGACATCAGGAAGACCTCGTAGTCCATCGAGAGGCCGAAGACGATCGAGAAGAGGAAGACCGGGAAGAAGGCGATGATCGGCCCGGTGTTGTCGACGCCGATCAGGCTCGCGCCCCAGCCCCACTGGAAGACGGCGACGATCAGCCCGAAGGCGGCGCCGATGCTGAGCAGGTTCATCGCCATCGCCTTCAGCGGCACCAGGATCGAGCGGAAGACGATCATCAGCAGCAGCGCCGAGAGCAGCACGACGACGCCGATGAAGAGCGGCAGCTTTTCGGAGATCGCGTCGCCGAAGTCCTCGAAGATCGCGTTGACGCCGCCGACGTGGATCTGGCTGCCGGTCTTCGTCTCGATCGGGGGAATCACTTCGTTGCGGATGCGGTCGAGCAGTTCGGTCGTCTCGACGCTCTGCGGCGAGGTGGTCGGGTAGACGTCGAAGACCCCGGTGTCTTCCTGTTCGTTGAGGGTGATCGACGTCACCTTCGCGACTCCCGACTCGCCTGCGAGCTGCTTGCGGAGCAGGGTGAGGTTTTCGTCGTTCCCCTTGCTCGGCAGCGAAGCGACCATCACGTAGGGGCCGTTGAACCCCGGCCCGAACCCTTCGGCGAGCAGGTCGTAAGCCTGCCTGGTCGTCGTCCCCGGGGGTTCTGTGCCGGCGTCGTTGATGCCGAGCCGCAGCGAGAGCGTCGGGACGCAGAGGAGCAGCAGCAGGCCGCCCGAGAGCACGGCGGCGAGCACCGGGCGGCGCTGGACCTCGCGGCTCCAGCGGAACCATCTGGTGTTTTCGTCGATCGTGTTGGCGCGGCTCCCCAGCCCGGGGATGCGCAGGCGGTCGACCCGGCGCCCGACGATCGTCAGGAGCGCCGGCAGCAGGGTCAGCGCCGCGATCATCGTGAAGAAGACGGCCGTGGCCGCCGCCATCGCCACCCCGTAGAGGAAGCTGATGCCGAGCAGCATCATCCCCATCAGCGAGATGATCACCGTGACGCCGGCGAAGAGGACGGCGCGCCCGGAGGTGTCGACCGCTGCGATCGCCGCGGCCCGCGGCTCGAGACCTTCGTCGAGGCCGTTGCGGAAGCGGGTGAGGATGAAGAGGGCGTAGTCGATGCCGACGCCGAGGCCGATCATCGCCGCCAGGACGGGGGCGAAGTTGGCCGTGTCGAAGACGTGCGTGCCGAGCGTGACGAGGCTGAGGCCGACGCCGAGCGCGAACAGGGCGGTGAGGATCGGCAGCCCCATCGCGACGACCGAGCCGAAGGTGAGGAGGAGCACGACGACCGCGGCGAGCAGCCCGATGAAGAAGGAGGAGTCACCGCTTTCTTCTTCGGCTTCCTGGACCAGCGAGCCGCCGAGCTCGACCTGGAGGCCGTTCCCACTCGCGCCCTGGGCCTTGGCGATCAGCGCCCGCGTGTCCTCCTTGTCGATCTTGTTGTTGGGGACGTCGAACTGAACGGTCGCGTAGGCGATCTTGCCGTCGTCGCTGATCGCCGCGGCGCCCCCTTCGTGGTACGGGCTGGCGACTTCGCTGACGTGCGGCGTCTTTTCCGCCTCCGCGAAGACGTTTTCCATCGTCCCGCGGACCGCCGGGGAGAGGACCCCGGCTTGGGCCTTGTAGACGATCTGGATGGTGTCGCCGGACTGCTGCGGGAAGCGGTTTTCGAGCAGATCGAAGGCGTCCTTCGAATCGGAGGCCGGCAGCTTGAATTCTTCGGTGAAGTCGGCGCCGACCGAACCGGCGATCATCCCCATGCCGATCAGGGCGACGACCCAGCCGAGGATCACGGTCTTGCGGTGGCCCGTGCACCAGGTGGCAAAGCGTCTCATCGAACGTCGCACCGTAGCGAACCGGTCGGCCCGGCTCGGGGGATAGATTTCGAGCCGATGTCAGATCCCTCGATCGCGCGCTTCCGGCGCGTCATCACGTCCGCCTACGCGCACCTCGAGGAGCGTCGCCAGGAGGTCAACGACCTCAACGTCTTCCCGGTCGCCGACGGGGACACCGGCGACAACATGGCGATGACGATGCGGGCCGTGATGGAGGAGCTCGACCGCCTCGACGGGCTCGAGGTCGACGAGGTCGGCCGCACGCAGTTGGTCCAGGCGCTGGCCCGCGCCGCGCTGATGGGCGCCCGCGGCAACTCCGGCGTGATCCTCAGCCAGATCGTGCGCGGCGCCGCCGAGGAGCTGGCGAGCCGGCCGGGGGAGCTGATCGACCCGGTCCTCGTCGCCTCCGCCTTTGCCGCCGCCGCCGACGCCGCCTACGACTCGGTGCGCGAGCCGGCCGAGGGGACGATGCTGACCGTCTTCCGCGAGATGGCGCACTCGATCGCCCGCCAGCTCTCCCGCCTCGACGCCGACCGCCAGCGCCTCGACCGTGGCGTCAGCGACGCCGAGCAAGACGCCGTCCTCGCCGAGATCCTCGAGCGGGCGATCGCCGACGGGCAGCGGGCAGTGGAGCGGACTCCCGAGCAGCTCGAAGTGCTGCGCGAGTCGGGCGTGGTCGACGCCGGCGGCTACGGCCTGGTCCTGATCCTCGCCGGGGTCGTCGCCGGCCTGCGGGGAGACGGGGCCTTGGTCCCCGAGGTTCAACACCACGAGGCCCCGCGCCTCAGCCGCCCCCATCACGCGGACAGCAGCTTCCGCTACTGCACCAACTTCATCGTCTCCGGAACCGGGCTGAGCAGCCGCGAGTTCCTGCCGCGCCTGGAGGGCCTCGGCGACTCGGTCCTCGTCGTCGGCGACGAGGCGACGCTCAAGGTCCACGTCCACACCGACGACCCCGAGGCGGCCGTGGCGCTGTTCGGCGACGCCGGCGAGGTGACCAACCTCGACGTCGCCGACATGCGCGAGCAGATCGCCGAGCGCGAGGCGCGACTGGAGACGGGGCGGACCGGGGCCCTCGCCGTCGCCGCCGGCGACGGCCTGGAAAGGCTGTTCGCCGAGCTCGGCGCCCACGTCGTCCCCGGTGGCGAGACGCTCAACCCGTCGACCTACGAGCTGCTTGCCGGGATCCACGAGGTCGTCGCCGAGGAAGTCCTCGTCCTGCCCAGCTCCTCGAACGTGGTGATGGCGGCGGAGGAGGCGTGCAAGCTCTCCGAGAAGCCGGCCCGCGTGGTCGCCGCCACCTCGCTGCAGAAAAGCCTGCTCACCCTGGTCGAGTTCGATCCCGAGGCCTCGGCTGGGGAGAACGCCGAGCGGCTGACCGCGGCGCTCGGCACGGTCGCCGACGGCGGCGTGGCGCCGGCCGCCCGCGACGACGCCCAGGGGCGCTTCCGCAAGGGCGACGCGGTCGGCTTCGTCGAGGGCGAGATCGTCGCCTGGGGCGGCGCCGGCTCGACCCTGGCGACGACGATCGAGAGGCTGACCGAGGGCGCCGAGATCGTCACCGTGATCGCCGGCGCCGACGCTCCGATCGCGACCGACGACCTTGACCCGCACGTTCCCGACGGCGTCGAGATCGAGACCCACGAGGGCGGCCAGCCGAGCTGGTGGTGGCTGCTCGCGGCGCAGTAGTGCGGGCCTTCGCGAGCAAGTCCGAGCTGACATCCGCGCAGCTGCGCGATGCCCCGATCCACTGGCCGCGTCCCAGCGTGCTCGATGTCTCCCTGCAAGCTCTGGAGGGGGTCGGGCCGAGGACGGCCGAAGCCGCCGAGGCGGCCGGGCTCGCGACCGTAGGCGATCTCCTGCTCCGGTTCCCGCACCGGCATCGCGACTTGACGATCGTTTCCGTAGCGAGCCTGGAGGAAAAGAAGCAGGCCACCGTCGCGGTCGAAGTGCTCACCGGCGCCGGTCGGCCGTTCCGGCGCGGCAGCCTCTCGATCGTAAGCGCCAAGGTTGGCGACGACTCCGACTCAGTCCGCGCGACCTGGTTCAACCAGCCGTGGGTCGCACAGAAGCTCACACCCGGAACGAGATTGCTCCTCACCGGCTCACGCGACAAACGCGGCTTCCGAGTCAGCGAATACGAGGTGCTCGATCCGGGGAGGGAGGGAGGGGGTGTCCCTCCGTCTCGCTGGGTTTTTCTCCAGGAGAGTCAGGACGCTGTCCGCGGGCGTCGTCAGGGCGAAAAACAGGACGCCGCTGCGCCGGAGGGACACCCCCTCCCTCCCTCCGGGTTGACCCCGATACATCCCGCCACCGAACAGTTGAAGGCAGCACGCATCCGCCAGTGGATGGAGCAAGCGGTCCGGTGGGTGCGCCATATGCCCGAGCCCTTGCCGGCAGGGATGCAGGTTCGTTACGGGCTTGCCGGCGTCGCCGATTCGGTCAAGGCGATGCACTTCCCGGAGACGACCGAGGAAGTGGAGGCCGCACGTGAGCGGCTGCGGTTCGAAGAGCTGTTCCTCTACCAGGCGATCCTGGCGACGCGGAAGCGGTCACACAGGGTCGCGAGGCCGGCGCCCCGACTCGGAAAGCCCGGAGAGCAGGTGGGGCGGTGGCTGGAGTCGCTGCCCTTCGAGCCGACGAAGGACCAGCTCAAGGCGTTCGACGAGATCGACGTCGATCTTGACTCCGGCGAGCCGATGCAGCGGCTGCTGATGGGCGAGGTCGGCTCGGGGAAGACGGTTGTAGCGGTGTACGCGATGCTGCGGGCGCTGGAAGCGGGCTTCCAGGCGGCGCTGATGGCGCCGACGGAGACGCTGGCGGAGCAGCACGCGATTACGCTTGGGAAGCTGCTCGCCGAAGAGGCGACTCCGTTCGCCCTGTTGACGGGCTCGACGAAAACCGCGCGGCGCAAGGAAGCGCTGGAGCGACTTGCGACCGGAGAGCTGGGCCTGATCGTCGGCACCCACGCGCTGATCGAGCCGGACGTACGTTTCGCTCGGCTCGGCGTCTGCGTCGTCGACGAGCAGCACCGCTTCGGCGTGCACCAGCGCCGGGCGCTCGACTCGAAGGGGGTGGAGGGGATGGCGCCCCATGTCCTGCACATGACCGCGACGCCGATCCCGCGCACGCTCTCCCTCACCGCCTACGGCGACCTCGACACCACCGCCCTGCACGAGCTGCCCTCCGGGCGCAAGCCGGTGACGACGCGGATCGTCGACGAGGACGAGCGCGCCGGCGCCTACGAGTTCATCCGCGGTCAGCTGAGCGAGGGTCGCCAGGCCTACGTCGTCTGCCCGCTGGTCGAGGAGTCCGAGAAAATGCAGGGCCGCGCCGCCGAGGTCGAGGCCAAGCGGCTCGCAACGGGCGAGCTGCGCGAGTTCTCGGTCGGCGTCATCCACGGCCAGATGGCCTCGGCGGAGAAGGCGGCGGCGATGGAGGCGTTCGCCTCCGGCGCGACCGACGTGCTCGTCGCGACGACCGTGATCGAGGTTGGGATCGACGTCGCCAACGCGACCGTGATCGTGATCGAGGGCGCCGAGCGCTTCGGCGTCTCCCAGCTGCACCAGCTGCGCGGCCGCGTCGGCCGCGGCGAGCACGAGTCGATCTGCCTGCTCTTCCCCGAAGAGGCGGGAGGCATGGCCCGCCGCCGCCTCAAGGCGGTAGCGGGCGAGAGCGACGGCTTCCGGCTGGCTGAGGTCGACCTGCTGCTGCGCGGCGAGGGCGAGGTGCTCGGCACCCGCCAGCACGGCCTGCCCCGCTTCGCGGTCGCCGAGCTGCCCGAGGACGGACGGACGCTGGAGGCGGCCCGCGACGAGGTCCTGCGACTGCTGCGCGAGCACGGCTCCCTCGACGCCCCCGATCTCGACCCGCTGCTCGAGGCCGCCCGCCGCCGCTTCGGCGCCGGCGCCGCCGACCCCATCCCACTGTGAGACTGCCAGCCGTCTGTAGGACGTGCCGTGAGTTAACCACCCATA
>DASVFR010000036.1:0-49879 GCA_036379955.1 Solirubrobacterales bacterium
CTCAAGCGCGGCTCCTGCCGCGCGTCCTGAGGAGGCACTCCCGACGGCCCCACACCTTCAAGGTTGAGAAGTAAGAGCCGGCACCATGACCTGCTCGAACGAATCAGCGAGGCCCTCGTCGTTGACGTCGACGACCGCCCCCATCACCCATACGTCCTCTTCGGCCGTCTCGAATTTCACCGGCATCTGGGTGATCATCTGCCGCAGGATCAGCTCCGGTTTGACGCCGAGCACGCTGGTGCGCGAGCCGGTCATGCCGACGTCGGAGACGAAGGCCGTGCCCTGCGGGAGGACGCGCCCGTCGGCGGTGGGGACGTGGGTGTGGGTCCCGAACACGGCGGCGACGCGACCGTCCAGGTGCCAGCCCATCGCGACCTTCTCGCTCGAGACTTCGGCGTGGAAGTCGACGATCGCGAAGTCGCACTCGATCCTCTCCAGGATGCTGTCGACCTCGTGGAAGGGGGAGCGGGCGACGGTCAGCCCGATCGCGCCGCTGAGGTTGATCACCCCGACCCGCTTGCCGCCCGCCTCGACCACGGTGTAGCCGCGGCCGGGGTTCGCGTGCGGGTAGTTGGCCGGCCGCACGACGCGGTCGCTGCGTTCGAGGAACTCGTAGGCCTCGCGGTGGCGGTAGACGTGGTTGCCGGTCGTGATCGCGCCGGCCCCCGCGTCGAAGAGCGCCCTCGCCGTCTTCTCCGTGATCCCCATGCCGCCGGCCGAGTTCTCGCCGTTGACGACGACCAGCTCGGGCGCGTAGCGCTCGCGCAATTCGGGCATGGCGGCGGCAAGCCCGCGCCGCCCCGGCCCCCCGACGACGTCGCCGATGAAGAGCACCTTCATGGCCTGACCCTATCTGCGATATTGCGCGCGAGTGCGATCGTGAGCGAGACGAGCGACGTGGTGCGACGGGCGACGGCCTACCCGTACGAGCGGCCGACCCGGCCGTTTGCGCAGCGTGGGCGCGAGACGATGGACCCCGAGGAGGCCGGGATCGACCCCGCCGAGCGGGTCGCCCTGCTTGCCTACGGATCGAATGCGGCACCTCCCGTCCTCGCCCGCAAGCTGGCGTTCAGCCCCGACCCGGTCCTCGTGGTTCCAGCCGCGTTGCGCGGCTTCGACGTCGTCTACTCGGCCCACATCTCTCCCTACGGCGCCATCCCCGCGACCCTCCAGCGCAGCCCCGGCACGGCGGTCGAGGTGCACGTCATCTACATGACGGAGGGCCAGGTCGAGTTGATCACCGTGACAGAGTCGAACTACGAGCCGATCTCGCTGAAGGACGTCGAGTGCCGGCTCGAAGGGGATGAGACGCTCACGGAGCTGACCGCGTACGTCAGCCGCCACGGTTGCCTCCTTCTCGACGCCGCGGAGGTCGCCCTCGCCGCTGTACCCGCGACCTCCCGCACTCTGCCCGAGATGACCGAGCCAGAGGCCTTGGAGCGCATCCGCGCCCTCACCGCCCCAGACGAGGACCTGGAGTCCTTCGTCCTCAGCAACGTCGTCGACCCGGAGCTGGCAAGAAGCAGGTCGACTCAATTTGAAAAACACCAGTTGCTTTTCTGAAAACTCCATATAGCCTGATGACGTGGAGGGCAATGAGACGCCTTCGGGAGGTTTGTCTGGGGTTTCCGCCAAGCTGCGCGGCCACCATGGGAAGCTGGCTGCGTGCTTCGTGGCGCTGGCTCTCTCCGCCCCTGGGGTCGCGCTCGCTCTGATCGGCTCAGGGTCGGGACTGACGATTGAAGTTCGGCCTCCGGGGTCCGGCAGGGTGGTCGGTTCCGGGGGGATCGACTGCGACGACAAATGCAGCTACGAAGTAGAAGGATCCGAGACGTTGACCGCGATCCCGAACCCTGGATATTCCTTCAAGGCCTGGAAAGGGTGCGAAACGGGCGGCGCCAGCGGGCGTAAATGCACCGTTATGCCCTCCTCGGGACCGCGATCGATTGCCGCGACCTTCGTGAAGATCCAGACCCTGTCCGTCGCCAAGGCGGAAGGCTCGGGTTCCGGCACGTTGTCTTCGTACTACGGCATCGCCTGTTCGGCGAGCTGCACTTCGACCGCGGTCTCCTTTCTCTACAACGCCAAAGTCACGCTCAAGCAGACACCGGCCAAGCATTCCCACTTCGTCGAATGGCTCGGTGACTGCACCGGGTCCGGGCCGTGCGAACTGACGATGGACAAAGACCACGACGTCGAAGCGCTCTTTGCCGCGGACCCGAAGCACACCCTGACTCTGACCAAGGTGGGCGACGGTCGGGGAGCTATCAAGAGCAAACCGGCGGGCATCGTCTGCTCTTACACATGCACGGCTTCAAAAGCGTCCTTCTACGAAGACGAAACGGTCGTGCTCGAAGCGGTGGCGAATAAGGGCGACACATTCGAAGGCTGGAGCGGGGGCGGCTGTTCGGGGGTGGGAGCCTGCACGGTCACCATGACCGAAGCCAGGGAAGTAGTCGCCGATTTCGGTCCGACCTTTGGAGGCTTCTTCGGCGGACCCTGCCCGCCACCCAAAGTCTGTATTGCCGCCCCCTAGGTCGTCGCGAACCGCCTGAGCGCGAACCGCGCCAGCAGGCCGTAGGCGCCGATCAGGATCGCGAGGTGGATCAGCGCGGTGCCGAGGCCCGGGCCGGCGGGGTCGAGGGCCGACTCCATCGCGTCGAGCGCCGGCTTGAAGGGGAAGAGCGCGGTGATGACGTCGACCGCGTCCTGCAGGCCCGAGCCGAGGGTCCCGGAGGGGATCAGGGAGAGGAAGGCGACCGGCAGGGTGATCATGAAAGCGAGCAGCGAGACGGCGCGCACCTCGCGCGCCGCAGCTCCCAGGGCGGCCCCGGCGGCCCCCAGGGCCGCTCCTCCGGCGAGGATCGCCAGCAGCCAGAGGCCGAAGCGGCTCCAGTGCAGCGGCACGAATACGGCTAGGCCGGCGAGCATCAGCACCGTCACCGCCAGGCCGGCGATGACGCCAAGCGCGACCTTCTCGGTGAGCAGCTCAGAGCGCGAGATCAGGCCGCGGGTGAGACGGGGGAAGGCGTTCTCCTCGCGCTCCAGCGCCAGTGAGCCGGCGACGAGGAGGACGACGACGAAGGCCAGCGTGAAGGTCGCGGCGACCGCGATCGCAAACGTTTCCAGGGGTGGGGAGGAGCCGCTCACGGATTGCTTGCGGACGGCGATCGGCTGGGTCAGCCGGGTGAGCAGTGGCGCGGCGGTGTCGAGGTTGTTTCGGGCGAGGGCCGTGAAACGGATCATCCTGTCGACGGAGTGGCGAAGCTCTCCTGGGGGCAGGGCCGGCCGCACCTTCTCGAGGATGCGGCCGGTGTTCCTCAGACCGAGGATCTCGATCGTCTGGCCGAGCACGTGGACGTCGCCGCCGTTGAGGACGAGGCCGAGGAACCGGCCCCCTTCGGTCGCGATGCGGCGGGCGATGACCAGGTTTGCCTGCGCCAGCAGCGCTTCGATCCGGTCGTCGACTAGCCGCGCCTTGACCGGATCGTCCTCGTTGACGATCACCTCGACTGCGGGGGTCTTCGGAAACGGCGTCGACAGCGAGTTGATCCGGTCGACCAGGTCGGCGGGAAGGATCAGCGCCGCGAGGACGTCCCCCGAGCGAACCTCGTCTTCGGCTTCGGCGCGGCTGCCGGCCTGGACGCACTCGACCCGAGCGCAGATGCGGTCGTTGACGCCGATTTTCGGCAGTTGACTTCTGCCCACGGTCACCCGGGAGTCGCTCGGGATCTCGTTGAGCAGCGCCACCCGGGGCTTCTCGGGAGAGCGTGAGATCGCGAACCCGACCAGCACCGCGATCAGAATCGGGTAGGCGACGAGCAGCGCCGCCTGCAGCGGCGAGCGACGCAGGATCTGCAGGTCCTTGAGCAGCAGCCAGCGCATCAGTGCCCTCTGTGATGGAGGAAGGCGACGAAGGCGGTCTCGAAGTCGCTGTCGGCGGCCTCCGGCGCCTCGCGCCGCACCGCCTCGCGCAGGGCCCCGGCCGAACCGTCGAAGAGCGCCTCACCGTCGGCGAGGACGAGCAGCCGCCGCCCGTAGCGCTCGGCCTCCTGGATGTCGTGGGTGGAGAAGATCACGGTCGTGCCGCGCGTCTCGGCCAGCGCCGAGACGAACTCCCACAGCCGCGCCCGCTGCCGCGGGTCGAGTCCGACGCTCGGCTCGTCGAGCAGCAGGGCCGAGGGTCGCGCCAGCAGTCCGATCGCGATGTTGATCCGCTGCTGGTTCCCGCCCGAGAGCCGCGCGACGATCTCCCCCCGCCGCTCCGCCAACCCGGTCAGCTCCAGCATCTCCTTGACCGACGCGGCAGGGTCGGGGTGCTTCTCCAGCCGCGCGAACAACAACAGGTTCTCCTCCACCGTCAGCCGTCTGTAGAGAGCCGCCTGCTGGGGAACCCACCCCACCTCTCCCGCTGGAACGTGAACTTCACCGCTGCTCGCTTTCGCGATGCCCGCCAAGATCGAGAGCAGCGTCGTCTTCCCTGCCCCGTTGGGGCCGATGACAGCCACAAGCTCACCCGCCCAGGCCTCGAAGTCGACCCCCTTGAGCGCTTCGCGCTCGCCGAATCGCCTCACAAGCTTCCGCGCCTCGATCACGGACGCGCCCGCTGCCGTGCCTGCCTCCACGGCGAAAACCGTACTTGGCGAGTCAGAACCGGAGTGTTAGGAGACGCTTGAGGGAGGGACGGGGGCACCCTCGGACGGGCGGATACTCAAAATGCCGGGCTCATTAGCCCGGCATTTGTCCGGACGAGGGTGCCCCCGTCCCTCCCCTAAACTCGCCTCACATGCCTTTCCCTTCCACCCGCCTGCGTCGGCTAAGACGTACGGAGAGCCTGCGCGGCCTCGTCCGCGAGACCGAGCTCTCCCCCGCGCACCTGATCCAGCCACTCTTCGTGGTCGCCGGCGAGAACGTCCGCGAGCCGGTCGACTCGATGCCCGGCATCGAGCGCTTCTCGATCTCCGAGCTCGTCGCCGAGGCAACCGAGATCGCCGCGACCGGAGTCAACGCCGTCCTCCTCTTCGGCATCCCCGCTGCCAAGGACGAGTCCGGCTCGGGCGCCTACGACGAGGAGGGCGTCGTGCAGATGGCGGTCCGGGCCTTGAAGGAGGCCCACCCCGGCCTGACCGTGATCACCGACGTCTGCTTGTGCGAGTACACCTCGCACGGCCATTGCGGCTTCGTCCGCGACGGCGAGGTCGACAACGACATCACGGTCGAGCTGCTGGCGAAGACGGCGATCTCGCACGCGGAGGCCGGCGCCGACGCGGTCGCGCCGAGCGACATGATGGACGGCCGGATCGGCACGATCCGCCATCAGCTCGACGAGGAGGGCCACCCCGGCGTGCCGATCGTCGCCTACAGCGCGAAGTACGCATCCGCCTTCTACGGCCCTTTCCGCGACGCCGCCGAGTCGACGCCCGAGTTCGGCGACCGGCGCGGATACCAGATGGATCCGGCCAACGCCGACGAAGCCGTCCGCGAGGCCAAGCTCGACCTCGAGGAGGGCGCCGACATGGTGATGGTCAAGCCGGCGACCCCCTACCTCGACGTGGTCCGCCGGGTCAAGGACGCGACCGGCGCGCCCGTCGCCGCCTACCAGGTCTCCGGCGAGTACTCGATGCTCAAGGCGGCCGCGGAGCGCGGTTGGGTCGACGAGCGCGCCGCGGCGCTCGAGGCGCTGACCTCGATCCGCCGCGCCGGCGCCGACGCGATCGTCACCTACTACGCCAAGGAGGCAGCGGCATGGCTGAGCTGAAGGCGGCAAAGGCCCCGCAATCCAAGGCGCGTTCGCGCAGGGACGGCTCGGCGATCCCACTGGACGAGACCGACAAGCGGCTGATGAACCTGCTGCAGTCGAGCTTTCCGCTCGATCCCGAGCCCTTCGCCCTCGTCGCGGCCGAGGCGGAGCTCGAGCTCGACGACGTGCTCGCCCGCACCCGCCGCCTGCTCGAGGGCCGGATCATCCGTGAGATCACGCCGATCTTCGACACCCGCGCCCTCGGCTACGAGTCGATGCTGGTCGCCGCCAAGGTCGACGGAGAGCACCCGCACCGCGCCGCCCAGATCGTCAACTCGCATCCCGGCGTCTCCCACAACTACCTGCGCACCCACGACTTCAATCTCTGGTTCACGATCGCCACGCCTCCCGACTCCGAGCTCGGCCTCGCCGGCACGCTCGAAGTCCTCATGCGCGAGACCGGCGCCGAGTCGATGCGCCAGCTGCCGACCCTGACCCTGTTCAAGATCAACATGAACCTGGAGATGGAGAAGGGGACGGAGGCGCTGGCTTCGGCGATCGAGGCCGCCCCGCCCCGCGAGCTCGAGGCGCAGCCCTACGACGACCGTGACGTCGCCGTGATCCGCGCCCTGCAGGGCCCGATGGAGGCGGTCGAGCGCCCCTACGACGAGGCCGCCGCCGCGGTCGGCATGAGCACGGGGGAGCTGCTCGAGCACCTGGGCGGCATGGTCAACCGCAAGCTGCTGCGCCGCGTCGCCGCGATCCTCTTCCACCGCCGCGCCGGCTTCTCGGCCAACGGCATGGGGGTCTGGAAGGTGCCCGAGCCCGAGATCATGGAGACGGGCCGGCGCATGGCCTCCTTCCGCGGCATCTCGCACTGCTACCAGCGCCCGACCTACGAGGACTGGCCTTACAGCGTCTTCACCATGGCCCACGGCCGCTCGAAGGAGGAGTGCGACGCGATCCTCGACTCGATCGCAGAAGAGTGCGGCATGGGCCCCGACGACCGCGCCACCCTCTATTCCTCGACCGAGTACAAGAAGATCCGCCTGCACTACTTCACCGACGACTACGCCCGGTGGGAGGAAGAGCACACTTGAGCTTCCGGTGCGCCTTTCCCCCGCTATAGGAGGATAAAGCGCACCGGAACGACGAGCTATGAGTCGCTCTGCCGATCTCTACGAGCGCGCGGTCCGCGTCCTGCCCGGTGGTGTCAACTCGCCGGTGCGGGCGATGCGGCAGATCGGGCGGGACCCGGTGTTCGCCGAGCGTGGCGAGGGCTGCGAGCTGGTCGACGTCGACGGCAATCGCTACGTCGACTGGGTCGGTTCCTGGGGGCCGTTGATCCTCGGCCACGCCGACCCCGCTGTGCTGGCCGCCGTCGAGGCGGCCGCCGCGCGGGGGACGAGCTTCGGCGCCGCCACCGAGGCCGAGGTCGAGCTGGCCGAGGAGATCGCCGCGCGCGTCCCCTCGGTCGAGATGGTGCGCATGACCAGCTCCGGCACCGAGGCCGCGATGAGCGCCATCCGCCTCGCCCGCGCCGTCACCGGCCGCGAAGTGATCGTCAAGTTCGCCGGCGCCTACCACGGCCATTCCGATGGCCTGCTCGCCGACGCCGGGTCCGGTCTGGCGACCCTGGCGATCCCGGCGACGCCCGGGGTGACCGCCGCGCAGGCGGCCGGCACGGCGGTCGTCCCCTGGAACGACCGCGAAGCAGTCGAGCAAGCTCTCGCCGACCACGCGGTCGCCGCCGTGATCGCGGAGCCGATCCCGGCGAACATGGGGGTCGTCCCGCCCGCCGAGGGCTTCCTCGAGTTTCTCCGCTTCGCCTGCGACGCGGCTGGCGCCCTGCTCGTCTTCGATGAGGTGATCACGGGCTTCCGCGTCGCCCGCGGCGGCGCCCAGGAGCTCTACGGCGTCCGTCCCGACCTCACCGTCCTCGGCAAGGTGATCGGCGGTGGCCTGCCCGCGGCCGCCTACGCCGGTCCGCGCGAGCTGATGGAGCGCGTCGCCCCCGCCGGCGACGTCTACCAGGCGGGCACGCTCTCGGGCAACCCGCTGGCGACGGCTGCCGGCCTCGCCACCCTGGGCCGGCTCGACCCGGCCGCCTACGAGCGGCTGGCCGAGCTCACCGATCGCCTCGCCGCTGGCCTGAACCGCCTCGCCGCGGGGCGGCCCCTTTCGGTCACCTCGGCGCCCGGCCTGGCGACGCTCTTCTTCGCCCCGGAGCCGCCAACGGACTTCGCCTCGGCCTCGGCCTGCGACCTCGACGCCCACGCGCGCTTCTGCCGGGCGCTGCTGGCGCGGCGCATATGGGCGCCGCCCTCCCAGTTCGAGGCGTGGTTCGTCTCGCTCGCCCACGACGAGGCCGCCATCGACCGCACCCTCGAAGCCGCCGCCGAGGCCCTCCCATGATCGGGTGCAACGCGTTCTACATCCATTGCATGGAAAAAACGTTGCACCCAGAGGTGGGGGGACGATGAGCGTGGAGCCCGGCGACGCCCTGCGGGCCCTGGCCGAGCGGCTGCGTGCCGAGGAGACGCCGGTCTCCGCGCATGTCGTAGAGCCGACCGCCGGGCCGGACTTCGGGCTGCTGGCCGCCGCCGGCCCGCGCGCCGCTTCGGCCCCCGGCGAGTACGCGCTGGTGGTCGAGTCGGTGCGCGAGGGGTACCTGCTCCACTACGGTGAGTCGCGGCTGCTGCGCGGTCACGACGCCGACCTTGCCCTGCTCGCCGGCGACTACCTCTACGCCCTCGGCATCGAGGGCCTCGCCACGCTCGGCGACGCCCAGGCAGTCGCCGTCCTCGCCGAGCTGATCGCCCGCTGTGCCCAGCTCCACGCCGAGGAGCGCGAGGACGAGGTCGCGGCGCTGTGGGGGTCCGCGGCGCTTGCGATCGGGGGCGAGCATCCAGACGGCGCGAGGCAATAGACTCCGCGCTTCCTGAGGTTTGAGCTGTTGAGCGACGGAGCGGACAAGCAGAACGGAGCCGAGGCGACCGGCCGGCCTGAGCGGCCGCAGCCACAGCCCCCCGGCTACTTCGAGGGCGAGTCGATGACTCGTCGCCGCGCCTTCGAAGGCGCGGTCCACGGCCTCGGCGGACTCGCCGTCGCCGGCATCGTCCTGCCCGCCGTCGGCTTCGCGGTTGCGCCCATCTTCCACCGCGGCAAGGAACGCTGGGAGGCGGTCGGCCCGACCGGCGATTTCGTCGAGGACACCTACCGCCAGGTCGTCTTCACCGAAACCGAGGGGATCGGCGACGCCGGCAAGACCACTGCCTACGTCCGCCGCAGCTCGAAGCAGCTGGGCGAAGAACCGGGCAAGTTCGTCGCCGTCTCCAACCGCTGCGCCCATCTCGGCTGCCCGGTGCGCTTCGTCGAGGCGGCCGGCAACTTCATCTGCCCCTGCCACGGCGGCGTCTACGACTTCCAGGGCAAGAGGATCGGCGGCCCGCCGGTGCGACCGCTCGACCAGTTCCAGACCAGGGTTCGCAACGGCCAGGTCGAGGTCGGCCCCCGTTTCAGCGTCACCTCCCAGCTCGAACCGGTCCGCGCCCGCGACCCCGGCGAGTTCACCGGCGGCATCTGGGAATATCTGTATCCGCCGCGTCCGTCCACCTTCCCACCCCCGAGCAGCTGAGGCTTAGACGGCGATGAAGCTCGACTCCCTGATTCCCGCACCGCTCCGCAAACCGGCCAAGCCGGGCGCGGGCAACGGCGCCAAGGCCGCTGCCCCCGCGGACCTCAAGACCGCGCCGCCGGAGCGCCCGTCCGACGCCAAGAAGCTCGCCGACCGCGCGGTCGAAGCCCCGGCCGACGTCCTCGCCTGGGTCGACCAGCGCACCGCCGCCTCGGGCTTCCTCACCGGGATGCTCTTCCGCAAGGTGCCGAAGGGGACCAACTGGTTCTACACGCTCGGCTCGGCGACGATGATCGCCTTCGTCTCCCAGGCGATCACGGGTGTCTTCCTGGCGATGTTCTACACGCCCTCGACCACCCAGGCCTATCACTCGATTTCCCACATCAACAACGAAGTCTTCCTCGGTCAGCTAGTGCACGGGATGCACAAGTGGGGTTCGAGCGTGATGGTGATCCTGATCTTCCTCCACATGGGGAGGACCTTCTTCTTCGGCGCCTACAAGTACCCACGCGAGCTCAACTGGGTGATCGGCGTCGTTCTCCTGATCCTGACGATGACGATGGCCTTCACCGGCTACCTGCTGCCCTTCGACCAGCGCTCCTTCTGGGCCTCGGTCGTCGGCATCAACATCAACGGCACCGGCCCCGTGCTCGGGCCCTACCTGAGCGACTTCCTGCGCGCCGGCCCCGAGCTCGGGGCGACGACGCTCTCGCGCTTCTACGCGATCCACATGCTGCTCGTCCCCGGCGCGATCATCGCCCTGATCGGCGCCCACCTCTACCTCGTCGTCAAGCTCGGTACCACCGCCCCGCCCTGGCTGAAAGCCGATAAGCCCAAGGTCGCGGCGCCCGTTTCTCAATTGAACGCAGGCTCGAACGGGACAGGCGGATGAAACCCAGCGAGAAGCAAGCGTATTTGGAGGAGTACGAGCTGCTGAAGAAGAAGGGCAAGCCTTTCTTCCCCTACGCGGTGCTCAAGGACTCGGCGATGATGCTGATCGTCATCGGTGTGATCGTCGCGATGTCGGTCATCCTCGGCGCTGAGCAGGGGCCGAAGGCCGATCCGACGACGACCACCTACGTGCCGCGTCCCGAGTGGTACTTCTTCTTTCTCTTCGAGGTCCTGCGCGTGATCAAGCCGCCGGAGCTGGTCCCGATCGCGACGATCGGGATCCCCACGATCTGCATGGTCCTGCTGCTGCTGCTGCCGTTCTACGACCGCGGACCGGAGCGAAACCCGATCCGCCGTCCGATCGCGACCACGGCCGGCTGCCTGACGATCGTCGCCATGGCCTACCTCACCTACCAGGGCGCGGTCAGCGGCTCGCCGACCGAGATCGACATGAAGGTCGCGCCCCAGTACGAAGCCGGCAAGGAGGTCGTCGCCGGCTCGGGCTGCCTCGCCTGCCACAAGCTCGGCGAGAACGGCAACAACGGCCCGGGTCCCGAACTTACGCATATCGCGCAGCGCATCCCGCGCGCCGCGATCATTCGCTCGGTCGAGATCGGCCCCGGCATCATGCCGTCCTTCCGCGAACTGCCGCCGAAGAAGCTCAACGAGCTCGCCGACTTCCTCTCGTCGCTCGACTGAGGCTCAGGCTGCTGCAAGTCGGCGCATCTCGGGGTCCTCGGTCGGCTGGTTCGGGTCACGCACAAAAGTGCGCTCCCCTCACCATCCTCCCTGCGTCCCCCGACCTGCTTGACTTTCACAGCCTGAGAATGGAGATCGAAAAGTGACTGGAACAACTCAGCCTTCGCGGGATTCCGCGCAGTTCGCCGAGCAGGTCCAGGGCATGTTCGATCGGGTGGCGGGTCGCTATGACCTGCTGAACTCGCTGATGAGCGCCGGCCTGCACCATCGCTGGCGCGAGCGCGCGGTCGACGTCCTCGCTCCCGTTCCCGACGCCTCGATCCTCGACGTTTGCTGCGGAACGGGCGACCTGACCTTTGAGCTGGCCGGGCATATCTCTCCCGAGGGCCACGTGGTTGGCTGTGACTTCTCCGAGCCGATGCTGGATCTGGCTCGCGAAAAGGCGCGGCGCCGCGGGCTCGACGGGGTCCGCTTCGAGTGGGCCGATGCGCTGAACCTGCCCTATGACGCCGGTCGTTTCGAGGCGGTTACGGTCGGCTTCGGTCTCCGTAACTTCGCCGATTGGGACAAGGGGCTCCGCGAGATGGCTCGCGTCCTCAAGCCTGGCGGCAAGCTCATGATTCTCGAGTTCACTAGGCCGACCCGGCCGCCTTTCTCGACCTTCTACTCACTCTGGTTCGATCGGCTCGCCCCGGTTCTCGGCAAGCTGTCGGACGATCCAGGGGCCTATGCCTACCTGACCGAGTCGCTGAAGACGTTCCCCGGCCCCCGGGGGCTGGCGGAACGGATGGACGCCGCCGGCCTCCAGAGCATCCGCTACAGGATCCTGGCCGGGGGGATCGTCGCGATCCACAGCGGCGTCGCGCGGTGAGCGCCCCGATCGTCACGGTGATCTCCGGGTGTTCGAGTCCGGGGCGATCGGGGCGCGAACGAGAAGTCGTTGGATGACGAAACGCTCGGCCGTCCCTCCACCCGTCACCGCGGTCCTCGACGCCTCCAGCCTCTGGCTGCCCGCGCGCCTTGGCGAGGTGGAGGATCTGCTGCGCCAGCGGGGCCGTGGCCACGGCGAGCGCCTCGCCGCCGATGCCTCGGCGACCCTGGCCGCGGGAGGCAAGCGACTGCGTCCGCTGCTCGTCCTCCTCTGCGCCGGCCCGGACGGCGGCGAGAGCTCGGTGCGGGCCGCGGCGGCAATCGAGCTCGTCCACATGGCGACCTTGGTCCACGACGACGTGCTCGACGACGCACCGCTGCGTCGCGGCCAGCCCACCGTCGCGGCGACGGGCGGTCGAGGTCGCGCGACCGCGGTCGGCGACCTGCTCTTCTCGCAGGCCTTCGCCCTGCTTGCCGAGCACGGCCAGCAGCGAGCCATCTCGCTGCTGGCAAGAGCGTCGACGGGGCTCGCCCGCGGCGAGCTCAGCCAACGTCAGGACGCCTACGACACGGGCATCGACGAGGAGCGTTACCTGCGCCGCTGCCGGCTGAAGACCGCCACCCTCTTCGAATGTGCCTGCCTGCTCGGCCGCGACGTCCCCGAGCTGGGCGCCTTCGGCGCCGAGATCGGCCTCGCCTTCCAGCTCCTCGACGACGTGCTCGACGTCTCCGGGCCCCCCGAGCGCACCGGCAAGGCCCGCGGCACCGACCTCCTCGACGGCACCGTCACCCTCCCCCTGATCGTCGCCGCCGAATCCGACCCATCCCTCCACAAGGTCGACCTCCGCACCTTGGACCCAGATTCCGCCGAGTCCCTCTGCGACCGCATAGCCGCGACCGGTGCCCTGGAAAAGGTCCGCACCCGCGCCCTCTCAATGGTTGAGGACGCCAAGCAAAAGCTAAACGCCCCCCAGTTCGACGCCGAGCAACGCCGCCTGCTCGAGCTGGTGGCGGACGGGGTCGTCGAACGCTACGCGTAGGAGAAAGGACCCCAGGGGGTGGGGGTGGAACGATTTGCCTTTTCGTAGTGCAGCAAGAGGCGCCAGCCCACCTCCTCTCCACCGAAAAGGTCAAGTGGAACCCCCACCCCCTGGGGTCCTCCACCCTTACGAGAAGTCGTCAGCCGTAATCAGATCGGCCTCGAGCGCAGCCGCAAACGTATCGGCGACGTACTGCATGTTCTCGTGCTCGATCTCCTTCAACGCCTCGCTCAGCTTGCCCGTCCCGGCGTCCAGCTCCTCGTCGAAGGCGTCGATCTCGGCTTCCCCATGGACCTCGTTGGACTTCCACTCGCACTCCGGGCAGCGCCGCCAGAGGCGCCAGTGGCCGCGATCGCCCGCCTGCTCCCAGCAGGTCGGCTGTACCAGTGGCGAGGCGCAGCGCGGGCAGACGTGGAGGCCGAGGGTCGCTTTCGTCTGGCTGCTCGCGTTGCGCATATCTGCCTTATCGAACCCGCGAAATGTCGAGTCAATCCGCACTTACCCGCGAAATGTCGAAAAAACCCCAATTTCAGGTAGTCCGCTGCGCCAATTCACGGCGATCCGGCGGTATCGAACGCCCGATACCATTGGTCGATGCCAAACGTCGGACCTCTTGAGTTGGCGATCGTCCTGATCATCGCGCTCGTCGTCTTCGGGCCCAAGCGGCTGCCCGAGCTTGGCCGCTCCCTGGGCCGTGGCATCCGCGAGTTCCGCGGCTCGCTCAGCGGCGACTCCCACGACGAGCCCGAGTCGCGCGAGGCGATCGAGCCGCCGCCACCCGCCGCCGGCGACGCCGAGGGCGAGACGGTCGCTCGCGACCGCCGCTGAGGGGCGCTTCCCGATGGCCCGGTTCAGGCCGGTCTCCAGCGAAGACCGGCTGACCGTCGTCGAGCACCTCGACGAGCTGCGCACGCGGATCGTCGTCTGCCTCCTCGTCCTCGCCGTCGCCTTTGCCCTCTGCTTCTGGCAGAACCACCTGCTGCTGGAAATCGCGTCCGCTCCCCTGCCCAGCGGCCACGAAAAGCTGCTCACCTTCGGCGTCGCCGAGCCCTTCACGATCACGGTCACCGTCGCGGCATACGGAGCGCTGATCCTCTCCCTGCCGATCGTTCTCTACCAGGTCTACGCGTACGTCCTGCCCGCCTTCAGCGATCGCGAGCGCCGGGTCGCCCTGCCTATCCTGCTGCTCGCCCCGGTGCTCTTCCTGGCGGGCGTCGCCTTCGCCTACTTCATCGTCATGCCCGCCGCGGTCAAGTTCCTGCTCAACTTCAACGACACCCAGTTCAACGTCCAGGTCCGCGCCCGCGACTACTACAGCTTCTTCTCGACCACGATGCTGGCCGGAGGGATCGTCTTCGAGCTGCCGCTGGCGATCCTCGCGGTGACGCGACTGGGGATCGTCAGCCCCCGGCAGCTCTCGAAGAACCGCCGCTACGCCTATCTGATCATCGCCATCGTCGCCGCCGCTCTGCCCGGCGTCGACCCGATCTCGATGCTGATCGAGATGATCCCGCTCCTCGTTCTGTTCGAGTTGAGTATCTTGATCGCTCGCGCCTTCGGTACGCCGGAGGCGGCGGGAGGAATGGCAAGGCCCTCGACACAGGAGCACTGAACTTCGCGTGGCACGAGAAGAGCGACGGATGCTGTTCGACATCCGGGGGAGGCGTAAACACGTCATCCGGGTCGTCTACGCGATCCTCGCGCTGCTGATGGGCGCGAGCCTCTTCCTCGTCGTCGGCCCCTTCAACATCGCCAACCTGATCGGCGGCAGCGCCACGTCCGAAACGGCCAAGGTGCTGGTCGAACAGGCCGAAAGGGCGGAAGAAAAGTTGACTCGCGAACCGCAGAACCAGACCGTTCTACTTACCGTGGCTCGCACCAGGGTCGCGGCCGGGAACGCGCAGGCGGAAACGAATCCGCAGACTGGCCAGCCGGTCCTCACCCCCGAAGCGCTCGAAAGCTACGAAAAAGCCACCGCGGCGTGGGACGCTTATTTGAAGCAGGCCGAAAGCCCGAGCCCCGCTGGAGCCTCACTGATGGCCGGCGCGTTCTTCACCCTCGCCGAAAACGTCGGCGAAATCGAACCGATCGACGAAGCGATCGAAGGCGCCGCACGAGCGCAGCGCATCGCGGCCGAAGCCCAGCCCAGCGTCGGCACGCTGTCGACGCTGGCGATCTACGAATTCTTCAACGGCAACTTCGCGGCCGGCGAAAAGGCCGGCAAGGAAGCCCAGGCGAAGGCATCCGGCGCCCAGGCGAAAGAAGTCAAGAAACAGATGGCCGAATACCGCAAGGCTGGCGAATCCTGGATAACCCAGAAGAAGAGCTATGCCAAGACCGAAAAGGAACGGGGCAAAGAATCGCTTGAAAATCCGTTCGGCGGGCTTGGTAGCGGCGCGGGCGGCTGACGGCTTCGCGCTGCGCTAGTGGGCCGTGCTGGGCTCGAACCAGCGACCTTGAGATTAAGAGTCTCCTGCTCTACCAACTGAGCTAACGGCCCGGGAGGGCGAACGATTATAGGAGCCCGAGCTTTCTAGCGGACGGTGCAGCCGCGCTGGACGCTGCCGTCGACGAGCGAGCCGTCGGCGAACTCGAAGCGACCGTGGGTTTGCAGGACGCCGTCGCTGCAGCGCGCCGAGACGTAGCTGCGGCGACGCCCGTGGAAGCGGTAGCGGCGGCCGATCGTCGCGTCGATGTGGATCAGCGAGCCGAAGCCGCCCGCGATCGGCGGCACGTCGAGCGTCGCCCGGTAGCGGTATTCGCCGGCGCGCTTCTCGATCGGAACGACGATGACGAAGCTTTCCGGTTGAGGCGTGAACAGCCTCCCGTGGACGATCGCGGTCGGGTTCCCTTCCTGGCGCAACCCGTTGAATATGGTCAACTCGGTCTCCGCGGTGAACGCGGCTTCCCCCGACCGGGCGATCATCGCCGTCGCGCTGCCTTCGCCGACTATCGACCCACCGCAAGTGGAGCGCGCGTCGAGGGGACTCCTTCCCACCAGCAGCGCCGGGTTGCATTCCGGCAACCCCGCCGTGCTCAGCCGCCCGTCGCGGTCGAAGTCGAGGACCAGCCGGCGCAGGGCGACGGGTACGCCACCGTCGACGGCCCGCAGGTTCGCTCGCCCCTTGAACTCGATCGGCGCGAACGCCCGGCGTGGCAGGGTGCGCGGCGTGAAGGCGCCGTCGGCGGTCAACACCAGGTTGCCGAACCTGACCAGCTCCCCGTGCGCGCTGGCGGCGAGGAGCAGACCTACCGCGGCAAGCGCTGTCGTTAGGAGCCTCTTCAAGCGATTTCCTCCCCTGGATCAGGCTAGCGCGCCGGCGGGGCCGCCGGGCCAAAGCGTTCCTTAACAGACTCTTCCGCGTCTGTTCGCCCGCTCCGTCTTCCGGGCCGCCAAACTACCCCTGTGCTCGCGAGGAGGAGCAGGGGGCGGAGCGACGGTTCGCGTGCCGGGGACGCGGACGAGCCACGTCCCCCGATGTCGCTGAGACATCCAGGCCGCGCCCTGGCGGTCGCCGCGATCCTGATCGTCGCCCTCTCGGCCTTTGGCTTCAGCCTCGAGGACAGGCTCAGCCCCAGCTCACTCGACATTCCCGGCACGAACACCGAACGCGCCAACGCGATGCTGCAGGAAAACTTCGGCGACTCGGCGATCTTCGCGATCCTGCTCGAAGGGCCGGCCGGTGCGATCGATCGCCAGGGCCCCGAACTCGTTCGCGCCCTGCGCCGCGAGGAAGGCGTGACCACGGTCTCTCCCTGGGACCGAGGCGCCACGGCGGCCTTCCGACCGCGGCCGAACCGGGCCCTGATCGTCGCCGACTTCCACGTCGACGCCGATACGGCGGTCAAGGAAAAGGTCCCGATCGTGGACGAAGTCCTCGAAGAGGAGATCCACCCGCCGGTCGAAGCCATCCAGACGGGAGCCCCGACCCTGACGCGGACGATCCAGGACGACTCGATCACCGCCGCCGAGCGCGGCGAGCTGATCGCGATGCCGATCCTGTTGATCGTCCTCCTGCTCGTCTTTCGCTCCCCGGTGGCGGCTGCGATCCCACTCGGCTTCGGCGCGATCGCCGTTCTCACCTCGCGTGGCCTGCTCTCGGTGCTCACCCACTTCGTCGGCGTCGACGCCCTGGCTCTGACGGTCTGCTCGATGATGGGCCTGGCTCTCGGGGTCGACTACGCGCTGCTGATGGTGTCCCGCTTCCGCGAAGAGCTGGCCGAAGGCTCCGAGCCCCTCGACGCCGCCTGGGCCACCCGGCGCACCGCCGGTCGGACGACGATCTTCGCCGGCAGCACGCTGATCCTCTCGATGGTCGTGGCGATGTTCGTCGTTCCCGGCGCCCTGCTCGTCTCACTCGCCGGCACGCTGGCCCTGGTCGTCCTGCTCACCGTGGTCGTCGCCACCTTCGTCGGTCCACCGATCCTCGTCCTGCTTGGGGCCAACGTCGATCGCTGGCGGGTCGGCCCGGCGCCCAACGGGGAGCGCTCGCGGCTGATGCTGATCGTCACCGCGGCGCTGCGCCGGCCGGCCCCGGTGGCGGCGGCGATCGCCGCGGTCGTCCTCGTCCTCGCCGCCCCGGCGCTGGCGTTGAAGACCGGTCCCTTCACGGTGGGCGAACTCCCCCACGACTCTCCGGCCCGGCAGGATGCCGAACGCGTCCAGGACGCGGTGGGCTCGGGCTTCGAAGCGCCGTTCGTCGTCGTCGCCGTCGCCAAGGACGGCACGATCACCGAACCGAAGCGCCTTACCGCGATGAGCCGCTGGCAGCGGGAAGTCGCCGAAACCAAGGGCGTCCAGTCCGTGATCGGACCGGGTCAGGCCGCCAAAGCGGTGGAACCGCTGCGTCGCAACGGTCGGGTGCTGCTCGCCTCCAATGGGAAGACCGGGCCAATCGCCCAGGTCAGCCGGCTCGGCCGCAATCTCAACCGCGCCGCCGGCGGGGTGGCGACGATGCGCCGCGGCATCGCCCAGGCCGCCGCCGGGGCCAGCCTCCTCGCGCACGAAGGAGGCAAGGGCGCCGATGGCGCTCGCCAGCTGGCTCAGGGCCTCGGCGAAGCGACCGTCGGCGGCGAAGAAGCGGTCGAAGCGATCGGCAAGTTCGCGGAAGGCTCGAAGAAGCTCGCCGAAGCCCAGGAAGAAGCGGCGACCGGCAGCCTCCAGCTCAAGTTCGCGACGCACGATCTGATCCCGCCGCTGACGCTCAACGCGCTGCCCCACGCGCGACGTCTGAAACGCTCGCTCGATTCCGATGCGGAAAGCACGGTGCCAAAGCTGGAAGGCGAAGCGAAGACCGTCGACGGCGAGCTGAAGACGGTGGTCCAGCTGCTGGAAGGGATGACCGTCGGCCAGTCCGATCCGAACTACGCCGCCACCCTGGAAGCGGCCCGGCACGCTTCGGCGGTCGCCGGCACCCTGCCCCCCGAACTCGCTGCCCTGCAGGTGCGCCTCAGCGAAGACGCGCACGATGCCAAGGAAGTCAAGGCCTACCTCGAAAGCACGGTGACCGATCTGGGCCGGGTCAGCGAAGCCGCCAAACGCCTCTCCGACGGCCTCTTCAAGATCTCGCGCGGCGCCAACAAGCTGGCCAAGGGCGCGGCAAGGCTGGACAAGGAAGCGCAGAGGATTCCGGGCGAACTGGAACTGGCGGCTACCGGCGCGACGGAACTGGCCAGCGGCTTGGCGCAGCTGGTCAACGCCAACTCCGAACTCGCACGCGGCCTCGCCGAAGGCTTCAGCCGCTCCTACCCGATCCAGTCCGGCCTGCGCCGGGCGAGCGTGCGGATCACCGCTCAGGGCGCCCGGCTGAATCGCCAGGCAACCCGCCTGCGCCGCACCTCACCGGGGATCTTCGACTCCGGCTACTTCGTCCTCTCCGCCCTCGACGGGACCCGGGGGCAGCTGCACGAGGCGGCCTCGCAGGCAGTCGACCTAAACGGCGGCGGTCAGGCGGCGCGGTTCCTCGTCACCAGCGAATACGGCTTCAACTCCGACGGCTCGATAAGGCTCAACAAGGAGCTCGAAGAAGACGCCGGCAAATTGGGCAGGACCGCCGACGTCGAAGCCGGCGTAGCGGGCGGCACGGCGACCCTCAACACCTACAGCCGCGTGACCAAAGAGCGCATGCCCCTGGTGATCGTGGCGATCACGATCGCCACCTTCCTCGTCCTCGTCCTCGTCCTGCGCTCGCTGCCGCTGGCCGGGATCGCGGTCGGGCTCAACCTGTTGACCGTCGCCGTCGCCTTTGGCGTCCTCACCCTGCTCACTCACGTGCCCGAGGGCTGGCCGTTGGGCGGGCGCACCTACGTCAACGCGGTCGGCGCGACGATGATCTTCGGCGTCGTCTTCGGCCTCTCGATCGACTACGCCGTCTTTCTCCTCGTGCGGATGCGCGAGCACTTCGATCGCCACGGCGACCACGCCGCCGCGATCGATTTCGGCCTCGAGCGCACCGCCCGGGTGATCACCGGCGCCGCGGTGATCATGATGGCGGTCTTCATCGCCTTTGCCGGGGCGCCGGTGCAGACGGTCAGCCAGCTCGGAATCGGGCTGACCGTCGCGGTGCTGCTGGACGCCACGGTGGTCCGCATCGTCCTGTTGCCGGCGCTGATGCTCCTGATCGGGAAGCGCGTCTGGTGGCTACCGCGCCCGCTGGAGCGGGTGCTGCCACGCCTCAACGTCTGATCGACGCCCGTTACTTCTTTTGCGCGCACTTCCCCTTTACGCTCGGGGTCAGCGATTCGCCGTCGAGGAAGACGAACTCGCCCCGGGACTTCCAGCTGGTCGTCGGGCAGGTGGCGCTGATGAAGCTGCGCTGCTTGCCTTTGTAGGAGTACTTCTTGAAGACCTTGAGCTTGACCCCGGTGACGGCTCCCTGGCCGCCGGCGAGCAGTGGAATGGTCACGTCGAGCCGCGCCCCGAAGCCCTGCTTGTTGTAGCTCTTGACGACGCCGACGAGAACCACCGTGGTCTGGATCGGGGTCTGGCTGTAGAGGTGGAGGAGGATCACCGGCTTGCCCCCCTGGGGAATGCCGTTGAAGATCGTCATACCGGCGACGACCGGGAAGACTTTTTCGCCGACCACGAGGTCGAGCGACCCTTCGCCACCGCCGATCTGTGCCCGTTTGCATTCTTCGAGCGCCTTTTCGGTCGAGGTGTTCTGCAGCTTTGCCGGGTCGCAGGTCGGGTAGCCCTTGGTGAAGATCGTTACGCCTTTGGGGAAGTCGACTACGGCCCGCGTGGCCGGGATCGGGACGCCGTTGGCTCTCGTGGGGTTGCCGGTCGCCGTCGTGACTTCGAGGGTCGCCGGGGTCGGCTGGGTCTTCGAGCGCTTCGTGGGCGTGATCTTGACGCCCATGCTCTGCGTATTGCCGTCGGCGCCGACGAGGGTGGGGGACTGCACGGCTCCGGCCACGCCAGCGACCGCCACGGCTACACCAACCGCCATGGCAACGGCGAAAATCAAACGTATGCGCATTGGCTTTTGCTCCTTTTCCGTTTGGCCAAGCGCCTCCCAACTCCTTAACCCGCTACAGCTCCAGAGTAGCGCGTTGAATTCCAGTTAAGTACCTGCATGTCTCGCGCTTGGCAGCGGGCCGCTCGGATACGATTCTGCGGCCGTTCCGCCGGATCGGAGGCCGGGGAACCGCAAGCGACGATCCGTGGCTGCTAATCCCCAAGGCGAGGAAAAGGGCCCGGCGCAGAGCCGGCGAACTACCCCCGCCCGGATCGCGGCGATCGCGGTCCTCGCCGCTGCCGTGATCGCGCTTGGAGTCGTCATCTTCGGCGGCAGCGGCGAACACCACTACAAGCTTCTCTTCCAGAACGCCAGCCAGCTCGTCCCCGACAACCAGGTGCTGATCGGCGGTCAGCCGGTCGGCTCGGTCGAAAGCATCGGGCTCACCGACGACAACCTGGCGGAGGTCAAGATCGGCGTCGAACAGGAGCTGCACGAGGGCACGACGGCGACGATCCGCGCCACCTCGCTCTCCGGCGTGGCAAACCACTACGTCTCGGTCAGCCCCGGTCCCAACAGCAGCCCGCCGCTGGCCGAAGGCGCCACGCTCGGCCTCTCCTCGACCACGACCCCGGTCGACATCGACCAGTTCTTCAACACCTTCCCGACCCCGGTGCGCAAGGCGCTCGGCCAGTTCATCCGCGGCAACGCCGCCTGGTATGCGGGCCGTGGCGAAGACGCCAACCGCTCCTTCCAGTACTTCGGCGTCGGCCTCAACCGGGCCGGGGCCCTGTTCCACGAGCTGAGCGCCGACGAACGCCTCTTTGCCCGCTTCCTCGTCAGCTCCAGCCGGCTCAGCACGGCGGTCTCCGAACGCGGCGCCGAGCTCTCCAGCGCGATCTCCAACGCCAGCACCGCGTTCGGCTCGATCGCCGAGGAGAACGCCGCCCTCGGCCGCAGCCTCGCCCTGCTGCCGCCCACCTTCCGCCAGGCGAACACGACCTTCGTCAATCTGAGGGCCGCCCTCGACGATCTCGAACCGCTGATCGACACCTCGCGAACCGCGACGAAGAACCTCGCGCCCTTCCTGCGGGAACTGCATCCGGTGCTCTCCAAGGCCACGCCGGTGTTCAGGAACCTCCGCCTCACCGTCGCCCGGCCCGGCTTCGCCAACGACGCCAACGAACTGCTGGCGGCGCTGCCGACGGTCCAGCAGCGCGCCGCGCGGACCTTCCCACACGGCGAAGAAGCGATCGCCGCCTTCCAACCGAACCTGAACTTCCTCCGCGCCTACATGCCCGATCTCTTCAACGGCTTCGCCAAGCTCGGCGCGGTCACCGCCCCCTATGACGCGAACGGGCACTACACGCGGGTCAGCTTCTCCGATCTCAACATCTTCAAGTACCCCGAAAGCGGCAACACGCTGGTGCCGATCTCGCCGAGCGAACAGTACGACGCGTTCGGCGAAGCGGCGGGCGTCAAGAGGCGCTGCCCGGGCGGCGCCAGCCAGCCGGCCGCCGACGGCTCCAGCCCCTTCGTAGAACCGACGTTCCCCGGCTCGATCGCGGCCGGCGACTGCAACCCGAACGACGCGCCTCCTGGACCATGAGGCGGCGGCGGACATTCGCGCTCGGGGCGCTGGCAGCGGCGGCGATCGTCGTGGTCGTCCTGCTCGTCTCCGGCGGCAGCGGCGAAAGCGGCTACGTCGTGCGCGCGATCTTCGACAACGGCTCCTTCATGGTCAAAGGCGAGCAGGTCCGCGTCGCCGGCGCCAACGTCGGCGAAATCGAGTCGGTCGACGTGACCCGGCCGGGCGAGGTCGACAGCTACGAAAACGGCAAGGCGCAAGCGGTCCCGGGCAAGGCCGTGATCGTGATGAAGATCACCGACCCCGGCTTCCAGGACTTCCGCAGCGACGCCAGCTGCCTGATTCGGCCGCAGTCGCTGATCGGCGAGAAGTTCGTCGACTGCCGACCGACGATCCCCCGGGCTCCCGGCACCCAGCCGGCGCCGGCGCTGAAGAAGGTGCCCTCCGGCCAGCCGGGCGCCGGCCAGTACCTGCTGCCGCTGCAGAACAACAGCACCAGCGTCGACCCCGACCTGATCAACGACATCAACAAACTCCCCTACGCTCAGCGCTTCCGCTTGATCTTCAACGAACTGGGCGCCGGGCTGGCGGCGCGCGGCCCGGACATCGAAGCGGCGGTCAAGCGGGCCAACCCGGTGCTGCGCGACGCCGACCGCCTGATCGGCACCCTCAACGAACAGCGCGACCGCCTCGTCAAGCTCGCCGTCGACTCCGAAACGATCCTCGAACCGCTCTCGCGCGTGCGGGCTCACGTCGCCGGCTTCTTCGCCAACTCCGGCGCCGCCGCCGAAGCGAGTGCCGAAAAGGGGGCGGCGCTGGAAGCTTCGCTGCGCAAGTTCCCCGCCTTCCTGCGTGAGTTCCGCGCGACTATGCACAGCCTGCAGGGCTTCTCCGAAGCGGCGACGCCGGTCTTCGCGGACCTCGGCAGGGCGGCGCCCTCCTTCACCGAAGCGACCCGTGAGCTGACCCCGTTCTCGGCGGCCTCGACGGTGGCGCTGAAGTCGCTTGGGGCGACGGGCGAAATCGCCGGCCCGACGCTGGTAGCCGCCGACCCGATCGTGCGCAAGACCACCGAACTCGCCAACACGGGGGCCAGCCCGACGACGAAGCTGGCCGAATTCTTCGGCAGCGTCCGCGAAACTGGCGGCTGGAACGGCCTCGTCGACCTGATCTACAACGGCGCGGCGACGACCAACGGCTTCGACGAATACGGCCACTTCCTGCGCAGCATCGTCACCCTCACCAACTGCCTGGAATACGAAATCGCGGAATCGAGCAGCTGCTCGGCCAAGTTCACCGGTCCCAACGCCGGCACCTCCTCGGCCGGGGTCAGCGAACTTCTCAGGGCGCTCGAAGAAGTCGAAGAAGCCGAAGCGAGCGCGGCCGGCGGCACCCTCGCCCGTCCCGGCACCTCGGGGCCCTCGCTATCGCCCTCCGCACCGACCGGCCCGGCGGCTCCCGAGCTGGGCGAAGGCCAGAGCCTCGGCGAAGCGGACCTCGCGCCCCTGCAGCGCCGGCGCGCGCTGCTCGACTACGCGCTGGGGGCTGGCGGATGAGGAATCGCGGCGGCATCCAGGGAGTGGCGAGCAGCCCGACGATCGTCGGCGCGGTCACGGTGCTGGTCGTGATCGTCGCCGTCTTCCTCGCCTACAACGCCAACAACGGCCTTCCCTTCGTCTCCACCTACAACCTCACCGCGCGCGTTCCCAACGCCAACGCCCTGGTCAAGGGCAACGAGGTGCGGATCGGCGGCGCCCGGGTCGGCGTGGTCAAGAAGGTGACGGCCGTGCATACCGGCAACGGCGCCGTGGCGGCCGACCTCAGCCTCAGCCTCGACAAGAACGTCGAGCCGCTGCCGGTCAACTCGACGATGATCATTCGCCCCAAATCGCCGCTCGGCCTCAAGTACCTGCAGATCGTGCCGGGCGACTCCAGCGAAGGGTTCGCCGCCGGCGAAACCATCCCCGAGTCGGCGGCGCGCCCGGAACCGGTCGACATCGACCAGTTCTTCGACATGTTCGACGCCAAGACGAGGACCGCGATCCAGCGCGGGCTGGCCGGCTTCGGCAACGCCTTCGCCGGCCGCGGGCCGCAGCTCAACGCCTTCTTCTCGGTCCTGCGCCAGGCGGTCGAAAGCGGCCAGCCGGCACTGGCCAACCTCGTCAACCCGAGCACGAATTTCGGTGGCTTCTGGCGCTCGCTGGAGGACCTGGCGGCCACCGTGGCGCCGGTCGCCGCGCAGCAGGCGAGCATGTTCGTCGGCCTCGACCTGACCTTCGCCGCCTTCGCCCGCGTCGCCCGTCCGTACATCCAGGAAACGATCTCCAAGGGCCCGGAAACGCTCGACTCGGTGACCGCCGACCTGCCGGCGGTGCGGCCCTTCCTCCACGACTCCGCCCGCTTCTTCACGGCCCTGAGGCCGGGGGCGAGCGCCCTGGCGGAAACCTCGCCGACGATCGCCGCCGCCCTGCGCGCCGGCGTCCCCGCCCTCAACGAATCGCCGAAGCTGAACGCCCAGCTGCCGCCGACCGCCGATGCCCTGCTCGCCTTCCAGGAATCCCCCGGCGTCTTCAACGGACTCGATCTGCTGATCGAAACCAACGATCTGCTTGACCCGGCGATCCGCTTCATCGGGCCGGCGCAGACCACCTGCAACTACCTGACGATTGCCTTCCGCAACCTCGCCAACGCCTCCGGCGAAGGCAACTCGCTGGGTGGCTGGGTCAACGCGATCGCCTTCCAGACGCCGAGCGGGGAAAACTCCGAGGGTGGGCCGGCGTCGGCACCCGCAAACGGGCCGGAACCGGCGAACGAACGCTTCCTCGTCACCAGCAACGGACTGGCCAACCACCTGCACTCCAACCCCTATCCCAACACCGCCTCGCCCGGTCAGCCGCGCGAGTGCGAGGCCGGTAACGAGCATTACGAACCGGGCAAGACGCGGATCGGCAACACTCCGCGCAACGACGGCATCAAGACCTCCGGCCAGACCAAAAGGCAGCTGGGAGAAGAAGGCTGATGGGACGCCTGCCGGAGAGGGACACGAGGGCGGCCGCCGCCAAGGGGGGTCGCTTCCGCTGGCGACCGAGCAACGCGATGATCGCGGTGATCTTCATCCTCGTCTTCACGATCGGCCCCTACCTGGCCTTCACCGGCCACGTCCCCTTCACCGGCTACGGCTACACGCTGAAGGCCACCTTCTCCAACGGGGTCAACATCTCGACCAACTCGCCGGTGCGGGTCGCCGGCGTCGACGTCGGGCGGGTGGTGGGCGTCGAACGGGACGGCGACGCGACGACCGTGACCTTCACCGTGGAAGGCAAGGGCCGGCCGATCCACGACGACGCCTTCGCCGCGATCCGGCCGCGGATCTTCCTCGAGGGCAACTTCTTCGTCGACCTCTCGCCCGGCAGCCCGAGCGCGCCCGAGCTCGGCAGCGGCGACACGATCGGAGTCAGTCACACGTCGACGTGGGTTCAGATCGACGAAGTCCTGAGCGCCCTGCAGGCGCCCGTGCGCGCCGACCTCAGCCGTCTGCTGGAGGGGATCGGCACTGCCTTCACCCATGAGCCCACCGCTGCCGAAGACGCGACCATGCCGGCGGAAGTGAGGGGCAAGACGGGCGCCCAGGCCCTCAACGGGGCCTTCCGCTACGGCGGCGACGCCGGCCGCTACAGCGCTCAGGTGACCAACGCGCTGCTCGGCACCCAGCCGCACGACCTCTCCCGCCTGGTCGCCGGCGCCGGCCGCGCCTTCGGCGCCCTCTCGCGCAACGAGGAGGACCTCAAGGGCCTGATCGACAACTTCAACACCTTCACCGGGGCGCTCGCCGCCCAGTCGAGCAACCTGACCGCTTCCGTCCAGCGCCTCGCTCCCTTCCTCGGCAAGTTCCACGGCTCGCTGGTCGAGCTCAACCGCACGCTGCCGCCGCTGCGCGCCTGGGCGATCGAGATGACCCCGGCCGTGGCCGAGGTCCCAAGCTGGATCGCGGCCGGCAAACCGTGGCTGGCCCAGGCCCGCCCGCTGCTCTCCGACAGCGAGGGCGGCGGCACGGCACGACTGCTCAGCGAAACCATTCCGGGCCTGGCCGGCGCCGCGCAGGCCGGCAAGGCGATCGCGCTGCCCCAGCTCAACCGGATCAGCCTCTGCACGACCCAGGTGCTCGCCCCGACCTTCAACCAGACGATCGACGACAAGTTCAGCACCGGCGGTCCCAACTACCGCGAGTTCCTCTACGCGCTGACCGACTTCGCCGGCTGGGGCCAGACCTCCGACGGCAACGGGCCGTTCGTGCGCCTGCAGCCCGGCGGCGGCAACCTGCTGGTCGAAGCGGCGAACCCGAAGGGCAACCTGACCATCGACCGTCAGCTCTTCGCCCACACCGCGACGGCCCCGCTCGGCACCCAGCCGCAGCTTGCCGGCCGGCCGCCGAAGAAGCCGGACGTACGCTGCGACTCCAACCCGGTTCCCGACGTCAACGGCCCGCTCGGCCAGCCCGGCGCCCCGACCCCGGCGGTGGTAAGTCCATGAGCCGCTGGAGCCACTTCCGGGCCTCGCTCTCGCGCCAGTCGCGCGGGCGCAGCAAGGACACGATCGCGATCCTCGTCCTCGCCGCGATCGCGGTCGTGATGACGCTCTGGATCTTCACCCAGCAGAAGGCCTCGCTGCCCAGCTGGGTGCCCGTCGTGGGCGAAGAATTCGCCCACGTCACGGGCGAGTTCACGACCGCGCAGGCGGTCACCCCCGGGCAGGGCCAGGCGGTCGACATCGCCGGCATCCAGGTCGGCAAGGTCACCTCCGTCGATCTCAAGGACGGGCACGCCGTGGTCGGGATGGACATCGAGCCCAAGTACCTGGAGCTGATCCACCCCGACGCGACCCTACTGCTGCGGCCGAAGACGAACCTCAACGACATGGTCGTCGAGGTCGACCCCGGCAAGGGCAAGGGCCACATCGAGGACGGCCACAACTTCCCGCTCTCGCGCACCGAACCGAACGTCAACTTCGACGCCTTCCTCGCCACGCTCGATGCCGACACGCGCCAGTACATCCAGCTGCTCGTCGCCGGCGGTGCCCAGGGCATCGGCGGCCGCGGTCGTCAGCTCTCGAACGCCTTCCGCCGCTTCCAGCCCTTCGTCCACTACACCGCGGACCTCAACCGGGCGGTGGCCCAGCGCCGGGTCGCGATCGCCCGCGCGATCCACGGCTTCAGCTTGCTGACCCGGGAACTCGGGCGGCACGACCACGACCTCGAACGCTTCGTCAGCTCCTCCAAGGATGCGCTCGGCAACTTCGCCAACCAGCAGCAGTCGATCGAGGCGACGCTGGAAGAACTGCCCTCGACCCTGACCGCTGCCCAGGCGGCGTTCGCCAGCGCCGAACGCTTCTCCAAGGTCTCGCGTCCAGCCCTGGTCGGCCTGATCCCGCAGGCGCAGGCGCTGCAGCCGGCGCTCAAGGCCAACGCGCGCTTCTTCGAACAGACGACGGTCCCGATCCGCGATCAGATCCGCCCCTTCACCCGCGAAATCCGGCCGGTTCTCACCCACGCCAAGCAGGGCTCGGCCAACTTCGCGAAGTCCGTGCGCGGCTTCGGCAAATCGCTGGAAGGGTTCAACGCCTTCCTCAACACGCTTGCCTACAAGCCGCAGGGCTCCAAGCAGAGCTACCTCTTCTACCTGCCCTGGCTCAACCACAACTTCAACGCCACCTACAACCTCGAGGACCCGGCCGGCCCGATCCAGCGCAGCCTCGTTCTGATCTCCTGCAACGGCAGCTCGCTCGGCTACGGCCTGACGAGCGAAAAGCCCTACCTGCTGACCCTGCTGCAGGGGGCGCGCTTCCCGCGCCAGGGCGAACTGCCACCGATCCAGGCCGACAAAAGCGAACCCGGCCGCACCTGCGGCCCCGGGACGGAACCGGCGGGCAAATGAGCAAGCGCGCCCCCAGCACCACGCAACTCCTGGTCATCGCCGGCTTCGCGCTGTCGTGCTTCGGCATCCTGCTCTTCCTCTGGATCACCTTCGGCGGGCCTACCCCGTTCAAGGCCAAGCCCTACGAGATCGAGATCCCCTTCAAGGAGGCGACCCAGCTCGCCCAGCAGTCCGACGTGCGGATCTCGGGCGTCTCGGTCGGCAAGGTCCAGGACATCGTCCTCGGGCCCAACGGCAAGGAAGCCCTCGCCAAGGTCGATATCGAAGACAAGTACGGGCCGCTCCCCAGCGACACGCGGGCGATCCTGCGCACGAAGACGCTGCTCGCCGAGACCTACATCGAACTCACGCCCGGCGACCGCAAAGCGCCGCCCCTGCCCGACGGCGGCACCCTGCCGCCGGCCCAGGTGGCCGAATCGGTCCAGCTCGACGAGATCTTCCGCACCTTCAATCCCCAGACCAGGGCGGCGTTCCAGACCTGGCAGCAGGAAGCCGCGGTGGCGATCGAGGGACGCGGCCAGGACCTCTCCTACGCCTTCGGCCAGCTCGAACCGACCTTCACCCAGCTCGATCGCGTCTTCCGCGTGCTCGACAGCCAGCGCCTGGCAGTCAACCGCCTCTTCCGCAACGGCGCCACCTCGCTGGCGGCGCTGCGCGGCCGCCAGGGCGAGCTCGCCGGCCTGATCCGCAACTCGAACACGGTCTTCACCACGGCCGCCGAACGCGATCGCGACATCGAAGCCCTCTTCCGCGCCTTCCCGACCTTCCAGGACGAGTCGCGTCTGACCGTGAGCCGGTTGAAGTCGTTCGCCATCGACGCCGACCCGGTGATGCGGCAGCTCGTCCCCGTGGCCGAACAGCTCTCGCCGACCCTGGAGGCGCTCGCCAAGCTCTCGCCCCAGGCGAAGGGCTTCTTCGAAGGGCTGCGGCCGACGATCAAGCACTCCGCGACCGGCTCTCCCGCCGTCCGCAAGCTCTTCCGCGACCAGTTCCCGCCGCTGCTGCGCGCCGTCGACCCCTTCCTGCGCAACCTCAACCCGATCGTCGCCGGCCTTGGCCTCTACAAGCACGAGCTGACCGCGACGATGGCGAACGTCTCCTCGATGACGAACGCCAAGCTGGTCAACGAAAACGCGAGCGGCGAACACGCCCACTACATCCGCGCGATGGGCCCGTTCAGCCCCGAGTCGCTCTCGACCAACCCCGGGCGCCTGACCAGCAACCGTCCCAACGCCTACAGCCAGCCGCTCTACCTGCAGAGCCTCGCCTCCGGCCTGCCGAGCTTCGACGTGCGCCAGTGCAGCTCCGGCGTTACCGCCACGCTCGACTCGAAAACGCCGGAAAGCAAAACCTTCCAGTCCTGGATCAACCGACCGCGCGACGAATCGGAAGAACAGAGGTTGAAAGCGGCCGAAAGCTTCTTCGAACGGCTGAAGAAATACGCCTACGGCAACCAGCTCGACTCGGCCGCGGTCCCCGCGCCCGGTTGCAGCCAGCAGGCGCCGTTCAACCCGGTCGGCCGAAGCGGCCCGGCGACGACGTACCAGCACACGTACGCGCAGGAATAGCCGCTGTCGCGCGGCGGGTCCTGTCGCCGCAGGGGCCCACCGCCCTTCCGGTCGCTAAAGCGTCCTCAGGGCGGTTCCCCCTACGGCGCCACCCGCCGCGAGGAGCGGAAGTCTTTCCCCTTATTTGCACGCGAGACTCATGTGGGCTGGAGGGTCGTCTGGTTTGCTTGAGCTTCAGACGGCTTCCGCCGCCTCGCGTCGTTAACTAGATCGAATGGCTTCCGCTCCTACAGCCCACGTGCCGCCGCAGAACATCGAGGCGGAGGAATCGGTGCTGGGGGCGATGCTGGTGGCCGAGCCGACGCTGACCCGGGTGATCGACGAGGTGAAGCTGAACTCGGCGGACTTCTACCTCGAGAAGCACGCGACGATCTTCACCGCGGTCCACGACCTCTACGCGGCCTCCAAGCCGGTCGACGAGCTCAGCGTGGTCGAGGCGCTGAGCCAGCGCAACAAGATCGAGGAGGCCGGCGGCAAGCACTACGTCTCCGAGCTGGCGGCCAAGGTCCCCGCCGCCGGCAACGCCAAGCACTACGCCGAGATCGTCCAGCAGAACTCGCTGCTGCGCCGCCTGCTCGGCGCCGGCCAGCAGATCCAGGGCTGGGTCCATGAGCGCGACGGCGAGCCTCGCGAGCTCTCCGAGCGGGCCGAGAAGCTGCTCTTCGACGTCGCCCACAAAGAGCAGGCGAGCGATTTCAAACTCCTCTCCGAGATCCTCCACGACGAGGTCGACCGGCTCGAGAAGCTCTCCACCGGCGAGCTGGAGCTGACCGGCACCCCTTCCGGCTTCCGCGACATCGACGCGATCACGGGGGGCTTTCAGCCGGGGAACCTGATCATCGTGGCAGCCAGGCCGGCTATGGGAAAGTGCATTTCGTCACAAAGTTTGGTTTATGATCCTAGCACTGGGGCGCGTCGAAGGGCTGACGAGCTATTCCACATGCATTGTCGCGGCGAGGAGGTTTGGGTTGCCTCGCTCGGCCCGGATCTGAAAATGAAGCCGGCAAAGGCCGCGGCGGTCGAGTGCAACGGCCGTAAACGGGTATACCGATTGACGACGCGCCTCGGTCGGTGGATCGAGGCGACTGCCAATCACCCCGTTCTGACAAGTTCTGGGTGGGAAGAACTCGGCGACATTTCGTCTGGCACGCGTATTGCGGTGCCACGCACGCTGCCGCATCCCGGCCGAACGGTTGAGCTGCCCGATTCGGAGGTCGTTTTGCTCGGGGCTCTCATCGCCGACGGGTCGATTGGAGGAGAGACACCGGCCTATTGCTACGGCTCCGGTTCCGGAGTTGCCGGAACCGTTGAGATAGCAGCGAACGCATTCGGCGTTCAGTTCCGCCCGTCTCGCAAGCAGTCCCGAGGGGCTTCCTCCTTGAGTTCCGGTCGCCGTGGATCGACGCCGAATCCGGTGACTCAAATGCTCCGTCGACATAGCCTGATGGGCCTCAAATCGGCCGAGAAGTTCGTCCCCGACGCGATCTTCGGCCTCTCCGACGAACAGATCGCCCGTTTCCTCGGCGTGATGTACGCCTGCGACGGACACGTCTACTGCAGCGACCGCCTGGCGCAGATCGGCTACTCGACGATCAGCGAGCGGCTCGCCCGCGACGTCCAGCACCTGCTGCTCCGCCTTGGAATCGTCGCCACGATCCGCACGCTCAAGCGACCCATCTACGAGGGGACCGGGAAAGTTGCCCGTGAGGTCCGGATCACCTCGCAGGAGAGCCTGCGCCGCTTCTGCGAGCTCATCACCGTGATCGGCAAGGAGGAACAGCAGGAAAAGGTCCTCGAGCGCCTCGCCGAGGCCCCGCGGTCGACCAACACCGACACGCTGCCGGTCGAGATCTGGGACGAGATCCTGCTGGCGAAGGCCGAGCGTTCGTGGGCCGAGGTGAGCGAGTCGACCGGGCGACCCCGCAACCACAACTGGCACGTCGGCAAGCGCTGCCCGTCTCCCGGGCTAGTCGCCGAGCTTGCCGTCGCGACCCGCTCGCCCGCCCTGGAGGATCTCTGCGACTCCGACATCTGGTGGGACGAGGTCGAGTCCGTCGAGTACGTCGGCGAAGAAGAGACCTACGACATCGACGTGCCCGGCCTGCGCAACTTCGTCGCCGACGACATCGTCGTCCACAACAGCGCGATCGTCGCCAACATCGCCGAAAACGTCTCGGTCAAGCGCGGCCTGCCGGTCGCCTTCTTCTCGCTCGAGATGTCGGAGGTCGAGCTGGCCCAGCGCTTCATCGCCTGCCGGGCGCGGATCTCCGGTGACAAGCTGCGCAAGGGCCAGGTCTCCCAGAAGGACTGGCCGAAGGTGGTGCGCGCCTGCAACGAGCTCGAGGAGGCGCCGCTCTGGTTCGACGACTCCTCCGACCTCGGCCTGCTCGACCTGCGGGCGAAGGCGCGGCGCCTGCAGGCGCAGACGGCCGACAGGGGCGGTCTCGGCCTGGTCATCGTCGACTACCTGCAGCTGATGCGCAGCGACGATCCGCGCGCCAACCGGGTCGAGCAGGTGGGGCAGATGAGCCGTGGCCTGAAGATCCTCGCCCGCGAGCTCGAGGTCCCCGTGCTGGCGATCTCCCAGCTCTCGCGCGCCCCCGAGCAGCGCCACCCGCCGAAGCCGATGCTCTCGGACCTGAGGGAGAGCGGATCGATCGAGCAGGACGCCGACCTCGTCGCCTTCCTCTACCGCGAGGACTACTACCGCGACCCCGACGACGAGCCGGACGGGCTGGCCGAGGTGATCATCGCCAAGCACAGGAACGGGCCGATCGGCTCGCCGAAGCTGGTCTTCCTCGACCGCTTCCCCAAGTTCGCCGACTACGCTGGCCACGAGCGGCCGATCGAGCAGCCAGCCGGCGAGGAGCCGCCCTTCGACGACGTCGCCGCCGCGGGGCCGGAGTTCTGATGCCCGGCGCCCGCAACGAGCCCTTCCGCGAGGCGGCTTGCCCGCTCGGTGTCTGCGACGGCTCGGGCTGGATCCTCGGGCCCGAGGACGTCGCCCGCGAATGCGAGTGCCGCGCCCAGCGCCTGCGGCGCGGCCGGGTGCGCGGCGTCGCCTCGGCGATCCCGCCGCGCTATCGCGGCGCCTCCTTCGACCGCCCGCCGGTCTCCGACATGGCGCGCGACCTGGAGACGAAGGCCGCTGTCGGCGAGGTGCGCCGCTTCGTCGAGGAGCTCGACGACAGGCTCGACGCAGGCCGCGGCCTCTGGCTCTTCGGCGACACCGGGACGGGAAAGACGACGCTTGCCATGCTCGTCTCCAAGGCGGCGCTCGAGGCAGGGCGCTCGGTCGCGATCTACTCGCTGCCGAAGCTCCTCGCCCGCATCCGCCGCACCTACGACGCCGAGCCGGGCGGCGACTCCTACCTGGCCTTCTTCGAGCGCCTCACCTCGGTCGACCTCCTCCACATCGACGATCTCGGCGCCGAGAAGCGCAGCGACTGGGTGCTCGAGCAGCTCTACGCGCTGATCAACGAGCGCTACGAGGCGCAGCGCTCGATTCTGGTTACCACCAATCTCCCCCACGACGCCCTCGAAGAGCAGATCGGCGCTCGCACGGTCTCCCGTCTCAACGAGATGTGCGACGAGATCGCCTTCTTCGGCGAGGATCGGCGCTTCGGCAAGGTCGCCTAAGCCCCTCCTACCGCCCGACTCGTCACAATCCCCGACGCGATGCCAGGGCTCGTCATAGTCGGCGCCCAGTGGGGCGACGAGGGCAAGGGGAAGGTCACCGACCTGCTCGCCGAGAAAGCCGACCTCATCGTCCGTTTCCAGGGCGGCAACAACGCCGGCCACACGATCGTCCGCGACGGCGAGGAGTTCAAGTTCCACCTGATCCCCTCCGGGATCCTCTACCCGGGCAAGACCTGCGCGATCGGCAACGGGGTGGTGCTCGATCCGCGCATCCTGCTCGAGGAGATCGACGGCCTGCGCCGCCGCGGCGTCGACATGAGCAACCTGAGGATCTCCGCCAACGCGCACCTGATCATGCCCTACCACGTGCTGCTCGACACGGCGGGGGAGGTGAAGCTCGGCAAGCTCTCCCTCGGCACCACCCGCCGCGGCATCGGCCCCTGCTACGCCGACAAGGCGCTGCGCCTCGGCATTCGCGTCCAGGACCTGCTCGACGAGAAGATCCTCCGCACCAAGATCCGCACCGCGTTGGAGCCCAAGCAGCAGGCGCTGCGCGAGCTCTCGGTGCAGCGCCGCAAGCTGCGCAAGGAGGCCGGCGAGGGCGATCGCGAGGCGGCCGGGCAGGCGATCGGCGCCGCTCCCGACCCGCGTCTCGACCTGCACACGATGACCGAAGAGCACCTCAGCTACGGGCATCGCCTCGAGCCTCACATCGCCGACACCGCCCGGCTCTGCTGGGACGCGCTCGACGCCGGCCGCACGGCGATCTTCGAGGGCGCGCAGGCGACGCTGCTCGACCTCGACCACGGCACCTATCCGTTCGTCACCTCCTCCAACCCGATCGCCGGCGCGGCGACGATCGGTGCCGGCATCGGCCCCTCAGACATCGACGAGGTCTGGGGGGTGGCGAAGGCCTACGCGACCCGGGTCGGCGCCGGGCCCTTCCCGACCGAGGTCACCGACGGCGCCGGTCGCCACATGCTCGAACGCGGCCACGAGTACGGGACGACGACCGGGCGCGAGCGGCGCTGCGGCTGGATCGACCTCGTCGCCCTGCGCTACGCGGTGCGGATCAACGGCATGACCTCGCTGGCGATCACCAAGCTCGACGTGCTCAGCGGCGTCGGGCCGCTCAAGGTGGCGGTCCGCTACCGCTCGCGCGAGGGCGCCCTTCTCGACCGCTTTCCCTACCACCAGTCGATCCTGCACGGCGCCGAGCCCGAGTACGAGGAGCTGCCGGGCTTCGACGCCGAGATCGGCGATTGCCGCGAGCCCGCCGACCTACCGGCCGAGGCGCGCGCCTTCCTCGATTACGTGGCCGAATTCGTCGGCGTGCAGGTCCGCCTCGTCGGCGTCGGCCCGGGCCGCGAGCAGGTCGTCTGGCTCGATTGAAGAGCTAGGAGATGAGCGGGGTCGGGTTGATGCCGCCGAGCTTCCACTCGCCTGCCTCGAGGACCATCCGCATTGCGTTGGTCTTTCCCGCTTCCGTCGTGTAGATGAGGAATCCCTCGACGCCGTTTCGCCGCAGGGCCTTGACCGAGACGATCTTGGATTCCCCCGCCGCCTTCGAGGCCCTGATCGTCAGCGCTTCGATGCCCTTGCCGCACTTTCCCGGGCCCCCAACCTGCTGCGTCCGACTCCTCGTTCCGGCCGAGAGGTAAGAGCATGCCGCTGGCCAATAACCGTCTTCGCGGTCGGAGAAGAAGGCAGCCAAGGTGGTGGCGGCGGTCGCAGCTTCAGCTTTTGTCCCTGCATTGCCGAAATGCAGGACGCTGGCTCGCATCCCCGCCGCTTTGTCGTTGGCTGAGGTCGCTTCTGACTTCGATCCGTTGGTCGAGGCGGAATCGGTCGATGGCGCAGATGACCCCCCGCAAGCGGCAAGGACCAAGGCGGCGAGCACGCCGATCGCGCCGACGGAAAGGTTCAAGCGCCCAGCCTTCCTCTGCTGGTCGCAGCGAGACCCGCTAAAGAGAGGGGTCAAAAGTAGAGGGTCGTCGGGTTGACGCCGACGAGCTTCCACTCGCCCTCCTCTAGGACCATCAGTATCGCGTTGGTCTTTTTGGCTCCGGTGACGTAGATCAGGTACCCCTGACTGCCTTCGCGCCGCAGGCCCTTGACTGCGGCGATGGTCGCCTCTCCTTCTGCTGTCGAGGCTGTCGCCGTCAGCGCTTCGATGCCCTTGCCGCAGCCTGCGTCTCCCGGTCCTCCGATCTGCTTCAGCCTGCCCCTCATTTCTGCCGACAGGTGCGGGCACGCCGTCTGCCAGTCCTTTTCTTCGCGGCCGGTGAGATAGCTTTCAAGCGACGCTGCGGCTGCTTCGGCTTCGGCTTCCGTTCCTTTGTCGCCGAAGTGCAGAATGCTGTCCAGCACGCTTGCTGGGGCTTGTTCGCTGTATGAGCCCGCTTCCGAGTCGGTCCCGCCAGTGGAGACGGATTCGGTCGACTCGGTTGAGGACCCTCCGCAAGCGGCGAGTGCCAGGGTGAGCGCCAGGCCGATTGCGACCAAAGCCGCACGCCCGCCGATTCCCTGCCCGCGTCGACGATTAGCCGGCCACCTCCTCCCATCCATGCTCAAATCATACTGATCGATAAACGACGAGAGTTATGAGAGAGGCGTCGCGGCCAGCGAGCCGACCTTCCAGGCTCCGTCTTCGGGTGCCATCAGGACGGTGTAGGTCTTTTCTTCTGCGCCCCTGTAGATCAGGAACGCCTGTTCACCTTCGAGGCGCAAGCTGCCCGCGTCGACGATCGTCGATTCTCGGCGCACGGACGGTGGCAGCTTGGGCGTCAGGGCTCCGAGGATCGCTGCGCATCCCTTGCCACTGAGGCCTTCGGAATGCGACGCGAGGGTTTGGAGCTGTTCCCCGACGGACTTCGAGAGGTTGGCGCAGGCGGCCGTCCAGTCTTCTCCGGCCCGGGCGACGAGATAGTCGTGCAGGGCTGTCGCCGCTTCTTCCAGTTCCGTTTCGTCGCTCTCCTCGCCGAAGTTCTGGACGCTGTTGTCGCCCCCCGGCGCTCGGTACTGGGCAGAGCCGCCCCCGGAGACTTTCAGCGGCGCGGCCTGCACCTTGGAGCCGGACCCGGTTGAGCTGCCGCCCTTACCCCCCCTTTCGCTCTCTGCCCCTTCGGTCGAGTTGCCTTCCCTCGACTTTTTCGCTTCCGCCCTTCCCCCGGCCTGGGATTCCGCGCCGGTGGTTGGGGAACTCTCAGTCCCGCTGCCGGAGCCACCGCAACCGCTCAGCGCGATGCCGAGCAGCGCGATGCCGAGCGCCACGATCGGAGCTATCCCCAGCCTCTTCACCGACCCGATTGTATTAACCGTCAATCGGGTCCCAAACCCGGGGATACGCCGAGGTACAGAAATAGCCAACGTAGGCCGTCTGTTCTACAGTTTCAGGGTGGCCTCCGGTAGACGCACAGCTAGGTTGAGCGAGCGCCTGCCCCGGGGTCGGCACGGGTTGCCGCGGGAGGCCGTGACCGAATCTCAGCGCAACCGTATCCTGCAGGCGATGATCGAGGTGGTCTCCGAGCGTGGCTATCCGGAGACCCGGGTCGTCGACGTGATCGAGGTCGCCGGCGTCTCGCGCAAGACCTTCTACGAGCTCTTCTCCAGCAAGGAGGACTGCTTCCTCGCCGCCTACGACGTCCTGCTCGGCAACCTGCTGGGCGACACCGCGCGCGGCTTCGAATCCAAGCCGGGAGCGCCCTGGGCGGAGCGGGTGGCGAGTGGCCTCGGCGAGCTGCTGCGCCATCTTGCCGAGCATCCCGACGAGGCGCGCTTCGCGATCGTCGAGGTCCTCGCGGCGGGACCGAAAGCGCTCGCCCGCCGCGACGCCGCCCTGCGGCAGTTCACCGGCTTCCTCGACGCCGGCCGGGCGGAGACGTCGGTCGAGCTGCCGGGGATCACCTCGCTCTCGCTTGCCGGCGGGGTCAACGAGCTGCTCTACAGCGAGATCCTGCACGGCGCAGCGGCCCGGCTTCCCAGCCGTCTGCCCGACCTGATGTTCTGGATCACGCTCCCCTTCCTCGGCCCGGAGGGGGCGGCTGAGGAGCGCGAGAAGACCCGTCTCTCGATGATCGAGAGATGAGGACACCCTTGTTAAGGCGCTCTTTTCTGTGAATGCCAGGGTTTATCTAGTCCGGGATGTTGGTAATTTGGCCCCTGGAGGGATAGACCCAAGGCTTTCTATGGCCTCGGCGGGGACCGCCCCCGGGCCAAAAGGAGAGAAATAAGCAATGCGCAAGCGCTTGATTTGGACACTTGCCATCGGAGCCGCGCTCGCGGTGGCGTTCGCGGGTATCGCGACGGCGGAGAAGCCCACGATCGTCCAGGTGGGGAATCTGAAGCTGACGCTCAACGGCGGGTTCTCGCCGAAGCAGCTGCCGAAGAACACGCTCGCCCCGATCGACCTGAACTTCAACGGCAAAATCCAGACCGTGGACGGCAGCCACCCCCCGGCCCTGCGGGAAGTGATCGTCGAAACCGATAAGAACGGGGCGATCAACGCCAAGGGCCTGCCGGTCTGCACCGCCGGTCAGCTCAACTCGCGGGACACCAAGGCCGCGGAAAAGGCCTGCCCGAACGCGATCGTCGGCAGCGGCAAGACCGACGTCGAGATCGCCTTCCCCGAACAGGCGCCGATCGTCGCGCACAGCAAACTGGTTGCCTTCAACGGCGGCGTCAAGGGTGGCAAGACGACGATCTTCATCCACGCCTTCCTCACCGTTCCGGTGCCGGCGGCGGTCGTCACCACCGTCACCGTCTCGAAAGTCCACAACGGGCGCTATGGCACGAAGTCGATCGCCAAGGTGCCGGTGATTGCCGGCGGCTCGGGTTCGCCGACCTTCTTCGAACTCGACATCAACCGCAAGTTCACCTACAAGGGCAAGAAGCAGAGCTACCTGCTTGCCAAGTGCCCGGACGGTCACCTCAACGCGAAAGCGACGTCGATCTTCAGCGACGGCAGCAAGCTGACCGGCAGCTTCGTTCGCTCCTGCACCCCGAAGGGCTAGCGAGCGTTTTCGACTCAGGACGAAAAGGGGAGGAAAGGGCGGCCCGCAGGGCCGCCCTTTCTTTTGCTTAGAAGCCAGGTCTCGCGATGGGGTTCGCCGGTGGGATCAGACCCTCCGCCTCCCGTCGCCGCTCGCCGCGGCGCAGCATGCGTCGGGTGAGGATCGCGATGCTGAGGATCGCCGTGGCGCCGAGGCTGAGCTGGACGCTGAGTAGGCCCTCGCGGGTCCAGTAGACGTCGCGCAGGTCGAGCAGCAGCGCCGCCTCGTCGAACGTCAGGCCCATCCCCACCCCCGCGGTCACCGCGAGACGCTCTTCCAGCTTCTCGTCAGCGGTGAGCAGTGCCGTCGTCCCGGACGCGAAGGCGATCAGGATGCCGGGCACGAAGTGATGGATGTGACGCCCCCCGAGCTTGACGTTGCGAAACGGCCCCCACTCGTCGCGGATGCCGAGCGTCGAGACGCGGACCAGGGCGAAGGAGCCGAGGAACCCGGCAAGCAGGTTGAAGAGGACGGTTTCGGTGTGCGGCGTCTCGGCGTAGCCGCCGACCGCGACCCCGACCGTGTCGAGCGCGGCGGCCGGCGCCGCCTCGACCAAGCCGTCGGATCGCGTCTCCTCGTGCGAACGGCGGGCCAGCATGCGTCCGAACTGGCCGGCGAGCACGACGCCGGCGCCGCCGAGCGCGAAGGTGGCGAGCGTCAGGGTCGCGCGCTCCGAGTGGGCCCAGCCGAGGCGGGTCCTGGCCCTGGCGCGGCGACTGACTCGGGTTGACAGCCGCCGCGATCCCATCGCGGCTCCCGGCTATCGCTCCTCGGTGATGATCGTCTTGACGGTGGCGACGGCGCCGTCCGCCAGCTCGATCTCGACCATGTGGGTGCCGATCTCCCGGATCGGCTGCTCGAGCCGGACCTTGCGACGGTCGATGCGCAGGTCGCGGGCGTCGCGGATCGCGTCGGCGATCTCCTTGGCGCCGACCGAGCCGAACAGCTTGCCGTCCTCGCCGGCGCGCTGGTGGATCGTGAGCACGGTCTTGGAGAGCAGCGAGGCGGCCTGCTCTTCGCGCTCGGCGCGTGCCTTTTCCGTACGCTCGAGCGCCTCCGCCCGCCGCTGGGCCTGCTCGAGAGCGCCCGCCGTCGCCAGCGCCGCCAGCTTGCGGGGTATCAGGTAATTGCGCAGATAGCCGGGAGAGACGTCGACCGCCGTGCCGCGCTGGCCGAGGTCCTCGACGTCCTCGAGCAGGATCGCCTGCGTCATCAGCGCTCTCCGACGTAGGGCAGCAGCGCGATCTCGCGCGCCCGCTTCACCGCCACCGAGAGCTGGCGCTGGTGCTTGCGGGAAAGGCCTGTGACCCGGCGCCCGCGGGTCTTCCCCTTGTCGGAGAGGAAGCGGCGCAGCAGGCTGAGGTCCTTGTAGTCGACCGCCTCGGAGTTGATCCGCGTGTACTTGCGCGGCCGCGCGCGGTCCGCGGCACGCCTGCCACGGCGGGGAGGTGCTGTATCGCTTGCTCTCGCCATCAGGGCCGGCAATCCTACAGATTTAGGCTTGCCGGCCCTGATCCGAAGCTAGAACGGGATGTCGTCGTCGGAGCCGCCGCCGGCAGGCGCGCCGGCGTAGTCCGAGGTATCGGCCGGCACGTCGCTGCTCGGGGTGAAGCCGCCGTTCGCGCCCCCGTTACCGCCGCCGGAGCCGTCGCGCGAGCCGAGGAACTGGACCGAGTTGGCGACGATCTCGACCTTCTGGCGCTTACCGCCGCCGTCTTTGGCCTCCCACTCGCGCCAGTCGAGGCGCCCTTCGACCGCGATCGGGCGCCCCTTGGAGAGGTAAGTCGCGCAGTTCTCGCCCTGCGCTCCCCAGACCTTGACGTCGAAGTAGTTGGGCTTGTCGACCCACTCCCCCGTCTGGCCGTCCTTGCGGCGCGAGTTCACCGCCACGCGCAGCTCGCAGACCGCCGTGCCGCCGCCGGTATGGCGCAGGTCGGGGTCCTTGGTCAGGTTTCCGGTGATGACCACCACGTTCACGTTCGAAGCCGCCACGGCTCTCAACTCCTCTGGATCGCTTGCCTGGACCCCAGTCTAAGAGCGCGAGCGGCGCAGCTCTCCCCCCTGGAACCGCAATTCGCGGTCATTTCCGCGCCGATGGGCCGAAATCAGCCCCTATGCGGTGGGAAATCGGCCCGTCGGCCGCTACTCGGCGGGGGCTGCGGACTCCGCCGGGGCCTCTTCGGGGCTCTCAGCGTCCTCGACGTCGTCGTCTTTGGCGCGGTGGGCTCCCTGCCCGATCCGTTCGCGCGAGCCGGGGCCGGGGGCGGCCACTGCCGGCGGCACCAGCACCGGCGTGCTGGCGTCGACTTTGAAGATCCGGAAACGCAGCACGCCGTCGGCGATCTTCAGGTTGTGATTGAGCTCGTCGAGAAGCTCCGAGGTCCCCTCGAAGCGGAACCAGCGGTAGTCCGCCTCGTTGCGCTGGGCGATCTCGTAGGCCATCTTGCGCAGCCCCCACTTGTTCTCGTGCTTGAGCGTCCCGGCCTTCTCGATCCGCCCCCGCGCATCCTGCGCAAGTGCCTCTCGAGCAGGCTCGTCCTGCCCGGGGTCAAGCATCAAGACCAACTCGTATTCGCGTGGAGCTGCCAAAACGGCGGTGGACTATAGCCGCAACGGGGGGAGAACCCCGCCCCGCAGCCCCTTAACCCTCCCATGAAGCTCCGCATCCGCTGGCCGCGGGCAGCCCGATTCCTGCTGATCGGAGCCCTCGCCCTCCTCTCTCTCCGCCTGGCCCCGAACCTGCTGCAACCGCCCGCACCCCCGAAGCTTCCCCCCGACGTCGGCCTGTCGGGGGTGATCAGGTCCCCATCCGAGAGTCCTCCGCGTGTCGACCCTGCTCGCCATCAGCCGTCTATCGGGCGGGTGGCGCGGGGTGGGGGTGACCTCCGCCGCGCGGAGGCTGCTGAGGGGACCGCACCGAAGCAGCGGGTGCGCCATCCCTCCCCCCGAAGCAGCGCGCAGCGCAAGGACGGCACCCCCACCCCGCGACAGGACCCGCCCGCTGGGAGGCCTGACCCTGAACCGGTCTCGCCACCCGCGCCTGAACCCTCGGCGCCTGAATTGCTACCACCCCCACCCGCCCCAGACGACGGCTCAACGGAGTTCGCACCGCATTGACATCGGCCTCGCACCCTCCGGGTAGGGTTGACACGTGCCCGACGGCGACCCGCTGATCATCGTCTCCAACCGCGGCCCCGCCCAGTTCGAGCTGGACGCCAACGGCGAGCGCACCGTGCGGCGCGGCGGCGGCGGCCTGGTCACCGCGCTCTCCGGCCTCGTCTCCCACCGCGACGCCCTCTGGATCGCCTCGGCGATGACCGACGAGGACGTCGCCGTCTCCGAGGAGGAGGGTGGCCCGGTGGAGATCTCGATCGGCGGGATCGACTACCGGGTGCTCTTGGTCGGCAGCGACCCCGAGGCCTACGACCGCTTCTACAACGTGATCGCCAACCCGATCCTCTGGTTCATCCAGCACTACCTCTGGGACCTCTCGAACGCGCCCGACATCCGCCAGGAGGAGCTTGACGCCTGGGACTTCGGCTACCAGACGGTTAACCGGGACATCGCGAGCGCCGTGCTCGCCCAGATCGAGGGCCGCGAGCGGCCGCTGGTGATGCTGCACGATTACCACCTCTACACCACGCCGGCGATGATCCGCGAGGCCCGCCCGGACGCTTTCCTCCATCACTTCGTCCATATCCCGTGGTCGCAGCCCGACAGCTGGCGGATCCTGCCCGGACGCATCCGCGAGGCGATCTTCCGCGGCATGCTCGCCAACGACATCATCGGCTTCCACACGCACTCCTACTGCGTCAACTTCATTCGCTGTTGCGACGAACTGCTGGAGGTCGACGTCGACTACGAGCGCTGTCTCGTGCGCCACGCGGGCGGCGAGACCCGCGCTCGCGCCTACCCGCTCTCGATCGACGCCGAGCGGTTGCGGCGGGCCGCCGAATCGCCGGAGGTGGCTGCGGCCGAGCGCGAGGTGCTCGAGCGTCGCCGCGAGCACCTGATCATCCGCGTCGACCGTGCCGACCTCTCCAAGAACGTGCTGCGCGGCTTCACCGCCTTCGACGCCTTCCTCACCCAGCACCCAGAGTTCCGCGAGCGGGTGACCTTCATCGCCCACCTGCAGCCCTCGCGCCAGGACGTGCCCGAGTACGCCGAGTACCTGGAGCGGATCGAGGCCCTGGTCGCCGTCGTCAACCACCGCCATGGCACCACCGACTGGATGCCGATCGACCTCAGGATCTACGAGGACTTCTACGACGCGGTCGCCCGCTACAAGCACTTCGACCTGCTGATGGTCAACTCGATCTTCGACGGGATGAACCTGGTCGCCAAGGAGGCGCCGGCGGTCAACACCCGCGACGGGGTTCTGATCCTCTCCGAGAACACCGGCTCCCACCACGAGCTGGCCGACAGCGTCCTCTCGGTCAACCCCTTCGACATCCAGGAGCAGGCCGACGCCATCTACCGCGCCCTGACCATGGACCCCGAGGAGCGCCGCGTCCGCGCCCAGCACCTCAAGGAGCTGGTCTTCTCGCGCAACCCGGGCGACTGGGTCGACGCCCAGCTGGCCGACATCGCCGAGCTGCGCGAGGCCGTCCGCTAGGGCGCGGCGGCTCAGGCCTCCAGCTCGGCGAACAGCTCCATCCAGTCGCGCAGCAGGCGCGGCGAGAGGAACTCGCGGCGAGCGTGTTCCTTGCCCGCCCGCCCCAGGTTCATGCCCAGCTCCGGGTCGGCGAGGATCTCCAGGCAGCGCCGCGCGCACTCCTCGGGCGAGTCGACGAGGAAGCCGCTGACGCCGTTCTCGATCTGCAGCGGGATGCCGCCGACGTTGCCGGCGACGGTCGGGCGGCCCTTCCAGAGCGCCTCGGTCACGGTCAGGCCGAAGCCCTCGCGAATCGACTTCTGCAGGCAGACGTCCGACTGGGACTGGAAGGCGTTGACCTCGATCGCGCCGACGTTGTTGAGGTTGTTGAGGATCTTGATGTCCTCGTCGCCGTCGGCGTACTCGAAGGTGTGCTGGAAGAACTCCCAGCCCTCGGGATCGTCGGTCGCCATCGAGCCGACCAGGGCGAGCTGCACGTCGGGCACCTCCTCGTGGACGATGCGGTAGGCGTCGATCACCCCCATCGGGTCCTTCCAGGGGTCGAAGCGGGAGACCTGGGTGAGCAGCGGACGGTCGACGTCGATCCCGAACTGGCGGCAGACGAAGGCCGCGTCGTCGGGCGAGAAGGCCATGTTCTTCGGCGAGAGCGGGTCGATCGCCGGCGGGATGATCTTCACCCCGTTGTGCCCGTCGACTCCCTGCGGCACGTAGGCGGGCATGTGCCAGACGGTCGCGTCGTACTCCTCGATCATCGGCAGCAGGCGCGAGATCGGCTCTGGGTTGGGCTCGGAGAGGTCGATGTGGCAGCGCCAGATCCAGTTGCGCCCCTTCGCCCCGGCGCCCCGGCGCAGGCCGATCGGCTGCGGGTCGTGGACGATCACCGTGTCCCACTCGCCCTGCAGGCCGTCGGCGTTGATCGCGTTGATCTCGTCGAAGACCTCCCACTGCTCGGCGCTCAGCGTCTCCTCCGCGCCCTGCAGCGAGTTGTGCAGGAGCTTGGTGGCGTTGAAGAACTCCTCCTTGCCGAAGATCACCTGCCAGTGGGCGTCGAGGCCGACGTCCCGCATCAGCGGCACGATCGTGTAGAGGATCTCCGAGACGCCGCCGCCGAAGGCAGTGGCGCTGACGTGCAGGACCCGGTGGCCCTTCATCGGCTCCGCCAGCTCGCGAATGCGCTCGATCGTCTCCTTGCCGGCGATGTGGGTGTAGTCGGCGAGGGACTTCTGGCCTAGGGAGACTTCCTGAAGCATCCGGGAGTTCTACAGCAGCGCTCCCCCGTCAACGGCTCAGCCGGACGGACGTCTGCCGAGCTTCACGTTGACCCTCTCGCGTTCAGCGCCATGGAGGACCAGCAAGGTGACTTTGTCGCCGGGCTGCTGGGTGGCGATCAGGCGAGCGAGGTCGTCCGGCCCTACCACCGGATGGCCGTCGATCGCGAGGATCACGTCGCCGCCCGCGCGATAGGCGCCGGCCTGGAAGCGCACCCGTTCGTCGCCGCCTTCCAGGCCCGCTTCGTCGGCCGGGCTGTTGGGCACGACTTCGGACAGCAGGCCGCCGTGGTCGGTGTCGAGGCCGAGCTTGCGCCCCAGCTGCGGGTAGAGGGCCTGGCTGGTGACGCCGATGTAGGCGTATTCGGCCTCGCCGTCGGCTTGCAGCTGCGCGATCGAGCGCTTGACCGCCGAGATCGGCACCGCGAACCCGACGCCGTCGTTGGCGCCCGATTCGGTCTCGATCTGCTGGTTGATGCCGATCACTCGGGCGCCGGCGTCGAGCAGGGGCCCACCCGAGTTGCCGGGATTGATCGAGGCGTCGGTCTGGATCGCCCCGTCGATCTGGAACTTGGTCAGCGATTCGACCGAGCGCTGAGTGGCGGAGACGACCCCGACCGAGAGCGATTGCTGCTCGCCGAATGGGCTGCCGATCGCCGCGACCGGCTGGCCGACGACGAGGTCTCTGTCGCTGCCCAGCTCGAGCGGGTGCAGGGCGAAGCCGTCGGGCTTGACCTCGAGCAGGGCGACGTCGGCGAACGGGTCGAAGCCGACGATCTTGGCGGGGAGGACGTTGCGATCGGGGAACTCGACGTAGACGGCCTTTGCCGGCTCGCGTTTGCCGCTCGATTCGTCGGTGACGACGTGCGCGTTGGTGACGATGCGGCCCGCCGTGTCGAGGACGAAGCCCGAGCCCTCGGCGGCACCGCCGCTGCCGCCGAAGACCGAGCGGATCGTGACCACCCCCGGCGAAGCTTCGCGGAAGACCTTGGCCGCGTCGAAGCCGCTCTCGGCCGTCTCGACGATCACCCGCGGAGTCTGGGTGGTCCGTCTGGCTGTCCCTTCGTGGGCTTCGGGCGAGTCTTCGCCCCCGCCGGAGCCACCGCAGCCGGCCGCCAGCAGCCCTAGCGCGACCACCGCGGCGACCCCCCTCCCACCGCGGGTGCAACGCTTTCTACGTCTATTGCCTGTACTACGCGTTGCACCCGTCACGCTGGGGCCTTGGAGGCGAGCGCTCGCGGTGGCTCGGGGATGGCCGCCCGCGAGTGCGGGAGGTCGAGGGTGAAGGCGGTGAAGCGCTTGCTGGAGGCGATCGCGACCCGGCCCTGCATCCGCTGCGCCAACTCGCGGGCGATCGCCAGGCCGAGGCCCGAGCCACCTGCGGAGTCGGCGGTGTAGAAGCGCTCGAAGATGCGGCTCTGCACGCTGAGCGGTATCCCCGGCCCTTCGTCGGAGACGGTCAGCTCGGCACGGCGGTTGGCGGAGTAGGTGGTCACGGTGACCTTGGTGCCCTCGGGGGTGTGGGTGAGGGCGTTGTCGAGCAGGATACGGATCACCTGTCGCACCCGGTCGGGGTCGCCGCTGGCGATCACCGGCGCCGCCGGAGTGCGCAGCTCCAGGCGCGAGCCGTGCCCGTCGGCCCGCGGCCCGAACTCACGCGACACTTCGCGCGCCACGGAGCTGAGGTCGACGGCGCTGCTCTTCATCGCCACGGCGCCGGCGTCGAGCTGGGAGAGGTCGAGCAGGTCGGCGGTGAGCTTGGTCAGGCGCTCGATCTGCTGGCGCATCGTGTGCACGAACTCGGCCCGCTCCTCGGGGCTCGGATCGTCCTCCTCGAGCAGCTCGACGAAGCCGCCGAGGCTGAAGATCGGCGTGCGCAGCTCGTGGGAAGCATTGGCGATGAACTGCTTGCGGGCGCTGTCGAGCTCGGCCAGGCGGCGCTGCATCTCGTTGAAGGTGCGGGCTAGCGAGCCGAGCTGGCCGGCCGAGGAGATCGGGATCGGGGTTTCGAAGTTGCCGTCGGCGACCTTGCGGGCGGCCTCCTGCAGGCGGCGGATGTTGTCGCCCGCCAAACGAGCGAAGTAGATCCCGACGCCGAGGGTGAGGGCGAAGGCGATCAGGCCGCCGATCAGGATCTGGGCTTTGACCGCTCCCAGGCCGCTGGCGGCGCCGCCGATCGCGACCGCGTAGGCGTAGACGACGATCGTCGTGCCGACCGCGATCGCCACCGCGATCACGGTGATCCGGTTGCCCAGGTTGGTCAGCTTGAGGCGGGACAACCTACTCCCTAAACCGGTAGCCGACTCCGCGCACGGTGAAGAGGAACTCGGGCTCTTTCGGGTCGGACTCCAGCTTCTCGCGCAGGTGGCGGATGTGGACGTCGACCGTGCGGGGGTCGCGGTACTCCGAATCTCCCCAGACGTGCTCGAGCAGCGTCTCGCGGCTGAGCACCCGGCCCGGGGAGCGCGCCAGGGCGGCGAGGATCTCGAACTCGACGTAGGTGACGCGCACTTCCTCCTTGCGCAGGGTCACCATGCGCCGGGCGAAGTCGATCTTCAGGTCGCCGCGGTCGATCGGCCCCTCGTCGATCGGCTCGCCGGCCATTCGCGAGCGCCGCAGCGCCGCCTTGACGCGGCTGCGGAACTCGCGCATCGAGAAGGGCTTGGTGATGTAGTCGTCGGCGCCGACCTCGAGGCCGGCGACCTTGTCGGTCTCGCTGCCCTTGGCGGTCAGCATGATGATCGGCACCTGGCTGCGCGAGCGCAGTTCGCGACAGACTTCGACGCCGTCGAGCTTGGGCAGCATCAGGTCGAGGATGACCAGGTCGAAGCGCCCCTCCTCGAAGCGCTGCAGCGCTTCGCGCCCGTCCACCGCCGAAGTGACGTGGTAGCCGTCCTTGCGCAGCGGGTAGCTGAGCAGCGTCTGGATCGACTGCTCGTCGTCGACGAGGAGGATGCGGGTGGACCCGTTGGCCATCCCCCAAAGGGTATCCCGGACCCCCTTGGACAGATGTGCGAGTACCAATTATTAAGGGTGTCCGCCGGGTAGCCGATATGAGCCCCAGATGGAGACGCGACGCCTGAAGAGCCTGGTCGAGACGGGCCACTACAAGCCCGAGCCGGCCTTGGTGGCTGCCGCCATGCTGCGGCGCCGCGGCGTTCGCGCCCTGCTTGGCGACGACGACTTCAGCTCAGCTGGTCGAATCCCCCAGGCTCCAGCGCCTCGCCACCGGGCAGCCTGATCTCGACCCCCTTGCCCGCGACGGTCTCGCCGATCGCGGTCAGCTCGATCCCTTCCGCCTCGTGCACCGCGCGCTTCGCCTCCTCGAGGCGCTCGGCGGGCACGGTTGCCAGCAGCTCGTAGTCCTCGCCGCCGCCGAGGGCGAGGCGCCAGGGGTCACTTTCCGCGAGCGCCGCGACCTCGCGCACGCCTGGGGCGAGGGGGACCGTTGCCACATCGATGCGCAATCGAATCCCGCTCTGCTCGGCGAGGTGCCCGCCATCGGCGCCAAGCCCGTCGCTGACGTCGATCATCGCCGTCGCGCCGGCCCTGGCGAGCGCTCGGCCGCCGCCCAGGCGGGGCATGGGTTCGAGCTGACGGGCGCAGAGTGCCTCCTCCGTCGATCCTCGATTTGTCCCCCCTATAGGGGGTGAAACCCTCGGATCGGCGTTGAGGTTGGGGTTCTGGAGCAGGGCGAGGCCGGCCGCGGCGCCGCCCAGCTCGCCGGTGAGGACGAGCGCGTCGCCGGGCCGGGCTCCGGCGCGGGTGACGAAGTCGCCGGCAGTGGGGGCGTGGCCGACGACGGTCAGCGCCAGGAAGAGCTCGGCCGCGCGGGTCAGGTCGCCTCCGGCGAGGCTCGTGCCGGTTGCCGTGGCAAGACCGATCATGCCGTCGAGCAGCTCGACGCACTCGTCCTCGCCGAGATCGGAGGGAACTCCCAGCACGACGTAGGCCTCTCCCGGCTCGGCGCCCATCGCCGCCAGGTCGGAGAGCGCCGCGGCCAGCGCCTTGTGGCCGATCTGGCGCAGGCTCGCCCGCCCACGCTGGAAGTGGACGCCGTCGACGACCGCGTCGACCGAGGTCGCCGTGGCGCCGCCGGGCGCCGTCACCGCTGCGTCGTCGCCAGAGCCGAGCCGCAACTGCGGTCCGCCGGGCGGAAGCCGTTCCCGTACGCGCGCCAGCAGCTCGAACTCGCCCATCGCCCAATTCTCCCGCTTCTGCTGACTTCGTCTTTCGTTCCGGATAACGGAACGAAAGACGAAGTCACGCTCGTGGCACGTGGCATCACTAAGGTGCGATTGAGGTGGGTGAGCGCAGGCAGCCATTTCTGCACCGGCTCGGCGAGGCCGGGGCGAACGTCGGATCCAAGCCGCCGCGCAGCAAGCGCGTGCGTCTAGCGATCCAGCTCGGCATCGCCATCCTCGTCTTCGGCTTCCTCGTCCTCACCGTGGTCGATCAGTGGTCGGAGATCAAGGACGAAGGGGTCCACTTCCACGTCGGCTGGCTGATCCCGGCCCTCGTGGTCCTGCCGATCTTCTACGCGCTCAACGCGGTCGGCTGGGACCTAATCCTGCGCTTCCTCGGCTACCGGTTGGGCGCCGGTCGGGCTCAGGTCGCCTGGGGCCAGCCGCTGCTCGCCCGCTACGTGCCCGGCAGCGTCCTCTACGTGCTCGGCCGGGTCCTGCTCTCCGAGCGTGCGGGGGTGCCGCGGCGACTTACCGTCGCCAGCATCGTCTACGAACAGGCGCTGCAGGCGACTTCGGCGATCGCCGTCGCCGCCTACTTCATCATCGACCACCCCGACCTGCAGGGGCAGCCGTGGCGCTGGGCCGTGCTGGCGCTGATCCCACTGGCGATCGCGCTCCTGCACCCCCGGGTCTTCGGACCGATCGCCAACCGGGTGCTGCGCGCCTTCGGCCGCGATCCACTGCCCGAGGTGATGTCGCTCGGCGGTGTCTTCGCCGTCCTCGCCTTCTACACGCTCAACTGGGGCGTGGTCGCGGTCGGGCTCTGGTGCGTCGCCCGCTCGGTCAGCGACATCCCGGCGAGCGAGATCCCCGCCGTCGGCTCGGCGCAGGCCTTCGGCTACGTCGCGGCGCTTGCCACGCTGGTCGCGCCTGCCGGCCTCGGCATCCGCGACGCGGCCTTCGCTTGGGCCGTCAAGGTGGCGACTCCCGGCAACAGCTTCGCCGTCGCTTCCTTGATCGCGATCGTCGTGCGGGGGGTGATGACCGTGGTCGAGATCGTCTACGTCGCCGTTGTGACGGCGCTGGGACGCAGGGAGGGGTGGAGCATCCACACGGGCGTTATCCATCCCTCGCCCGAGGAGGTGGAAGCCGAGGGCGGAGTGCCTCTCGCCCCGACAAGTCAGAGCACTAATTAGTGCTCTGACTTTGAGTATCCGCCGGTTCAGAGCGGGATTCGGGCTCCTAGCTGGTACGCCGTCAGCACCAGGATCGAGAGCTTCAATGTCCTGTCGCGAGACAGAGCCGCGAGGGGCAATGGCCAGAGGAGGTACCAGGGGAGGAGCCAGGCGGTGGCTAGGAGGAGGCCGAAGGTAGCCCAGGCGGCGGCTCGCAGCCAGTCGCCGCCGCGATAGGTCCAGAGGAGGAGGTAGGTGACGAGAGCGGCGTAGAGGACCAGGGCGCCGACTCGCATCGCATCGGGGTCGAAGCCGCTGAGGCAGGACGCCAGGATCGGGATGCTCATGTAGCTCGTCCGCCCCTGGTTCTCCCCAGCGAGCGCAAAGGCGTCGAGCCAGTCCCACCCGAAGGCAGCGTACGCCGCGAGCCCAATGACCCCGGCCGCCATCCCCGCCCCAATCGCCAGCCGACCAAGTGCGCCGACGGGCCGAAAAGCGCTGATATAGAGCGCTTTTCGGCCCGT
>DASVFR010000037.1:0-101444 GCA_036379955.1 Solirubrobacterales bacterium
GTCAGGTGCCTTTTTAGGCATCTGACGGCGGGCACGTCTAGCGGCGCAGGATCGCGTCGCTCGGCACCTGGGCCAGCAGGGGCTGGCCGCACTGCCAGCAGAAGGTGGCGCCGGTGCTGTGCGGGGCGCCGCAGGAGGTGCAGGAGCCGGCGGTGCCGGTCTGCTCCATGCGGACGATCCGTTCGACCTCGCTGAGCTCGGCGTCTGCGTCCTGGAGAGCGACGGCGCGTTTGACCAGAACCTCGACGTCGATCCGGTTGCGGACGGCCATCTCGTAGACGAGGCCGCCGAGGTCCCACTGCAGCTCGGCGACGCGGGCGACGAGCTGGTCGCGGCGCCGTTCGAGGTCGACGGTCAGCTCGTGTGGAGCCGCGCTCGGCGCGACCGCGCCGTTGACGTTCGCGGGACCAACTTTCCGGAAGGGGATCCTCATCTCATTCTCCGAAGAATTCGCCGGTGAATTCACCGTTTTTGCAGCCGGCGCCGCTGCTGCACTTGCCCCCGACTTCGACGGTCGGCGGCGCCAGTTTGACTTTGGGATGGAGCACGTCCGCGGCGCCCTCGCCCGATTCGGCCGCCTTCTTCGCGCTGGCGGCGGCCTTCTTGTTGGGCTTCGAGCTCTTCTTGGCACCGGACGCCGCACCCGCTGTGGATGCCGTCGGGCTTTCCGTTTCGGCCCCGCTTTTGATCACGATCGGCGCTTGCTGCTGGGGCGCGGCCGCCGTGTCGTTGCCCGAGCGCCCGATCAGCACCCCGACGCCCATCGCCAGGAGCAGAGTGCCGACGCTGGCGATCAGGGCGGCGTTGGGCGAGAGGCGACGCCGCTTTGGAGGCGGCGGAGGGGAGGTGGCGGCCGGGCGCTTCATCGCGTCCATGAAAGTGACGGCGTTCATGAAGGGAAGGCGGGGGTCGCCGCAGCGCTGCCCGCAGCTCAGGCAGTAGCGCTGGTCGGAGGCGACCGGGTGACCGCATGATGGGCACTGCTCGCCGGTCGCGGCGACCAGCGAGTGGTGGACGGCGGTCGTTGGGCTGGCCGCGGGCGGCTGCCCGCCCGGCTGATACCGGGGATCGGGCGGAGGCTGCGGTGTCTGGGGCGCGTTCAGGGCGGGAGTCGGATCCATGGCGGATGGCCGGAAGGCGAGTCGCCCGAGCGTGCCGAGACGACACTGAACATGGTCATCCCGTCTGCCTGGCCAGATGTTTACGTGTTGTGAAAACGGAGGGCCCTCGTGCGTGGCTTTTCACATTTGGGTCACATTTCGGGTCTCTTATCGGGCGACACTTGCTTGCGGTGTCTGTCATCGGTGGCGACGACGGTCTCGGCGGGGCGAACGCCGGCAGCTGCGCGAGCTGCGGCTCGCACCTGGCGGTCGACCAGCGCTACTGCCTGAGCTGTGGCGAGCGCCGCGGGGCGCTGCCGCCTCCGGTGGCCGAGTGGCTCTCGATCGTGCCCCCCGCCGCGGAGGCATCCGGGGCCGAGTCGTCGGCGGAGCCCGCGCTGCCCGTGGCGGCCGCCGCCGCCGAGGAATCGACGCTCGGCCGCTACATGCCAGAGCCGCGCGCGGCCGCGATCGCGGTGATGGCTCTGCTCGCCTTCGGCGTCGTGGTCGGGGCCGCGACCGGCCCGGTCGCCCGCAGCGCCGGGCTCTCACCGATCGTCGTCGTCAGCGAACCGGCGCCGGTCGAAGAAGAAGCCGAAGCCGTGGAAGAAGAAACGGAAGCGGTGGAACCGGCGCCGGTAGCCACCGCCTCGGGCGAGGAAGAAGTCTCGCTGGTCCCAACCGGCTCCGAAGGCACCGGATCGTTGCCGAAGACCGCGAAGAAACCCCCCCTCGAATTGCCCGAAGAAGAAGTCCTGCCGCCGATCGCACACGTGTTCGCCATCGTGCTCGGCGACAGCGGATTCGAAACGGCGTTCGGCGAAAGCTCGCCCGCTCCCTACCTGGCGAAGACGCTGGCCGAAAAAGGCGAGCTGCTGAGCAACTACTACGCGGTGGCGCAGGGCGACCTCGCCAACGAGATCGCCCTCGTCAGCGGCCAGGGGCCGACGCTCGCGACCGCCGCCAACTGCCCGGAACGCAAGGACGTCGCCCCCGGCACGCTCGACGCAGTCACCGGCCAGGTCCAGGGCGACGGCTGCGTCTATTCCGCGGAAATCCAGACCCTCCCGGATCTTCTCGAAGTCGGCAAAAAGACCTGGAAGGTCTACGCCGGCGATCCGCACCCCGAATGGCGCAGCCCGTTCTCCTACTTTCACTCGTTGACCGACGAGCCGCGCTGCCCCAACTGCGAAGCCAGCCTCGACCAGCTGGGGACGGATCTGGGCAAAGAGGAGAACACGCCCTCCTTCTCTTACATCGTCCCCGGCGCCTGCGAAGACGGCAGCGAAGCCCCCTGCGAAGAAGGCAAGCCCGCCGGCCTGGCGGCGGCGCAGCCGTTCCTCGAAACAGTGGTGCCTGAGATCGAAGCCTCCGACGCGTACAAGAAAGGCGGCCTGATCGCGATCACCTTCGCGCAGGCGCCGCAGGACGTCGCCGAACCTGACGTCAGCGCCTGCTGCGCGACCCCCGAATACCCGAACCTGCCCGCGGCGCCGCCGGCGCCGCCGACCAACTCCCCCGTCAAAGAAGCCGGGGGCGGCGGCCGGGTCGGGATGCTGCTCCTCTCGCCCTTCGTCGAAGCGGGCTCGGTCAACGAAACCGGTTACTACAACCACTTCTCCTTCCTGCTTAGCGTCGAGGAACTGTTTGGGTTGGCGCCGCCACTCGGCTACGCGGCCGAGCCGGCGCTGACCGCCTTCGACGGCTCGGTCTTCAACCTCGGCGAATAGTTGTCCGAGCGCATGCCAGCCCAATCCGCTCTCGCCGAAACCGCCTGCATGTAATCTCCCTGACGATGCCTCTAGACCAGAGCAAGATGGGCCAGGTCGTGACCGCGCAGATGGAGGCGCTCGAAGCCGACTACGGCGACGACTGCCAGATCGGCGACGTCTGCACGATCGTCGAGGTGGTCGGCCCGCACGGTTCCCACGTGCGGGTGCGGACCAGCGACATGCGCCCCCATATGGCCCTCGGGCTGATCCGGATGGCCGAGCACGCGATGCTCGGCAACCTCGGCAGCGGCGAGTAGTCCCAACCCCCCAACCGGGGTGCAACGCGTTGTACACGCTATGGATGTAGAAAACGTTGCACCCGGGCGTCGGGTCTAGTTGAGCGGGCCGACTATCCTCAACCGTTCATGGGCGAGGGGATTTCGAAGACCGTGGTGATGAAGTTCGGCGGCACCTCCGTCGCCGGCGCCGAGCAGATCAAGCGCGCGGCGCGGCGGATCGTCGCCGCGCGCGAGGCCGGCAGCCGCGTCGTCGCGGTGCTCTCGGCGCGGGGCAAGACGACGGACCAGCTGGTCGCCGACGCGCTCGAGATCTCCGACCGCCCGGAGCCGCGTGAGATGGACATGCTGCTCTCGACCGGCGAGCGGATCTCTTGCGCGCTCTGCGCGATGGCGATCCACGACATGGGCCACAAGGCGATCTCGCTGACCGGTTCGCAGGCCGGGATCGTCACCGACTCCTCGCACACCAAGGCGCGGATCATCGACGTCAAAGCCGAGCGCATCCAGGCGGCGCTGGAGGAGGACAGGATCGTGCTCGTCGCCGGCTTCCAGGGTGTCTCGACCGAGAGCCGCGACGTGACCACGCTGGGCCGCGGCGGCTCCGACACGACCGCGGTGGCGCTGGCGGCGGCGCTCGGCGCCGACGTCTGCGAGATCTACACCGACGTCGCCGGGGTCTTCAGCGCCGACCCGCGCATCGTGCCGGACGCCCGCAAGCTGACGGTCGCGACCTTCGAGGAGATGCTCGAGATGGCGGCCTCCGGCGCCCGCGTCCTGCAGCTGCGCTCGGTCGAGTACGCGCGCAACCACGGCGTGCGCATCCACTGCCGCAGCAGCTTCGAGGACGGCCCCGGTACCCTCGTGCTCAGCGAGGACGAGAGCGAGCAGGAGACCGTGGAGAACCCCTTCGTCACAGCCGTGACCCACACCGCCGACGAGGCGCGCGTCACCCTGGTCGGGATCCGCGACGAGCCGGGCGTCGCCGGCGAGATCTTCAAGGCGCTCGCCGACGCCGGCATCAACGTCGACGTGATCATCCAGAACGAGCCGGTGAGCGACGACGAGCTGGCCGACCTCTCCTTCACGATCGACAGCTCCGAGCTGCGCACCGCGGTCGACGCGATCGAGGCGCTCGGCGGGGTGAGCGAGGGCCTGCGCACCGACGAGCACATCGGCAAGGTCTCGATCATCGGTGCCGGCATGCGCTCGCACCCCGGCGTCGCCGCCAAGGTCTTCGAGGTCCTCGGCGCCGAGAAGATCAACATCGAGATGATCTCCACCTCGCCGATCAAGATCTCCTGCGTCATCGCCGCCGACCGCGTGCCCGACGCGGTGCGGGTGCTGCACACGGCCTTCGAGCTAGGCGCCGACGCCGTGCGGCCCGAAGAACCCGAAGGGGCCGAACACCGCCCTACGGTCAGTGGCTGATCGCGGTCAGGGACGGGGGAGCGCCCGTCGCGGGTCCTGGCGCCGGGTGGGGGTGTCCGGCTTCGCGCTGGGTTTTTCGCCTGGAGAGTCGTTGCTTCGCTAGAAGGTCAGTCGGGCGAAAAACAGGGACGCCGCGCTGCGCCGGACACCCCCACCCGGCGCCACCCGCGGAGACGCCTTCGTCATACTCGCCTCATGTCTGAGAGCGGCTACAGAGTTGGGGTCCTCGGTGCTACTGGAGCCGTGGGGTCGACGATTCTCGAGATTCTGGCGGAGCGGGAGTTTCCGGCCGCCGAGGTGGTTCCGTTCGCGTCAGAGCGCTCGGCGGGGAAGGAGATCGAGTGGAACGACTTGGTGCTCACCTGTCGGCCGCTGAGCGGGGAGACGATTCAGGGGCTTGACGTGGTGCTCTCCTCGGCCGGCGGGACGGTCAGCTCGGAGTGGGCGCCGCGGCTGGTCGAGGCCGGCGCCGTGGTCGTCGACAACACCAGCTACTGGCGCATGCACGAGGACGTGCCGCTGGTCGTCGCCGGGGTCAATCCCGAGGCGGCGGCAGGTCACAAGGGCATCGTCGCCAACCCGAACTGCACGACGATGGTCGCGATGATGGCGCTGGCGCCGATCCAGCGCGCGGTCGGGCTGGAGCGGATCGTCGTCTCCAGCTACCAGGCCGTGTCGGGGACCGGGCAGCGGGCGATCGAGGAGCTGCTGGCCCAGTCGCGCGCGGTCCTCGACGGGACAGCGCCGGCACCGCCGCAGATCTATCCGCACCGGATCGCCTTCAACGTCCTGCCCCAGGTCGAGGTCTTCAAGGACGGTGACGACTACACAACCGAGGAGCGCAAGGTGATGGCGGAGACGCGCAAGATCCTCGGCGTCGGCGAGGATCTTGCGATCTCCGCCACCTGCGCCCGGGTGCCGGTCATCAGCGGCCATTCGGAGTCGATCAACGTGCGCACGGGCGTGGATCTCTCGCCCGAGGATTGTCGAGCGCTGCTCGCCGAGGCGCCCGGCGTGATCGTCGTCGACGACCCGGCCAACCGCGCCTACCCGATGGCGATCGACGCCGCCGGCCGCGACGAGGTCCTCGTCGGCAGGGTCCGCCGCGACCCCGACGAGGAGCGCACCCTCAACCTCTGGGTTGCCGGCGACAACCTGCGCAAGGGCGCCGCCACCAACGCGGTCCAGGTCGCCGAGCTGCTGATCGAGCGCGACCTGCTCGGTTGATCGGGAGCAATTTCCCCACGATGTGGGGGAAATTTCCCCACGATGTGGTAAATTTGTTCCATGCTGCAAAGGGCGATTATGTCCTCGTTGAGGGCGAGCCTCGCCGACACACCGGTGGTGACGCTGGTCGGTGCGCGGCAGGCGGGGAAGAGCACTCTGGTCACCAGCCTCGTCGAGCAGGGCCATCGTGCCGAGTACGTCACGCTCGACGATCCCACCGAGCTTGCAGGTGCCCGTAACGACCCGGTTGCCTTTGTCGATCGCTTCAACGGCCCTGTGATCATCGACGAGGTCCAGCGAGCGCCGGAGATCTTCATGTCGATCAAGGCGGCGGTGGATCGCGATCGACAACCGGGACGCTTCCTACTCACCGGGTCCGCCAATGTCCTATTCGTCCCATCCGTTGCCGACGCCCTCGCCGGACGGATGGAGGTCCTCACCCTCTGGCCATTCTCGGTGGCCGAGTCGCGAGGCCGGCCGGAAAAGAGATTTCTTGACCTGCTCTTCGGCGACGAGACAAATCCGCCGGTTGCTGCGTTGTCGCCCGGCGAGCTGGTCTCCCAGCTGTTGACGGGCGGCTATCCGGAGGTCGTCGCGCGCGATGACGACGAGCGTCGGAGGGCATGGTTCTCGAACTATTTGGCGACGATCGTCGAACGCGACGTGCGCGCAATGTCCGACATCGAGCGTCTCGAGCAGCTGCCGGCGCTGCTCGCCGCCATCGCCCTGCGCACGCGCGGGCCTCTCAGCAAGAGCGGCCTCAGCCAGGACATCGGCGTCCCCAACAGCACGATCGACCGCTACTTGGCCCTCTTGGAGCGCGTCTTCTTGGTTCGTCGCTTTGCCTCCTGGCACAATCGCCTGGGTCCCCGCCTGGTCAAGGCGCCGAAGCTGTTGATCGCCGATTCGGGCCTGCTCTGTCGACTGCTGCGGCTCGACCGCGACCGTCTACTCGAAGACGATTCGGTGCGTGGCCTGGTCTTGGAGGCGTTCGTCGGCATGGAGCTGGTCAAGGCGTCGACGCTGGCCAGCGTGGGCACCGACGTCCTTCACTATCGGACCAGCAAGGGGATCGAGGTCGACTTTCTCGTCGAAGCCGACGACGGTCGAGTCGTCGGGGTCGAGGTCAAGGCGGCTGCGAGCGTCGACGGTAGCGACTTCAAGCGGTTCGACGGGCTCGAGCGCCTGCTGGGCGAACGGTTCGCACGGGGAATCGTTCTCTATGCGGGAGACCGCGTCGTTCCCTTCGGTGAGCGCCTAGCCGCCTGGCCGGTCTCGACCCTATGGGCTTGATGAACCTGGGCTTCGGCGAAGCGGTGCTGATCTTCGGCGGGCTGCTGACCGTGGTTGCGGCGCTCTCCGGAGTGATGAGGGGGACGGTGCTCTCCGCCTCGGTGCTCTCGGTCGCCCTTGGGGTCCTGCTTGCCGAGGTCGGGGTGGTCGAAGTCGAGGCGACCGATCAGGCGATCGTCGAGCTGGTCGAGCTGGCACTGATCCTCACCCTCTTCTCCGACGGCATGTTCGTCGAGCGCGAGCTGCTGCGCGCGCACTGGAGCCCGGTGGCGCGGGCGCTGACGATCGCGATGCCGATCACGCTGGCGCTTCTGGGCCTGGCAGCGAAGGCGCTCTTCCCGCAGCTGAGCTGGGCCGAGGCGCTGCTGCTGGCCGCGGTGCTCTCGCCGACCGACCCGGTCGTCACCTCGGCCGTGGTCACCTCGAAGATCGTCCCGGCCTCGGTCCGCCACACGCTCAACCTCGAGTCGGGGCTGAACGACGGCCTGGCGCTGCCCTTCGTCCTCTTCTTCCTCGTCCTCGCGACGCCCGGCGGCGACGCCGGGACCGAAGCGGCGAAGCTGCTGGGCGAGGCGCTCTTCGGGGGCGCGGTAGGGGTCGCGCTCGGCATGCTCGGCGGTCGCCTGCACCGCTACCTGCCGGGCGGCGGGCTGACTGCCCGCTACGAGGGCATCTACGCGGTCGGCTTCGCCCTCGTCGCTTTCGGCTTCGCCGACGTGACGATCGGCAACGGGCTGATCGCCGCCTTCGTCTGCGGGATCGCGATGGGCGCGAGCGAGCGGGACGTGCCGCAGGGCTTCGTCGAGTTCGCCGAGAACACAAGCGCGATCCTGCAGGTCCTCACCTTCTTCGTCTTCGGCGCCCTGATAGTCGCCACCGGCTTCGACCACAGCGTCCCGCCGCTCGTAGCCTTCGTCCTCTTCGCCCTGCTCGCTGCCCGCCCGGCCGCAGTGCTCCTCTCCTTCCTACGCACCGGCATCCCCCGCCCCCAGAAGCTCTTCATCGCCTGGTTCGGCCCCAAGGGCGTCGCCTCGATGCTCTTCGCCCTCTTCGTGGTCAAGTCGAACGTCGCCGACCACAGCCTGATCTTCGACATCGCCGCAATCACCATCATCACCTCGATCCTCGCCCACGGCCTAACCGACACCGTCGGCGCCCAGTGGCTAGCCAGGCGCGTGGGCCTCTCAAATGAGCGTTGAGGATCCAACCCAAATCTGAAAGGGCGGCCACCCATGGGTCGCCGGACACTCAGCGCGAAGCGCGTCCGCCGACCTATGGGTGGCCGCCCTCCAGCGCTTGAGCGTGGAGGTCAGCCGCGATCCGGCAAGGGAATCTCAGCAAGCTCGATCTCGTGGACGGTGGAGAGCAACGCCTCCAGCGCCATGCCCGACAGCGTCTCCTGCTCGAGCAGAGCCGTGGCCGTCTCCTGCACGGATGACCAGTTGAGGCGGAGGACGTGTTCGGCGCGCGCTTCGGCCTCGTCGACTAACCGCTCGGTCTCCTCGTCGATCAGGTCGAGGGTATGGGGACCGATCGAGCCGAGGTCCTGCAGGGCCGCGCCGAGGAAGACCTCGCCGCCCGCCTCGCCGATCGTCACCGAGCCGAGCTTGGGGCTCATCCCGTAGCTGGTCACCATCCGGCGCGCCAGTTTCGTCGCCGCGTGCAGGTCCTCGCTCGAGCCGGTCGAGGGCTCGGCGAACTCGATCAGCTCCGCCGCGGTGCCGGCGAGGATCGCGCTCAGCTGGCGTTCGAGGTCGCTGCGGCCGTGCATCACCGCGTCGCGGTCGGTGAGCATGTGGGCGGCGGTGCCGAGCTGGCGCCCGCGGGCGACGATCGAGAGCTTCTGGGCGCTGACCACCTGACCGATCGCGCGGGTCGCGACGGCATGACCGGCCTCGTGGATCGCGATCCGCCAGCGCTCGTCCTCGGTGAGGACGTGGGTCTTCTTCGCCGGGCCGGCGACGACGCGGTCGATCGCCTCCTCGAGGGTCGCCTGGTCGATCTCGGTGTAGCCCTCGCGGACGCTGAGCAGGGCCGCCTCGTTGACCAGGTTGGCGAGCTCGGCGCCGCTGAAGCCGGGGCAGAGCTTGGCGATCTCGTTGAGGTCGACGCCGTCCTGGAAGGAGCGGCCGCGCGCGTGCAGCTCGAGGATTTCCAGGCGGCCGTGCACGTCCGGCACGTCGATCGTCACCTGCCGGTCGAAGCGCCCCGGGCGCAGCAGCGCCGGGTCGAGGATGTCGGGGCGGTTGGTGGCGCCCATGACGACGATGCCGGCGTCGCCGCCGAAGCCGTCCATCTCGACCAGGAGCTGGTTGAGGGTCTGCTCGCGCTCGTCGTTGCCCTGGCCGACGCCGGCGCCGCGCTTGCGCCCGGCGGCGTCGAGCTCGTCGATGAAGACGATCGCCGGGGCCATCTTGCGCGCCTTGGCGAAGAGGTCGCGGATGCGGGCCGCGCCGACGCCGACGAGGGACTCGACGAACTCGGCGCCGGAGGCGCTGAAGAAGGCAGCATCGGCCTCGCCGGCGGTGGCGCGGGCGAGCAGCGTCTTGCCGGTGCCGGGAGGGCCGACGAGGAGCACGCCCTTGGGGGCGGCGGCGCCGGCATCCGTGTAGCGGGTCGGGTCCTCGAGGAAGTCGCGGATCTCACGCAGCTCGGCGAGCGCTTCTCCGGCGCCGGCCACCGAGTCGAAGGTGATCGGCGCCTTCTCGCCCTTCTTGCGCCGCCGCCCCTTGCCGCGGAAGGAGGAGAAGCCGCCGATCCCACCGGAGCCGTCGCCGGCAGCCTGGCGCATGAAGAAGGAGAAGAGGCAGACGAGGAGCAGGATCGGGATCAGGTACTGGACGACGATCACCCGGGCGCCCTTGTTCGACTGCGGGTCGATCTGGACCTCGGCGCCGCTCCTGGAGAGGGTCGAGTAGATGTCGAGGGTCGCCGCGTCGGACGCCGGGTAGTCGGCGTAGAAGACGAGGCCCCGTTCGGTTTCGGCGACCACCTGATGGTCGTAGTCGAGAAGCGTCGCGCTTCGCAGCCTCTGCTCCTTGGCCAGTTCGGTCACCGCCGAGAGCGGCACCTTCTCACCGGTCCCCTCCGGGCCCAGCGAGCCGAGTAGGGAGAAGAAGAGGATCAGTAGGGCGATCGAGGCGGCGAGCAGGAAGGTGGAGAGGCGGTCGCGCATGAGGTAGCGCCCGATCGGTGCCAGTGCCTCGCCGACGCGCTCAGCCGCCTCCCGGGTACGGGGGTGGCTGCGGCTGCTGGATGCGAGACGGGGATTCGACATGAAGAGAGTCGGCGTCTGCCGGTGAAATCGGCACGATCTCCGTTTCGAGGAGCCTCCATGTAAACAGGTTGATAACGGTGAACGCCGAGTCGAACCACTGAGGCGCGCCCTCCGTTGCAAATTTCCTGTTGCAATACCTTCACGTCGTTTTCCCCGCAGATTCACACCTGAGGAAGCGAGGCCGGACAGGATCGAGACACACAGTCCTACAGAAAGAACCTGTGGGTAAGACGATCCAAGGAGGATCAATGTTCAGTCTCAAGGGAAGGAAGACGGCCAGGGCGGCTCGTGCCGCGCTCCTGGCGGGCGCAACCGTGGCCGCCATCGGCTTCGGCGCCACCGGCAGCGCCTCGGCGTCGCTGGGCTGCAACGGCGAAGACATCGCCGGCAAGGGCTCTTCGCTGCAGAAGATCGCTCAGGAAAACGTCTGGGACCCGGCGTTCAACACCGAAGTCTGCGCATTCGGCGAAGAACCGAAAGTCAGCTACGTCTCGGCCGGCAGCGGCGCCGGAATGGAAGAGTGGAACCACAACAACGTCAAAAAATCGATCAACACGGCATTCTCCTTCATCGGCACCGATGACGCCCCGACTGCCGCTCAGATCGCCAACATGACCAGCGTCTCCAGCGGAGCCGGCGTGCTGACGATCCCGGTCGCGCAGACCGCGATCGCGATCATGGCGGACCCGCCGGCCGGCTGCAGCGTCGAATCGATCACCAACAAAGACCTGGAGAACGTCTTCAACGGGTCGATCATCAAGTGGTCGCAGCTCGAACAGTTCCTCACCGCAAAGGGCGGAGCGCCTGACCCGGCCTGCAACTTCCGGATCAAACGCGTCGTCCGCGCGGAAGGCTCGGGCACGACCTACCAGATCAAGAACTACTTCAACCTGATTCGCGGCAAGACCAAGGGCGTGCCCTGCACCGAAGGCGCGACCGAAGGCCTCGCCACCTGGGGCGAACTGGAGACGAACGGCGCGGGCGGCCACCCGAACATCGATTGGCCGAAAGACGAAGGCTGCGCGATTCCGCTGACCGAAATCGTTACCGCGGCCGGCGGAGGCGCCCTGGCCAAATTCGTAGCCGAAAACAGCGGCACGATCGGCTACGCGTCGCTGCCGGACGTCAAGTCGAAGATCGCCGAATGCGAAGAAAAAGGGACTTGCAAAAATCCCGAAGTCCTGAAAGTCCAGTACAACGCGAAGAAGAAACTCAGCGAAGCGCTGTACGCAAGCCCGCAGAGCGGCGAAACGGCCAACTGCTCCACGGCCAGCTACACCGTGCCGGCGCTGGCGCGGCGGGCTGTCTCGCACAACGCGGCCAACGTCGACTGGTCGCAGGTGTTCGGCGCCAAGACCAACACCGAAAAATCCGGCGCGGGTTACGGGATCTGCACCCTGACCTACGCCCTGGCCTGGAATAAATACTCCGGCCCTGGGTTCACCGCCGGGCAGGAGGAAACGGCCAAGGACTTCCTGGCCGAATACGTGACCGCGACGGCCGGTCAAGAAGACATCGAAAGCCGTTACTACCAGGCGCTCCCGGTCGGCACGTCGTCAGCGACCAACGTGCTCGACGCGGCCCAGTTCACCGCGGGGAAGATCGGCTTCTGAGCCGATCCGATCTCAGCCGGTGAGCAACTCGCCGGTGGGTCGTGACTGAAAGCGCGAGCCGGGCCATGGGCCCGGCTCGCGCCGTTCCAAGGGTTATCCGGAACGCCGTTCAATGAGACATGTGACAGTTATGTAACGAAAAAATTCCCGTGATGTTCACAACTCGCCGACGGCCTTCGGACACTATCGGCGCCATGAACGGAATGGGATGCAGGATCAGGGAAAGCCGGGAGGAAGCCCGGATCGGAAATCGAGCGAGGCTGCTGGCGACGGCAGTCGCGACGACCGCGCTGCTGGTCGCCCTCAGCGCCGGTACGGCCGGAGCGGCGGTATCGGGCGGTCAGATCGGCGAAGCGTGGGGCAAAGTCGGGAGCGGGACCGGGAAATTCATCACCCCGGGGATGCTGGGCGTCGACCCCAGCGACGGCAGCGTCTACGTCGGTGAAGAAAAAGACCCGAACACGGATCCGACCCACTTCAGGCTCCAGAAGTTTTCCAGCACCGGCGAATTCAAGGCCAGCGTCGAAATTCCGAGGATCGTCAAAGTAGGAGCGTCCGAATTTTCCCACGGCCTGCATGGGATCGCCGTCGACCCGGACCTGCACCGCGTCTATCTCATCGAAAGCTGCCGGCTCAAAGTGCCGGCCACGACCTGCCAGGCGGTCGTCGGAAGCTTCGGTGCTGCCGGCATCCTCGTCTACTCGACCGAAGAAGAAGGCTCGACCCTTAAAACGGCTCTGGCTGAACCGTTGCCGGTGCCCGGCGAAGAAGAAGCGATCTACGAACCGCAGACGATCGCCGTCGATCCGAGCAACCACGACCTCGTCATCCTCGGCGAAAACAGCGAAGAACACATCGTGATCCAGCGGGTGAGCTCGGCCGGAGTGGCGGGCGCTCGCTTCGTCGACACGGGCAACGAATTGAAACCCGGGGGGAGGAACGCCAACTCGCTTACCGTTGGTCCCGACGGCACGACCTACCTGCTGACCGGCGCCGCCAGCAAAGCCGGCGGGCAGTTCACCCGCGCCTGGCAGCTGCCGCCGGATCTCAGCCGTGTCGAACCCGTTCCCGGCTTTGCCGAAGCCGCGGAAGGCGAGGGTTGGGCGACCGGCCTGCTGACGCCGAAAAGCGCCGCCTTCCTCGGCGGCCCTCAGGTCGCCATCTCGCCGGACGGCGAAACGCTCTACTGGAAGGAGAGCATCGAACAACCCGAAAGCGAATCCAGCGGGCCGGGCAACGTGTTGGTGCGCGGCTTCTCGCTGACGAGCCGCGAAACCACGGCGCTCTACGGCAACGGCCTCAACTCCGGCAAAAAGACCTGCCTGATCCAGACGCCAGAAGCGGGGCTGGCGACGGTCGGCGACGAAGTGGTCGTCTTCGACTACGGGCCCGGCGAAGAAGGGACCGGCTTCGGCAATCGGGTGATGAACTTCGGTTCCGGCGGCGGCGGCTGTCGCTCGCCGCTGGCGAAGTTCACGGCCAACGGGAAAACCGAAGGCGAAGAAGTGACGATTGCAAAAGGCGGGTCCGTCACCTTCGACTCGACCCCGTCCGAAACCCTCAGTGGCCAGAGCGTGACCGAGCTCGACTGGAGCTTCGGCGACGGCAGCGAAGAAAAAAAGACCGGGTCTCCGCCGGTGAAATCGGTGAGCCACGTCTTCACCAGCGCTGGCACCTACCGGGTGACGCTGCGGATGAAGCTCGACCAGCCCGACACGGCCAACTACGGCGATCCCCTTCCCGTGACGCGCCTGGTGAAAGTCACAGGTGGATCGCTCGCCGAACTCACGGTCTCCAGGGAAGGCTCGGGCTGGGGGGCGGTAGCCAGCTCGCCGGCAGGAATCTCCTGCGGCACCGATTGCGACCAGGAATTCGAAACCGGCAAAGAAGTGACCCTGACCGCCAGTCCTTCCGCGGGCTCCGTTTTCGCCGGATGGAGCGGATGCGGCAGCGAAGTCGAAGGCAAATGCAAAGTCACGATGAGCGCGGCTAAAGCGGTCAAAGCCAGCTTCGAACCGGCGCAAAGGTTCACGCTCAAAGTGAATAAGACCGGCAGCGGTAAAGGAGCGGTCACAAGCTCTCTCAGCGGCATCGACTGCCGCAAAGACTGCGAACAGGAATTCGAAGCCGGCAAGGTGGTGACGCTCAAAGCGAAAGCCGCCAGCGGATCCAAATTCAGCGGCTGGTCCGGGGCGGGTTGCTCGGGCACCGGCTTTTGCATCGTCACGGTGGACGAAGCGAAGGAAGTCACCGCGATCTTCAATTCCCTCGGAGCGGATTTCAGCCTCAAAGTAGAAAAGACGGGAAGCGGCGAAGGCCTCGTTTCCAGCATCCAGAAAGGGCTGGCGACGGAAAAGATCCTCTGCGGCGCGCACTGCGAAGAAACCTTTACGAGTGGCACCGAAATCGAACTGCTGCAGGAACCGCTGGGCAGCTCGATCTTCGTCAAATGGGAAGGTTGCGATTCGGTCGTGTCCGGTAAATGCAGCGTCACCCTGACCGAAAACAAGACTGTCAAAGCCGAATACGCGAGCAACGGCCCGTTCAAGCTCAAAGTCACGCGAATCGGCACCGGCTCCAGCTTTGGAAAAGTCGAAAGCACCTCGCCGGAATCGCCGAAGGTGGTTTGCGGCAGCGAATGTGAAAAGGAATTCGAAAAAAACAAAGTCGTCACCCTCGAAGAGTCGGTAGCCAACTCCGCGGAAGCCGAATTCGTCAAATGGGGCGGCGCCTGCTCGGGATCCGCGAAAACCTGCGAAGTCACTATGACCGAAGCGCTGAATGTGACTGCCGAATTCAAAAAACCCCCGAAGTTCCTGCTCAAAGTCGAAAAGACAGGCAGCGGCTCAGGCAAAGTGACCAGCGCCCCGGCGGGCATCAGCTGCGATCCCACTTGCCAGCACGAATTCCCGAACGAAAAAGTGACCCTTTCTCAGGCCGCTGACCCCGGCTCGGAATTCGTCAAATGGGAAGGTGCCTGCAGCGGCTCGGGCGCCTGTGAAGTGACGATGAGCGCGGCGAAAACCGTGATCGCCGAATTCAAAGAAATTCCGAGGCGCAAGCTCACGGTCAAAAAAGTCGGTACGGGCTCGGGCAAAGTCACGAGCACGCCGGCGGGCATCGACTGCGGCGGCATCTGCGAATTCGAATTCGAACTCGGAGAAGTCGTCGAACTCTCCCAGAGTGCCGACTCGGGTTCTGAATTCGTCAGATGGCTCGGGTCCTGTGCTGGCTCGGGCGCCTGTGAAGTGACGATGAGCGCCGCGAAGACGGTCACTGCTGAATTCAAGACGGTGGCGAAACAAGAAGAACAGACCCCGCCGCCCACTCCTACGCCCACGCCCACTCCTACTCCCACGCCCACGCCTAAACCCCTCACGCCTAAACAGAAAGCGCTCAAGAAGTGCAGGAAGCTGAAGGGCAAAAAGCGCGCCAAGTGCATCAAAAAAGCCAAGTTGATCGGCAAGAAGCACCGGTTGTTGCGAGACGAGAAGCTCCGGCGTCCCAAGGGCCTGGACTGAACAGGCTGAGATCAGCTCTGGGGGCCGTCGCGGTGCTCGTGGCGGCCCCGTTCGTGGCGGCTGCGCCGGCGCAGGCGCTGATCGCGCCCCCGGCGACGCTGGACGGTCCGTCCGCCGAGATCCTCGATCTCGGCGGGGTGTCGATGGCGTCGGATGGGACCGGAGGCGTCGTCTACGTGAAAGCCGTGGACGGGGTGCCGCACATCTTCGCCTGCCGCTATGCCGGAGGCAGCTGGGACGCCCCCGTGCGGGTCGATTGGGACCAGCCCTACGCGGCGAGCCAGCCGGCTATCGCGGCCGGTTCGGGAGGGGAGCTGCTCGTCGTCTGGGTAACAGAGGTCGCGACCGTTCACGGCAAGGTCCAGTACGGGCTGTTCTCGGCGCGAATCGGGCCAGGGGCTCAGGACTTCGGCGCTTCGCTGCTCGTCGACCCCAACGTCGGCGAAGGGATCGGGGTCGTCCCATCGATTTCGGGCACCGAGCCCGGACGGGCGATTGTCGCCTACAGGGCGATCACCTACACGTTCGCGGAACCGAGCTTCTCGACCGCGGTCCAGCTGCGCCCGGGCGACGTGATGGCCGACATCCGGGTCGCCCGCCTCAACGGGGATCGCTGGTCGCGACTGGGGGCGGTGAACCGCAACCCGGAAGCTTCGATGCGACCGCCCGGCCCGAGCAACGGCCCGCGGGTAGGGGCGGGCATCGACGGCGGCGCGGTGGTCGCCTGGCAGGAGCCCGATCAGACGGGCGCCGCGCGAATCTGGATGCGCCGCATCTTCGGCACGACGCCGGGCCCGGTGCTCGAAGCGAGCCCGGCCAGCTGGGAAGGCGCGCCCGTGACCGGCGACGCCGACGCCTTCTCGCTCGCGGTCACGCCCTTCAACCAGGCGCGGGTGGCGATCCGGGTCGCCGGCTCGGGATCGACCGCTCCACGGCTCCTGCTCAACACGCTTCCCGCCGACTTCGCCGTTCCCGCGAACGCCCTGAACGGCCCGTCGACGGTCTTCAAGGCGGGCAAGGGCGCACTCGGCATTCCCGGCATCGGCGCGACCGAAAAGGGAGGCAAGGAAGGCGCGATGCAGATGGTCTTCGCTTCCGGGGCCGAGGTGCACCGGGTCGGTGTCGACGGCGAAGGAGCCCCGACTCCCGACTCCACGCTGCCGGGGCCCGACGCAAAGCCGGGGGCGGAAGCCGTCGCCGTGGTCGGGCCGGAAGGAGGCGACGTGATCGCCTATCCGGCGCTCGATGCCCAGGGGCGCCCGGCCGTCGCCGTCCGCCAGGAACTCGCTTCGGGGGCCGCGCAAACCGGTCTCCTGGCCGGGGTCGCCGGCGGTCCCATCGGCGACCTGTCGGCGGGCCCCTCCGGCACCGGCGACGCCTTGATCGGCTTCCGTCAGGGCGACGCCGGGCGTTACGAGATCGTCGTCGAGCGGGTCAGCGCTCCGCCTGCCTCCTTCAAGGCAAAGGCGCCGAAGCGCTGGGTCCGGCCTCCTCGAGCATGGCTGCGCTGGCAGGCGCCGAAGAGCGCGGTCGGCGGCCTCGCCTACTCGGTGTTGATCGAAGGCCGGGTCGTCAAGTCGGGCTTGCGCCGGCGCCGCTACCTGCCACCGCGGGGGGCGCTCGGCAGCGGCGTGCGGCTGGTGCAGGCGATGGCGACCGATCGACTCGGCCAGCAGGCGATAAGCCCGGCGGTGAAGCTGCGCGTCGACGGCAGGCCGCCACAGGTGACCCTCAGGGTTCGTCGCGCTAGCGGGCTGGCGACCGTGCGCCTGCGCGATCCCGACTCCGGGCTGCGGGCCAAGTCGGCCGTCGTCGACTTCGGCGACGGCGTGCAGGCCCGCAAGGGATCGAAGTTCGAGCACGTCTACGAGCACCCCGGCCGCTATACGGTCCGCGTCCGTGCCCGTGACCGGGTCGGCAACCGCGTGGTCCGGCGCTTCGAGGCGGCGGTGCGATGAGGCCGGCGGTCGGGAAATCCGTTACGGGTGCGACCCTGCTGATCCTCGCGACAGCGCTGCTGTGGCCGCTGCCGGTGGCGGCGGACTTCGGACCGATTCGGCTCGTCTCCAAGAGCTCCGGCGAGCAGGCGGTCGTCGGGCAGGCTCCGGCGATCTCGGCCGACGGCCGCTACCTCGCTTTCGAAGGCACGATCGAAGGGCTGAAAGGCGTCTTCCGCAAGAGCCTCGCGACCGGCGTCGTCGCCGCCGTCGCCGCCGGCAGCGCCTACGAAGCGAAAGCCCCGAAGGCCGACGCCAGCGCCCCCTCGATCTCGGCCGACGGCCGCTACGTCAGCTTCACGACCAGGACGGCGATAGATCCCGTCGATGACACGCAGAAAGAATCGAGCGACGTCTACGTCGCCGACATGAGCGAACCGTCCTCGCCGACCTATGAGCTGGCCTCGGCGCTCGACGGCACGCCGAAGGGCCTCACCTATGAAGGCACGGGCGGCTCGGTCGCCTCGGCGCGCGTCGCCCTCAGCGCGGACGGGCGCAAGGTCGTCTTCTACACGACCGCAAAATCCAACCTCACGCGCGAACCCGGGGGCAGCACGGAAGGCGAATCGACGCCGTCCGGGCAGGTGGCGCTGCGTGACCTCGACGCGGAGAAGACGACGCTGGTCAGCGTCGAACGCGACTCCGAAGGGCTGACGACCGAACGACCGGTGGCGGGCGGGGCGCTGCTGCAGCTACCGCAGCTGCCGAAGCTGGCCGGGGCGGCGCTGAGCGGGGACGGGACGACCGTCGCCTGGCTTGGCGCCAACATCCATAGGCAGGTCCCCCTACAGGCGGGCGAAGCCGCGGCGATCGGCGGCGAGAGCACGGCGGCGTTGCTTCCCTACGTCGAGCCGCTCTGGCGCCGGGTCGCCGGCGAAGCGCCGACGCCGACGCGTCGGGTAGTCGCGGGCGACGCCACCGCGCCGTTCGCCGACCTGACCTCGCGCGACACCGAATTCAACGCCGCCCAGGGGTGGCTGGGCGTGCCGAAGGTCGAAGGCGTGCCGCAGCTCAGCGCCGACGGCCGCACCGTCGCCCTGATCGGCAACCCGACCAACCCGACCAACGCCTTCGTCGTCGACATGAGCCCGGGCCTGAGCCGCGGCGAAGCCGTGCGGCAGCTGACGGCTGAGATCCCGTTCCGTCCCACCGAACCGGTTCCGACGATCAACCAGGAACCGTACGTCTCCTTCAACGGTCACGTCTACTCGATCGCGATCTCGCCCGATGGGCGCCGGGTCGCGTTCACCACCGCAAGGCAGCAGTTCCCGCTGGCGCCGCCGAACCTGGTCGGCTCGCCGCCGAGCTCGCTGGGGCTGGTCGAGCTCTACCTGGTCGACCTCGATGCCGGGACGCTGCAGCGGGTCACGCATGGGGTTGGCGGGGAGGGCGAAGCGTCGCTGACGCCCTTGCGCAACGACCTCACAGGCCAGGGAGGCGCCGGCGCCGGCTCGCCCTCCTTTGCCTCCGATGGGCGCCTCATCGCCTTCTCCTCGATCGCCTCGAACCTGGTCGAAGGCGACGGCAACGAAGCGACCGACGCCTTCACGGTGGAAGACCTGACCGCCGCGGCGACCGCGGGCGAATCGAGCATCTCCCCGACACCTGGACCCCGCGCCAGGAAGCCGCGCTGGCGGCTGATCCTGAGCTCGGTTTCGCTGCCCGACGGCAACGTGCGGGTGGTAGCGTCGGTGCCCGCGCCGGGGGCCCTGCACGCACGTGCCAGCGGCGCGCTCGGGCCCGGCGTCACACGGCCGCAATCGCTGGCTGCCGCCCACGCCCGGACCCGCTCGGGGGGGCGGGTGGCGCTGACTCTGGCCCTGCCGCGCCGTTACCGGCGTCTGGCGCGCAGCCAGGAAGGCCTTTACGCGACCGCGCGAGTCTCCTTTCGGGCCAAGAACGGCAAGACCTTGCGCGGCGAGCTCGAAGTGCGCTTCCGCAAGCATCCCCGTAGGCACGGAGGCCGGCGGGAGGTCGTCCGATGAAGCGCGTCGCCCTGCTCGCCCTGCTCGCGCTCGCCGGCGCCGGCCTCGGGGTCCGCTCTGCCGCCGCCGCCGAATGGCACTCCCAGCAGCCGATCGCGGCTGGGATCGAAGCCCCGGCGCCGCTCGGGCAGATCGGCGACGTCGAGTTCTGGGCTCCCAACCGCGGCATGCTGATCACGGCCGGCACCGGTGGCAGCCCAGCCGGGCTCTTCGCCTATGACGGCAGCGGCTGGTACCGCTACTCGACCGTATGCGGCGGCCACGAAGGGCGCATCGCCTGGGCCGGGCCCGATGAGTTCTGGACGATCTCCGATCAACCCCTCGGCCAGGAAACGGGCAAAGCGCCGCCGCAGCACATCTCCCTCTGCCACTTCAAGGACGGTCAGGTGGTCGCCTCCTACGCCGAGCCCGTCGGTCAGGCCGGCTCGTATCTGCCGATGAACGCGGCGGCGTGCGCGGGCCCGAGCGACTGCTGGTTCGCCGGCGACCGCCTACCGGGGACGAACAACGTCGGCGCCTTCCACCTGCACTGGGACGGCACCGCGTTGACCGCGATCCCCTTGCTGATCGAGCCTCAGTCCGCGATCGTCGACCCCGGACGCTCGGTCGAGAGCCTCGCCTTCGAGGGCGGCACTCTCTACGAGAGCGTCGCGGTCGCTGCGGGCGACGCCCCCACGGTCGAGGAAGAAGAAGCGAGCGAACCCAGCTTCGTGCACCGCGTCGAGGCTGGCGGGGCGAAGCCCTTCGAACCTCTCTTCCCGACCCAGCCGATCGACTACGGCGGCTCCGATCCGACCGAGCTCGAAGCGTTCCGCCTCAGTCGCGACGACCAGGGGCTCTGGGCGGTGGCCGGCGCGCTCGGCCCCTCGACGAAGGTGACGGCGCTGCGACTGGAAGCGGAAGGCCTCGAGCAGATCGCACTCGACGATCCGAGCGGCGCTCTCGGGGCCGGCACCGGAGTCGGCGGTCTCGGCGCCGAACCGGGCGGCGACGCCTGGCTCGGCTTCCAGGGCAGCGGCGAAGGGGCGGTGCCCCCCGCCCGCCTTGCCCACGTCCATCCCGACGGCACGGTCGAGGCGCCGATCTCGCTGCCCGTCGAAGGCAAAGGGCTTAGCCGCAAGGGTGCCGCCGGGCCGATCGCCTGCCCGGCCGACGAGCAGTGCTGGATGGCGACCGCGCTCGGCTGGCTCTTCCACCTCGGGCCCGACCCCTCGCAGGACACCGACCCCAGCATGCACGTCCTCGTCTCCTACCGGCCGCCCGACAACAGCTTGCCGAGCGTGCCGCCGATCTCGCTTCCCGTGGACGACTCCGAATCGGAACCGCCCCCGTCGTCGGAGCTCGAACCCGTCGAAGAGCCTTTCGGCGACGCTCTCCCGCGCTCCCTCTACTCGAAGCTGAAGCAGCACTTGATCGGCAAACGGGTGCTCGAGATGACCTTCGTCCTGCACGTCAAGGCGCACGTCCGCCTCGTCGCGCGGCGCAAGGGCGACGTCGTCGCCGATACCCCGCGCTACACGATGGCCAAGGGACCGCGCAGCGTGCGGTTGCGCCTCGACCCGAAGCGCTGGCCGACGAAGCTCGACCTGCAGGTTCACGCCGTGAAGACGAAGGGAAAGTCGTGAGCCGGGCGCGCGCGGACAGGGCCCGCGGCCTGCTCGGCTTCACCTCGCTGGTGGCCGTCCTGGTCGCGGTCGTGTTGCTGGTGCGCCCGGTCGGTGCCGGCGCCGTGAGCGAGGGCCTCATCGCCCAGCCGGTCTTCGGCGCTCCCGCCGCCAGGTTCCTCGGCGCCTCGCCCGGCGAGGCTCCCGGCGAGGCCTGGGCGCTCGCCAAGGGCGCGGCAAAGATCGTTCGCTATACGGATGCCGGCGGCTGGGAGACGATGCCAGGCCCCTTCGGGCCGGGCGGGGAACCGATCGAAGCGCTCCAGTTTGCCTCCGGGACGCTTGCCGGGCGCACGACGCCGGCCGGCGGGGTCGCGGTCGCCGCCCACAGAGTGCTCGGCGAGCAGATGGCGATCGTCCGCGACCCGGGCGGAAACCCGCGCCAGGCCTCCGGCTCCGGGGCGGCGCTCGAAGAAGGAGAGACGCTCTTTTCCGAAGAAGGGCCCAACGGCGTGCTGCTCGTCCCCGTCGAAGAGCCGGGCGGGAGCACGGGGTTCTTCGACGTCCCCGCGGTCGAATCGGGTGGCCCAAGGGCGGTGCTCCACTTCGACGGCGGCAGCTGGTCGCGGGAGCCGATCTGCGCCGGATTCGAACCGGGCTCAACATGCACCCCCCCGAGCTCCCACGTCAAGGTGCTGGCGATCGACGCCACCGGCCTCGAAAGCGCCTGGCTGCTGGCGAAGCAGCCCGAAGAAGGGCTCGGCCTCTTCCAGCGCGAAGCGGGCGGCGGCCCGGGCGGCGAAACCGTATGGCGTCAGCGCCAGCTCGGCCCGCCGGGGTCGCTGGGCTCGGTGTTCGCCCAGGAAGCCCCCGAATTCTCCGGCCCGGAACCCTTCACGGCCAAAGTCGCGGCCCGCGCCGCCGGCCAGCCCCTCACTGTCACCCCGGACGGGGTCTGGGTCGACGCCAGCCTCACGGTCGGGGGCGAAGCCCACGACGCGACGGTGTACTACGACGTCGCCGAAGGCAAGCTGACGGGCTCCTGGTGCGACCTGATCTCGGCGCCGGAGCTCTGCAAGTTCGAGCTGGGCGCCGAACTGCCGAGCGGCGGCGGCCGCAGCTTCGCCTGGCCGCCCGACGGGGGAGACGGCGACCCCTTCGGCCGGCGCTTGGTCACCGGGCTCGGGCAGGGTGCCGTTCTCGACCTCGAGGGGTCCGCGTTCCAGCGCCTGGCTCTCGCCGGCGGCAGCGCCGGCGCTGCCGAAGGGGCGGCGCTCGAGGAAACCGGCGAAGGCTGGCTGGGGGCGAACCCCCCCGTTCTCCTCACTCGCAATCCGGAATCGAGCCGCCTGGTTTCCTGGCCGGTGCCCTTCCGCCGCCCGCTGACGGCGATTGCGCCGCAGCCTGGGTCACCGATCGGAGATCTTGGCTCCGAAGCGCTCGCGGTGGGCGTCGAAGGGGAGGTCGCCCGCTACCTTCCCGGTCAGGGCTGGGTTGCCGAACCGCTTCTGACCGGCTCCGGCGCTCGCGCCAAGCCGACGCTGCGCGGCGTCGCCTGGCCCGAGCCGGGCCGCGCCTACGCGGTCGGCGACGGGGCTGCGATGTGGCTCTGGCAGAAGGCGACGGGCCTCTGGGAACCGGACCCCGCCGCGCCGCCGAACCTGGTCCGCGCCAACTTCACGGCGATCGCATTCGATCCCAACGACGCCAGCCGCGGCTACGCGGTCGGCAAGCAGGGGCTGCTGCTCGCCTACGGGCGCCAGTGGACGCAGGAGGCGCTGCCCGAAGGGGTCCCCGCGGAAGCGAACTTCACTTCGGTGACCTTCGCCGGCAATCAGGCGATCGCCATCTACAAGATGCCGGTCGACAAGAGCGGCAGCCCCGTCTACCGGGGGGGTGTCCTCGTCAACGACGGCTCCGGCTGGCGGGTCGACCAGGGCGCCGCCGAAGCGCTCGGCGGCGCCGTCCCCCAGCGGGTCGCCGGCCTGCCCGACGGCGGCGCAGCGATCGCCAGCGAAGAAAGCCGGGCGGGAAGCGGCGCGATCGTGATCGAGCGTCAGGACGCGGGCGGGCCCTGGCAGGTCGCGCCGGGCAGCCTCTCCGGGTACCCCGCCGCTCTGGCGGCGATCCGCGAAGGCGGCCAGGTGCGGGCGATAGTCGCCGCCTCGCCGGGGCAGGGCGTCGAAGACATGAACACCGATGCCGACCAGGTCTACGCCCAGCCGGCCCCCGGCTCGCCGCCCCTTCTCACCTCGCCCTACCCGCTTCCGATCAGCGGCTACGTCGTGCGTCAGACCGCGACCGGATGGCGCGACGAACAGCACGAGTCCTACCCGCTGCCGGCGCGGGTCGAAGGGCAGGACCTATACGACCTGCCGCGCCGTCCCGACCCGATGCTGGCCCTGCTGATCGGTCCCGGCGGGGGACAGGGCTGGGCCGTGGGCGGCGAAACCGGCACCGGGGTGCAGTTCCAGGGCAGCTCGATCCAAACGGCCGGCGTGATGCGCTACGGCCCCGACGCGGCTCCCCCTGAAAACGTGTCTTCGGCGCCCGTCTCGTCGGAATCCGGCGTGGCGACCTTCGCGGTTGGCGGCAACGCCCAGTGCGCCGGGCCCTGCGCGGACCTGGCCGGGACCGGGATCGGACCGGACGTCTGGCTGCGCGCCGCGGTGGGGCGGGCGGCGGGGATCGCGCCGCAACCGCGCGCCTTCCTCTACACCGGCCCGGGGGTTGCCGACGAAAGCTCCACCCGCCTCGGGCAGCTCGGCTTCGGCCGCGAGGAGGCCGCCTACGCCAGTCGCCTCCGAGCGGCGGCTGGCTCGATGCCGACCTTCGCTGCCCCATCCGGCCCGGACCTCGACCGCAACGGCTCCCTCGGCGCCTTCGAAACTGCCTTCTCGAAGGCCGCCTACTACTCCTTCGACTCGGCCGGCGCCGGCGGGACGGTGCGGGTGATCGTGCTCGACTACTCGGCGCCGACGCTCGGCGACGCGCAAAGTTGCTGGCTGGCGGGGGAACTCGGCCAGGCGGGCCAGGACGGGGTGCCGGCGATCGTCGTCGGCAACCGCGACGTGGCCCGGCAGGCGCCAAACGCGGCGGGCGACGCCGCCCAGACGGTCTCGATCCTGGTCAACGGCACGCCGCCGCCGGGCTGCTCGCCGGGCGTCCCCGCGAGCGGCGCCTCGGCCTACTTCTTCGACTTCCCCGAACAGGATCGCGCCTACCGGCTCGTGTCCGGTGCCCGCTCGATCCCCGCCTACGGCAGCGGCACGCTCGGCTACCTTGCGCCGCAGCGCCCGCAGGAAACCGATTACGTCGGCGCCAGCGGCTTCCTGCTCGCTTCGGTCGACGTCGCGGAGCGGGACCCGGCGACCAATGTCGCGCCGGTGACGACGCGGCTGATCCCGACGATCGGCGCCCTGGCGCTCGACGCGACCGACGGCACCCTGCTGCGCCGCAGCCAGCCGGCGCTCTTCCGCGCCCTCGCTCGCCGGCCGCTGGCCGGCCCGGAGTGCAGCGGCAACTCCGCGCCGAGGTTCTGCGAAGCCGTGCGCCCCGACCCCTACGTGCCGATCCCGAGCCAGTGCTCGGGGACGCGCTGCTCGTCTGCGGTCTTCCCCGAGTACGCCTTCACGTCTTCCAACCCGGACATCGCCGACTTCGTCGCCGCCGACCCCGGATCGCCCAACCCGCGCACCGTCCTCCTGCGCGACGGCAAACCGGTCCTCGCCTCGACCTCGGGCCTGCTCTGCGCCTTCAACGCCGGCACCACCACGGTCACGATCGCCACCGGCGGACTCTCCTACTCGACCAAGGTGACCGTGCTCGCCGGCTCGGTGCAGCGTCCCTGCGGGACGACGCCGCTGCGGAACAAGCAGGTCAAGGACGAAGCGCCCGTGTCGCCGCCGCCGATAGCGGAAAATCCCGGATTCCAACCCGGGCAGAGCCCGCTCCCGCCTCCACCGGCCCCCTCCTCGCCCACTCCGGCCCCGGCGCCGATCGTCCACCACGTGCCGCCGTCGCCGGTACCGCCGCTGGCGATCGCGCCCTTCGTGACGCCCACCCTGGCCCCGCCGCCGGTGGTTCCGATCGTGCCGCCGCCACCGGTTCCGGCGGCGCAGCCGACGCCGCCGAGCGGCACCTCGCCGGTGAGCGAACGCGAAGAAGAGGTCGCCTACGACCTCGTGCACCACGCGGTCGCGGCGCGGCCGTTCCAGGCTCCGGCGACCGCCTTCGCCGCCCCCGGCCAGTCCTCCGGGGGCGGCGGGCCGAGCCCCCTCCCGGTCGCCCTCGCGGCGCTCGCAGCCCTGGCCGCAGCGGGCGCGATCCGCGGCGGCCGCTCCCGTCGCCATTCCGAGCTTGCCTACGAAGCCACGACACATAGGAGGTACCGATGAACTCGCCCGCCACGTCCCCGACCGCCGGCTACCGGCGCGACCCGTTCGCCGTCGCGGCGCTGCTCGTCTCGCTCGTCGCCCTGGTCTTCTCGATGGGCGGCGCCGCACCGGCCAAGCGACATGGGCACGGCAAGCACGGGAGCGGCAAGGCGCTGAGCAGCCTCAAGGCCCAGTGCCCGATCTCGAACGCGATCAAGTTCGGCACCTGGTGCCTGGAATCGGCGCCCTACCGGGTCCCCGTGGCCGACACCGGCAAGAACGACTACTTCTACGCGGCGCAGACCTGCGCCCGCGAAGGCGGCTGGCTGCCCAGCGCCGCGCAGCTGATCGGCGCCGCCGCCAAGGCCTCGCTGCAGAGCACGATCGACGACGACCCGGCCACCTCCGGTCGCGAAGAATTCCCCGACCCGACGCGCGGCTTCAAGGACAAGCGCGAGATGAGCGGCGATCTCTTCACGACCACCGCCGGCTCCGCCGCCGCCGGCTCGGAGGGCGTCACCGCCGGCGCAAAGGGGAACCAGGCGCAGGGCGAACCCGATCCGACGCCGATGCCGGCCAACCCCTCGCCCGAAACGCTGCAGTACGTGACCGTCTACGACAACCACAACATCGGCGGCTTCGCCGGCGGGGCGCCGGTGGGCAAGCCGGAGAGCTTCCGCTGCGCCTACGCCGTGGGGGCGCAGGGCAAACCGAAGATGTCGGCGGGGAGCTGATCCCCAACCTTGGGTCGTTTGAGGGCCGTCACCCCCAGGTCGGCGGACGCGCTTTGCGCTGAGTGTCCGGCGACCCGGGGGTGACGGCCCTTACGGCTGCGAGGGTTGGACTAGCTTGCGCCGGGTAGCGGTTGGGGATGCAACCTAGAGCGCTGTACGTCGTTGGCTTGATCGTCGTTGCTTTTGGCCTCGTTGCTTGCGGTGGGGGAGGAGGGGACGGCGATACGACCGCGACCGAATCCACGACCGAATCGAGCTCGGAACCGAGCGGTGGGAACGCGGCGGCGCCAAGCGGGGACGCGGTGCGCTCGGCGAAGGTGGAGATCGCTAATTTCGCCTACGACCCCGATCCGGTGACGATCGAGGAAGGCGGCAAGGTGATTTGGATCAACCGCGACTCGGCACCGCACACGGCGACGGCGGAAGACGGCAGCTTCGACACCGGCACCCTGGAGGAAGGCAAGCTCAAGTCCGAGACCTTCAAGGAACCGGGCACCTACGCCTACGTCTGCTCGATCCACCCGCAGATGCACGGCACCGTCGAAGTCGTCGGCGGCTGAGCAAGAACGGCCCGCCTCGGCTCTGGTCAGCGGCGCGGCAGGCTGAGGCGGTGCGTCTTGCGAATCGCTTCGATGCGGTCTTCTGGGATGCCGGCGGCGGCGGCTAGTTGTGCCCAGTTTTCGGTTGCTTCGGTGGCCCGGGCGATCAGCTCGTCAGCTTTGCCGCGTTTGATTGCGACAAGCTCGGCAACCGCGTGGAGGTCGGCGCGGGCGATCTCGTCGCGCTTGCCGTTGATCGACATCTGGTGGGCGGACGTCCAGCGGCCAGTCGGGTTGTAGGCGTAGACGACGTCGAAGGCGGGGGAGAGCGACCAGCGGCCCTCGCGGTCCATGAGGAAGGCGATGTTCTTGACGTGGTCGTCCTGGTTGCGGGCGACTACGTTGAAGGCCATTCGTAGGAACTGCTGCTCGATCGCACCGCGCGGCAAACCAAGGCGACGAACGACCTGGAAGGCCTGCTCGTAGGAGTTGGCGCCCGGCTGGCGGTAGTCGAGGTGGGCGAGGCCCGCGAGCGACTGCATGTGCAGCTTGTCGCCGCTAGGACGGCGGTCGAAGCGGCGGGTCATGAAGTGGCGGCGCCCGTTCTCCTCCAGCAGGCGGCACTCGGTCATCTCGATGCCGGCGGCGGCGGCCATTCGCGAATAGACCCACTCGATTGCGCCGTAACCTCGCGAGGCGCCCAAGTCGCGGGTGTTGTACTCGACTCCGTCGAACTTGAGGATCCAGTGCTCGAAGCCTGGATCGACCCCGAGCTGGCCAGAGCGCACCTCGTTCGTCTCGGGGTCGAGCGCGATCAGCGCCTTGGCCCGCGCTCCACCCGCGGAGGTGCCTACCCGAAGGATCTCCTTCAGCGCCTGCTCTCGCTCGGGTTTGGCGAGGGAGGCCGTCAGATCGGCTCGTTGGGCCATCACCTCGGCCGCCAGCTCGGCGAGAGCGGCGACGTCAATAGCGTGGCTCTTGGTCGGCCGGGGTCCGGTCGACGGGCGGAACTCGAGCGCTCCCATCCCGCGCTGGCCGATGTAACAGAGGCGCTCGACCGCATCGAAGCTTCCAGGGTCGCGGTCTTGGGTTGCCAGCCAAGCGTCGATCAGGGCGTTCCCGTAACGGTCGGGAAGCGAGTCGGCCAGCAGACCCGGCAATCCGGCGAAGCTCTCGCTGGAGAGGGCCGGGAAGCGATAGCGCCGGTTGCCGACCAGCGGCATCTCGATCGGCGACAGCTCGATCCCGCTGCGGGCGAAGTCGGGGTCGTACTCGAAGGCGGCTGCCGTTTCCGCGTCCGGTTGCGACACGGCCCCTACCCGAGTGCCCCAGAGCAGTACCTCGGCAAGTCCGTTCAAGTGTCTTCCCTTGCTTCTTCGTCTCCCCAGCGCCAGCCCTCACGTGACGCCTCGATCTCGGTGAGACGCGAGGATCGAGCTCGCTGTCGCCGGCGCCCGCGCCGCTCGACTTCATCGATCGGGCTGGGCCCTGGGGGAGGAAGGAGGCTCTCGAGGCCATCGAGCAGGTCGAGGACGCGCAGGACGCGAACGAAGTTGATCAACGAGGGAGATTCCCCCGCCTCCATCCGCTGCAAAGTGACCCGGCCGATGCCGGCGTCCTCCGCGACTTCGGCCTGGCTGAGATTGCGCTCCAGACGCGCCTCCCGCAGGCGCCTCCCCAGCTCTTCCAAGACCACCGGATCCGAACCAAAAAGCGCCTTATCCATAGTGTCTCAAATATAAAGCATTATCTCAAAATACAGGGATAAAGCTTCACTTTTGAGGCACAACATGAACTCTGCTTATCGGGTGATGTGCTTGCGGTCTGACCCGGCCGTTGCGACCTGACCCTGCCCCTGAACCGGAAAGGGCCGGTCCCCGGGGGTCGCCGGACACTCAGCGCGAAGCGCGTCCGCCGACCCCCGGGGACCGGCCCCCAAACGCTTCGAGTCAGATCAGGCCGCGACCGCGGAGAGCTTGTCCTCGACCCACTTGGTCGAGGCGATGTGCTTGCTCATGCCGAGCTGCTTCGGCTCGGCGCCGAGCGCCAGGCCGACCAGTTGCGGCAGGTGCAGGACGGCGAGGCCGAGGTCGCGGTTGACGACCTTGGCCGCCTCGGGCTGCTGCATGTCGAGGTTGAGGTGGCAGAGCGGGCAGGGGGTGACGAGGCAGTCGGCGCCGGCGTCGATCGCGTCGCCGACGTGGGTGCCGGCCTGGCGCAGCGAGGTGTCGCGGTTCATCGTGATCACCGGGAAGCCGCAGCACTTGCGGGCGCCGTCGTACTCGACGACCTCGCCGCCGAGGACCTCGATCACCTTCTCCAGGTAGACGTCGCGGTCGGGGAACTCGTCGTAGCCGAGCCGCTCCTTGGGGCGGACGACGTAGCAGCCGTAGAAGGGGCCGACGCGCAGGCCGGAGAGCGGGCGCGTCACCTTCTCGGCGAGCTTGTCGAGCCCGTAGTCCTCGACCAGCAGCCAGAGGAAGTTCTTGTTGGTGAAGCCGTCCTTGCCCTTGACGTACTCGAGGCCCTGGCCGCTCAGCACCTCGTTGATGTGGGCGCGGTAGGCGGAGTCGGCGTCGAGGCGCTGCTGGCACTCCGATTGGGCGCCCTGGCAGGTCGAGCAGATGTTCATCATCGCCAGCCCGGTCTGCTGGGCGAGGGCGAAAGTGCGGGCGTTGAGGGTGTCGGCGAGCTCCTGGTTGTGCTCGGCGATGATCCCGGCGCCGCAGCAGTTGGCGCGGTCGAGTTCGACTAGCTCGATGCCGAGCTTCTCGGCCGTGAACGCCATCGAGCCGTGCAGTTCGGTGGTGAAGCCGCGCGAGACGCAGCCGGGCCAGTAGGCAAGCTTCATGACTCCTCGCTTTCCGCGGCCGCGGCCGCCTCGATCGCCGCCTCGGTCATCTCGTCGGGCTCCGGTTCGACGAAATCCTCGTCTTCGCCCTTGATGTAGAGGTTGAATTCCTCGCGATGCTCCTCGGCGTGCTTGTAGATCGCCTTGACCTCGTCCTGGGCGCCGCCGGGCAGCTTCGGGTGGACGCCGGGGATCAGCTTGGAGGGCGAGCGCGCCTTGCCCGTCTTGATCGCCCGCAGCACCGTCGGCAGCGACTTGAGCAGGCCTTCGACCGCGCCCTTGCTCGGCTTCAGCTTGCCTTTCAGGCCGGGCGCGTAGGACTCCTGGATCAGCAGCGCCTCGTCGTTGGTGCCCTTCTTCTCGATCATGTTGACGAAGGCGTTGACGTGGTTGGCGCCGTTGTTGGGATCGTCCTCGATCCCCTCCTCGGCGGCCTTACGGCGCAGGCGCATGATCTGGTCCATCGGCGCGACCCCCTTGGGGCAGGCGTCGACGCAGCTGAAGCAGTGGGTGCAGTCGTAGATCCCGTGCGGGTCGTGGGCGAGGTCGTGCAGGCGCTCCTTCGTCTCGGCGTCCCGCGGGTCGCCGACGAAGCGGTAGGCCTTGGCCAGCGCCGCCGGGCCGATGAAATCCGGGTCGGCTTCCATCGAGAGGCAGGAGGAGACGCAGGCACCGCACTGGATGCAGGCCATCGACTGGGTGATGTCGATCATCGACTCGGGCTCGACCACGTACTCGCGCTCGGGCGGCTCGCCGTGGGGGAGGAGCCAGGGGGTGACGCGGCGGATCTTGGTCCAGTGCGTCGACTCCATGTCGGTGATCAGGTCCTTGATCACCGGCATATTTCCCATCGGCTCTATGACAATCGGCGGGGTGCCCTCGGCGCTGGGGCTGACGCTCGCCTGCTTCTCGGCCAGCTCCTGGGCCTCGCCCACTTGGGTCTTGCAGCCAAGCCCGGACTGGCCGTTGACCTTCATCCCGCAGGAGCCGCAGATCGCCGCGCGGCAGGAGCAGCGCACGGCGAGCGAGCCGTCGTCGCGGTCCTTGGCCTGCAGCAGGCCGTCGAGGACCGAGAGCGAGGGGTCGAGGTCGACCTTGAACTCCTCCCAGTAGGCGGCTTCCCCCGACTCGGGCTGGTAGCGGCGGACTTTCAGCGTGTACTCAGCCATCTAGTAAGTCCTCTCTTGCGGCTCCCACTGGGTGATCGTCACCTCGGAGTAGGAGATCTCCGGGCCGTCGTCGTTCAGCTGCAAGTCGATGTGCTTGAGCCACTCCTCATCATTGCGCTCCGGGAAGTCCGTCCTGTACTGGGCGCCGCGACTCTCCTTGCGCTCGAGCGCCGCGACGCAGGTGCACTCGGCGTTGTCGAGCATGTAGCCGAGCTCGATCGCGCCGAGGATGTCCTGGTTGAAGACCAGCCCCTTGTCGTCGATGTAGGCGCTCTTCGCCTCCTCCTTGAGCCGGCGCACGGTCTCCAGCGCCTCGGTGATGCCGGCCTCGTCGCGGAAGACGGCGACCTTGGCGTCCATCGTCGTGCCCAGCTCCAGCTTGATCTCCGAGACGCGCCGGCCCGAGCCCTTCTCGCGGGCGGCGATCGCGTCGATCTGAGCCTGCTCGGCCTCGAGCACGGCTTTGGAGGGGCGCGAGCCCTCGGTGCGCTTTGCGCGGGCGGCGGCGTCGACGCCGGAGCGGCGGCCGAAGATCAATGTGTCGAGCAGCGAGTTGGCGCCGAGCCGGTTGCCGCCGTGGACCGAGACGCAGGCGGTCTCGCCCGCCGCGTAGAGGCCGGGGATGTCGGTGCGGCCCTCGACGTCGGTCTTGACGCCGCCCATCGTGTAGTGGTTGCCCGGCTTGATGTGGATCGGTTCGCGGGTGATGTCGACGCCGGCGAAGTCGCGGCCGACGAGGACGATCTCGCGCAGCGCCTCGTGCACGCGCTTCTTCGGCACGACGGTGATGTCGAGCGCGACGGTGCCGTCGGGGAAGCCGCGGCCCTCGTTGATCTCGGTCTGCTCGGCGCGCGAGACGACGTCGCGCGAAGCGAGCTCCATCTTGTTCGGCGCGTAGCGCTCCATGAAGCGTTCGCCCTTGGCGTTGAGCAGGTGCGCGCCCTCGCCGCGGGCCCCCTCGGTGATCAGGAAGCCCTTACCCGCAAGCGTCGTCGGGTGGTACTGGATCATCTCCATGTCCATCAGCTTCGCTCCGACCCGGTAGGCCATCGCGATGCCGTCGCCGGTGCAGATCAGGGCGTTTGTGGTCGGCTTCCAGACCTGGCCGTTGCCGCCGCAGGCGAGGATCACCGACTTCGCCTCGAAGAGCTCCATCGAGCCGTCGGCGACGTTGCGGGTGACGACGCCGCAGCACTCGCCCTCCTCGTCGAGGGCCAGGGCCGTGCAGAACCACTCCTCGTAGCGGGCGACTTGGTCCGAATGCTTCATCAGCTGCTCGTAGAGCACATGCATGATCGCCTGGCCGGTGATGTCGGCGACGTAGTAGGTGCGCGCGGCGGAGGCGCCGCCGAAGGCGCGGGTGCCGAGCTTCCCTTCCTCGTTGCGATGGAAGGTGACGCCGAGGTGCTCCATATGGAGGATTTCCTCCGGCGCCTCGCGAGCCATGATTTCGACCGCGTCCTGGTCGCTGAGGTAGTCGGAGCCCTTGATCGTGTCGAAGGCATGCGACTCCCAGGAGTCGCCGGGGTTGAGCGCCGCGTTGATCCCGCCCTGGGCCGCGTTGGAGTGCGAGCGGACCGGGTGGACCTTGCTGATGATGCCGACCGAGACGCCCTGCTCGGCGGCGGCGAGGCCGGCGCGCTGGCCGGCGAGGCCGGCGCCGATTACGAGCACGTCATGCTTGGGCACGGGCGCGGACTCTATAGATGCCAAATCCGAGCCCGCAGTCGGATTTCAACCCTCGGGTGCAACGCTTTGCGGCGCTCCCGGAGCCACTACGCGTTGCACCTGGGGGTTCGGGCCCGGGTCGTTCAGCCACGCTTCGAATCGCGGGGCCGAACGGAAGTGGATCCGCAGGTCGTCCTCGACGGGGGCGCCGTTGTCTTCCTCGTGGAGGAACCCGGTCACGCCGATGCAGCGGATCCTCAGCTCGCGGTCGGCCCCGTCCGCGCCATCTTCGGACAGCTCGCGCAGGTCGACGCGCAGCAGGTTCTTGAAGAACGGGGGCTCGTCGGAATCGCCCAGCTCGGCGAGCAGACGGGCCACGGTCTGGGCCAGGTTGCCCGTCTGCTCGGTGCCTTGCCCGCGGTTGCGCTTGGCCCAGCGGTAGGGGTAGAGCAGGTCGAAGAGCGGCTCGTCCTCCTCCGGCATCGGGAGGTGGCGCGGCCCCTTGCCGATCGGGTCTTCGCGCTTTTCGTTGAGCAGCTCTCTGATCCGGGCCTGCGCCGCGTCGGCGTTCAATTCCCCCCGCGCCAGCGCGATGACGTCGAGGATGCCGGTGGCCAGCAGGACGAGGGCCGCTGCCACGAAGAGGAACGCCTCCAGGGCACCCGGCAGTGGGAGGAGGGGAGCGACGAGCACGGCGACGGCGACGGCGATCGAGAAGAAGAAGCGCATCTTCGGGGTGACGCGGAGCAGCGCAAGCATGGCCCCGAGGAAAGCCAGGATCGCGAGGACGGCGACGGAGCCGATCGCGGCCGTCGCGATCCAGCCGTCGCCTATCTGGTGGATGAGGATCGCCGCCACGGTGATCCAGGCCGCGGTGGCGAGGAAGCGGGAGGCGGCGCCGAGCTCCTCGAGAATCCAGGCCGTTCCGGTCAGCCGGTTGGGCTCGTGCGCGCCGGCGATTCCGCCGACCGCCAGCGGCCAGGCTCCGCAGAAGAAGAGCGCGGGCGCCAGAAGCGGGACGCGATCGGCGTCGGTGTGCTGCCAGAGCGCGAAGGCGAGCAGCGTTGGCCCGGCGACGAACAGCACGTCGCCGACCGTGGAGCAGAGCGCGCGCCAGAAGCCGGTTTTGGCCGCCTCGGAATCGAACTCGTGCGCGAGCAGGGCGCCGAGCAGCGCGGTGCCGATCGCCATGAAGGCGGCGACGAAGACGATCGTCACGAACCATTGCGGGGCGCCGGCGAAGTCGCCGAAGGGGGAGAGGATCGGGATCGCGGCCGCGAAGGAGCCGGTGGTCGCCAGCAGCGGCAGCGAGGCCGGCGTCGAGCCGCGCAGGTCGTGGATGAGGAGGATCGCGCCGATCAGGATTGCCGGCATCGCGACCGCGACCGCCGCCATTCCCCAGAAGCGCCCGCTCGTCAGCAGGCCCCCGTCGTAGGCCCGATCGGCGGCGTAGCCGGCGAGGGCCACCAGCAGCACCACGAAGAAGAAGGCGGCGGCCAGCGCGTAGCGAATCGGGGCCGGTTTCCACGGCTCGTCGGAAGGGGCGCCGAGACGAAGGCCGAGCCTCTCTTTCAGCTTCAGCCGCTTGCCGCCCAACACGAAGAAGAGGACGAGGAACGCGAGCGGAACGTAGACGGTGGCGAGCGCGTAGCTCCCCGACTTTCCCATCGGCTCGGCGAAGAGCAGCAGGGCCGTCGCGGCGACGAAGGCCGCGGTGGCGAACTGCACGAGGTTGAACATGCGCGGCCCGGCCCTGCGGGCCGTATAGGCGAGCGAGTCGCCCCGCTGCGGGTAGCAGTGGAAGGTGTCGGTGTCGGACCCTTCCGGGGCTTGGTCCCCGCCTGCGGGATCATCCGCCTCACGCTGTGGAGGGACGTCCTCGTCGCGGGGCATGGTCAGACCGTCGGGCCAGCGATCGTCGCCAAGCGGTTTCTCGTCGAGCGGGCCGATGCGGTGGGTCGTGCTGAGGTAGGCGCCGCCTCCCCCCGACACCAGGTAGTAGAGCGGCTCCTTACGTTCCTGCTCCTTCATCTGGATCGGGTACCGCTGGTAGTTGTGGACGTCGCCGCCGATCGCCGCGACGTAGCCGAACCGCTCGTAGCGGACGATGTCGTCGACCGTCTCGAAGGGCGGCGGCTCCTTCTTCCATTCCGCGGCTTCCACCTTGCTCGGTTTCCATTCGATTCGCCCGGGGTGGTAGGCGCCGTCGACGTAGATCGGCTTGCCGGTGAGCAGGATCTTCTGCTGCGGCCGCTCGGAGATCCGCAGGAGCCATCGTCCCTGCTCGTCGTCGATCGCCCCGGTGACGCCGGTGTCGATGCTGACCAGGAGCAGGTCGCCCAGGTCGATCGCGAAGTAGGGCGCCGGCTGGACCGCTTTCGTCTCGTCGCGCGCCCAGTGACGAGTGTCGCGCCACCGGCTCAGCCGCTCTCGTTCGGGGGGCGCCGAGCGTCGCCAGAGCTGGGTGGCAAGGCGAGTCGCGGGCCTGGTGTCGGTGCCGCGGAAGCTTTCCGACGGCAGCGGATCGGCGCCGCAGAAGTGGTACATGAAGCCGTCGAGGCCGTCGTACCAGTCATGGTTGCCGGGCAGCGCGTAGATCGGCTTCTCGAACTCACGGTAGGGGATGTAGAAGCCGTTGACGTACTCGTTGATGTCGCCGGCGGGATAGATCACGTCGCTGACGATCACGAGGAACTCGGCGGCCGGTTGCGAGCCGCCGATGGCGTTCAAGTAGGGAGCGACCGCGTACTGCGAGGCGTCCTGCTCGCCGGTGTCGCCGACCAGCAGGAAACTGCGCTCCGCGGCGTCGCTGGGGCGCGAGATCACGAAGTCGTCCCTGGCGGCGCCCCTGGCGCGCTGGCCGGCGATCCAGCGGGCCCGCCTTTCGTCGACGATCTCCGGCCGGAACTTGGCGAAGAGGTCGTTGACCGACTCGAACAGCGCTCGCACGGTGAGCCAGGAGAAGCTGTCCCATTTGGGCATCTCGCGCTCTTTCAGCCAGGGATGCCAGCGGCCGGGGTCCGCGGCCTTGTCTTTTCGGGGCCGACCTTCGTCGTCCCAGCCGGCGGCTTCGGCACACGTTCGCGAGGCCTTGGGAGGCACTAACACACACTTGAACCTATGGCAGGCAAGTCGCTGAGTAAATCCCAACTATTGAGGATGGAGCCTTCCGCGTCGACGCCGGCGTGGCCACCGCCGACCGTCCGCCCGCGTCTCTACCTTGGACGCGAATGGAGCAGCAGGCACTCACCGACGCGTTCGAGGTGACGAGGGCGCCGCTGGGCGAGCTGGAGGGTGGGCAGCAGGTGCGCGGCGTCTACGCGGTCCGCGAGCGCGAGCTGCGCCGCAAGCGCAACGGCGAGCCCTGGCTGCGACTGGTGCTGGGCGACGCCAGCGGCAGCTGCGAGGCGGTCTCCTGGGAGGGCGCCGAGGAGCTCTACGCGCTGGCGGCTCCCGGTGCGGCGGTCCACGTCGGCGGCCTCTTCGAGGTCAGCGAGCGCTGGGGGGCGAAGATCAAGCTGAGCGCGCTGCGCCCCGCCGAGGACGGCGAGTACGACCGGGCCGACCTGGCGATCGAATCGGAGGTCCCCTTCGACCGCCTGCAGAGCGACCTGCGCGACCTGCTCGACACGGTGCAGGACCCGCAGCTGCGCCGCCTGCTCGACGCCTTCTTCGGCGAGGGCTCCGAGAGATGGCGCCGCTTCCGCGACGCCCCGGCGGCCAAGGTCTACCACCAGGCCTACCGCCACGGGCTGCTCGAGCACACCCTCTCGGTTGCCCAGGCGGTCAGCGCCGCCGCCGCCTTCTTTCCCGGCATCGACCGCGACGTCGCCGTGACCGGCGCGCTGCTGCACGACATCGGCAAGACCGAGGCCTACAACGACGACCCGCTGGCGATCGACCTCACCGACGCCGGGCGCCTGCAGGGCGAGATCCCGCTCGGCTACTACATGGTGCGCCGCCAGATCGAGGAGATCCCGGCCTTCGACCCGGCCCTCGCCCAGGCCGTCCTGCACATCGTGCTCGCCCATCACGGCTCGCTCGAGCACGGCTCGCCGGTCCTCCCCGCCACGCGCGAGGCCGTCCTCGTCCACATGATCGACAACCTCGGCGGCCGCCTCGGCAGCTTCGACCGCCTCGAGCGCGAGCTGCCGGCAGGCCAGTCCTGGTCCGGCTTCGACAGAGCGCTGTCGGGCTCCGCCTACTTCGGCCAGCGCGCTGCCGCCGCCTGACGCCGCCAGGCGGCGGCAGCCCTAGACTGCGGCGCGCGATGAGCCTGCAACGGTCAGAGCGGGAACCCGGGATGCGGCCCGCCGTGGACCCGATCGGCTGGCTGGAGCGGCGGGTCGACCGCTTCGCCGCCTGGTCGCGCCGGGTCGGCGAGAACCGCGTTGCCTACGCCGTCCTGGCGTTCGCCTACCTGCTCGCCGCGGCGCTGATCCTCGACTGGGGCAAGGGCCAGACCTTCGTCAACGACGAGTGGAACTACCTCGTCACGGTTCGCGGCTTCTCGATCGAAACCCTGCTGCACCCGCAGAACGGCCACCTGATCCTGGTGCCGCTGCTGCTCTACAAGGCGCTCTTCGCCACGGTCGGCGCCGGCTCTCACGTGCCTTACCAGGCGACGACCGTGGTCCTCCACCTCACGGTCGCGACCCTCTTCTTCGCCCTCGTCCGCACCCGTCTGCCACTCGCGGCCGCGGTCGCGCTCACCGTCCTCCTCGCCTTCTTCGGCGCCGGCTGGGACACGGTGATGGGCGCCTACGAGATCCCCAACCTGACCGGGATGGCAGCCGGCCTGGGGATGCTGCTGGCGCTCGAGCGCCGCACCGCGGCCGGCAACCTCGCCGCCTGCCTTCTCCTCGGCCTCTCGCTCGCCTCGTTCAGCGTCGGCATCGCCTTCGCCCTCGGCGCCCTGTTCGCGATCTGGCTCGGCGGTAGGGCGGAGTGGCGCCGCGTCTGGATCGTCCTCGTTCCCGGCGCCCTCTACGTCGCCTGGTTCCTCTGGGCGCGCAAGTTCGGCCAGTCGGAGGTGACCGCGGAGGCGCTGAGCAGCCTCTTCAGCGGAATGGCCGATCAGCTGGCCGCCCTCTGCGCCGCGATCACCGGCCTCTTCCGCGTCCCCGGCAGCGCCGGGGTGCCGGAACTGATCGAAATCAGGCCGGCCTGGGGGTACCCGCTAGCGGTCGTCCTCGCCGGGCTCGTCGCTCTGCACGTGCGCCGCGCTCCCCGCTCGATCCGCTTCTGGACCGTCGCCGGCACGCTCGTCGTCTACACCGCCCTGGTCGCCGCCGGCCTGAGTCCCGCTCGGGCGCCGAACGCGAGCCGCTACGTCTACATGGGCGGGGTCCTCGCCCTGCTGCTCGTCGCCGAGCTGGGACGCGACGTCCGCTGGTCGACCGCGGTCAGCCTCGTGGCCGCGGTCCTCTTCGGCCTCTCGCTGACGGCCAACGTCGCCGAGCTGCGCGTCGGCGGCCACCTCTTCGGTGCCGAGGGCGAGACCAACCGGGCGACCCTGGCCGCGCTGGAGCTGGCTCGCGACCGGGTCGACCCCAACCTCGCGGTCGAGGACTCCTCGACGACCCACTCGCATCCCGACATGCTCTTCCCGGCATGGGCCTACTTCGACGCGGCCGCAGACTTCGGCTCGCCTGCGTTCGACGAAGCCGAACTCGCGGCGAGCGGGGAGCAGGCGCGCGAAGCGGCCGACCAGGAGCTGGTCCGCGCGCTGGGAATCGAAGCGGCCCCGGCCGGCGCCCCGCGCGTCGATCGCGCGGGACAGGCGCCGACGGTCAGCGGCGAAGCGGGCGGCCGGGCGCTGACCCGTGGGCCCTGCGTGGCGCTCCTCCCCGAAGCGGGCCGGACCGCAACCTTCACGCTTGAGCTGCCGCCGGGGGGGCTGAGCTACCGCACGGCCCCCGGCAACACGGTGGAAGCGAAGCTCGGGCGGTTCGCGGACAGCCCGGTCGTCGAACTGCCGCCGGTTGCTGGCTCGGCCGAAGTCGCCATCCCCGGCGATCGCTCCCCCGTTCGGTGGACCGCCGAGCTGACCACGGCCAGGAGGGTTCTTGCCTGCTCCCGCTGAGCAGACTGCCCGCCCCGCACCCGAATCCGCTCCCTCCACCCACAGGCGCGGGATCGACGCGGCCCTGTTCAAGGCCGTCCTGCTCTCCTCACCGCTCTGGGGCGCGGCGATCGCGATCGCCACCTGGCCGATCGGGACGATCGAGCCCACTCCCGGTCTCGACCAGTCCTGGGTGGCCGGTCTTTACATGGAGGCGGCGCGGGGCATGCAGGCGGGCACCGAGGTCGTCTTCACCTACGGTCCGCTGGGCTTCCTCGGGCTGCCCAACCTCTACGACGTCTGGCTCGGTCGCATCGCCTTCCTCTGGTCCTTCCTGATCCAGGTGGCGCTCTGCGGCTCGCTGATCTGGGCGGCTCGCCGCGCGTTCGGGTTCCCGCTCGCGGTTCTCGTCGTCCTGCTGGTGACCTCGGTGGCGACCGCCGACCCGCTGCTGCTGGCGGCGACGGTGGCCTGCGCCGCGGCGCTCTTCGGCGAGTGGAGCCCGAGGCGGCGGGCCTGGTTCGCGATCGGCATCGGCGCGCTAGCGGGGATCGAGCTGCTCGGGTCGTTGCGCGACGGGCCGACCCTGGCGATCATGGGCCTCGCCACCTGCCTCACCTTCTCCGACCGCCGCCGCGCGGTCCCCGGGTTTCTCCTCGCCACGGCAGCGAGCTTCGGCCTGTTCTGGTTGGTGACCGGCCAGGCCGTCTCGGACCTCGGTCAGTACATGGTCAACACCGCGAGCGTGGTCAGCGGCTACTCCACCTCGATGGTGGTCTTCGGTCCCGGCCCGTGGTGGGAGAGGCCCGCCGTCGTCGTCGGGATCGTCACGGTCGCGGTCGTCTGCCTGGCGGCCGTCCGCGGGCGCGACCGCGCCCGCCAGGTCGGCTGCGTCGTGACCGTTGCCGCGGTCACGTTCCTGATGTACAAGCACGCAATCGTCCGCGAAGCTCCGGATCGCATCGAGCCCTTCGTAGCGGCGTCGCTGGCAATCTGCCTCGCCCTCTCTCCATACGTGCGCCGGTTGATCTCGGTCCCCGCCGTCTTGGTCTTGCTCACCTTCCTCTACATCGCCGCCAGCGAGCATCTCGACTCGACCCTCGCCTACGAAACGCGTGCCAGGACCTTTCGCACCCAGCTGGAAACGATGGCGATCCCGGGCCGGGCCGAGGCCCTGCAGCGCCAGGGGCGCGAATGGCTGATCAGCGAATACGACCTCGGCCCGCGCGAACTGGCGCTCGTACGCGGCCGGACCGTTCACGTCGCGCCCTGGGAGGCCAACGTCGCCTGGGCGTATGGCCTTGACTGGGACCCGCTTCCCGTCTTCCAGCAGTACTCCGCGTATACCGGCAGGCTCGACCGGCTGAACGCGGCCAAGCTCGAATCCCCCTCGGCGCCCGAGACGATTCTCTGGCAGAACACCGCTCCCGAGGGGCTTGCCAACCACCCGGGGGCGATAGACAATCGCTGGCCGGCCTTCGAGTCGCCGGCTCAGATGGTCGCGATGTTCTGCCGCTACCGGGCCCTGAGCTGGAACGCTCGCTGGGCCGTCCTGCGCCGAGGGCCGAACCGCTGCGGCCCAGAGCGCCCGCTCGAGACCGTGACGACCGGCAACGCCGAGGCGGTGCGGCTGCCCCCGACCGGGCGGGACGAGGCGCTGCTGGTCCGCGTCGATGGCCTCGGCATCACCGGAGTCGAACGGCTGCGCAACCTGCTCTTCAGGGCGGCCCGGCGCAGCGTCGTCCTCGACGGGGCTGGCTGGAGCCTGGTCGGGGAAACGGCGGCTGACGGCCTGCTCCTGCGGGCCCCGAGATGGGCCGACTACCCGGAACCGTTCCGGCTGGGAAGGGTAAGACGCGAAGTCACCTTCGTCCGCGAACCGGGCCGCCTCACTGGCGTGACCGACTCGACCAAGCTCACGCTGCATTTCTACGCGCTGCCGTTGCGCGCCCCGGCGACTCTCGCGCGATAGCGGCCGCGCACTATCCTGCGCTGCGTGGCGAAGGACACCGAGAAGCTGATCCGCCAGCTCTCGCTGATCTCGTTCCTGATGGCACAGGGGAGGCCGGTTTCGGCGCTCGAGATCAAGCGCGAGGTGGAGGGCTACAGCGACATGAACGACGACGCGTTCGCGCGCCGCTTCTACGCGGACCGTGCCGAGCTCGAGAGCCTCGGCATCCAGCTCGGAGTCGAGAAGCCTGGAGAGGGCTTCTTCGAGGCCGAGCTCTACTCGCTGCCGCCGGAGAACTTCTACCTCGACCCGATCGAGTTCACGCCCGAGGAGTTGGCGGCGCTGAGCACGGCGCTCTCGCTGCTCTCCGAAGGAGACTTCGCTTACGCCGAGCCGCTGCGGCTCGCCCTGCAGCAGGTCGCCTGGGGGCACCCCAACCCGCTTGAGGAGGGCGGCCGGGCGCCGGTCGAGATGGCGATGACCGCCTCGGCCGGGGGGCGCGAGCTCTCGCAGCGCCTCTCCAAGATCGAGACCGCGATCTCGCGCCGCAAGACGATCGAGTTCACCTACTACACGATGGAGCGCGACGAGACCGCGAAGCGCAAGGTCGACCCCTACCACCTGGTCTTCCGCGGCGGGCAGTTCTACCTGATCGGCCACGCGCACGAGCGCGACGCGGTGCGCGTCTTCCGCCTCTCGCGGATCCAGGGCAAGGTCGGCTACGCCTCGAAGGCCGAGCACGACTTCTCGCCGCCCGAGGACTTCGACCGCCGCGACTACGGCCAGCGCGCCGACTGGCAGCTGGGGGAGATCCGCGGCAAGGCGAAGGTCTTCGTGCGCGACCGGATCGCCTGGCTGGTCGAGCGCGACTACGGCGCCTACGGCGAGCTGCGGCCGGCGAAGCGCTCCGACGGCGCACCGGGCAAAGGCTCGGTCTTCGAGACCGAGTACGCCTCGCCGCGCGAGCTGATCGCCTGGGTGCTGCGCTGGCGCCAGAACGCTCAGGTGCTTGGCCCCGACGAGCTGCGCGCGGAGGCCGAGAGCCGCCTCGGCCTGCTCCACGATCGCCATCGCAACGGCGGCTTCGAGCCCGCCGAAACTGTCGATCGGCCGCTGCGTGAGGCGCCGCGGCGGACGCGGTCCAACGGGCGCGGCGAGGCTGCGATCCGGCCCGAGCGCTTCGCCCGCCTCGTCACCCTCGCCGGCCTCCTCATCGACTCGGCCAAACGGGGCGAGCGCCTCGGCGTCGCCGACCTGCGCAACCGGCTGGAGCTCACCGGCGAGGAGCTGCAGGAGGACATCGACCTGCTCAACGTCGTCAACTTCGGCGGTGGCACCTACGTCCTCTACGCCGAAGTCGTCGGCGACGAGATCGAGGTCGACTCCGAGCCCTACGGCGACAACTTCGCCCGCCCGGCGCGGCTGCTGCCGCTGGAGGCGAAGGCGCTGGTCGCCGCGATCGACCTCTTCGGCGACCACCTGCCGCAGGGAGGGCTGCAGAGCGCCCGCGGGAAGATCGTCGAGGCGCTCGGCCACGACCCCTCCGAGGAGGGGTTGGAGATCGCTTCGGCCAGCGGCGGCGACGCCGAGGTCGCGCGCATGGTCAACGAGGCGATCGGCGGCCGGCGGGTGCTCGAGATCCAGTACTACAAGGAGAACGAGGACCAGTTCACCAAACGCGCGGTCGAGCCCTACCGGCTGGAGAACGGCAAAGAGGGCTGGTACGCGGAGTGCTACGACCTGACCAAAAGCGGCGTGCGTCACTTCAAGCTCGACCGGATCAAGGAGGCGACGCTCACCGAGGACGCCTACGAGCCCCGTCCCGAGGTCGAGGAGCTGGCCGGGGTCGAGGGTTGGATGACCCACGGCGAGGTGCCGACCGCCCACGTCGCCCGCGTCTGGGTCTCGCCCGAGCGGGCGCGCTGGCTGCGCGAGGAGCGCACCGTGGTCGAGGAGCTGGCCGACGGCGCCGTCGTCGTCGAGCTGCCCTACGCCGGCACTTCGTGGCTCGTGCGCGAGATCCTGCGCGGCGCCGGCGACCTCGTCGTGCTCGAGCCCGAGGACGCGCGCGCGGCGATCGCCAAAGAGGTCGGCGGCTGAGGTTCTGACGGGTTGATGACCCTATGGGGTCAAAAAGGCGTCAAATGACCGCTCTAGCGCCGGGGCACCCCGAGATCGTCCGGATCGTCGCGCCCAACCCGGGGCCGATGACGCTGGCGGGGACGAACACCTACCTCTACGGGTCCGATCCGTGCGCGATCGTCGACCCCGGCCCCGACGTCGCCGCCCACCTCGACGCGGTGCGCGCGGCGGCGGAGGAGCGCGGCGGGATCGGCCTCGTCCTCCTCACCCACAACCACGGCGATCATGCCGACGGGGCAGGGGAGCTCGAGGCCGAGATCGTGCTGCCGGCCGACGGCGAGGAGCGCGCCGGCCTGCGGGCGCTCGCCACTCCCGGCCACGCCCCCGAGCACGTCTGTCTGCTGAGCGACGACGGCGTCTGCTTCAGCGGCGATCTCGTGCTCGGCGAGGGCTCGACCTTCGTCCCTCCCGACGGCGGCTCGCTCGCCGCCTACATGGACTCGCTGCGCCGGGTGCAGGCCGAGCCGGTCGAGCTGATCTGCCCCGGCCACGGCCCCTGGATCGAGGACCCCGCGGCGAAGCTGGCCGAGTACGTCGAGCATCGCGAGATGCGCGAGCGTCGCCTGCTCGCCGCCCTGCGGCGCGGCGAGCGCTCGCGCGAGGCGCTGCTCGCCGAGGCCTGGAGCGACGTCCCCGTCGAGCTCCGCCCGGCCGCGGCCCTGGTGATGCAGGCCCACCTTGACAAGCTCGCCGCCGAAGGCCGCTTCGAAGCCGACATCTCACCCTGATCCGCTTCCGGTGCGCTTTATGTGGTCATCGACCACATAAAGCGCACCGGAACGATGAGGTTGGGTTGGCTGGTTGGCCAGTACCCTTGGCCGATGGCGGGCAGACGAGCGGCGCGGACGGGACTGACGATCGGTCTGGCGAGCACTGGGCTTGCGGCCGTGACCACGGCTGCCGCCTGGCACTGGCTCGCCCGCCGGCCGCTGCCCAAGCAGAAGGGGACGATCGCGCTCGACGGTCTTGAGGGGCCGGTCCGGGTGCGGCGCGACCGCTGGAACGTGCCGCACGTCGAAGCGCAGGGTGCCGCCGACCTTTGGTTCGCCGAGGGGTTCTGCCATGCCCAGGAAAGGCTGTTCCAGATGGACTTCTACCGGCGCGTCGTCAGCGGGCGGGTGTCGGAGCTCGCCGGCCCCGAGGGGCTGCCGATCGACCGGCTGATGCGCACGCTCGGCATCCGCCGCACGGCCGAGCGCGAGGCGGCGACGCTCGACCCCGAGCTGCTCGCCCTGCTCAACCGCTTCTGCGAGGGCGTCAACGCGGCGGCGGCCGGCGCCAAGGCGCTGCCCTTCGAGATGCAGCTGCTGCGCCTCGCCTGGAAGCCGTGGCGCCCGGTCGACATCCTCAGCCTCGGCAAGCTGCTCGCCTTCGGCCTCTCGACCAACTGGGAGCGGGAGCTGCTGCGCGCCGACATGATCCGCGCCCTCGGGCCGGAGCTGGCGGCCAAGCTTGACAACCCATACCCCGCGGGCAACCCCGTCGTCACCCAGGAAGCCTGGTCGGGCGAAGGCCTGCCGATCGTCGAGCAGATCGACGCCGTGCGCCGCTCGATCGGCCTTGCCGCCGAGGCGAGCGGGTCGAACAACTGGGCGGTCTCGGGCAAGCTCAGCGCCAGCGGCTCGCCGCTGATCGCCGGCGACCCCCACCTGCCGCCGAGCATGCCGGGGATCTGGTTTCAGATCGGGCTGACGCTCGGCGACCGCTTCGTGCGAGGCGCCTCGCTGCCCGGCTTGCCGGGTGTCTTCATGGGCCAGAACAACGACGTCTGCTGGACCTTCACCAACGTGATGGCAGACGTCCAGGACCTCTTCGTCGAGCGGGTCGATGGCGACCGCTATCTCTTCGAAGGCGAGTGGCGCCCGCTCGAGATCGTGCGCGAGGAGATCGCGGTCAAGGGCCGCGAGGAGCCCGAGGTGCTCGACGTGCGGATCACCCACCACGGCCCGCTGGTCAACGCGGCTCTCGGCGCCGACGAATCGGAGCCGCTCGCCCTGCGCTGGCAGACCCTCGACCAGCCGACTGCCTTCAAGGGAATGTTCGAGCTGCACGAGATCGCCTCCGGCCCGGAGCTGGTTGCCAAGCTCGCCGACCACAGCTCGCCCGCGTCCAACCTGATCTGGGCCGACCGCCACGGCTCGATCGGCTACAAGCTGATCGGCCGCCTGCCGCTGCGCAGGGGCGGCTGCCCGGACCTGCCCAAGCCGGGATGGACGGGGGAGTTCGAGTGGGAGGGAACGGTCCCCTACGAGGAGCTGCCGGAAAAGGTCGACCCCGAGAGCGGCTTCCTCGTCACCGCCAACAACCGCATCGTCGGCGACGACTATCCCCACCACATCACCAGCGAGTGGTTGGACGGCTTCCGCGCGGCGCGGATCGAGCAGCTGCTGCGAGCCAGCGACGAGCACACGATCGAGGGCTTCGAGGCGATGCAGTCCGACAACCTCTCGCTGCCGGGGATCGAGGCGGCGCGGCGGCTGGGCCGGCTGCAGCCGGTGGGCCAACGCGAGACGAGCGCGATCGAGCGCCTGCGCAGCTGGGACGGCCGGCTCGACCCCGATTCGATCGCCGGCACGATCTACCAGGCCTTCCTGCTGCGCCTGGCGCGGGAGGTGGCGCGCGCCGCGATCGGCGATCGTGATCTCTGCGAGCGCTGGCTCGACCGCGCCGACAACGGCTTCACCCCGCACGTCACCTCGCCCTGGCGCTGGCACTCGCACCTGATGGACCTCTGGGAGTCCGAAGACGAGGAGCTGATCGGCCGCCCCTGGGAGGGGCTGGTGCTGGAGGCGCTGAGCGGCGCCCTCGACGATCTCGAGGAGCGCTTCGGGCCCGACCCCCAGGCCTGGCGCTGGGGCCACGTGCACGAGATGGAGTTCCCGCATCCGCTCGGCGAGGCGAACCCGCTGCTGCGCAAGCTGCTCAACCGCAGACTCAGGGCCGGCGGCGCCCAGGAGACCGTGAGTCAGATCGCCTACGACCCCAACGACCCCTACAAGGCGGTCTGGGCGCCGAGCTGGCGCATGGTCGCCGACCCGACCGCGCCCGAGCGCTCGCGCTGGCAGATGTTCACCGGCCAGTCCGGGCACCCGGCCAGCCGTCACTACGACGACCTGCAGGCCGACTGGTTGGAGGGGCGGACGCAGCCGATGGCGGGTGAGGGGCCTTGGCGCGAGTTGGACCTCGTGCCTGGGGCGGGTTCGTAAGGGACCTGCTGGGGTGGGGCCCTCCACTTGCGCCTTTTCTGTGGAGAGGAGCCGGCTGGCGCCTCTAGCTCACCGGAAAAGGCTAAAACGTTCCGGACCCCACCCCAGCAGGTCCTCACGGAACGTCTCATGCACTCGGTTTTAGCTTGAAGCCGAAACCATCGGTTGCTGCGATGGTTAGCGCGGTAATGCGCCTGCTTCGGCCGGTACTGGCGGCACTCGTCCTACTCGCGGTTTTCGCGACGCCCGCGGCTGCGCGGACGGTGCACTTTGGCGGCGAAACGGTGCGGGTGCCGGCGGGGTGGTCGGTCGTTCGGCTCGCCCAGCATCCGCGGATGTGCGTGCGGCTCGATCGGCGCGCGGTGTATTTGGGGAGGCCCGGCGCCGCTCAGAGCTGTCCATCGCGGGCTCTTGGTCGTCGGAGGGCGATCCTGGTTGAATCTGACGCGCCGCGCGGGGCCGCCGCCAGCGCGGTCGGGCCGCCGACGGAAACGGAAGCCGTCACCGGCTCCGAAGACTTCACCGGCCTCGGCTTCGACGCCTGCGCGACGCCCTCCTCGCGGGCGATGTCGGCTTGGGCCTCCTCGCCCTACCGGGCGATCGGCGTCTACATCGGCGGCGCCAACCGGGCCTGCTCGCAACCCAACCTGACACCGGAATGGGTCGGCGAGCAGGTGGGGGAGGGCTGGCACTTGATCCCCACTTACGTCGGCCTGCAGGCACCGACCAGCTCCTGCGGCAGCTGCGCGGCGCTCAGCTCGAGCCTGACCCAGGCGAAACTGCAGGGCGCGGAAGCGGCCCGCGACGCGGTCGCCGAGGCCGAAGCGGTGGCGATGGGGCCCGGCAGCCCGCTCTACTTCGACATGGAGTCCTACACGCGGACGACGAGCGCCACGCGGGCGACGCTCACCTTCCTCTCCTCCTGGACCACGCAGCTGCACGCGCTCGGCTACGCCTCCGGCGTCTACAGCTCGAGCAGCTCCGGCATTGCCGACCTGGCCCGCGAATTCGGCGCCACCTACACGATGCCCGACAACGTCTGGACCGCCAACTGGAACGGGGCCAGGAACGCGCTCGACGCCTACATCTCGGCCGACCTCTGGATCGAGCACCAGCGCATCCACCAGTACCTGGGCGGTCACGACGAGACTTACGGACGGACGACGATCAACATCGACAACGACTACGTCGAAGGGGCGACCGTCGGCTCGAGCGCGGCGTTGCCGCCGCTGAGCGTGCGCAAGGTCGGGAGCGAGCGAGGCACCGTCAGCCTCTGGGTCCGCTGCGGCTGGGCCGAAGGCGAAAGCTGCCCGGGTCGGATCCTGCTGCGCACCCACGCCGCTCTACCGCTGCGGGCCAGGCCCGGCGCGCCGCGGCGGGTCGTGAGGATCGGGGTCAGCAGCCGTACCTTCGCGCTTGCCGGTGGGCGCTCCCACACCTACCGCGTCGCGCTCGACGAACGCGGTCGCGCCCTGCTGGCGCGTCACGGCTTCCTCAGAGCCCAGCTGCTGGTCGCGATCCCCGGCTCGCGCGTGGCCCGCGCCGTCCGCTTCAGCCTGGGTCGCTAGGCCGCTACTCCATTCCGCCGCCGTCCCGGGCCTTGGCCCCGTCAGCTTGCCGGAGAAGCTGCGCTGAAGCCGGTCGGTCAGACCCAGGTCGCCTGTGGAAGGTGCTCGAGGATCGTGCGGTCGGCGGTGACGAGGGGCACGTCGGCGACGATCGCCTGAGCCGCAATCAGGCGATCGAACGGATCGCGGGTCCAGGAGACGTCGATCGCGGCCCCCACGATGGACGCAAGCGAGACGTCGGCGACCCGTAGGCCGATCGTCCTGCGCAGCGCGCCGAGGGGCGCTGCAGCCGGCTCGGTCACGCGCCCCACTTCGTGGAGGAAGGTCAGCTCCAGCTCCACCACCGGCGACACATATGGCTCACCGGACTCGATCAGCTCGCGCACCGTGGTCGGGATGCGCCGGTCTGCGCCCTCGTAGAGCCAGCCGACGATATGGGTGTCAAGAAGGATCAGGATTCCACTCCGAGGACCAGTCCATGTGGATCAGATCGTCCGGATCGCCGACGATGTACCCCTCGCGACGTGGAAGGCGGTCCCAGATCGACCGCTCCTCCTTGGGGGCGATCACCAGGACCTTGCCGTTGCGCTTGATCTCGAGCGGCTGGCCGGTCTCGAGGACCTCGTCCAGCAGCCGGTAGACGTCGGCGCGCAGCTTGGAGGCGGTGATTGTCATCTTCAGCTCCTCAGGATACGTACGTACAAGGAAAGGATAAAACGTACATACGTTAACCCGTGGGGCGGCGGCAGCTTGGAGATGAGCTTGCATCGTCATCGTGCGGCGAGCCTAGGGAGCGCCAGCGCACGCGTGGCGCGCCGAATCGCACGCATCTCAAACTTCTCCTCCGCCCGATCCGTCACTCTTTGCGATCGCAGGGATGAGCCGCCGCGACCAGATCAAGTTGAGCGAGGGGGAGCTACTCGAGCTGCTCGACGGCGAGCGGATCGCGGTCGTCTCCAGCCTCGGCCCCCGCGGCTGGCCGCACTCGATGCCGATGTGGTTCGTCCCCCGCGCCGGCGAGGTCTGGATCTGGACCTACGCGAAATCGCAGAAGGTGCGCAACCTCGAGCGCGACCCGCGGGCCACCGTCCTGGTCGAGACCGGCCGCGAGTACGGCGAGCTGCGCGGCGCGGCGATCGAGGCCGAAGCCGAGATCCACCGCGACCCCGCGACCGTTCTCGGGTTCGCGGAAGAGCTGACCATGCGCTACGCCGGGGGCATCTCCTCGGTGGAGGGCGACGCCAAGGCAGCGCTGGAAGCGCAGGCGCCGAAGCGGGTGGCGATCCACTTCAGGCCCGTTCGGGTCGCCACCTGGGACCACCGCAAGCTGGGAGGGACGTATTGAGAGCCGCTAGGAAGGATTGGCGAAACTCGCGTGGGCGGGCCGGCGAGCGCCGGACCAAGGGGTACAAGGACGCAGGTCGGCCGAATAGCAGCGCTATTCGGCCGACCGAGGACGCCGTACCGCGCAGCGTCCGCCGCCGCCGGACGTGCGCGGGGGTTTCGCCAATCCTTCCTAGGACCGCCGCGCTCCTCGCCTCGATCGTCGCTGCGCTGCTCCTGCCGGCGGCGGCGCGGGCGCTGCCGCCCTCCTTCTTCGGGATCGCGCCGCAGACGCCGCTGACCGATGCCGACGCCGTCTACATGAAGGCGGCCCGGATCGGCACCGTGCGCTGGCCCGTCAACTGGGCGCTCGTGCAGCCAACCGCGAACGGGGGCTACGACTGGAGCAGCGTCGACCCCGCGGTCGAAGCGGCGCGCAAGCGCGGCTTGCAGGTCCTGCCCTTCATCTACGGGACGCCGCGCTGGGTCGCGCGGCAGCCGACGACGCTGCCGATCGACAGCGCCCGTGCCCGTCGCGCCTGGCTCGCCTTCGTGCGCGAAGCCGTGCGCCGCTACAGCCCGCGCGGCATCCATACCTGGCAGGTCTGGAACGAGGCCAACTTCTTCTACTTCGCCTACCCGGTCTCACCCGGGCGCTACGCTCGCCTACTGAAGCCGACCTACGCCGAGATCAAGGCTGAGGACCCGCGCGCGAAGGTGATCCTCTCCGGGCTCTTCGGCAATCCCGACGAGGGCGGCCGGCGTGGCATGGACGCCTCGAAGTTCCTCGCCGCCCTCTATCGCGTGCCCGGCATCGAGCGCTACTTCGACGGCGTCGCCCTGCACCCATACGCCTTCCACGTCGACGACCTCGAAGCGCTGACCGAAGAAATGCGCGAAGTCGTCCTCGACAACGGCGACCCCGGCGCCGGCCTCTACGTCACCGAGATGGGCTGGGGCTCCCAGAACGATTCCAACGTCGTCGCCTTCGAGCAGGGGATCGCCGGCCAGGCGCGCGAACTGCGCAAGGCCTACAGCTTCCTGATCGCCAACCGGGTGCGCCTCAACCTCAAGGCGGCCTACTGGTACTCGTGGAAAGACAACCCGGAATACACCGCCTGCTCCTTCTGCGACTCGGTCGGCCTCTTCCGCGCCGGCGTCAGCTTCAAGCCGAAGCCGGCATGGCGATCGTTCGTGGCGCTGACCGGCGGCCGAGCGCGCCCCTAGGCGGACCAGTGCGAATAGCATCGCGGCCCGCATGAGCGCCGCCCCCACCCGAGAGCCGGCCTGGCTGGTGTTGCCCACGTACGAAGAGGCCGGCAACATCGAGCGCTTCGTCGAGGCGGTGCGAGCGGTGCTGCCGGAGTCGGCCCACCTGCTGATCGTCGACGACAACTCGCCGGACGGAACGGGCGAGATCGCCGACCGCCTCGCCGCCGAGCAGCCCAACGTCTCCGTCCTGCACCGTCCGCACAAGGAAGGCCTCGGCCCCGCCTACATCGCCGGCTTCCGCCGGGCGCTCGCCGAGGGCGCGGCGCTGGTCCTTGAGATGGACTCCGACTTCTCCCACGACCCCTCCCACCTGCCGGCGATGCTGGCGGCGGCCGAGCGGGCCGACCTCGTGATCGGCTCGCGCTACGTGCCCGGCGGCGGCGTCGAGGACTGGGGGCCGGTGCGGCGGGTGATCAGCCGCGGCGGCAGCGCCTACGCGCGCCTCGTGCTCGGCCTCTCCGTGCGAGACCTGACGGCGGGCTTCAAGTGCTTCCGTCGCGAGGTCCTCGAAGCGCTCGACCTCGACGCGATCGCCTCCCGCGGCTACGCCTTCCAGGTCGAGATTACCTACCGCACCATCCAGCACGGCTTCGACGTGGTCGAGGTGCCGATCGTCTTCCGCGACCGCCAGGTCGGCAGCTCGAAGATCGACGCCTCGGTGATCACGGAGGCGTTCTGGCGGGTCCCGCAGCTGCGCTTCGGCGCTCGAGCGCCGCGTTAGCGGCCTGTCTCGCGCATAGACTCGCGCACCGTGTCGGGAGCTTGGTGGCGCGAAAGCCGGGACGTCGAGCGGTTCGCCCTGGTCGGGCTTGCGGTGGCGATGGTCGTTGCCGCCGTGCTGCTGCTTGCCGAGACTCGCGGCCTGACCCTGCTGGTCGACGAGTGGTCGTGGGGCTACGCCGGCCGCACCGACCTCGACCTCCACGCTTTCGTCGATCCCCACAACGGGCACTTCGTCGCGGTCATGGTGCTGATCACGAAGGCGGCTTTGCAGCTCTTCCATGAAGACGCCGAGACGCCGCTGCGGCTGCTCGCCGTGGCGCTCCACCTGGCCGTCGCGGCTTGTCTGTTCGCCCTCCTGCGCCAGGCGCTCGGCGCGCTCGGCGCGCTCGTGCCCACCGTCCTCTTCCTCTTCCTCGGCGCCGCCAACGACGGCATCGTCGGCTCGCACGGGATGTCGGTGACGATCACCGTGCTCTGCGGCCTGGGCGCCTGGCTGGCGCTGCAGCGCCGCCGCACCGGCTGGGACGCGGTCGCGGCCGGGCTGCTGACGATCGGCGTCGCCACCGAGTCGACCGTCTTGCCTTTCGTCTTCGCCGCGGCTTTGATCGTCGCCCTCGACCGCGAGTCGCCGCGCTCCCGGTACTGGGTCGCGATCGCTCCGTTGGCGGTGTACGCGGTCTGGTGGCTCGCCTGGGGCCATACCGAGAAGAGCGACGTCGCGATCGCCAACTTCGCCGCCCTGCCCTCCTTCGCCTTCGACTCGCTCGCCGCCTCGTTGGCTTCGGTCACGGGCGTCTTCACCATTCCCGGCAGCCGCACGGTCGGCTTCGACCTCGCTGCCGGTCAGGCGCTGGCCGGCGGGATGCTCATGGTCCTGCTCGCGCTGGTGCTTGCGCGCCGCTACCGCCCGGGCGTGGCAAGCGCTGTGCCGATGCTCGCGCTGCTCTCCTTTTGGCTGCTGACCTCGGGGGTGGCGAACCCGGCCCGCCAGCCGTATTCGAGCCGCTTCATCTACATCGACGTGGTCCTGTTGCTGCTCGTGCTCGCCCAAGAGATCGCGGCCTCGCCCGTGAGACGCCGGGCTGTGCCGATCCTGGCCGGAATCTGCGCGCTGGGGCTGTCGCCCAACGTCCGCGAGCTCACCTACGCCGGCGACGGCGCCCGGGTCGGCGCCGAAGTCAACCGGGCGGTGATGGGTGCCGCCGACCTCCTCGCCGGCCAGGGCGAAGCATCCGCGCTGCTCGAGGATCCGCGGGATCCGATCGAAGGTCAGGTGGCCGACCTGGCCTTCCCGCTCGAACGGTACGAAGCCTCACGCGACCGCTTCGGCGCCCCGGCCCTCTCGCCGGCGCAGATCGAAGCTGCCGACCCGGTGGCCCGGGTGGCGGCCGATCACTTCCTCGTCCGCGCCCTGTCGATCTCCGTGGTCCCCGCGGCGGGGTTGCCCAGGCCCCTCTCGGCACCGGCCGGGGCCTCGCAGACCGGCGGTGTCCTCACGCACGCGCGCGGCTGCCTGCGTTTCACCCCGCTCGTCGTTGGCGCCCAGATGACCCTGCGACTGCCTCTCGGCGGCCTCTGGCTGCGTCCGGCGGCGGGACCGCCCGTGCCGATCTCCGTCGCCCGCTTCGCCGAAGGGCCCGCGGGCGGGGTCGGAGTCGGCCCCGCTCTCGGCGGCCGCGCCTCGCGACTCGACCTGCCGCGCAGCCGCGCCTCACGGGGCTGGAGCGCCCAGCTCGTTCCCGATCAGCGGCTGCTGATCTGCGGGGCCTGAGGCATCCCGCTTGCCGACCCTCTCCCTGATCGTCCCGGCCTTCGACGAGGAGGCCCGCCTGCCGGCCTTGCTGGACGTCTTGGAAGGGAGCGCGGAGGAGGCCGTTGCGCGGGCGGGGTTCGAGCTGGCGGAGACGCTTGTCGTCGACGACGGCAGCGGCGATCGCACCGCGGAGATCCTTGCCGCGGCGGGCGGACCGAAGCTGAGGCCGATCCTCGGCGGCGCGCATGAAGGCAAGGGTGCCGCGGTCGCGCGCGGAGTGCGCGCCGCGGGCGGTGAGTACGTCCTGCTCGCCGACGCCGACCTCTCGACGCCGCTGGGCGAGCTGGGACAGCTGAGCGCGGCGATCCGCGAGGGCGCCGACGTCGCCGTCGGCTCTCGGGCGGTGGCGGGCGCCGCGGTCGACCGCGGCCCGGTGCACCGCAAGCTGACCGGCCGTGCCTTCGGCGTCGCGGTGCGACTGCTCACCGGACTGCCGATCCGCGACACCCAGAATGGCTTCAAGTTGTTGCGCACGGCAACCGCGCGCGAGCTGTTCTCCGAGCAGCTCTGCCCCGGTTTCGCCTTCGACGTCGAGCTTCTGATGCGGGCGCAGCGGGCGGGCCTGCGCATCGCCGAGGTGCCCGTGCTCTACGTGCACGACTCCCGCTCGCGCCTGCGCGTCGGCCGCGCCAGCTTCGAGATGCTGGCCGAAGTCAGCCGCCTGGCGCTGCGCCTGCAGGGGCGGGGATTCCGGCCTCGGCGGCCCTGAGCGCCGGCCGGCGCAGCAGTGCGACCATCGCCACCGTGGCGTCCGCGGCGGCGAAGAGCAGCGCGACGTTGCGGACGACCAGGTTGAACGGCGAGCCGTAGATCGGCATCTCTCCCCAAGTGCCCATGGGTCCGTAGGCGGCGGTGGTGAGGATCGCGGCTCCGATCACGATCCAGGCCGGCCGCGCGATGCGCGTGCGGGACTCGGTCAGGGACACCGCCGCCAGGCCGAAGAGCCAGACCATGTACTGGGGGCTGAGCACGCGGCTGGCGATCACCAGGAGCAGGACGGCGGTGAAGACGAAGTCGCGGCTGACGACGGCGTCCTTCAGGTCGTCTCTGCCGGCTCGGATCGCCTTGGCTCGCGCCATCCACCAGGCGGCGATCCCGATCAGCACCGCGAGGCTGACCCACTTGAGCAGGTCGGCGGTGACGTCGGCGGGGTGGCTGGCCAGCTCGGCCGCCCCGTAGCGCGGGTAGGCGAAGGGTTCCTCGCCGGTGACCAGCTGACGCAGGTGCCAGGGGGTGGCGGCGACCGCTTCCACCTGCAGCCCGCGGCCGCCCTGCTCTTTGAGGAATTCGAGCGGATCGCCGTGGAAGGCGATCCTGCCGAGCGCGAAGACGAGCGCGACCGCCACCCCGGCGGCGAGGCAGGCGCGCAGCAGGCGGCGCCATTCCCACTCGCCGAAGAGGACCGCCACCGGCCAGACTTTGACCGTCGCGCCGAGGCCGGCGAGCGCCCCGAACCAGGCGGGACGGCGGTGGATGACGACCAGCGCTCCGATCGCGGCCGCGGTCGCCGCCGGGTCGAAGCGCAGCACCGGGATCGCGCGCAGCATCGGCATCGCCAGCAGCCAGACCCAGACGCCGGCGTCGCGGCCTTCGCGCCGCGCCAGCAGGCCGATCAGCGCGAAGCAGATCAGGTCGAAGGCGAGCATCGCCGCCACGAAGCAGGACAGGTACCCCTGCGCGAACAGCCCCAGCCGCGGCAGCAGCAGCACGAAGGCGGCTCCGGGCGGGTACTGCCAGAACTGGCCGGCGGGCAGGGTGTGGTCGTGGGCCAGCTGGTTGGACCATTCGGAGTAGAGCCGGACGTCTTCGGTGTTGGCCCCGATCGTGTGGTTCCAGAAGCCGACCTGGACAACGATCAGCGCCCGCGTCAGCAGCCAGACCGCGGCCCAGACCCAGACCTTGTGGCGGGCGTAGAGGGCGCTCATCCCTCGCGGCGGTAGTCGCCGCGGCTCAGGTGGTGCTCGAGAAAGACGTAGAGGACGATGAAGAGGTAGCGGCTGCCCATCTCGTTGAGGTGGAGCTTGGAGACGCCGGCCTTGCGGTTGGTCCAGGAGATCGGCACGATTCCGTAGCTGTATCCGCGCACCACCGCCTTCAGCGGCAGCTCGACCGTGAGGTTGAAGTGGTTGGAGAGGAAGGGCCGCAGGTTTTCGATCACCTCGCGGCGGTAGGCCTTGAAGGCGTTGGTCGTGTCGTTGTAGCGGTGGCGGAAGAGGACGCGGATCCCCCAGTTGACGATCCGGTTCATGATCAGCTTCGAGCGCGGATAGTCGAGGACCTGGGAGCCGTGCATGAAGCGCGAGCCGAAGGCGCACTCATAGCCCTCCTCCAGCAGGCGCTGGTAGGCGACCAGGTCCTGGGGACTGTCGGAGCCATCGGCCATCACGATCGCCACCGCGTCGCCGTCGAAGGCGTCGAGCCCGGCGCGCACCGCGAAGCCGAAGCCGTTGCGGAAGGGCGAGGGCAGGCAGCGGACCTGGGGGTGGCCCGCGGCGATGCCTTCGACGACCGCGGCCGTGCCGTCGGTGCTCGAGTCGTCGACGACGATCACCTCGTGCTCGATGCCCTCGGCAGAGAGGGCGGAGACGATGCCCTCGACCGTCTCCTCGACCACCTCCTCCTCGTTGTGGGCGGGGATGACGACGGAGAGCTTCATGCAGGGGCAGAGGTCCAGCGCTCGGCGTTGGCCTCGTGGATTTCGCGCAGGATCTGCTCCAGGCCGCGCCGCGGGCGCCAGCCGCCGTGCTCGGAGCCGAACTCGCCGAGGTCGCTGATCCACCAGCGGTGGTCGCCGACGCGCGCCTCCTCGCCCATCTCCCAGCGCAGCTCGCGCCCCGCGACGCGCTCGCAGAGCTCGATCGCCTCCAGCATCGAGCAGGCGTTCTCGCGACCGCCGCCGATGTTGTAGACGGCAGCGGGGCGGGGCCTTTCGTGGAAGAGGAGGAAGGCGTCGACCAGGTCGGCGGCGTGCACGTTGTCGCGCACCTGCTTGCCCTCGTAGCCGAAGACGGTGTAGGGCTCGCCGGTGACGGTGCACTTCATCAGGTAGGCGAGGAAGCCGTGCAGCTGGGCGCCAGCGTGGTTGGGCCCGGTCAGGCAGCCGCCGCGGAAGCAGACGGTGGGCATGTCGAAGTAGCGCCCGTACTCCTGCACCAGCAGGTCGGCGGCCGCCTTGGAGGCGCCGAAGAGCGAGTGCAGGGTGGAGTCGATCGACATCGAGGTGTCGATGCCGCCGAAGTAGGGATGGTCCTCGGGCAGCTCAAGCCGGGTCTCCAGCTCCTCCAGGGGCAGGCGATTGGGGGTGTCGCCGTAGACCTTGTTGGTCGAGGTGAAGACGAAGGTCGCCTCGGGGCAGCGGTTGCGGGTCGCCTCGAGCAGGTTGAGCGTGCCGTTGGCGTTGATCCCGAAATCGGCCTGCGGGTCGCTCGCGGCCCAGTCGTGGGAGGGCTGGGCGGCGGTATGGACGACGAGCTCGATCGCGCCGCCGGCCTCGGCGAAGACGCGGTCGATCCCCTCGGCGTCGCGGATGTCCAGATCGACCGTGCGGAACGTCTCGAGCTCGCGCTCGAGCCGCTCGGTCACCAAGGCGGTCGAGGCCTCCGGCCCGAAGAGGCGGGCCCGGGTGTCGTTCTCGATCCCGATCACGTCGTAGCCGGCCTCGACCAGGCGGGAGGTGGACTCGGAGCCGATCAGGCCCCCTGATCCGGTCACAATCGCAGTCGGCATCGCTTCCTCGTGTCTCCTTCGTCTAGCGCCCGAATCCCAGCGCGGCGCGCAGCTCGTCCTCGTGCTCGGCGGACCAGTCAAGCAGGTCGGCCAGGACCTCGCGCGGCTCGCGGCGCGGCCGCCACGAGGTTATGGAGTGCAGGCGCGAGCAGTCGCTGAGGTAGACGGGCACGTCGCCGGGGCGGTTCTCCGGCTCGGCGCCGATCGGCACCTCGCGGCCGGTCAGCTCGCGGCAGAGCGCGGTCGTCTCCAGCAGCGAGAGGCTGCCCGCGCGGCCGCCGCCGACGTTGGCGACGACGCCCGCCCAGCGCTGCGGCTCGCGCAGCTGCTCGTCGACCAGGTCGAGCAGGTCCTCAACGTGCAGCAGGTCCCGCACCTGCTTGCCCGAGCCGCCGTAGCCGATGTAGGAGAGGGGGCGGCCGAAGAGGTGGCTGAGCAGCCACCAGGAGAAGACGCCCTGGTCGACCTTGCCCATCTGCCAGGGGCCGGCGATCACGCCGCAGCGGTCGACCACCGCGCGCAGGCCGAAGGCGTCGGCGTACTCCTCGATCAGGTGCTCGGCGGAGAGCTTGGTCGCGCCGTAGAGGGTCCGCGGGCCGGCCATCGGGAAGTCCTCGGAGACGCCGGCCGGGCCGGCGCCGGGGACCGGCTGCTCGGCGGCGAGCTCGAAGCGGGTCTCCGCCTCCTCCAGGGCCAGCTGCAGCTGCGGCGCCACCGGGTAGACGCGGCTGGTCGAGAGGAAGACGACGAAGGCATTCTCGGCCCGGGCGCGCTCGAGGCAGTTGAAGGCGCCCACCAGGTTCGTCTGCACCGAGTAGGAGGCGTCGGCGAAGCCGGCCAGGACCGAGGGCTCGGCCGAGCACTCGAGCATCGCCTCGAAGGGCCCGGCCGCGGCGAGGTCGGCCGGCTCGCGCACGTCGCCGTGGACGAACTCGACGCCGGCCTCGCGCAGGCGCGGCAGGTTCAGCTCCGAGCCGCGCCGCATCAGGTTGTCGAGGGCGACGATCTCCCACTCGGGATGGCGCGCCGCGAGGCCGACGCAGAGGTTGGCGCCGACGAAGCCGGCGCCGCCGGTGACCAGTATCCGCACGCCGGGACTATATGTTGCGCGGCCGGTGGCAAAGGAAGGCTCGACGTCGCAGGGCAGGCGGCCGTTCTCGGCGGCCCGGGAGTGGACGGCCTCGCACCCGGTCGCGACCGCGGCGCTCGCCTACGGCCTGCTCGCCGTGGCCGCCGCCATCGCCGCCTTCTACTCGCTCTTCGATCAGTTCGCCTTCTACGACGACGAGGGAACGCTGCTGGTCGCGCTGAAGGCGTTCGCCGGCGGCCAGGCGCTCTACCGCGACATCTACGCCGCCTACGGGCCGTTCTTCTTCGACGTCTTCGGCGGTTTCTTCGCCCTCACCGGATGGGCGGTCACCAACGACGCCAGCCGCCTGATTGTCGGCGTCGTCTGGATCGCGAGCAGCGTCGGCTTCGGCGTCGCCGTCCAGCGGCTCAGCGGCCGCCTGGCCCTGGGGCTCGGCGGCGCGATCGTCGCCTTCTCGACCCTCAGCGTGCTCGCCGCCGAGCCGATGCACCCGCAGGTGGCGATCGCGCCGCTGCTCGCCGGGATCACCCTGCTCGTCGCGCTCGGGCCCAGCCACAGGGTCGCCTGGGCCGGGGCGGCTACCGGGGCGCTGATCGGCTGCCTGGTGCTGACCAAGATCAACGTCGGCGGCTACGCCGCGATCGCCGCGGCGGTGGCCGCGGTCTTCGCCTGGGGGCCGCTCTACCGCCGCCGCTGGCTGCGCTGGCTGGCGGTGGCGGGCCTTCTCCTCCTGCCCTTCGCGGTCATGCTCCCCGACCTGCGCGAAGAATGGGTGCGCGACTTCGCCGCGCTCGAGCTGCTCGCCTTCGCTGCGGTGGCGATCGCCGCCCACACGGCGCGGCCGTCGCCGGGTGAGCCCGAAGCGCGGCTCGGGCGCTGGCTGCTGGCGGGGCTGGTGGGCGCGGTGGGAGCGGCCGTCGCGATCCTCGCCCTGCTCGTGCTGACCGGGCCGAGCGTCTCGGAGGCCTACGACGGGATCGTCACCCAGGGACTGAAGCTGCGCAGCGCCTTCATGATCCCGCTCACCACGCCGGGGGCGGCGATCGACTGGGGCATCTTCGCGGTCGCCGCCGCCGGTCTGACCGTCTGGCTGCGCCGCGAAGGGACGGCAGGGCCCTCGCTCTGGCCGGGCCTGCTGCGCGTCGGGGCCGGGGTCGCGATCTGGTTCACGGTCGTCGGCTCCTCGCCGCTCTCGCTCAGCCCGACCGGCAACTACATCGCCTTGCCGATGGCGCTGGCCTGGATCGTCGCCCTGGCTCCGTCCGGCGCTACCGAGGCTCCCTACCGTCGCTTCGCCCGCATCTTCCTGCCGCTGCTGGCGGTGGCCCAGACCCTCCAGGCCTACCCGGTCGCGGGCAGCCAGGTCCGCATCGCCTCGGTCGCCTTCGTCGCGGTCGGCGCCGTCTGCATGAGCGACGGGATCGGCCAGCTGCGCGCCTGGAGCGCCGCGGCGGGCTGGCGGGCGCCGCGCTTCGAGGCGGCGAGCCTGGCGGCGACCGCGGCCCTCGCCGCGGTGCTCGGCTTCCACTCAATCGTCTCCTCGGCCGCGGGCGGGCTGGTCGCCTACGGGGAACGTCCGGCGCTGCCCTACCCCGGCGCCGACCTCCTGCACCTCGCCCCGCCGCAGGGCGAAGAATACGTCCAGCTCGTCGACCTCCTGCACGAGCACGGCTGCACCACCTTCATCGGCTTCCCCAACGTCGACAGCCTCTATCTCTTTGCCGAAATCGAGCCGCCGAAGCCGAACGCGCCGGGCGCCTGGCCGATCCTCCTGCCGCACGACCAGCAGCGGCGCGTGGTCGAGCAGATGCGCGCCTCGCCCCGTCCCTGCGCGATCCGCAACGATGGCCTCGCCGACACCGCCTGGCTGCACGGCACCCCGCCCGACGAAAGCGAACCCCTGATCCACTACATCTTCGACGACTTCAAGACCGTCGACACGGTCGGGGAATTCGAATTCCAGGTGGCGAAGTAGAACGAGCGCGATGCCGCCGGCTCAGCCGACCGGCGACCGGGACATCTGCTGCTCGGCCTGCGCGTGGATCCACTCGTAGGTCTTCGTCAGACCGTCGCGCAGCGAGATCGAGGGCTGCCAGCCGTACGTCCGCTCGATCAGGGCGTTGTCGGAGTTGCGCCCTCGCACTCCCTGCGGCGCGTCCAGCTTGTAGCTCCGCTCCAGCTCGATGCCGGCGATCTCCTCAGCCAGGTCGACGAGCTGGTTGATGGTCACGAGCTCGGAGGAGCCGAGGTTGATCGGCTCGATCCGGGGGCCCTCGGCGATCATCAGGGTCCCCTTCACGCAGTCGTCGATGTACATGAAGCTGCGGGTCTGCTTGCCGTCGCCCCAGATCTCGATCCGGTGCTCGCCGCTGAGCTGCGCTTCCGCCACCTTGCGGCAGATCGCCGCCGGCGCCTTCTCGCGACCCCCGTCCCAGGTCCCATGCGGCCCGTAGGCGTTGTGGTAGCGGGCGACGCGGGTCTCGAGGCCGAAGTCCTCCATGAAGTGACGGCACATGCGCTCGCTGAAGAGCTTCTCCCAGCCGTAGCCGTCCTCCGGCATCGCCGGGTAGGCGTCGGCCTCGCGCAGCGCCACCACCTCGGGGCTGCCCTGCTTTTCGGCCGCGTAGACGCACGCCGAGGAGGAGTAGAAGAAGCGCTCGACGCCGCTGTCGCGCGCCGCGATCAGCATGTGGGTCGAGGGCAGCACCGAGAGCATGCAGAGGGCTTTGTTGCCCTCGATGAAGCCCATACCGCCCATGTCGCAGGCGAGGTTGTAGACCTCCGAGGCGCCCTCGACAGCCTCGCGGGCCGCCTCGAGCAGGGAGACGTCGAGGACCCGGTTGTCGGCCCCCTCGAAGACCTGATGCCACTCCTCCAGCGGCTTGCAGTCCACCGAGCGCACCTCGCGGCCCTGGCGCAGCAGCTCGCCGACGAGATGACCGCCGATGAAGCCGCCGCCGCCGGCAACGAGAACGGCGCCGCCTGGAGTCGAACTCGACATCCGCCGGAATACTAGTCAGCCACGCTCTCGGTCATCATTCGCTCGCCTTCACGCTAACCCGACCGAGGTCAACGGATCAGCTTGACGGCGACGCTGACTTCTGGGAGGTCTGTCCAATCTTTGTCCGCTGTGACCGCAGGCACCTCGAAACGGGCAGCCAGCGCGAGGCACGCCCGGTCGCCGAAGGACAGCCCTTGGGCACCGGGCTCGGGTAGTGGGTCAGTTTGAACTGACCTGCGTCCTGATCGCTTCGGCCTGCGCTGGGGTCAGCAACCAACGCCCTCCTTTGCCAGGGGCATCGCCTGGAAGAGTTCATGGGCAACCCGCCGAGTTTGGCGAGCACCAGCGCTTCGCGAGCCAGTCTGAGCGCTCCCCCATAGCTGAACAGCAAGCTCGGTAGGGGTCAGCGTCTCCATGCGCTGAGGCTAGCGAGCAATCAACCCAGCAGCGCCGCGATCAACAACGCGGGCGATTTGAGGTAGCGGGCCGCCGAGCTGTCGCCTATGCGAGACTGGGACCATGAGTGCCAGACCGATCCTGCATATTTGGGTACGCGGGTTGACTTCTCGCCGAGATTGCCGATATGGTGCCTGCGATGGCCGTTGAGATTGGCGCCAATGGCGGGTTTGGCGAGTGCGTCTCCCTTACGGGAGACGATGCTACGCGCTTTGTGGACGACATTCTGCGTCCGTCTACTGACGCGCGTCGACTCGCCCATCTAGAGCGTTCCGACGAGTCTTTCGAGCGCTCCTTCTCGCCAGAGCCGATCAGCGAACTACCGACTGGCGAGTAAGCCACATTGGCGCCGCAGCTCCGGCGCTTGGCGCTTCCGCTTGCTGCGCCACTGCTCGATGCGATTGGCGGGTTCGACTGCGTCGGCGAGCACCATCCAGGCGATCCGGTCGCTGACAACGTCAACAGCTTCCTGGCGGGCATGCGATTCCTAGATGGCTTGCGGCACGGCGTTAGCGCGACGTATCTCTGGATCGATCCGGGCGCTTCGCCCCAGATCGTCGGATACGCGACCTTGACCTTTGACTCAGTTCGCTTGACGAACGCAGAGAAGAGACGCATGGAGAACATCGGCTTCTCTGATTTCGGTGCCCTGCGCATCCAGATGATAGGCGTGGACCATCGCCACCAGCGAAACGGTCATGGCGGCGAGCTACTGCGAAGCGTTACGGGCCTGGCCCGCAAACTTTCCCAAGACGTAGCTGTTCGCTTCCTCCTAGCGGACGCCAATGTGCGGATGGTCGATTGGTATGAAGGAGCAGGCTTCGTACGAAACCAAGCTGACCGCTATGCGACGAGGCCCGATCCCGAGCGCAGCGTTTCGATGCGCCTCGACCTGCTTGAGGGCCTTCAAGGAGAGGGCGTCGAAGCGGCTCCCGCAGTCGCAGAGGCGATGAGCGAGTAGGTCCAAAGCTAGTCAAGCAGCCTGCGATCTCTTCAAGCGACCAGACGTGATTGGCCACCCCGGTTGCCATCGCTGGCGTCCGGGGATAGCGATCCTTCAGCGCTTTGTGAGAACGGGCGAAGTTGTAGAGCCACAATCGCCAGCAGCGCCGCAGGCCACCTCCGGAGTTCTGGATCAAGGTCGGGCTAGCCGTCAGCGCTGCGCAGCTACTCACCGGCTGGCACGCGCTGCTGTCGCCCTCGTTGTGCTCGCCCTCCCGGTGTGGCTATTCCGCCCACGAGCCAATGCCGCATTCCTTTGATGGAGGCCAAGCCATAGATCGGTACGGCAAAAGTCCTCTCAAGGTAAAGGAGAAATTCTGTGACGACCGATACGCCCACCGTGAATCCGGTGGGCTATCTCGAAACCGGCGTCCTATATTGCGACGACAATCTCCGACGTCTGACGCAGTTCCCCGCTGACTGCGTCGATCTGGTCTATCTCGACCCGCCGTTCTTTTCCAATCGCAACTACGAGGTTATCTGGGGTGATGAGGCGGAGGTCCGGTCCTTCGAGGATCGCTGGGAGGGTGGCATAGATCACTACGTCGAATGGATGTCACACCGACTTCGTGAGCTGCATCGAATCTTGAAGCCAACGGGCTCTCTCTACTTGCACTGCGATTGGCACGCGAGCCATCATCTCCGGCTCCTGCTTGATGAAATTTTCGGCCCGCAAATGTTCAGAAACGAGATTGTGTGGCACTACCGCCGCTGGACCGGCGAGTCTCGATCCTTCTTGAAGATGCACGACACACTGTTCTTCTACACCAAGACAAAAGACTACGAGTTCAATCGCCAGTTCACTGACTACACGGAGGCTTCGGCGAAACGGAAGGAGAACTACCATACTCGGATTAAGGGGGATGAAGTCTTCGTGACTTCGGTCGACGAGCGGGGAGTAGCTGAGAACGATGTATGGCAGATTCCGCTAATCAATTCCCAGGCCAGAGAGCGGCTTGGCTACCCAACGCAAAAGCCCGAGGCGCTCCTTGAGCGCATCATTGCTGCCTCCAGCAATGAGGGAGGCATCGTCTTGGATCCTTTTGCGGGCTGTGGCACTACTCAGGTGGTAGCAGAGAGAATGCGTCGGCAGTGGATCGGCATCGACATCAGTCCTACGGCGGTCAACCTGATGCGTCGAAGGCTTCTGAAGGCGACTAATGGAGCAGTAGATATGCAGGTTATTGGCCTCCCAGTAACGGAGGTGGAGCTTGCGAAACTCAAGCCGTTCGAGTTCCAAAACTGGGTTATTCAGCGTGTCAACGGTACTCATTCCCCCAGACTTACTAACGACAAGGGCATTGACGGATTCTGGTTTATGACCCATGATCCGATCCAGGTAAAGCAGGGGAAGGTCGGCAGGAACGTTGTCGATAATTTCGAGACCGCGATTGAGCGTGCGAAGTGCGATATCGGTTACATCATCGGCCTTGACTTCACACGCGACGCAAGGAGTGAGGTAGCCCGTGTCAGGAGAGTCAAGGGTCTTGATATCAAGTTGATTCGGGTCCGAGACCTAATTGGGGATCAGGAGAACGATCTTCGTACGCCGGACGTTCTAGCGAAGCTAGATCCAGCAAATCGGCCTAAAACATTCCTTGATATGCCACTGCCGGAGGGAAGAAAGAAGCGAGCACGCCCTTCGGTTAATGATCTGCTCGGTAAGAGCAAGCGATCTAGGAAAAAAGCTTCGCTGAAAAACGCGTAGCTCGTAGCTGCTCGCAGGCTACCGTTGCCAACGCGCTTGAGCGGTGGCGCGAGCGATCTCTGATCGCTTTTTGAGGAAGAAATCGCTCGGATCTAGGGCGATTTCAAACTGACCCACTACCCGGGCTCGTCTTGCAGCAGGCCAGCAACGCTGAGGCGTCGAGACTCGAAGCCGGGATGTCAGCCCTTGGCACGTCGCCGCTCGGCCTCTGCCCGCTCTTCTGCGCGGACCTCGGCTCGACGGTCGGCGATCAGCTCATCTGCCAGGCTCACCCTAGGGGCAACGTGCGCGAACATGCCGCGCATCTGCTCGGCCGCCTCGCGGCGACGCTTGACAACGGCTTCGTCTGCCTTGGTGGCGTGGGCCATTCCCTCATGGTATCGGCCGGGGTCGAAGCGACCTCAATCCGGGGCCCCTGGGGCAACATGCCATTTGCGTCGGCTCTGGCCCTAGATGAGGATCTCGCGTGAGATCACGGTGCGGCGCACCTGTTGGCGCAGGAACCACTTGGCGCGGATCGTGGCGCTGTTGTAGGCCGCGTCTAGCGAGCCGCTGCGGCCGATGAAGTAGGGCAGCGCCGCGAACGGCCGAAACGGGTTGCCGGCGGCGAGGGCGGCGAGCATGCGGCGCGCGGCGACGACCTCGAACCGCATTCCCGTCCTCTCGTCCATCTCGGGGCCCATCGCGGTGAAGTACTCGTGGAAGACGGCGCGGGAGGCCCCGAAGAACCTGCTGTCCATGTGGTCGAGAGTTGGGACGATCGCGCCGCATACGCCGGCGGTCCGCTCGAGCCGGGGCAGGCACGCCTCGACGTTCTCGACGAAGAGCCTGCCGGTGCACTTGAAGATCCACTCGACCCGCTGGGCGAGCTCGGAGCCGGCGAAGTCGTCGATCAGCTCCGCCTCGCCGGCGCTCTTGCCGCCCGCCTCCGAGCCACGGCTCTCGCAGGCGAGGACGTGCACCTCGCGACCCGCCTGCCGACCGGCGTCGGCGAAGACGGAGGTGGGCCATCCCGAGTTCTCGGCGACGGCGATCTCCCAGCTAGGCGGCAGGGCCCGGCACCAGCGGCCGAGCGCGTCGAGGTATTCGGCCTCGCGCGCCTGCGGGTCGCGAACGGACAGGGCCGGGGTCTCGGGGTCGGGCGCGACGGTGGCGGTGAGCAGCAGCGCGCAGCTGGCGTTCATCTCTTGACCCTAGAGGCTGTGGCGCCGTCGCCTGAGCGCGAGCGCCTGTCGCGCCGATAGGTCGGTCAGCCCGCTCTCGGCGTGCTCGCGCCGCGCCGCGCCCTTGGCCGCCCGCCAGCCCCTCCAGCGGCCGCGGACGCCGCGCAGGGTGCGGTCCTGCAGGAGCTGGCCCGCGCAGATCGCCGTCTCGACCAGCAGCGCTCGGGCGAGGAGCGCCGGTCGCCGGCCGAATCCGTACCGGCGCAGCATGTAGCCGCGGCTCCAGCCGGTCATCTCGTACTTGGCGGCCGATCTGGCGCCCATCGTCTCCGAGTAGGCGTGGACGCCGCGCGCCAATGGGGCGAGCCGGCAGCGGGCGCCCTCGCGTCGCAGGCGCAGCGCCAAGTCGAGGTCCTCGTAATAGAGGAACATCCGCTCGTCGAAGCCGCCGACGCGCTCGAAGGCCACGCGCCGGAAGAGCGCCGCGCCGCCGGTCGGCCCAAGTGGGTCCACCGCGTCGGCCAGGGCCTCGACCGGCTCGCCGTTGAGGTAATCGAAGCCCAGCAGGGTGCGGTCGGCGATCACCCCGGCGGAGTCGATGCGGCCGGGGTCGCGTTCGCTGAGCAGGACGGCGGCGACCATCTCGACGTCCTCGTCGAGGACGTCGAGCAGCCCGGCGACGAATCCCGGCTCGACCGTGACGTCGTCGTTGAGGAAGACGATCGGGTCACCGGGCCCCTCGCGGACCGCCCGGTTGAGGGCCCTGCCGAAGCCCAGGTTCTCCCCGAAGTCGACCGTGCTCACCCAGGGGAAGCGCTCGCGGGCGAGGACCCCGGCGGCGTCCTCGCCGCTGTTGTCGGCGATCACGACGTCGGGCCTCGGCTCCTGCTCGGCCAATGCCGCCAGGGTTCGCGCCAGCCGCTCGCCGGCGCGCAGCGTGGGGATGTAGACGGTGGGCTTCACTCAGCGGTCCAGCTCGAAGGCGGCTCGGACCTGCTCGACGAAGCGATCGCCGTGGACCTCCTCGGCGTAGCGCCGCAGGTTCTCCTCGTAGCGCGCCGGAGCGCCGGGGTCGAGGGCCAGCTCCAGGATTGCGTCCCGGATCGCGGCTGGATCGTCGGGGTCGGGAGTGAGGCCGAGGCCGTATCGCTCGACGATCCTGCCGGCGACGTTGTCGTTGCCGATCACGACCGGCGTGCGGGCGCCGGCGGCCTCGATCAGCACCCTGGAGCCGGGCGCCTCCTTCCAGCCAAAGGAGAGCAGCGCGCAGCGCGCGCCTCCCATCGCCTCCATCGCGGCCGCGTAGGGAACCCTCGTCAGGTCGGTCTCGACCTTCACCCCGGCTTCGCGCAGCGCCGCCAGCTCGCGCTCGAGCTGCTCGCGGTACTCGGGAACCGGCGAGCCGTAGATCGTCAGCGGCAGCCCCTCGCAGCCCTCGGCGAGCGCGGCCGCGAGGCGGTCGATGCCCTTGCGCCGGTCGATCGAGCCGAAGAGGAAGCAGCCCGAGCGCTCCTCGGGCCGGCGGCGAGGGGGCTCGACCTCGAGGCGCGGCTCGGCCAGCCAGCGGGCCGGCGCCCCGCGCCTGCGCTGCCAGCGAGCGACCGCGGCCTGGTCGAGGCCGAAGACCGCGTACGCGTCACGGCGCCGCCGCCAGCGGGCAAGGCTGAGCTCCTTGAAGGCGGCTCGGGCCCGCTCCTTCGGGCTCAGCGGCAGCCCGTAGCTCCCCGGCAGCTGCGCCTTGGCGAACATGACGAAGGCGCTGACCCGGCAATCGAAGCGAGGCGCCGAGGCCAGCCAGCGCAGGATCGGATCGGCGAAGAGGATGATCGCCTGGTCGGGCCGGCTGGCCGCGATCGACTCGCGCAGGAGCTCGATCTCGCGTTTGGCCAGCGTCGCCTTGTCGAGGCCCTCTCCCGCGCCCGGCCGCGGCCGCGGCTCGCCCAGCGAGTGGGTCGTGACGCCGAGGTCGGAGCCGAGCTCGGCGAGGACGGGCTCTGGGGCCGCGACTACGACCTCGGCGCGCGGTGCCAGCGCCTCGGCGAAAGCGCGGGCGTAGAAGTTGTGGTGGCCGCCCGCGTTCCACTCGAAGAGGCAGATCCTCATGCCGGCGCTGCCCGGCGCCGGAGCAGGGGCCGGATGGTGTCGAGGATGCGCGCCACGTCGGCCCGGGAGAATATGAGCTCGAGGGGCAGCCAGACCGCGCATACGAGGACGAGGGAGAGCAGGAGCCCGGCGAGGTCGTCGGCGGGGTTCAGGAGCTGGGGGACGAGAGCGGCGAGCGCCGCGATGCAGCTCGCCTTCGCGACGGCGAGGAGCGAGCGCCTCACCGTCGGCCGGGCGCCGAGCGTCAGCGCCGCGAGGCCGACCACGGTGGAGGCGGTGATCGCCAGGCCGACGCCGGCCTCTCCCATCGGCGCCGTCAGCAGCGCCGCGAGGGCGAGCAGCACCGCCGATTCGCAGATCGCCGAGCCGAGCGGGAAGTTGGCCTCGCCCTCGGCCATGAAGGAGCCGATCATCGTCGCGCAGGCGCTGGCGGTCAGCATCATGCCGAGCGAGCCGACGAGGACGACGTCCGCGGTCGGCATCCATTCCTCGCCCAGGACAACCGCGATCAGCGGCTGCGCCGCGCCGGCGACCAGCGCCAGCGGCAGCCCGGCGACGATCGCCGTGTAGGCGACGATCTGGGCCGTGCGCCGGGGCCGAAGCTCGGGTTCGCGCGAGAGAGCGGGGAAGGAGACCCGGGAGACGGCGGAGGTGAGGGCGACCGGGAAGGAGAAGAGGCGCTTCGCCATCGCGTAGTAGCCGGCCACCGGCGCCCCGCCGATCGCGGCGACGATGCCGACGAAGCCCAGTTCGCGCAGCAGGTAGATCCCCTGCAGGACGCTGATCCGCACGCCGAACCCGATCAGCGGCCGCACGGGCCCGAGGCGGAGACGGGCGCGGCGGACGAAGGGCTGGATCGCCCAGGCGGCGGCGACGCCGGCGACCGCCCCCGCCGGCACCGCGCCGGCCAAGCTGAAGGCGCCCAAACCGGCGACCGCCGCGAGCAGCGCGAAGGCGTTGAACACCAGCGTTTCGGCGGTCTCGACCATGGCGACGCGGCCGAAGGCGAGGCGGCGCTCCATCAGCACCATCGGCATCGCCCGCGCCGCGTAGAGCGGCATCGCCAGGGCGGCGACCGCGATCGTCCGCAGCGCTTCGCTGTCGCCGCCGGCGGCGGGCACGATCGCGAACGCGGCCAGGACCAGCAGCGCGCTCAGCGCCGTCGCGAAGGCGAGCATCGCCCCGCTCACCGCCGACTGGACATCCGGTGAGGGGTCCTCCTCGCGTCGCACCAGCGCCGCCGGCAACCCCAGCTCGGCCGCGCGCTGGCCGACCATCTGCACGGCGAGGGCGATCGCGAAGAGGCCGTAGTCCGCGGGCGTCAGCAGGCGCGCGAGGACGACGGTGACGCCGGCGGTGAGCAGCTGCAGCCCCAGGGTGCGGCCGACGAGGACTCCCACTCCGCGGGCGGCGACCGCGCCGAGGGCGGGCTCGGCGGGCTGCGCGGCCTCGAACCGCTCCGCTTCCTCGAACCGCTCCTCCCCGTTCGGCACCTAGTGGCCTCTAGAGCAGGCCGGCCGGGGGCTGGATGTCGAAGATTCTCAGCAGGGGGGCGCCGGGGGCTTCGGGGACGACCTCGAAGAGCGAGGGGGCGCCGAGGTAGGAGCCCTGCAGGAATATGCGGCTGGCGGGGATGTCGCCCGGCTCGTCGATGTCGCGCTGGTAGTTGAAGCCGCCGTACCCTTCCTCGCCGGCGATCACCTTGAGGTTGGAGTGCTTCTCTCCCGGGTCGCGCTCGACGACGAGGATGTCGGGCTTGGGGGTCGCGACTTTGCCGTTGGGATAGGTCTTGCCGGCAAGTTCTCCTATGCCCAGCGACCATTCGTTCGGCTTCGCGCCGCGGAAGGGCAGGACCGTGCCGAAGGCTTGGGCCCGGAAGCCCGACTCGCCGGAGAGGATGCTGAGGCGCGCTCTGGAAGTGCTGAGACCGCGGTCGACCAGGAAGAGGTCGGCGCGCGGCGGGTCGTAGGAGGCGATTTCGTAGGTCCTGGTGATCCCGGGGCCGGGAGCGCCGAGCGTGCGGGAGAAGGCCTTGATCCGGGCGCCGTTGTCGCTGCGGCGTACCGTGACGAAGATCTTGCTCCGGCTCTGCTGGATTTCGAAGATCGCCGGGATCGCCATCGGCAGCCATGAGCCGACGTCGTAGTAGGTCTTCCCCGGCAGGCCCGAGGAGCGGAAGGTCGTCGAACGCGTCCGGCGGCTGACCGGGTCGAAGACGTGCAGGTGGACCGTGCGCCCGTGGCGGTTGACCCAGTAGACCTGGGTGTTGTCGGAGCCCCTGCCGCTGTCGGTGAAGACCGCTTGGGCGTGGGCAACCGAGCGCGGCAGGGGCATGGTCTTGACCAGCGGGAAGGGTTCGGGAAGCGTGCTCTGGATCGCCAGGCCGGCGATCAGCACGACCGCGATCCCGACCAGCCCGCAGACGATCGTCGCCCGGGCGCCGAAGCGGCGCGGGCCGGAGGGCTCGGGAGCCGTCGCCTCCGCGGGCGGGGGAGGGGGCGCCGCCGCTGCCGATCCGCGCTGCCGCATGTGCCGGATCTTCCCCCAAGCGGTCCCGACGATGCCGGGCGGGGCATGCGGGTCCTCGACGAAGGCGCCGAAGACGAGCAGCCCGGGGGCGACGATCAGCCAGTCGATCTGCTGGGTCCAAAGGTTGGTGTATAGGCCGAAGAGGGCGATGAAGGTGAGGTAGGCCGAGACCATGCACCAGCGGAAGGAGCGGGTGCGGGCCGCCGCGCCGTAGGCCCCGGCGGCCAGGGCCCCGGCGGCGGCGACCCCCGGCACCAGCAGCGCGAACCCCCCGTCGGCCCAGAAGGAGCCGGCGATCGTGCTCGTCACCCAGGGAGGGGTCAGTTCGCCAGAGACGTCGCCGATGTGCTGTGCGCTGGGGACGAACCGGTCGAGCGCGGCCGCGTCGAACGCGCCGTGGGCGAAGGGAGCCGCGGTCGGGTAGTGGTGGACGATGCCTTCGAGGGCGAGGAAGTTGGTGGTGAGGATCAGGTAGACGGGGATCAGCGGCTTGAGGAAGAACGGCAGCGGCGGCAGCACTTCGCTGAACAGTTCGGCCTCGAAGGGGGTGGTCGGGTGCTGGTAGGTGCGCAGATAGAAGCCGGCGACGATCGCCAGGAAGGCGACCAGGCCGCCGGCGGTGATCAGGTAGGGGCTGGGTCGTCCCCAGTAGAGCCAGCGGGCGATGATCACGACGATGATCGGCAGGACGACGTTGCCGCGCCCTGCCTGCAGGGCGAAGGCCCCGAGGGCGAGGACCGAGAGCCCGAGCTCGAAGCGGGACTCGCGGCCGAACGGGTTGCGTGCCCGCGTCATCGCGACGATGACGGCGATCGTCAGCAGGTCGGTGAGCAGGATCGTCGGCCCGCCCTCCGAGAACCGCGCTTCGTCGATGCTGCCGCTGAGCAGCGGCGGCCGCCCGGCGCGGGCGAACTGGTAGGCGACGGCGAGCAGGCCGACCCCGATCAGCACGAGCAGCGCCCTGCGAAAGGTCCGCTCAGGGATGCGGATCCCCGACCGCAGCTTGGAGTCCGGCGTCGCCATCGCCGCGATCCCCTCGCCGATCAGCCCGCCGGCGATGAAGGCGAGGGGCACGGCGACGACGACCGCGACCATCACGGTCGACCAGGGGCCCTGGGCGTGCAGGATGTGGATCTGGGCGAGGAGCGCGGTCAGCGCCCAGACGAGCGGGAAGAGGAGCAGCGGCGAGAGCACCGAGGCGTTGAGGCGCCGCAGCGTCACCGCGCCGCCCCCAGCCGGTAGCCGTGGGCGTAGCCGGCGCGGGTCATCGCCAGCCAGACGCGCTCGCGCGGGCCGCGGGGCAGCGGCAGGCGAGCGATGACGCCGAGCAGCGGCTCGGCGAGGCGGACGGCCGACCAGGCGAGACCGCGGGGAGCCTGGATCGACGGGTGGGGCCGGTCGGGACGCAGCTCGTTGTAGAGGGCGGCCGAGCGGCCGACGGCAACCGAGCGACGCAGCGACTGCTCGGGCGTCGTCGGGTGGTCGTGGAGGACCAGCAGCTCGGGGTGGTAGTCGAGCTCGAGGCCGGCGTCGGCGAAGCGGACGCCGAGCTCGGTGTCCTCGACGGCCGCGGTCGGGAAGCGCTCGTCGAAGCCGCCGACCCGCTCGAAGAGGGCGCGCTTGACCGAGGCATGCGAGCTGTAGAAGTAGCTCGCCGCGTCGACCGGGCCGGCCTCGAGCTCGCCGTAGTGGAACTGGGGGCCGCCGTTCTCCAGCCAGCGCATGAACGGCGTCACCGGCGCCCGCGGGGTCCAGGTGATCCGCCCCAATACCCCGTAGGGGGACTCGGGGCGCGCCGCGTGCAGGTCGAGGTGAGCGCGCAGGAGGCTTGCGTCGGCGGGCTCGGTGTCATCGCCGAGAAAGAGCAGCACCTCGCCGGAGGCCGCCGCCGCGCCGGAGTTGCGCGCCGCCGCCGGGCCGCCCGCGGGCTGCTCCAGCAGTCGCAGCCGGAGCGACGAGCGTTCGGCCCGCCTTCGCACGACCTCGGGCGTACCGTCGTCCGAGCCGTTGTCGATCACGACGACCTCGAGCTCGGCGCCGTCGGCGCGCTGCCCTTCGAGGGCGTCGAGGGTTCGCGTCAGCGCCGCGACGCGGTCCTTGGTCGGTATGAGGACGGAAAGGGAATTCATCGGGCGCCGCCCGCTCTAAGGCGCCTGGAGAGCCTAAGTAGCGGCCCGGCTGCCGGCATCGTCCAGGCGTGGTGGAGGCGAATGTAGCGCTCGACCGAGCGCAGCCGGATCGCCTGCTGCTCGCGCGGGTCGACCTGGACGAAGGCCTCCGCCCCGGCGTGCCCGACCTGGGCCGAGCCGGCGACGAGGTTGCGGTAGCCGGCGTCGTGCAGCCGCTGCGCCAGGTCCACGTCCTCGTACCAGAGGAAGAAACCCTCGTCGAAGCCGCCCAGCTCCTCCCAGGCTTGGCGGCGGACGACGAAGCAGGCGCCGGATGGCTGACCGACTTCGGCGACCTCTCCTGGCGAGGGGGTCGGCTGCCGCCGCTCGCCGAAGGAGCCGACGAAGATCCGCGCCAGCATCGTTCCCGCTCCGGGCAGGGCCGCGTGGTAGCGGTCGGTGTCGCCGCTGAAGACCGGCCCCACCATCCCCGCCCGTGGCTCGGCGCCGGCGGCCGCGGCCAGCGCCGCGAGGGCGCCCGCCTCGGGCAGCACGTCGGCGTTGCTGACGCAGACGAGCTCGGCGTCGCCGCCGCGCAGCGCCCGGTTGGCGGCCCGTCCGTAGCCGAAGTTCTCTTCGCCGAGGTCGAGCTGCGCGCCTTTCGGGCAGCCCTCGCGCAGCAGCTCGCGCTGCTCGGGTCGCGAGTCGTTGTCGACGATCGTCACCCGCGCCTCGACTTCGTCGGAGGCGAGGTAGGCGCGCGCGGCGGCAAGCGCCGCCCCGGCTGTGTTCCAGTTGACGATCGCGACGTCGATTGCGGGCGGGGAGGCGTCCGGGCACATCGTCGCCGCGACGATAGCCTTCCCGCGACGTGCAAGACCTCAAGGGCCTGATCCTCTCCGGCGGCGCCGGGACGCGGCTGCGGCCGATCACCCACACCTCGGCCAAGCAGCTGGTGCCGGTGGCCAACAAGCCCGTGCTCTTCTACGGGATCGAGGCGTTGGTCGACGCCGGGGTGACCGAGATCGGGATCATCATCGCGCCGGAGACCGGCGGCGAGATCCGCGAGGCGGTCGGCGACGGCTCCGCCTTCGGCGCCGAGGTCACCTTCATCGTCCAGGACGAGCCCGCTGGCCTCGCCCACGCGGTGCTCACCGCGGAGGGGTTCATCGGCGACTCGCCCTTCGTCATGTACCTCGGCGACAACCTTCTTGCCGACGGTCTGCGCGGCCTCGTCTCCTCCTTCCGCGCCGAGGAGCCGGACGCGTTGATCCTGCTCACCCCGGTCGACGATCCGCAGTCCTACGGCGTCGCCGAGCTCGACGGGGAGCGGATCGTGCGCCTGATCGAGAAGCCGAAGGACCCGCCCTCCAACCTGGCGCTGGTCGGCGTCTACCTCTTCGCGCCGTCGATCTTCGACGCCGCCCGGGCACTGGAGCCGTCATGGCGCGGGGAGCTGGAGATCACCGAGGCGATCCAGGGCCTGATCGACGAGGGCAGGGCCGTCAGGTCGGAGGTGGTGAGCGGCTGGTGGAAGGACACCGGCCAGCTCGCCGACATGCTCGAGGCCAACCGGCTCGTGCTGGAGGAGATCGAGACGCGGATCGAGGGCGAGGTCGACGCGGCCTCGCGGGTCGAGGGCCGGGTCGTGATCGAGCCCGGCGCGGTGCTGAAGGGCTCGGTAGTGCGCGGCCCCGCCGTGATCGGCGCCGGCGCCACGATCGAGAGCGCCTACGTCGGCCCCTACACCTCGATCGGCGACGGGGTCCGCATCTGTCGCTCCGAAGTCGAGCACTCGATCGTCCTCGCCAACTCGGTCGTCGAGGACCTCGGCACCCGCATGGAGGCCAGCCTGCTCGGCCGCGAAGTGAAGCTGACCCGCAGCGAGGGCATGCCGAAGACCCTGCGCATGCTGGTCGGCGACCGCTCCGAGATCAAGCTGATCTGATGAAGGTCCTCGTCACAGGGGCGGGCGGGATGCTCGGCCGCGACGTCGTGCTCGCCGCCGGCAACGCGGGCCACGACGTGGTCGGGTTCGGTCACACCGAGCTCGACGTGACGGAGCCCGAGACGCTCGCCGCCAAGTTCGAGCTGGAGCGGCCCGACGTGGTCATCAACTGCGCCGCCTGGACCGACGTCGACGGTGCCGAGGACGCCGAGGAGGCGGCGATGGCGGTCAACGGCACGGCGGCCGGCCACGTCGCCGCGGCCGCCGCCAGCGTCGGGGCCAGCGTCGTCTACGTCTCCAGCGACTACGTCTTCGACGGCGCCAAGGGAGCGCCCTACGTCGAAACCGACCAGACCGCGCCGCTCTCGACCTACGGCCGCACCAAGCTGGCCGGCGAGGAGGCGACGGCGGCGGCGAACAAGCGCCACTTCGTCGTCCGTTCCTCCTGGCTCTTCGGCACCGGCGGCTCCAACTTCGTCGAGACGATGCTGCGCCTCGCCTCGACCCAGAACGAGGTCCTCGTCGTCCGCGACCAGGTCGGCTCGCCGACCTACACCTGGCACCTCGCCTACGGGATCGTGCGACTGATCGAGGGGGTCGAGTACGGCATCCACCACATGGCCGCCGCCGGAAGCTGCTCCTGGTACGACTTCGCCCGCGAGATCTTCGACCAGGCCAAGGTCGAGTGCCTGGTCCTCTCCGCCACCACCGAGATGCTCGGACGCCCGGCGCCCCGCCCCGCCTATTCCGCTCTACAGAGCCAGCGCGAACACGCGATCGAGCTGCCCGACTGGCACGACGGTCTCGCCGCCTACCTGGCCCAGCGCAAGGCCGAGCAGGAGGCCGCGGCGTAGGGCTTTCTCCCTTCCAGGCCCGAATTACACACTGAAGTGAAAACAAAGTGTGTCAAAAGACATACGGAGAAAATTCGGCCAAAATTCACTGTTAGGGTGGCCGGCAGGAGGGTGACGGAGACGGGTGTCTCCAGGTAGCTGATACCTACCATGTCCGACTAGCCTCGGATCCGGTTCGAGTCCGGCGCCCTCCGCGAAGACCGCCGGAGCGGATTGAGCCTGGGTAGGCCGTGGTAGTCTGACCACGGGTATCAGCTACCTGCGGGGTAGCCCCCGCTTCACCAGACTCGACCCGCTCCGGCGGGTCTTGTCGTTTCAGGACCGCTACCCTTCCGCCGCGTGAAGCTCCTCGTCACCGGTGCCGCCGGCTTCATCGGCTCGACCTATGTCCGGCTCGTCTCCGGCGAGCACGAGGTGCGCGTGCTCGACAAGCTCACCTACGCCGGCCGGCGCGAGAACCTACCCGAGGGCATGGAGCTGGTCGTCGGCGCGATCGAGGACCCGAAGGTCGTGCGCGAGGCGATGGAGGGCTGCGACGCGGTCGTCAACTTCGCCGCCGAGTCGCACGTCGACCGCTCGATCGAGGACCAGGACGCTTTCGCCCGCACCCACGTGATCGGCACCGGGACGCTGCTCGACGCGGCCCGCGAGCTCGGCGTCGGCCGCTACCTGCAGGTCTCCACCGACGAGGTCTACGGCTCGATCGAGTCCGGCTCCTTCACCGAGGCCTCGCCGCTCGACCCCTCCTCGCCCTACTCGGCGACCAAGGCCGCCGGCGATCTGCTCGTCTCCGCCCACTTCCACACCTACGGCCTGGAGGCGGTGATCTGCCGCGGCTCCAACAACTACGGCCCGCGCCAGTACCCAGAGAAGCTGATCCCGCTGATGGTCCTCAACGCGATCCACGGCGACTCCCTGCCCGTCTACGGGGACGGCCGCCAGATCCGTAACTGGCTCTACGTCGAGGACTTCTGCCGCGGCATCCACACCGTCCTGGAGAAGGGCCGCCCCGGCGAGGCCTACAACGTCGGCGGGCCGGACGAGTGCGAGAACGTCGAGGTGGTCAGGCGCGTGATCGAGCTGACCGGCGCCGACGAGTCGCTGATCGAGTACGTCAAGGATCGTCCCGGTCACGACCGCCGCTACTCGCTCTCCTCCGCCAAGCTGAAGCGCGATCTCGGCTGGGAGGCAGAGGTCCACTTCACCGAGGGCCTCGAGCGCACGGTCGCCTGGTACCGCGACAACGAGGACTGGTGGGAGCCGATCCGCTCCGGCGAGTACCGCGAGTACTACGAGAAGCAGTACGGCCGGGCGCTCGGCTGATGCTGAAGCGGCTGGAGACCAAGCTCGAGGGCGTCGTCCTGCTCGAGCCCACCGTGCACGGCGACGAGCGCGGCTTCATGGTCGAGACCTACCGCCGCGACCTCTGGGCCGAGCACGGGGTGGACCTCGAGTTCGTCCAGCACAACCACTCGCGCTCCTCGAAGGGGACGCTGCGCGGCCTGCACTTCCAGACCGAGCCGGGCCAGGCGAAGCTGGTCCGCTGCCCACGAGGGAAGATCTTCGACGTTGCCGTCGACCTGCGCCGCGACTCGCCCACCTACGGGCAGTGGGAGGGGTACGAGCTCGACGACGAGGCGCACCGCCAGCTCTTCGTCCCGGTCGGCTTCGGCCACGGCTTCGCCGTGCTCAGCGACGTCGCCGACGTCGCTTACCTCTGCTCCAGCACCTACGACCCGGCGACCGAGTCCGGCATCGCCTGGGACGACCCCGGCGTCGGCGTCGAGTGGCCCGTATCCGATCCCCTGCTCAGCGAGCGCGACAAGACGGCACCGACGCTGGCCGAGGTCGGCGAGACCCTTCCGTTCTGAGATCGCGTATTCGGCGCGGAAGAAGGCGCTGAATCGGCACATTCCACGCACCACGCGTACGTCGGGGCCTGCAACGGTCCTCGCATGAGCCAAGCAACAGCCATAGACATGTCCGCCGCATGGCCTAATGTGGTTCACATGTCCAAGATGATCCAGATCCGCGACGTCCCCGACGAGGTGCACAGGACGCTCAAGGTCCGCGCTGCCGCCGAGGGCCTCTCGCTCTCCGACTACATCAAGCGCGACCTCGAAGAGCTCGCCAAGCAGGCGACGCTCGAGGACGTCTTCGCCAGCGCCCGCGCTCTCGGTGAGTCCGGCATCACCACCGAGGAAATCGTCGAGGACATCCGCGCCCTTCGTGGCGAGTAGTCGATCATGCCGGTTATCGACGCATCGGTGGTCGTCACCGTCTTGGCTGACACCAAGCACGCTTCCTGGGCTGAGGCACAGCTTTCGAGCGACGGGTCCCACCGGTCCCTCTGGGTCCCCCATCTGATCGACGCGGAGGTTGGGCAGGCGCTACGCCGCCGTGTCGCGGCCGGCCGGCTGCCGGAGGATCGAGCGGGCGCGGCGCTGCAGGTTTTCGCGCGCATGCCCCTACGGCGCATCGACCACGTCGACCTGATCGACCGAGCCTGGCAGCTGCGTCACAACCTCAGCTTCTACGACGGTCTCTACGCGGCTCTCGCCGAGGCGCTGGAGGTTCCCCTGGTGACCCTCGACGGCCGCCTCGCCAGGGCCGTAGGCGACGCCACGAAGGTGACCGTGCTGACGACTGGTTAGCGCCCGCGCACCGCGGTGATCGCCAGGCTGGTCGCCAGCTTGGCGCCGATCCCCGCGTAGACCGCCGCGTTGACGAGCGGGTTGTGCTCGAGCGCGTCGAAGCGGCGGTAGAAGCGGCCCATGCCGCGATGGAAGGCGATCTCCTGTTTGGGGGCGCGGCGGCGGCCGCTGGAGCCGCCCTTGACGTGCAGGGCGACGCCGGCGGGCTCGTAGAAGACCCTCCAGCCCGCCTGCCAGAAGCGCCGGCACCAGTCGAGGTCCTCCATGTAGAGCCAGTAGCCCTCGTCGAGCAGACCGACCTCGCGCACCGCCTCGGCGCGGCAGAGCATGAAGGCGCCGTTGACTGCGTCGACCTCGCCGGGCTCGTCGTCGCCGAGGTGGGTGGCCCGGTATTGGCTCAGGGCTTCCGCCGCGTCCCCCTTGCGGCCGACGCCGGTGAAGTGAGCGAGGGCGCTGAGCGGGGTGGGGAAGGAGCGCTTGCAGGCGTGGTCGAGCTCGCCCGACTCGGTCACCAGCTTGCAGCCGACCATCCCGATCCGCTCGTCGGAGCGCAGGCGGGCGAGCCCGGCGTCGAGCGTGCCGGCGTAGACCTCGGTGTCGGGGTTGAGCAGCAGCACGGCGCTCGCCTCGTCCTCGCGCAGGACCACGTTGTTGGCCGCCGAGAAGCCGATGTTCTCGCGACGGACCAGGCGCACGTCCGGGAACTCGCGCGCGACCATGTCCGGCGTCGAGTCGGGGCTGCCGCTGTCGACCACGGTCACCCGCATCGCCCCCGTCGCCGGGTGCTCGGACAGCGAGCGCAGACAGCGGCGCAGCAGCTCCTCGGCGCCGTGGCTGACGATGACGACCTCGAGGTCGAGGGACGCGCCGTCACTTAGCGGACCATATGGGTACTCAACTACCGGCACGTCCTCTCTCACCTTCTCTAGTAGGCGCCTTCGCCGCGCACGATCGCCCGCGGAGTGCGCAGGAGGATCGCCAGATCGCCGGCGACCGAGAGGTTGTCGAGGTAGTCGCGCTCCATCGCCAGCCGCTCCTCGAAGGTGAGGTCGCCGCGGCCGTAGACCTGCATCGGCCCGGTCAGCCCCGGCTTGACGGCGAGCCGGACGCGCTGGCGCTCGTCGTAGAGGGCGACGACCGCCTCCTCCTCGGGCCGCGGGCCGACCAGCGACATGTCGCCGCGCAGGACGTTGATCAGCTGCGGCAGCTCGTCGAGGCTGGTGCGGCGCAGGAACCGGCCAGCGCGGGTGACGCGCGGGTCGTCGGGGATCTTGAACGCCGGCTCGTCGAGCTTTTCGAGGTCGACGAGCTCGGCCAGCCGGTCTTCGGCATCGACGACCATCGTGCGGAACTTCAGCACCGTGAAGGGCACGCCTTCCCTGCCCGCTCGCCGCTGGCGGAAGAAGACGGGCTTTCCCGAGTCGATCACGATGTAGAGGGCGATCAGGAGCAGCAGGGGCGAGAGCACGGTCAGCATCAGGCTGGAGACGAGCACGTCGAGGCCGCGCTTCATCGCCAGAGTCGAGCGCGGCGGGTCGGAGAAGCGGAAGTCGAGCACCGGCAGCTCGGCCAGCCGGTTGAGCTCGATCCCCGGGCCGAGCAGGCCGTAGTGTCGGGGCAGGAAGGTAAGCCCGAGACCGGCCGCCTTGCACTCCTCGATCAGGTGCTCGGCGTCGCGCTCGCTCATCTCCTCCTGTTCGGCGACGACGACTCGCTCCACCTGGTAGTGGCGGGCTACCCGCGAGATCTCTTCGATCGAGCCCAGCCGCGGCAGCGAGGCGCGCCGGTCCTTGTCGCGGGGGGCGGAGAGGTAGCCGACCAGGCGCAGTCGCGCCTCGGGATGGGTGGCGATCCGCCGCGCGACGACGTCGGCCATCGCCGCCGGCCCGACGACGATCCCGGTCGCGACGCCGGTCAGCCGGTGCCAGGCGAAGCGCAGGACCGCCCTGGAGACGAAGCAGGCGAGCACCGCGCCGACGCCGACGATGATCGCGCTCTTGGCCGAGAGCGGCCCGGCCGGGCACAGCCAGAGCAGGCCGTCGAGGACGATCGTGCCGAGGGCGCTGGCCGAGATCAGCGAGGGCAGCTCGTCGAGCGTGCTGTGGCGGATGCGGCGATGGTCGTTGTCGTAGAGGCCGTGCAGCTTGATCGTCAACAGCCAGGCCGGGGTGAAGAGCAGCGCCCAGAAGAGCTTGGCGACGTCGGTGGTCTGGGTGACGGCGGTCGCGACGCAGAGCGCGGCGAAGATCGCCACCAGGTCGCCGGTCGCGAGCAGGCGGCGCAGGATCGCGCCGCGCCGCCGGGAGCCGCTCGGCCCGGTCAGGCCGAGCCGGCTGGCGATCTCGGTCGGCTCCGGCGGCGTGGAGCTCGGCGCGGCCGGGGGCGCGGTGTCGCCGCGGTGCTCGCCTGTCGTCTTCGCGCTCATCAGCAGGTCCATTCCCCGCGCAGGCACTTGGCCTTCGGGTTGAGCTCGCGCGCCCGTTCCAGGTCGGAGCGGGCAGCATCTTCTTCGCCGGCCTCGTGCTCGACCCTCGAAAGCAGGTAGTACCACTGCCAGTTGCGGTCCTCGCGTTCGATCGCGTGTTCGAAGTTCTCCGTCGCGGTCGCGTAGTCCCCCTGGCGCTCGGCCAGCAGCCCCAGCTGCACGTAGGGCGAGGCCGCCCAGGGCTCGATCGAGCGCGCGTTTTCGGCATGGTCGACGGCCGCGCCGAAGTCTTCGCGGTTGACGGCCGCCTGGCTGGCGTCGATCTCGTGTTCGACCAGCAGCGGCCCGATGAGGGCGATCGCCGAGACCCAGGCGAGGACGACCGCGGTCACCGTAAGCCCGAAGCGGCGGTTCTCCGTTTTGGGCTTCTCCAGCTCGCGGCGCGGGTCGGCCGCGATCTGAGCGCAGCGCGCGGCGACGAGGACGCCTGCCGCGACGAAGAAGACCGCCCCCAAGGCGGCGATCTCCCAGAACCAGTCGAAGGCGGCGCTGACGGCGAAGGCGAGCATCGCAGCGAGCAGGGCGGCGCAGCGGTCGCGCTCGGGCTCGGCGGCGTGACGCCAGGCCGAGAAGCCGCACCAGAGCAGGTAGCCGACCAGGCCGAGCACGAGCAGGCCACCGAGCAGCCCGAGCTCGGCGAAGGACTCGAGATAGAGCGAGTGCGCGTTGTGAGCGGGCTTGGCGATTGTCCGGAGTTCGTTCCAGGAGAACTGGTAGGTGCCCGCGCCGTGGCCGAGGATCGGAGCTTCGCCGAACGCTTCGATCGCGACGTCGTAGAAGTCGGCGCGCCCGGCGCCGCCGAGATCGGTGTAGTGGGATTGCGGATTGCTCGGGAACTCGATGTCGGGACTCGTGAACCGGTCCCAGGCGCGCCCCCCGACCGCGACCGCGGCGACTATCGCGAGCAGCGCTCCGCCGAGGGCGATCCCTTTGAGGACCTTCGGATTGCGGGAGATCGCCACCGCTCGGCCGCTGAGCGCTCCCTCGCGACGCTCCTCCCAGCGCAGCGCGGCGACCAGCAGCAGGCAGACGCCGACCCCCGCGAGCAGAATCAGGGCCACCGTCACGCCCTGCGCCCGCGCCGTGGCTTCGCCGAGGTTGAGGGCCAGCGCTTCGCGACCCTGAACGCCGAGGACCGCCGGCAGCGTGCAGAGCACGCCGACCGCCAGGGTGGCGAGCAGCCAGAGGCGGTCCCGCGAGAGGGCGATCAGACAGGCACAGGCGACGACGAATGCGAGCAGCCCCCCGCGCGAGTAGGTCAGGTAGAGGGCGAGCAGCGCGATCGGGATGGCGGCGGTCGAGAGCCAGCGCAACGCCGCCCAGGCCGAGCGCCTGCTGTTCCACAACAACAGTGCGACGCCGATGCCCAGCAGGGCGCCGTTCGCGTTCCAGTAGCCGAGTGGATAGTTGAGCCGGGGGCCGGCTCCTAGCGAGCTGCCGACGTAGAGCACGTGCGGCAGCAGCCTGCTGACGACGCCGAGGACGGCGATCGCGCCGATCGCGATCGCCATGCCTTCGGCGAAACGTTGGCGCCTTTCCGCGGTTTGGGCGATCAGGAATGTGGCAAGGAAGAAGCCGAGGTAGACCGCTACGCGGTCGGCCTCGATCACGCTCAGCTCGGTTGAGCCCGACCAGAGGGACGAGATTGCACAGACAAGCGCCAGACAGAGGATCAGCCCGCCCGCCCAGTAGAGCGGCCGCTCCAGCTTGGCGGTCGACCCCGCGCCGAAGACGAGCAGGGCGACCACGACCAGCCAGGCAGCGAGCCCTGCTATGTGACGGCTGCTCACATCGAAACCCCCGCCAGCCAGGGCCAAGCCGACGATCATGGCGATCGGCGCAAGGAACGCCGCCGTTTGGTCTAACCTTGCGCGCGATGGTCGTCGGGAAGCGCCAGCGGTCTGCCCAAGGGCTGGGCCGCCTTGTCCTCTTGGCCGTGTCAGTGATCGTTCTGGCATTGGCTTTCTTTCCCGCGTTCGCTCAAGCTGAATGCACGAGCTCTAGCTGTATCGAATACAGCGAATCCATCCCGGAGCCCGGAGGCGGAGGGTCCAATCATCACAAGCAAAACACGGCGCAGGTCTCGAAGAGAGGCGATGACGACGGCTCCAACAAGTCCGAGAAGCACGGTTCGAATGAAGCTGGGTCCGAAGGCGAATCATCGCAGCAGGGCGGGGTTGCGCCCGGAGGGGACGAAGGGGGCCCGTCGCAGGGTAGTGGAGGCGGCAGCCACCACGGCGGTTCCGATAAGACGAAGCAACCGGGCGACCAGAGCGCGTCCAACGCGCCCGCGTCCGAATCGAGCGGCGGCGGCAGCTCGCCGCTGGTCCCGATCCTGATCGCGATCGCCGTCCTCGCTGCGATCTCGGTCGCTGTCGTGACGTACAGGCAACGCCGCCAGCGCCGCGGCCCGGGCGCCAGCGCCTCCCCCGAGGCGGGTTGAGCATGGCCATCGAGCGGAAAGGGCCCTCGGGGCAGGTACGCGCATACCTGGCGGCGATCGCCGCCGCCGTGGCGATGTTGGCGTTGGCCTCCCCAGCGCTCGCCGTTCCCGGCGACTTCTGGGGGGTGTCCCCGCAGGCGACGCCCAGCCCGGAAGAGTTCCAGCGCTTGCGTGCCGGCGGGGTCGACAGCGTCCGCATCCCGATCTCCTGGGCGGCGGTGCAGCCGCTCAGTGGCTCGGAAGCGAACTTCAGCGCTTCCGACGCGCTCGTCGCGGGCGCCGCGGCGGCGGGCATCGAAGTGCTGCCCTTCCTCTACGACGCTCCCGCGTGGGCCGTCCCGCCGGCGCGGGTGCCCGGGCCGGGCAACGTCAAGGCGCCGAAGACGCTGCCGGTCAAGAGCGGCGCTCAGCGCAGCGCCTGGAGCAGGTTCCTGAAGTTGGTCGTCGCCCGCTACGGCCCGGGAGGCGGCTTCTGGGCCACCCATCCGGGCTTGACCGAACGCCCGATCCGCACCTGGCAGATCTGGAACGAGGAGAACTTCAAGTACTTCGTCGTCCGCCCCGACCCGGCCGACTACGGCAAGCTGGTCAACCTCTCCTACGCCGCGATCAGGAGCGTCGATCGCGGTGCGAAGCTGATCCTCGGCGGCATGTTCGCGCGGCCGAAGGAGGCCCAGTTCAAGAGCAAGCCGCCCCAGGCGTACTTCGCCACCGACTTCCTCGACAAGCTCTACCGCTCGACCCCCGGGATCAAGAGCAAGTTCGTCGGCGTGGCGCTGCACCCGTACGTGTCGAAGTACCAGTTGCTGACACCCGAGATCGAAGAATTCCGCCGCGTCCTCAGCCGCAACCACGACGCCGGCAAGCAGCTCTGGATAACCGAGATCGGCTGGAGCTCCGAACGGGAATCGAAGAGCGACTCCTTCGCCAAGGGCCCGCAGGGCCAAGTCAAGCAGCTCAAGGGCGCCTTCAACGCGTTCAAGCGAAACGCGGCGAAGTGGAAGCTGAGGCGGATCTACTGGTTCTCGGTCGACGACCAGCCGAACGCCTGCAACTTCTGTGGCGGCTCGGGCCTCTTCGGAGAAGGCTTCGTGCCCAAGAAGTCCTGGTTCGCCTACGTGCAGTTCGCCGGCGGCAGACCGGGCTGACCTCAGCTTGAGGGGCGCGTAAGATCGGTGGGTTGACCACCGAGGCGAAGAAGAGCGTAGGACCAGATTCACCTGCTGCTCGCGCCGCCTCGCGGCGGCACGCCCAGGTATCTGATCCGCTGGCGCCGTTCAGCGCCCCCGTGCGGCGCTGGTTCGAGGCTTCCTTCGAGAGTCCGACACCGGCCCAGGCAGGTGGCTGGGAGGCGATCTCCCGCGGCGAGAACACGCTGATCTGCGCCCCCACCGGCTCCGGCAAGACCCTCGCTGCCTTCCTCTGGGGCATCGACCGCCTAGCCCGCACGAACAGCGGGGCCGATGGGCCGAAAAGCGCTGATATAGAGCGGAAATCGGCCCATCGGTCCGGAGACGGGGTGCGGATCGTCTATGTGTCGCCGCTTAAGGCTCTGTCCTATGACATCGAGCGCAACTTGCGGGCGCCTCTGCGCGGAATCGGGGCGGACATCTCGGTCGGGCTACGGACCGGGGACACGCCGCAGAAAGAGCGGCGGGCGATGCGCAAAGACCCGCCCGACATCCTGATCACCACCCCCGAGTCCCTCTACCTGATGCTCTCCTCGGGCGCCCGCGAGATCCTCGCCACGACCGAGGCCGTGATCGTCGACGAGATCCACGCGGTGGCCCAGTCCAAGAGGGGGGCTCATCTGGCGTTGACTCTGGAGCGGTTGGAGCATCTCGTCAGAGACCAGGCGCGTCAGGCGGCGGGTCCTGTCGGTGCAGGGGACCCACCGCCCCTTCCGGTCGCTAAAGCGCCCTCAGGGGCGGTCCCCCCTACACCGCCACCCGCCGCAGATGCGGTTGGCCTCCAAAGGATTGGGCTCTCGGCTACGCAGCGGCCGCTTGAGCGGATAGCTCAGTTCCTGGTTGGGCCGAATAGGGCGTGTGAGGTTGTGGATGCCGGCATCGCCAAGGAGCTCGACCTGGAGATCGTCGTCCCGGTTGAGGACATGGCCGAACCCGGGGCTCCAGCTTTCCCTAGCGAAGACGGCCAGCCCACGGACGGCGAGCCCCTAGCTCACGTCCGCTCGATCTGGCCCGCTATCTACCCCGAGCTCCTGAAGCTCGTCCGCGAACACACCTCGACCATCATCTTCGTAAACAACCGAAGGGGTGCCGAGCGCCTGGCTAAGCGTCTGAATGAGCTAAACGCCGACACTCCGTCCGAAGAGCTTCCGGCCACCGAGCAGCTCGGCAATAGCGCCCCTCCCGCGGGTGGCGCGGTAGGGGGAACCGCCCCTGAGGACGCTTTAGCGACCGGAAGGGGCGGTGGGTCCCCTGCCGCGACAGGACCCGCGGGCCAGGGCTCGCCCGCCGCGACAGGACCCGCCGGCGACAACCCAATCGAGGAGATCGCCCGGGCCCACCATGGCTCTCTCTCGCACGAGGAGAGGACCGTTGTGGAGGAGCTGTTGAAGTCGGGACAGCTGCCGTGTCTCGTCGCGACGTCGTCCCTCGAGCTGGGCATCGACATGGGGGCGGTCGATCTGGTTATTCAGGTGGAGTCCCCCAAGTCGGTCAGCAGGGGCCTGCAAAGAGTGGGGAGGGCCGGCCATTCGCTCGGCGAGGTCTCGCGCGGGCGGATCTTCCCGAAGTTCCGCGCCGACCTGCTGGAGTGCGCGGTGGTCGCCAGGCGCATGCGCGAGGGGGCGATCGAGGAGACGGTGATTCCGCGGAACCCGCTCGACGTGCTCGCCCAGCAGCTGGTCGCGATGGCGGCGCTGGACGAGTGGGAGGTCGACGAGGTCGAGCGGCTGGTCACCGCCGCGGAGCCCTTCCGCGATCTCTCTCGTGAGCAGCTCGAGAACGTGCTCGACATGCTCGACGGCCGCTATCCCTCCGACCGCTTCGCCGAGCTGCGGCCGCGGATCGTCTGGGATCGAACGGCGGGCACGATGCACGGCCGCAAGGGCGCCCGCTCGCTGGTCGTCACCAACGCCGGCACGATTCCCGACCGCGGCCTCTACGGCGTCCACCTGCCCGACGGGCGCCGCGTCGGCGAGCTCGACGAGGAGATGGTCTACGAGGCCCGCCCCGGCCAGACCTTCCTGCTCGGAGCCACCACCTGGCGGATCGAGGACATCACCCGCGACCGGGTGATCGTCACGCCGGCCCCCGGCGTCCCCGGCGCCGTCCCCTTCTGGAAGGGCGACGGGATCGGGCGCCCGGCCGAGCTGGGCAAGGCGATCGGCGCCTTCGCCCGCGAGGCGGTCTCCCGCGAGCCGAAGGAGCTGGCGAAGGAGTACGACCTCGACCGGCGCGCGGCCGAGAACCTCGTCGCCTACCTGCGCGAGCAGCAGACGGCGACCCGCGTCGTCCCCTCCGACGAGACGATCGTCGTCGAGCGCTTCCGCGACGAGATCGGCGATTGGCGGCTTTGCGTGCTCTCGCCCTATGGCGGCCGGGTGCACGCCGCCTGGGGGTTGGCGCTCGCGGCCAAGATCCGCTCCGAGCGCGACCTGGAGGCCGACGCGATCTGGTCCGACGACGGCATCGTCGTCCACCTGCCCGATGCCGACGAGCCGCCGCCCGCCGACCTCGTCCTGATCGAGCCCGACGAGCTCGAGGACCTGGTCGTCGGCGAGCTCGGCGGCTCGGCCCTGTTCGGCGCCCACTTCCGCGAGAACGCGGCCCGCTCGCTGCTGATCCCGCGCGCCTACCCCGGCAAGCGCACGCCGCTCTGGCAGCAGCGGCTGAAGGCGCAGAGCCTGCTCGAGGTCGCCCGCGACTTCCCCCGCTTCCCCGTCGTGCTCGAGACCTACCGCGAGGTCCTGCGCGACGTCCTCGACCTGCCCGCGCTGGCCCAGCTGCTCGCCGATCTGCACGCGCGCCGTCTCGACCTGGTCGAGGTCGAGACGCCGACCGCTTCGCCCTTCGCCTCCTCGTTGCTCTTCGACTACGTCGCCACCTACATGTACGAGGGGGACACGCCGAACGCCGAGCGACGGGCGGCCGCACTCGCTCTCGACCGCGACCTGCTGCGCGAGCTGCTCGGCCAGGAGGAGTTGCGCGAGCTGATCGATCCAGAGGCGCTGGAAGAGGTCGAGGCGCAGCTGCAGCACCGCACCGAGGCGGGACGGGCCGAAGACCGCGACGGCCTGCAGCAGGTTCTGCGCCGGCTGGGGGACCTGACCGCAGAGGAGTGCGGCGAACGGGTGGCGGAGGGCTACTCGGCGACCTCGATGCTGGAGAAGCTGGTCGGCGAGCGCCGCGTTGCCCTCGTCCGGATAAACGGCGAGGAGCGCTATATCGCCGCCGAGCAAGCTGGCCTCTACCGCGACGCGCTCGGCGTACCGCCTCCGCCGGGCCTGCCCGAGAGCTTCCTCGAGGGGCAGCCCGAACCGCTGCTCGCGCTCGTGCGCCGCTACACCCGCACGCACGGGCCCTTCCCGACCGCGCAACTCGCCGCCCGCTACGGGGTCGACCCGAGCTCGGCCTTGTGCGAGCTGGAGCGAGGCGGCGCCCTCGTCCGCGGCGAGCTGCTGCCGGGGGGCAGCGAGCGCGAGTGGTGCGACGCCGACGTGCTGCGCCGCGTCCGTCGCGCCAGCCTCGCCCACCTGCGCCGGGAAGTCGAGCCCGCCGCCCGTGACCGTTTTGCCCGCTTCCTGCCCAGCTGGCAGAACGTCGACGCCCACCGGCCCGCGGGCGCCGGGCCCGACCGCCTGCGCGAGGCGCTGGTGCCGCTGCAGGGGGTGGCGCTGACGCCGAAGGTATGGGAGTCCGACGTGCTGCCGCGCCGGCTCGGTGCCTACTCGCCGGCCTGGCTCGACGAACTCTGCACCAGCGGTGAGGTCGTTTGGATCGGGGCCGGCGCCCGCGGCCGCAACGACGGCCGCGTCGCCCTCTACTTCCGCGACGACGTCCGTCTCGCCGGGCCGCCGCCGGCGAACGCGAAGCTGGAGAAGCCCGAGGGAGAGGTGCACGACGCGATCCGCGAGCGGCTCGCCTCCGGCCCGGACTTCTGGCTCGACCTACTCGCTGACCTCGGCGATCACCCGGTCGAGGAGTTGCACGCGGCGCTCTGGGACCTGGCCTGGTCGGGCGAGGTCACCAACGATGCCTTCGCGCCGCTGCGCGCGCCGCGCCTGCGCGCCGCGCCGCCGCCCGAGCAGCGCGGTCGCCGCTTCGCTCGCAGTCGTGCCCGGGGCCAGGCCGTGCAGGGCCGCTGGTCGCTGACCGCGCCGCTCTTCGAGAACGGCCCGGCGGCCGGCCCGCGTCTGCGCGCCCAGGCCGAGCTGATGCTCGAGCGCTACGGCATCGTCACCCGCGAGACTGTCATCGCCGAGGGCATCCCCGGCGGCTTCGCCGGCGTCTACGCCGAGCTCGGCAACCTCGAGATGCTGGGCACGGCGCGCCGCGGCTACTTCGTCGAGGGGCTCGGCGGCGCCCAGTTCGCGCTTCCGGGCGCGGTCGAGCGGCTGCGCTCGCTGTCCGAAGACGACGGCTCCTTCCTGCTGCTCGCCGCGACCGACCCCGCCAATCCCTATGGCGCCTCGCTGCCCTGGCCGAAAGCCCCCAGTGGCAGACGCGCCGCCCGTACGCCAGGCGCTCACGTCCTGCTGCGCGACGGCGCCCCGGTCTTCTACATCGAGCGCGGCGGAAAGGGGATCGTGCGCCTGGTCGAGCTTGACGACGAGGAGCTGACGGCAGCGGTCGGCGCCCTCGCCGAAGCGGTCGCGGCCAGTCGTCTGCCCAAGCTGGCGCTGGAGAAGCTCGACGGTGAGCCGGTGATCGGCTCAGGTCACGAGGACGTCCTGCTCGGAGCCGGCTTCAGCCGCGGCCCGCGCAAGCTGACGCTCGCTGGTCAGCCCTGAGGGTTGCGCCACATCTCGCGGACCGGGGGGCCGCTGACGGGCATCGGGAAGGTTCCCGTGAGGGCGAAGCCGTTGCGTTCGTAGAGGACGCGGCTGCGCTCGGTGCTCGACTCCAGGTAGGCGGGCACTCCCTCGCCGTCGCAGAGATCGAGCACCGGCGCCATCAGGGCGCCGCCGAGGCCGCGGCCCTGGCGGCGCGGTTCGACGCCCAGGTAGTGCAGGTACCAGTGCGCCGGGCGGCGTGGGTGGTGGCGTTCGAGTCGGAGCTGGGTCCAGAGCGCCAGGGGCAGGCGGGCGCCGAAGACCTTCGTCATCGCCGGGCCCTCCCGCAGCGTCCTGCGCGTCGGCACGCGCCAGCCGCCCGGGTGGCCCCAGATCGCGGCCCCGCTGCCGTCCTCGGACACCCAGAGCTCGCGGTGGTCGGGCACGAGGTTGTCGATCTCGGCGGTGAAGTAGCCGAGCAGGCGCTCGGCCCGGGTCTTGGAGGAGCCGGGGATCAGGTGCGCCCAGGCGGGATCGTCGGCGAAGGCGAGCGCCAGGCACTCGGCCGCCGCCTCGTGATCGCTCTCCGCTGCCAGCCTGACCTGTGAGCCTGGAGCGTCCACGTAACCCACCCTAAACACTGCTCCGCGATAATCCGTCGCGATGGCGGATCGTCAGCAGGGGCAGAGCCCGATCGAGCTGCTGCGCAGCGTGCCCCTCTTCGCCGACCTCGAGGAGGACGAGCTGGACCGCTTCTCCAAGGTCGCGGTCGCCCGCTCCTTCCCCGCCGGGACCCGGGTGTTCCACGAGGGCGACCACTCCGACGCCTGCTACATCGTCCGCGACGGCCGCTTCCGGGTCACCCGCGAGCACTCCGACGGCCGCGCGATAACGCTGGCGACGCTCGGCGTCGGCGACATCTTCGGCGAGCTGGCGATGCTCGACGGGGAGGTGCGCTCGGCCAGCGTCGAGGCGCTCGTCGACGGCGAGCTGCTTGCCCTGCCGGCCGGCGAGGTGCGGGCGCTGCTCGCCCGCCACCCCGAGATCACGGTGAAGCTGATCGCCGCCCTGGTGCGCCGTCTGCGCACGGCAAACGAGCGGATCTCGCGCCAGTCCTTCCAGACCGTGCCCAGCCGCGTCGCCGGCGTGCTCTCCCAGCTGGTCGCCGAAGAGTCGCCCCGCCCGGCGGAGGCGTCATCCGCGGGCGAGAATGGCGACCCCGAGGCGGGCGTGACGATTCGCATGAACCAGGCTGACCTGGCGCAGCTCGCCGGCACCTCGCGCGAGAGCGTCAGCCGCTTCCTCGCCGACCTCGAGCGGGCGGGGATCGTCCGTCCCGGGCGCGGCAGGGTCACCGTGCTGCAGCCGGAGAGGCTGCGGAACTACATCTTCTGAGGGAGGAGCCCTCTCAGCAGCTGTTTGGTTTTGGATCTTGAGGATCGCGGGACGCGTCGTCGTTGCCGGCGCCGCAGAGGATCGCCTTGTCGCGGTGACCGTCGATCGCTTCGATCGAGTCGTTGCCGCCCTTGCCGAGGAAGGTGTCGGCGCCGAGGTGGCCCATCATGCCGTTGGACCGGTTGTCGCCGATCAGCACGTCGGGCCCGTCGGAGCCCTCGAGGTCCTCGTTGTCGCCGTGCACCTGGTCGGGGTTGCCGCAGCCCTTGGGGCCGCCGCTGCCGCCGAGGGTGACGACGAGGCTGGCGTTGGAGCGGCCGTAGGAGACGGTGTCCTCGCCCGGGCCGCCGCTGTAGGTGTGGCCCTGGCAGACCGCGACGGAGGAGACGAGCAGATCGTTGCCGGGGCCGCCGGCCAGCTGATCTGCGCCGGGGTCGGCGTAGAGGACGTCGCTGCCGGCGTTGCCGACCAGAGTGTCGTTGCCGTCATCCGGCCCGTTGTAGTTCTCGCCCGCTTCGAGCACGTCGTCGCCGACGCCGCCGATCAGCGTGTCGGAGCCGGCGTTGCCGTTGGCGCGGACCTTGACCGAGGCCGGCACGCTTTCGGCGATCGCGATCGAATCGTCTCCCGCCCCGCCGGTGATCACCACCAGGCCGGTCGGCACGCTAGTCGGGCAGCTCGCCGCATCCGGGCCGCTTTCGGCGCAGCCTTCGCCAGGGCTGACCGGGCCGTTGTCGGAGACGGTCCAGCCGCCGTCGTAGGAGACGTGGATGTCGTTGGCGCGGCCGTCCCCCTGCACGATCAGGCTGCTGCCGTCGAGGCCCTGATTGAGGATGACGAAGGTGCCGCTGGCGGGCGCCGTTTCTTCGGGGCCGCAGGAGTGCTCGGTGGCGAAGCCGTCGCATTCGTCGTCGCCCTGGCCGCCGAAGGCTTCGTCGGGGCCTCCCAGCCCGACGAGGTCGTCGTTCCCAACGCCGCCGTCGAGGCGGTTGACTTCGCCGTCGCCGGAGATCTCGTCGCCCTGGGGCGAGCCGACCACGTCCTCGAAGCCCGCCAGGATGTCGTGTCCGTCGCCTTTAGAGCGTCCACTGGAGAGGTCGACGATCACGCCGCTGCGCGTCGCGCTCGCGTAGGTAACGATGTCGTTTGAGCCGGGACCGCCGTCTAGAGCGTCTTCTCCGCTGTCACCGCGGACGATGTCGCCGTCGCCTTCGCCGCCTCCGGCCCGGTCGCTGCCGGCGCCCCCGTAGACGAGGTCGGTGCCCGGCCCGCCTTCGAGGTCGGGGTCGTCGCCCGGCCCCCCTTCGAGCCGGTCGTTGCCGTCGCCACCGTCGAGCTTGTCGTTGCCCTTGTCGCCGAGCAGTTCGTCGTCACCGAGTCCGCCCCTCTCGACGTCGCTGCCCTTGTCGCCGTTGAGGAAGTCGTTGTCGGCGCCGCCGTCGAGCCGGTCGCCCCCCTTGTCGCCGTGCAGGACATCGGTGCCGGCGCCGCCATAGAGGCCGTCGCTGCCCTTTTCGCCCCTCAGCGCGTCGGCGCCGCCACCGCCGTCGACGCGGTCGGAGCCGGTTTCCCCGAAGAGCGTGTCGTCGCCTTCTTCGCCGTAGAGCTTGTCGTAGCCGCGTCCGCCGTGGATCGTGTCGTCGCCCGGCCCGCCGCAGATCGTGTCGTTGCCGTTGGGGCCGCCGAAGATCCGGTCGTTGCCGCCGCCGCCGTAGATCACGTCGCTTGCCCCCCTGCCGACGATCATGTCGTTGCCGGGCGTGCCGACAATCGTCGCGTGCTTGCCGTGGCAGGTGGCCGCGACAGCGCTGCCGGCGCCTATGGCAAGGATCGCCAGCGAAGCGAGCACGAGTGCGCCAAGCAGGCGCGCGGTGCGCGTATGGGCAGGATGGGCCATTCCACGTCCTTAGATCGGCAGCGATCGCCGATTCCTGAGGCGGGAGCCAATGGGCGTCCAGGGTCAGATACGCTCGCTGCCCGATGCGCGGCGGCATCTACGTCCTCAACTTCTACTCGCCGGTCTTCGTCGACCAGCTCAAGCGCGGCCGCAAGACCGCGACGATCAGGCTCGGCGACAAGAGCAACAAGTACGAGCGCGGCCAGGTGGTCTGGATCACGGTCGGCTTCCGCCACAGCCCCCGGGAGAAGATCTTCACGGCCGTGATCGACGATGTCGAGGTGAAGCGCATCTCGGACCTCTCGCCGCGCGACATCGAGCACGACAACCCGGAGTTCCGCCGCCTCGAGGACGAGATCAAGTTCCTCGAGCAGATCTACGGCCACCCGGTCTCGCCGGAGGAAACGGTGACGGTGATCCGCTTCTCGCAGATCGTCGAGCCTCCCGGCGCGCACTTCGGCAACGGGGAGACGCCTCATCACAACTGAGGAACCACTCGCCCGCGGCTGATGGCGGAGTACCGCTTCCTTACGACTTGGCTGCTCGACTCTCCGCGCGAGCCGGTTTGGGAGGCGATCTACGATCAGGCGCGCTGGCCGCGGTGGTGGCGCGGGGTGGAGAGGGCCGAGGAAGTGCGGGGGGGAGCGGACGACGGCGTCGGCACGGTCGCCCGCATGGTCTGGAAGAGCCTGCTGCCCTACCGGGTCGAGTTCGAGGTGACGACGACGCGGGTCGAGCCCTTCCACCTGATGGAAGGCGACGCGGTCGGGGAGCTGACCGGCGTCGGGCGCTGGCGCCTCTACGAGCACGAGGGACGAACCGCGGTCCTCTACGAGTGGAACGTGGCGACGACCAGGGCCTGGATGAACCTGCTCGCGCCGCTAGCCCGCCCGATCTTCGCGTGGAACCACGACTGGGTCATGGCCCGCGGCGGCGAGGGCCTGGCCAACCTCCTCGGCTGCCGCCTCCTAGCCTCCGCCTGACCCCCGAGGGCCGACGGGCCTAAAAGCGCTCTATGTCAGCGCAAATCGGCCCGTCGGCCGCCGAATTGCCTGGCGCGCTATCTTTCAGGCGCTGGCACTCTCACCTCGGGAGTGCCAATCCCAGTTCGAACTTCTGAATCCACCGAACAACGATGGAGGTATACGGATGAAGCTGAAGCCCCTCGGGGACCGGCTGATCGTGAAGCCGATCGAGGAGGAGGAGACGACCGCGAGCGGCATCGTCCTCCCCGACACGGCCAAGGAGAAGCCCCAGAAGGGCAAGGTCGTCGCCGTCGGCGACGGCGCTGTCAAGGAAGACGGCAGCCGGCAGCCGATCGACGTGAGCGAGGGCGACGAGGTCCTCTACTCCAAATACGGCGGCACCGAGGTCACGATCGACGGCGACGACCTGCTCGTGCTGCGTGAGTCGGACGTCCTCGCCAGGGTCGGCTAGGCCGGCGCCAACCAGGACTTAGAGAAACCAAGGAGGACTGAACAAGATGGCTCACAAGGAGCTGAAGTACAGAGAGGACGCGCGCGGGGCGCTGCAGGCCGGCGTCGACGCCGTCGCCGACGCGGTCAAGGTGACCCTCGGCCCGAAGGGCCGCTACGTCGTGCTCGACAAGAAGTTCGGCGCGCCGACGATCACCAACGACGGCGTCACCATCGCCCGCGAGGTCGAGGTCGAGGACGTCTTCGAGAACCAAGGCGCCCAGCTCGTCCGCGAGGTCGCCACGGCGACCAACGACGTCGCCGGCGACGGCACGACGACCGCGACGCTGCTGGCCCAGACGATCGTCCGCCAGGGCCTGAAGAACGTAGCCGCCGGTGCCAACCCGTTGGCCCTTCGCCGCGGCATCGAGAAGGCGGTCGAAGAGGTCGTCGAGACGCTGCGCGACAAGCAGTCCAAGGAGGTCGCCGGCAAGGAGCAGATCGCACGCGTCGCCGCCATCTCCGCCGGTGACGACGACATCGGCAACGTGATCGCGGACGCGATCGAGAAGGTCGGCAAGGACGGCGTGGTCAACGTCGAGGAGGGTCAGACCTTCGGCATGGAGCTCGAGTTCACCGAGGGCATGCAGTTCGACAAGGGCTACATCTCGCCCTACATGGTCACCGACCAGGACCGCATGGAGGCGGTGCTCGAGGACCCCTACATCCTCATCGCCAACCAGAAAATCGGCTCGGTGCGGGACATCCTGCCGGTGCTCGAGCAGGTGATGCAGGGCGGCAAGCCGCTGCTGATCGTCGCCGAGGACGTCGAGGGCGAGTGCCTCGCGACCCTGGTGGTCAACAAGCTGCGCGGCACCTTCACCGGCGTTGCGGTCAAGGCGCCCGGCTTCGGCGACCGCCGCAAGCGGATGCTGGAGGACATCGCGATCCTCACCGGCGGTGAGGTGATCACCGAGGAGATGGGCCTCAAACTCGAGAACACCCAGCTCCCCCAGCTCGGCAAAGCTCGCCGCGTGGTCGTTTCCAAGGACACGACGACGGTCATCGACGGTGCCGGCGACACCGAGGACATCAAGGGCCGGATCAACCAGATCAAAAACGAGGTCGAGAACACCGACTCCGACTTCGATCGCGAGAAGCTCCAGGAGCGCCTCGCGAAGCTGGCCGGAGGCGTCGCCGTGGTCAAGGTCGGCGCCGCCACCGAGACCGAGATGAAGGAGAAGAAGCACCGCGTCGAGGACGCGCTGCAGGCGACGCGCGCCGCGCTCGAGGAGGGCGTCGTGCCGGGCGGTGGCGTGGCCCTGCTCAACGCGCAGAGCAGCCTCGACCCGGACAAGATCAGCAAGGACGCCGACGAGGCCACCGGTGCTCGCATCGTGCACCGCGCGCTGGAGGAGCCGGTCCGCCAGATCGCCGAGAACTCCGGCGAGGAGGGCTCGGTCGTAGTCAACAAGGTCCGTGAGCTGAAGGCCGGCGAAGGCCTCAACGCGGCGACCGGCGAGTACGGCGACCTGATCGCCGCCGGCGTCATCGACCCGACCAAGGTGACCCGGTCGGCGCTCGAGAACGCCGCCTCGATCGCGAAGAACATCCTCGTCACCGAGGCCGTGATCGCGGAGCCGCCCGAGAAGGAACCGGCCGGGATGCCCGGCGGCGGCATGCCCGACATGGGCGGGATGATGTAGCGACGCTTGGGCCTGACTCGAAAGCCCGGTGCGCCCGCCTGACGGCGGCGGACCGGCTCAGGGCGGCGTCCTCAGGAGCCCGAATAGCGCTGCTGTTCGGGCTCCTTGCGTTCTTGCCCTGATTGGTCCGGCGCTCGTCAGCCGCACACCCCGGATCTTCCGAGACAGGCCCAAGGCGTCGAAAACCGAAAACCACGTGTGAACTCCCGAGACAGGTTTCCGGGCGTGATTCGGCACGTTCAGCGCGCCACCCACGCGCCCAGTCCCGCCACGCTCCCAATGTGTCCGCCACCCCCCACCCCTCCCAGGCCGACGGGCCGATTTGCGCTGACATAGAGCGCTTTTCGGCCCGTCGGCCCGGTCTCGATGCGGCCATTGGTGAGTTGGCCGCTCGACAGCATGGGGTGGTCTCGCTTGAGCAACTGGTTTCTCTCGGGCTTTCAGTTAGAGGTGTCCAGCAGCGAGCCCTGAGCGGGCGCCTCTGGCGGGTCAATCAGGCCGTCTACGCGGTGGGCCACAAGCCGCTGACGTGGGAGGCGCGATTGATGGCCGCCGTCCTTGCGTGCGGGCCCGGTGCTGTGATCTCGCACCGCTCGGCCGTCGAGCTCTGGAAGCTGCGGGAGGCTCGGCAGGAGCCGGTCGATGTCACCGCACCCAACCGCCGCGGTCGCATTCCTTCGGGCATTCGGTCCCACCGAGACGATCGTCTGACTGCAGTGGAGCGGACTGAGGTTCTCGGCATTCCCTGTGTATCCGTTTCACGGGCTCTGCTCGATTTTGCGGCGGTGGCCCCGACCTGGGAGTTGCGCAGAGCGGTGTCAGAGGCGGAGGTGCTGCGCATTCTTGACCACACAGAGGTACGCAGGACCATTCGGCGCCACCGCGGTCGGCGAGGTGTTGCCCGTCTGCGGATGGTGATGGACGAAATCCGCCCGGAGACAAAGCGAACACGCAGTGAGATGGAGCGGGAGTTCTTGCGCCTATGTGAGAAGGCTGGCTTGCCCACTCCAAAGGTCAACGTATCGATGCGCGTCGCCGGACGTACGCAGAAGCCCGACTTTCTCTGGCCGAACGCCGGTCTGATCGTCGAAGCCGATAGTCGCACCTTCCACGACACCGATTCGGCATTCCAGGTGGATCGCAAACGGGAACAGCGCTTTCAACTGGCTGGCTGGGATGTTGCCCACTGCACATGGGAGCAGATATTCCAGAAGCCGGCTGCCCTGGCGCAGACCGTCCGGGGTCTCCTCCACCAGGCCGAACAACGTCGCCGACGGGCCGATTTGCGCTGACATAGAGCGCTTTTCGGCCCGTCGGCCTCAGGGGGGGGCTACGGGGTGGCGGGAGCGGGGGGTGGCTTGGGGGGCAGGGGCGGCAGGGTGCCGGCGTTGTATTCGGCGTACTGGAGGAAGGTTTCGCGGCGTAGCTTGAGGCGCAGGGTGCTGGTCGTGCGCGGGTAGAGGCGCAGGTCGTAGGGATTGGCGCCGGGGCCGAAGCCGTTGTAGTAGACGAACATGCGCACGCGCGGGTGCTTGACCGTCCAGGCGACCAGCTGCTTGACGAAGCGCGGTTCGTCTTTGCCGGAGACCGCCCACTCGGTGAGCGCCAGCGGCTTGCGCTTCCACTGCTTGCCGACGTAGAAGCGATTGAAGTCCTTCCAGACCGGATAGTCGGAGTAGAAGTCGGTCCCGGCCCAGTCGACCCAGCGGGAGCCGGGCCAGTAATTACCGGGGAAGTTGCCCTTCACGCGCGGCGAGCCGCCCGGAAGAGCGCTCCAGACGATGCTCACCGGCGCCGCGGGGAGCGCCGTGGGCGGCGGGCCCTTCGTCCGGTTGACCGGCGGCAGACCGATTTCCGCCAGGGTTGCGTTGATCCCCTCCAGGGTTTGCCCGCCGCGGACGATCGCGACGATGCGGCGGAAGGCCTGCTTGTACCAGCCGGCGGTGTGTTCGCCGCCCTTCTGACTGCCGTCGCAGTCGATCGCCGACCAGGCGTTGAGGCAGCGGTTGGGCTCGCCCAGCGGCCGGATGTAGGCGGGCAGGCCGCGTTTGGCGAAGAAGTCGTTGAGCTGCAGCAGGTAGTCGTCGCCATAGCCGAGGGCGATCTGCTCCGGCGTGATCAGCTCGTTGAGCGTCTGGTCGTCGGTCGTCGCGATCGCCAGGATCGGCCGCGTTCCCGTTTCCCGCCAGCGTTCGTATGCCTGGTTGAGGCTGTTGCCCCAGGGGTGGAAGGTCTCGAGCAGCGCCGGGTGCTTGGCGAGCAGTTCGGTGAATTCGTTGAACTGCTGGGTTTCGCCCTGGTCGCTGGCGCCGAAGAGGATCGCCGGCTTGGGCGGAACAAGGGTCAGCGCGCGGGCCTGGCCGGCGAAGACCGCGGCCAGGATCAGCCCCGTTGCGAACGCTCGTCTAGTCGTCTTCCGCCAGGACATCGCCCATCCTCCTCGGCTCGACCCCAAGCGCCTCGACGTCGGCCGTGCCACGCTCGCTCACCATCGGCACCTCCATCAGCTCGGCCTCCTCCCATGTCGCGAACACGGCCTCGCCGAAGACGTTGCGGAGTGCGATCAACCCCCCGCGCACGAGCGGCAGCGGCATGTGGACCAGCGGCCGCGGCCGCCCTGCCACCCGACTGACCAGGTCCGACATCTCGTCGTAGCTGAGCGTCTCCGGCCCGGCCAGCTCATAGCGCACCTGCCCGCCTCGCTCTAGCCCGGCGACCACGCAGCGCGCGGCGTCGGCCGCCCAGAGCGGCTGGAATCGAGCGCGCCCGTCGCCCGAGACCGGCATCACCGGCAGAAAGGAGAAGCGGCGCAGCAGCGTCACCCATGGGTCGCTGCGGTCGTAGACGATCGAGGGGGCGAAGATCGTCGTCTCCAGCGCCGAGGACGCGACGGCGCTCTCCGCCAGCCACTTGGCACGGAAGAAGCGAGTGCGCTGAGCCATCGAGGCGTCGAGGGCGCTGAAGAAGACGAAGCGCCGCACGCCGCTGCGCTCAGCCGCCCGCAGCAGGCGCACGCTCGCCAGCCCATTCAGCTCCTCGATCCGGTGCGGTGGCTGGTCGCGGATCGTCGCCGCCAGGTGAATCACCGTGTCGACGCCGCGCAACGCCTGGCGCACCAGGTAGGGGTCCGACATCTCGCCCAGGTCGCCGAGCGCGATCTGCACATCGACGCGGCGGGGCCCTAGTCGCCGCGGCTCGCGCACGAGGCAGCGCACTTCCTCGCCGCGCTCCAGCAGCAGCGGCAGCAGCCGCGACCCGATGCTCCCGGTGGCCCCCGTCAGCAGCAACATGACGGCCGATGCTAGCTGGGGGCGCGCCTGGCGTCGCCCAATCTCTAAAATATGCGCTCGCGCTTTGGCGGGGGCCACGTGCCTCCGCCAGCACCGCAAACGACCCAGGAGAAAAGCATCGAATGACCTACGTCATCGCCGAGCCGTGCATTGGACAGAAGGACAACTCGTGCGTCGAGGTTTGCCCCGTCGACTGCATCCACCCGACGCCTGACGAGCCCGACTACGACTCGGTCGAGATGCTCTACATCGATCCCGACGAGTGCATCGACTGCGACGCCTGCGTCGAGGCCTGCCCGGTCGACGCCTGCTTCGCCGAGGACCAGCTCCCGGCCGAGTGGGCCAAGTACGCCGAGATCAACGCGAACTACTACAAGTCGAAGAGCGCGGCCTAGAGCGCGCTCTTCTCTACGCCATCGGCAGCGGCGTGCCGCTGACCGGTGGCGGTGGCGGTTCGGCCGTCGCCGGAGCTGCCTGCAGCACCGGCAGCTCTTGCGGCGTCGCGGCGACGATGCCGCGTGCCGCCTGGCGGATTGCCTGCGAGGCGGGCGCGTCCGGATCCGCCGTGACCAGCGGCGTGCCGGCGTCGGCGTGCTCGCGCAGCGCCTCTGAGAGCGGCACCTTGCCGAGCAGCGGCACGTCGAGCTCGTCGGCGAGCAGCTGACCGCCGCCCTCGCCGAAGATCGTGAAGCGCTCGCCGTCGGGCGTGGTGAAGCCGGACATGTTCTCGATCGCCCCGAGCAGCTCGAGGTCGAACTTCTGCGCCATGTCGGCGGCTCGCTTGGCGACCGTCTGCGCCGCGGGCTGCGGGGTGGTGACGAGGACGAACTTGGCTTGCGGAAGCAGCTGGGCGAGGGTCATCGAGACGTCGCCGGTTCCCGGCGGCAGGTCGAGCAGCAGGTACTCGAGCTCGCCCCAGGCGACGTCCTCGAGGAACTGCTGGATCGCCTTGTGCAGCATCGGCCCGCGCCAGACCACTGCCGAGTTCTCCTCGACGAAGAAGCCGATCGACATCACCTTGACGCCACCGGCGGCCTCCAGCGGCAGGATCTTGCGCTCCGCGTTCACGTCCGGCTTGCTGTTGACGCCGAGCATGCGCGGGATCGAGTAGCCGTAGACGTCGCAGTCAAGCGCCCCGGCGGGGTGGCCTTCGGCGCTCAGCGCCGCGGCCAGGTTCGAGGTCATCGTCGACTTGCCGACGCCGCCCTTGCCCGAGGCGACGCAGATCACGTTTTTGACCTGGGCAAGCGCCCCGGCCGGCAGCTTGCCGCGGCCGAGCGTCTGCTGCAGGCGCGTTTTCTCCTCGTCGGAGAGAACGTCGAAGCCGACCGCGACCTCGGTTACGCCCTCCAGCTCGGAGACCTGTTGGGCGACGGCCTGTTCGAAGTGCGAGCGGATCGGGCAGCCCGCGGTCGTCAGCGAGACGACGACCTCGACCCGGCCGCTCTCCTTGACCTCGATCGAGCGCACCATGCCCAGCTCGACGATTGAGCGGCGCAGCTCGGGGTCGATCACGGCGCGCAGCTTCTCGGTTATCTGATCCTGCGTCGGGAGCGGCATCGGAGCCATTCTCGCAAAGGCGCTGCGGCGGCAGCCGGCGGCCCTTCCGTCCGGCCGGGGGGAGAGGTCACGGCCTCCGCGCCCTTAGTCCTCCTGCAAGCACCCGAGCAAGGAGGAGACGGATGTCCGGTACAAGGGGCGGCCTCGGCCGCATCGTCGCAATTGGAATCGCGCTGGCCCTGGCGCTGTTGATGCTGGCGGCCAAGGAGGCGACGGCCGGCAAGTACTCGGTCGCCCAGTGCGGTTGGCACGTCGGCGCCGACGCCGGCTGGGCCGACAGCACCGGCGGCGCCAAGTTCCGTTCCGACTCCTTCTGCGCGACTCCGCCCGGCGCCGATCCCTTCGACGGCGCCCACCTGAAGAGCCTCACCCGCGATGGCCAGGGCACGGTCTCCGGCACGCGCTACGCGCGCTGGCGCTGGGAGGCGCCCGCCGGCACCGGCATCACCCGCGTCAGCGGCACCTGGTGGCACGCCCTCCACGACGGGATCGAGCAGCGCATCGGCGTGGCCACCTGGGGCGGTGGCTTCGCTCCTTTCGCCACCGCCTCGACCACCGACACCACCGCGCGTGACTTCGTCGCCGGCTTCTCGCCCCCCCAGCCGGCGCTCGAGGACCGCCTGCTATGCGCCCGGGCCGAGAGCAAGTGGTGCAGCGTCGATCCGGGCTCCTGGTCGGCGGTGCGAGCGCTGACGATCACCGTCGAGGACGACAACCCGCCCGGCTCCTCGATCGATGGCGACATGCTGGCCGGCGGCTGGCTGCGCGGCGAGCGCAAGCTCGGCTACCGGGCGACCGACGTCGGCGCCGGGCTCAAGCGCACCGAAGCGACGATCGACGGCAGTCCGGTCTTCGGCCACGACCATCCCTGCAACACGGTCTCGGTTAGCAGTGAGCTGCGGGCGACGACGATGCGGCCCTGTCCGACGGAGCGCGAGGGCTACTACCAGCTTGCGACGACCAGGTTCAGCGACGGCCCACACACGGTCGGCCACTGCGCCACCGATTTCGCCGGCAACGTCAACTGCCTGCCGCCCCGCCAGATCCTGATCGACAACAACCCGCCGGCCCACCCGCGCGAACTGGCGCTCGGCGGCGGCGACGCCTGGCGCCGCGTCAACGACTTCGATCTCACCTGGGCCAATCCCGACCAGGCGCCGGCGAGCCCGATCGCCGGCGCCTCCTGGCGGATCGCCGGTCCGGCTGGCTACGACAGCGGCGCCAAGTTCGTCGCCGGTCGCGACCTCACCAGCCTGAACGACCTCTTCGCTCCCCACGCCGGCGCCTACACGCTGAGCGTCTGGCTGCGCGACGAAGCGGGCAACGAGTCCTCCACGGCGACCGCGTCTCTGCCATTGCGCTTCGACGACGTACCGCCCGGGGTCGCCTTCGAGGCCGCGGCGGGCGGCGAGGCGACGCCGGCGCAGGTCGTCGCCGACCTCAGCGACGCCCACTCCGGCCCGGCGAGCGGCGAGATCCACTACCGGCGCCTCGATGCGAAGGAGTGGGCCGAGTTGCCAGCAAAGTTCCAGCGCGGGGAGACGGCGGACGCGGCCAGGCTGATCGCCCAGCTGCCCAGCGATCTCAGCCCCGGCACCTACGTCTTCCAGGCGGAGGCGCTCGATGCCGCCGGCAACGCCGCGAGCACGACGCGCCGGGCGGACGGCACCCAGATGACGGTGCGCAAGGTGGCGGGCGATCCGGTGGCGGGATTGGGCCGCGCCCAGCCGACCAGCGCCGGGGCGACCGGCGCCAAGACGCGGATCTACGCCCAGCTGCGCCGAGGTGGACGCGGCGGCACGGAGCTCGCCGTTCCGTTCGGCTCCGGCGCCACCCTCCGCGGCCGCCTGCTCGACGCCGAGGGAGTGGGGCTCGGCCACCGCACGCTGCGCGTCGTCTCGCGGCCCTCCCGAGGCGCCCTGCATGGGCGCCGGGTCGACCGCGTGCGCACCGGCCCGCACGGCCTCTTCCGGCTCGAGCTTCCCGCCGGCACCTCGCGCCGGATCTCGGTCTCCTTCCCCGGCGACGAGCGCCTCGCCTCCGCCTCGCGCGGCCCCCTCACCCTGCGCGTGCGCAGCGGCGTCGAGCTGCAGGTGACCCCGCACCAGCTCCATACAGGCGAAGCGGTCCACTTCAGCGGTCACGTGCGCGCTCCGGGCGCTCCGATCCCACGCCGCGGCAAGCTGGTCGCGATCCAGTACCGCGAGGAGGCCACCGGCCACTGGCGCCCGATCCTCGTCACCCGCACCGACCACACCGGCCGCTTTCTCGCGACCTACCGCTTCCGCTACATCACCGCCACGGCCACGATCCACCTCCGAGCCCAAGCTCTCCCAGAAGAGCGCTGGCCGTACGCCCCCGGATCGTCGCCCTCGGTGCTCATCCACGTCTCGGGCTTCTAAGGGGCGGTCGCGAATCGAGGTGAAGTCCGCTCGGGGGTTGAGTCTCGGCAGGGATGGGGCTGGGACGTTGGGGGTGGGGTCTCGGGGAACTCCCG
>DASVFR010000038.1:0-46138 GCA_036379955.1 Solirubrobacterales bacterium
TTTCGGCCCGTCGGCCCCGGGTCCACTACGGTTGCGGGCATGCGCGCGGTTACGTTTCAGGCGCCGGGGGAGGTCCGGGTCGAGGAGGTGGACGATCCGCGGCTGGTTGCGGCCGACGACGCGCTGGTCCGGGTCGAGGCGAGCGGGATCTGCGGCTCCGACCTGCACATCTTCCACGGCCGCGTCCCGGTCGAGAAGGGGTTCACGATCGGGCACGAGTTCGTCGGCACGGTGCTGGCGGCCGGGCCCGACGTCGAGCGGGTCGGTATCGGCGACCGCGTCCTCGGCTGCTTCCACGTCGCCTGCGCCACCTGCACTCCGTGCCTGCGCGGCGACTACCACCGCTGCGACCGCCAGCGCACCTTCGGCCACGGGTCGCATCTTGGCGACCTGCAGGGCGCCCAGGCCGAGCAACTGCTCGTGCCGCGCGCCAACCTCGCCCTGCGGCGCGTCCCGGAGGGGATGAGCGACGAGGTCGCGCTCTTCGCCGGCGACGTGATGGGGACCGGGTTCCACGCCGTCGAGCACGCCGGCATGCGCTCCGGCGACAGCGTCGCCGTGCTCGGCCTCGGCCCGGTCGGGCTCTGCGCCGTGCAGGCGGCGATGGCCGGCGGCGCGACCAAGGTCTTCGCGATCGACTCGGTGCAGCAGCGGCTGGCGATGGCGGCCGAGTTCGGCGCCACGCCGATCCACCTCACCGAGGAGGACCCGAAGCAGGCCGTGCGGGCGGCGACCGGGAAGCGCGGGGTGGACGTCGTCGTCGACGCGGTCGGCGACCCCGGCCCGCTGGCGATGGCGGTCAGCCTCTGTCGCGACGCCGGCGTCGTCTCGGGGATCGGCGCCTACGCCGGCAAGGGCGAGGTGCCGCTCGGCCTCGCCTGGCTCAAGGGCCTAACCCTGCGCCTCGGCCTCGCCAACGTGATCGCCCACGTCGACCGCGTCCTCGCCCTGCTCGAGGCCGGCAAGCTCGACCCGGCGCCGCTCGTCACCCACCACATGAAGCTGGACGAGGCCGCCGAGGCCTACGCGATCTACGACCGCCGCGAAGCGCTGAAGATCGTCCTCACGCCGTAGGCCCCTCAGCGGTCGTAGAGGTCGTCCTTCGCCGCGAGCAGCTCCAGGTCCGCCGCGGCGTGTAGGGCGGCGGGGTCGTCGAGGCCCTCCGCGAGCCCGAAGCAGGCGCCGATCGAGCCCCCGGCCACCTCGATTTCGCCGATCGAGTGGCAGAGGCGGGTGGCCGCCAGCGCGGCGTCCTCGCGGGGGGTCTTCGGCATCAGCAGCGCGAACTCGTCGCCGCCGATGCGGAACTTGTCGTCGGCGACCCGCGATCCGTCGATCACCGCCGCGGCCCGGCGCAGGACCTCGTCGCCGGCCGGGTGGCCGAGCCTGTCGTTGACCGTCTTGAAGCCGTCGAGGTCGAGCAGGCAGAGCGTCAGCGGCCAGCCGTAGCGGGACGCCCTCGAGACCTCGACCGCGAGGCGCTCGTCGTAGGCGCGCCGGTTGGGCAGGCCGGTGAGCGCATCGTGCCGGCCGCCGTGCGCCTCGGCCGCGAGCAGGGTCGCGTGCGACATGTGCGCGGCGATCAGCTCGCTCAGCAGCTCAAGCGTTTCGACGTCGCCGGAGGAGAAGGCCCGCGGGGCGGGCGAGTAGACCTTGAGCACGCCGACCGTGCGCGCTTGGTGTACGAGCGGCACGCAGAGCATCGAGCGCGCCCCGACCCGCCGGCAGGCCTCGACGTTCACGCGCGGGTCCTTCCGCGTGTCGTCGCTGCGCAGGACCCGCCCTTCGCTCACGCAGAGCCCGGAGAGGCTGCCCGCCATCGGCACCCGAACGCCGAGGAACGGCGTCGCCTCGCCGGTGACGACCCGGTAGATCATGTCCTCGCCGTCGGCGAGCTCGACCACGCCGGCCGTCGCGTCGGTGAGCTCCTGCCCGCGGGCGGCGATCAGCCGCATGGTCGCGTCGAGGTCGAGATCGCTGGCGGCGATCTCCGTCTGGGTCTGGATGATCGCTCGCAGGTGCTCGCTGCTGGGCTCGGACATCGAGGTTCTTATCGACTGAGCGGCCCCCCGGTTTAGCGTCCATCCATCCGGGTGCACCGAAGGGTGCAACGCGTTGTCCCCCTTATGCGTGTACAACGCGTTGCACCCGGCGAGGCGGCGTGGCAGCATGGGTCTGCAATGGCGCTGCTGAGCGATGCTGAGATCGAGGAGCGGCTGGCCCGCCTCGACGGCTGGGAGCGGGCGGGTGCGGCGATCCGCAAGGAGTTCTCATGCGGCGACTTCGTCGGCTCGGTGCGCTTCGTCGAGAGCCTGGTCGAGCCGGCGGAGGCGATGGGCCACCACCCCGACCTGGCGATCTCCTGGGACACGGTCGAGGTGACGATCTCCACTCACTCCGCAGGTGGGCTGACGGCAGCCGACTTCGAGCTGGCCGAGAAGGCCGACGCCCTATCGCCGACGAGTTGAGAATCAACGGCCGGCTGGCGATCCCGCTCGGCGAGATCGAGCTGCGGGCGAGCCGCTCCTCGGGGCCGGGCGGCCAGCACGCGAACGTCACCGCCTCGCGGGTCGAAGCGGTTTTCGACGTCGAGGCCTCCCGAGCGCTGGACGAGCGCTCGCGCGAGCGCCTGCTCGGCCGCGGCGGCTCACTTATAACGGCGGTCTCCCAGGATGCCCGCGGCCAGGCCCGCAACCGCGAATTGGCCCTGCGCCGCCTGGCGGAGAAGATCGCCGCCGGCCTTGCCGAGCCGGCGCGCCGCCGCCCGACCCGCCCGACCCGCGCCTCGCGCGAGAAGCGCCTCGAAGAGAAGCGCCGGGCCGGCGAACGCAAGCGCACACGCCGCCCTCCGGCGGGGGATTACTGAGATGGCGAAGCGCGGCAAGAAGCGCCGCCCGCGCGAGAAGGCGCCGTCCGTCTCCTACGAGGACGCCGAGGGAAACGTCCTCGTCTTGCGCGAGACGCTCAGCCCGGGCACGATCGCCAAGCTGCGCGAGGGCCCGGCGACGGCGGCCACCACTCAGGACGACGCCTGGCGCCGCCGCTCCGAGCTGCTCTTCGAGCGCCTCGCCGTCAGCTGGGAGATCGCCGGCCTGCCGCTCACCGACCAGAAGATGCTGCTCGGCCGCTACCGTCTCGCGGACCAGGCGACCCAGCAGTGGGTGCGGGAGACCCTTAGGGAGCACATCGAGCGGTATATGCCTGAGTTGGGGTAGGGCAGCGGGGCCAGTTTCGCCGGACGCGCTTCGCGCTGAGTGTCCGGCGAGACTGGCCCCGCTGCCCTTTCTAAGTCTCGGCGTAAACTCGGGATGTGGCATCTGAGCGCCGACGCAAACCCCTTCTCGCCTCCGGCAACGAGGAGGAGTGGGCGCGGATCAACCGGAAAAGCGCTGTCGAGGCGACGTGGCGCGATCGGCCATTTCGGGTAGCTGCGCTTCGCACGCTCGTCGGCTTCAAGCGACTTGCCGGGCGAGGGCAGGACCGTCTCGACCTGGAAAACCTCGAAAACGCCAACGGCGAGCTGCCGATCGACGAGATCCCCGGCCTCGACACATAAGGAAAGGACGCACCATGTTCGCGAACACGAAAGCGACCAACGGCTTCGCCGTCGACGACGTCGAGGCGGCGAAGCGCTTCTACGGAGAGACGCTCGGGCTGGGGGTGACGGAGCTGAGCGAGGAGTTCGGCGTGCTCTCGATCCAGCTCGCCGGCGGCCGCGACACGCTCCTCTACCGCAAGCCCGACTTCGTCCCCGCCACCTACACGATCCTCAACTTCGAGGTCGACGACGTCGACGCGGCCGTCGACGAGCTGACCGCGAAGGGCGTGGCGATGGAGCGCTACGAGGGCTTCGACCAGGACGAGAAGGGCATCGCCCGCGGCCCCGGCCCCTCGATCGCCTGGTTCAAGGACCCGGCGGGCAACGTCCTCGCCGTGCTGCAGCAGCCGTCGTAGCCTGGGTCTTTTTCAGTCGATTAGCCGATTAATCGACTGATCGTCTAATCTATTGTGCGTGCTGATTCCCACGCCGACACTCAGGCCCGAGCTTCGCTCCGGGCTGACCGAGCTCGACCGTCTCCGCGCCGAGCTTGGCCGGGAGACCGGCCGACCCGCGCCCTGGATTGGCGCCCTGCGACGCCAGGTGCGGGCCTCCGCGGTCGAGGGCTCGACCTCGATCGAGGGCTTCAGCGTCGGAGGGGGAGAGGCGGTGGCCTTGGTCGGCGGCGAGCGGTCGGTCGATCCCGGCGACGAGAACCGGATGGCGGTCGCTTGCTACGCCCGGGCGATGGACCACGTCGGCGCGATGGCGCGGGACCCGTCGTTCCGCTGGCTCGACCGGGTGATCCTCGACCTGCACTTCGACGCCTGCTCGTTCCAGCGCAATGACGGGCCGGGCCTCTGGCGCAGCGGGCCGGTGGGCGTGACCGGCGGCGACGGGCGCCTCGTCTACCGCGGCCCCGGCGCCGAGGAGGTCACCGGCCTGATGGCCGAGGAGGTCCCCGGCCTGATGGCCGAGGTCGTCGATTGGCTCGAGTCCGGCGACCTCGGCGCCCACGTCGTCGTCCGCGCCGCTATGGCGCACCTGCACGTCGTCTCGGTCCATCCGTTCAGCGACGGCAACGGGCGCGTCTCGCGCATCGTGCAGTCGCTCGTCCTCGCCCGCGAGGGCCTGGTCTCACCCGAGTTCGGCTCGATCGAGGAGTACCTCGGCCGCCACACCGAGGCCTACTACGCGGCCCTCAACGAGGCCCACGGCCCGGCTTACGATCCCGCCCGGGATGCCAGCGGCTGGATCGCGTTCTGCGTCGAGGCCCACCTCGCCCAGGCCCGCCAACGTCTCAACCAGATCGAGGATGCCGCCTTGCGTTGGAGCCGCCTCGAAGACCTGGTCGCCTCGCGCGGCTGGCCCGAGCGCCTGGTCATCGCTCTCGAGCAGAGCCTGATGGGCGGCGTCGATCGCAGCAGCTTCACCACCGAGGCCGACGTCTCCACCGCTACCGCCACCGCCGACTTCCGCCGTCTCCTTGACGCCGGTCTAGTCGACCTACGAGGCCGCGGCCCGAGCACGAGCTACGTAGCTACCGAGCAACTGAGGCGCGTCCTATCCTCAGACTGATGGTGGCCCAACTAACCGGCTTTCGATCCGCACTGGAAAACAGCGCTGCTATCATTGCTAGCACTCGATTGGCGCAGCTTCTCGTACGGAACATAGAGAGTGATGTGGTTCGAGAGCTGAAGCTTCGTGCCACTCGGCACGGTCGCTCTGCTGAGGAGGAGCACCGTGAGATCCTCCGCGGCGCACTGCGCCAGCCTGCCCCCCCGACCTCCCTGAAGGAGCTCCTGCTCGAGATCCCTGACGTCGGCGAGGACAGCGACTTCGAGCGGCCACCTGATCGCGGCCGTCCGGTGGATCTCTAAGCGTCGCCGCGGGCCTTGCCCTACCTGATCGACACCAACGTGATCTCCGAGCTGCGCAAGGGGAGGCGCGCGAACCAGAACGTCGTTGCCTGGTTCAACGAGCTGGCCGACGAGGACGTCTTCCTCAGCGTTCTCACTCTGGGGGAGATCCGCAAGGGAATCGAGAGCATCCGACGCCGCGACAGCGTCGCTGCGGGTGCTCTCGAAAGCTGGCTCAACCGCATCGCCGACGCACACAGGGATCGCATCCTCGGTATCGACCGCGCGACGGCCGAGGAGTGGGGCAGGTTGAACGCGCCCGACCCGCTTCCGGTCATCGACGGCCTGCTGGCCGCAGCGGCGAAGGTGGCCGGTCTCACCCTCGCGACGCGCAACGTCGCCGATGTCCGGCGAGCGGGCGTCAGCTGCGTCAACCCGTTCTCCTGACCTTTCGAAAGGGCCGGAGACTCAACCCTTCTCGATCGTCACTTCTTCGATCAGCACCGGAATCTTCGGTTCTTCGCCGGTCTTCGGGCTGATCAGTTCGGAGATGCGTCTGACCACCGGGTAGTTCTTGGTCACTGCGCCGACCAGGGCGTATTCGGGCGGGTAGCCCGCTTCGACGCTGGTGACGACGAAGAACTGGCTGCCGGACTGGCCCGAGGATTCGGTGAATTCCCGCGCCATCGCGACGACGCCCTTGGTGTACTTGGTATCGGCGGGAGGCGGCTCGGCGATCGAGTAGCCGGCGTTGCCCGTACCGTCGCCGGCCGGGTCGCCGCCCTGGACCAGTAGGCCCGGCACGATCTTGTTGAAGTCGAGCCCGTCGTAGAAGCCTTCGCGGGCGAGGTAGGCGAAGGAATTGGTCGTCTTCGGCGCCACCTTGGTGGCGAGCGCGATCTCGAACGTGCCGCAGCTGGTCTTGACCACCGCGGTCAGCTTTTCGCCCGGCTTCACGGTCTGCTTCGGCTCCGGCAGGGTGACGTCCTTCGGCTCCGGCGCGCTGACGTCCTTGCAGCCCGCTTCTTCGGCGACCTTGCTCGTGCCGCTGTCGCCACCGCAGCCGGCGATCGTTGCCGCGACCGCGATGACCGCGATCGCCACGAGGATGCTCGAAGTGCGCTCCCATCCTTTCCTCATCGGCGCAAGAGACTAGACGATCGCGCCATTTCCAGGCGAAATCGCTCCTCTCTTGACAAGAGAAACACGGCTATCTACACTTCCGCAGGTCGGTAAACACGAGTATCCACTCAGGTGGACCGACGGAGCCCGCCCTCGCGGCGGGCAGGGAAACAAGGGAAACCGATTCGGCTGAGGTCAGGCCAGGGCCCCCACGGGGAACGGCACGACAGCAGCGGAGGGGAGAGAAGTTGAGATACCAGGCGAAGCAGCCAAGGGCACGGTCGAGGTCGTGCTCCGGGCGAGGCGCTGCCTCACCGCCAGGTCATCTGCTCCCCCTCGTTCCTGTCACCTCGCTACTCGACGCAGGCCACACGGCCCGTGTCGTCCTCTCCGCATCGCCCGTCACTCAGGGAAACAGGGTCACCCCAAAGGCCGCCGCGAGCGGCTCGGCAGGGGCTCTTAAAAAAGGAGAGAGTTAAGTGAGACGTCTGACCATCTTGCTCGCCGCAGTGGCGGCACTGATGCTCGTGTCAGCCGCGCAGGCATTCGCCGCGCCGAGCTTCAAGCTCAACGCCATCGGCACCGGCAGCGGCGAAGTCACGAGCATCGAAGAATTCCCCTACGAACCCGGCGAACCGGCGATCGAATGCGCTTACAACGGCACGAGCACCAGCGGGGTCTGTGAAAACGAACCAGAAGAAACCGGCCCGAATACCTACGGGATCGCGCTGTTGGCCACCGCCGCTCCCGGCTCCGAACTCGCTGACTGGACGATTCAGAAGGGAGTACCAAGCGGACCCGGTGGCTCGAATTGCCCCTATCTCGGGGAACCCGAATACTGCCTCTTGCAAGGGGTAACCGGACAGGAAGAACTCGAAGCGACCGCGGTCTTCTGTCCCGAAGGCGAACCTGACTGCGCCGAAAACATCAAGCTCAACATCGAAGAAGGCGAAGGCACGGTCGTCTCCAACCCGGGCGGCGTCTTCTGCTCGGGCGCCGCACCCAAATCCTGCGAAACCTCGCTGGCCGCGGGCAAATACACGCTGACCGCCTCGCCGGCGCCGGGCTACCTGGTCAAGAGCTGGAAAGGCTGCGACAGCGGTGGCGTCAACGGGCGCCAGTGCACGGTCACGGCGACTAGCTCGCTGAAGACGGTAGGCGTCAAGTTCTACAAAGTCTTCCAACTCGAAGCCTCAAAGACGAAAGACGAAAAAGGCAACTTGGGCCAGGGCATCATGGGCACCGCGCCCGGGGGGATCAACTGCGGCTACGCCTGCGTCTCCTCCAGCGCCCTCTACAAGGAAGGCAGCCTGACGGTCAAAGCCAAGCCCGCCAAGCACTTCCACTTCGTGGAATTCACCGGCGGCACCGGCTCTGCGGCCAGCTGCAACGGCGTCACCGCTGAAACCTGCACGATCGCCTCGTTCAACTCGGATTCCGCGATCAAAGAGGTTTACGCCGAAGACGCCAAGAACGTGCTGTCCCTCACCAAGACAGACACAAGCGAAGGACGCGCAGGCGGCGGCCAGGGCTTCATCAAGACCAAACCGACCAACATCAACTGCGGCCTCACCTGCACGGCGGCGCAAGCGTTCTTCTACGCCTCCGAAACGGCTGAAGTCACGGTCACGCTGGGCAAAGGCACCAACCAAGTCACCTGGCTCACCGGCGCGGGCACCTGCACCGGGCACGCCCTGACCTGCTCGGTGCCGATGAGTTCCTCGCACCCGCTGCTGGCGGAGTTCAACTAGCGAGATCCACTGAAGGAAGCAAGAAGTGAGCAGCACCTTAGAAACAAGCCAAAGCCCCGGGAGCCAACCGGCTCCCGGGGCGCAGGCTCCAAGCAGCACAAGGACTTCGCAGTAAGCGGTACCCCCGGCCAGGGAGCGGGGGAGGACTTAGGACAAGAAATACGGGACATGAGAGAGGAATGGGACATGCAAGTTGGGACGAGGGGAAGACTCGACGCGATCGAGGTTGCGAAGCTTGCGGCGGCGCTGTTCGCCGCAGTCCTCATTCTCGCCCTTGCCCCCAATGCCCAGGCCGCCACCTTCGAGCAGGTCGAAACCTTTGGCGAAGGGCCCGAAATCCAGCTCGGTGGGGTCAGCGACATGGCGATCAATGTCGACGGCTCCGGAGAAGTGACCCCGGGGACGGTCTACACCGTGGGCGTAACTGGGGGAGTGGGGGGAGGAGTACGAGTTGCCCGGTTCAGCCCTGGTGGACAGTTCGAACTTGCATGGGAGATAAGCGAAACTGAAGGCATTCCGAATCGGTGCGGCAACATCGCGTCCCTATCGCCATGTACGGCCCACCCAAGCGCAACCGTGGGGCGAGCTGGCATCGGAATAGACCAGCTAACGGGCGCCGTGTACGTGCTCAACACTCGTGTGGCCCTAGGCCAACCCACTGTGTCGGTCTACAAACCCGATGGCTCAGAAGAACTCTCAACGCGGTTTGCCGTGAGAGCCAGTGAATCGGAAACGGCCGCAGACTTTCCGGCTAGAATTCACCAAGCACTGTATCCGGGCGGACTAGCTGTTAACAGCGCAGGGGAAGTCTTCCTCTTCGACGTAAATTTTGGGGACCACTTCTACCATCGGGTGATGGTCTTTGAACCTGAAACGCCGGGGAGCATCAAACACTACGTATATGCGGGGCAGGGGCAGGACATAGCCACTGGAACTACTGGAAACTTCCCTTCTGATCCGACGATTGATGCCGCAGGTGATCTGTATGTGGCGGGTTATCAGTCGGACTACATCGAAAAGTACGATCCATCGCAACCCTCTGCGCCGGTTTGCACCTTTACCCTTAAAGGGGGTGGTATCACGGGGTTTGCGGTAAATACTAAATCGGGAGAAATTTTCTACTACACCTATAAGGATAAGCACATTCATCAGCTCAGCCCATGTGCTGGAGGGACGTTCACGCCGAGCGGACAGGCGATATCGGTCTCGCCTGAACGAGATGAGCTCTATGGAATGGCTGTCAATCCAGATCTGGAATTGCTGTACGGCGTGGCACCGAGTGAGACGCCGCAAACCGGAGTCGGGAAAGGGGAACCTGGCAAAACGGCACTCGGCTACATTTTCGCTCCAATTGAAGAAAAGACCCCGGTTGTCGAAGCAGAGTCGGTCCTGCGGACGAGTGAAACGACGGCGAAGTTGCAGGCGACGATTAACCCGAAAGGCTTTCAGACTCGCTACGTCTTCGAATATCTGACGCGCACTGCCTACGAAGAAGGGGGCGGGAGCTTCAACGGGGCAAGCGAAGCGCCGCCCGGCGGTGCGCTTGCCGGCAATAGCCAGGGTTCGGTAAGCGTCGTGGGGGTACTCAGTGGTCTCACTCCCGGCAGGGAATACGTCTACCGAGTCGTGGTGGAGACCCACTGCGCGCCGAGCGAACCGGGGAAAGTCTGCGATGACAAGGGTCAAGCGGAGAGCTTTTCAACGGCACAAGTGGGGGCCTCGCTTCAATCGGATGGGCGGCTCTATGAGCTGGTCTCACCAGTGGAGAAGAACAGCGGCCAAGTGCTGCCGGCAGACCCAAGAACGAAGAGCTGTCCGAAGGTGGAATGCAAGCCAGGCGATGGATACACGCACTTCCCAATGCAGAGTGCCCCGGACGGCAATGGGGTCGTCTACGAGGGCAGCGCGTTCGTTCCTGGAGAAGGTGCGCTCATTGAAAATCAGTACATCGCCCGCCGTAGCGAAAGCGGGTGGCAAAGCGTCAACCTGACGCCCTCACAATTGTTCAGCAAGAGGGGGCAGGGGTATAAGTTCTTCGACGTCAGCCTTAGCCAGGGTCTGCTCGAACAGGGCGAACCCTCGCTCGTCCCCGAAGCGCCTACCGACTTCACCAACCTCTACCGACAGTCGACCGACACCCCGGCGCAGCTCAGGCCGCTGCTTACGAGCAGCAACTCCTTCATCCATCGCCTCCCAACCAACGGCCTCGAAAGCCTCAATCTCACCTTTGTCGGTGCCTCGGCCGACGTCTCGCGAATCTTCTTCGAAGCCAACGACGCGCTCACCTCCGAAGCGGGTGAAGCGGGCGAAAAGACCAACCTCTACGAATGGAGCGGTGGGGTCCTGACTCAGGTTAACCTGGCGCCGGGAAGCGAAGTGCCGGCCCCAGGCGCGGCGCTCGGCTCGGGCAAGCTATTGAAAAGCGGCAACCCCGCCGTCACTGTCTTCACTCATGCGGTCTCAAGTGATGGCTCGCGCGTCTTCTGGACTGGCGAAGACGGTGGGACCTACGCCCGCCTCGACGGCCTCGGCACGCTCGAGGTTCCCGGCCCCGGCAGCTGCAAGGAAAGCGTGGCTCTCGCGCTTCGTGCCTGTTTCCTCACTGCCTCCGAAGACGGCTCCTCGGTCCTGCTCTCCAACGGGCAGATCTATGAATTCAACGAAGAAGCCGCGTCCTATGAAGCGGGTCCCGACCTGACGAGCGGCGCTGGCGGCTTCCTTGGGATTGCGGGCCAGAGCGAAGACCTCTCCCACGTCTACTTCGTCGACACGGCGGTCCTCACTGGCGAAGAGGAAAACGACCAGGGAGCTAAAGCGCAGGCGGGCAAGGACAACCTCTACGCCTGGATCGAAGGCTCCACGACCTTCGTGGGGACGCTGCTGGCGGCTGACAACATTGAAATTGGCGCCTGGCAGGCCTCGCCGGCGGTTCGCACTGCCGAGGCGAGCCCCGGCGGGCGCTATGTGACCTTCCTTTCGCAGGCACCATTGACCGGCTACGACAACACGGGGCCCTGCAACGTTGTTTCCGGTACTGAAGAATTCAAATCCGGCCCCTGCGCCGAGGTCTTTCTCTACGACTCGGCGACAGATGAGCTCGTGTGTCCTTCCTGCAACCCGGGCAACGCGGTGCCGCTGGGGCCGAGCGTCCTGCGAACGATCCTCGGCGCTAGGGGCTCCCTTCCCCAGCCCCGCTACCTGACCGACTCCGGGCGCCTGTACTTCGACAGCCAGGACGCGCTGGTCCCCGCCGACACCAACGGCCGCGCCGAAGACGTCTACCAGTACGAGCCGCAGGGGATCGGAAGCTGCACACGCGAAGCCGGCTGCGTGTCGCTGATCTCGGGCGGGCGGGCGGCGACCGACTCGAACCTCTTGGCGATCGACGCTAGCGGTGACAACGTCTTCTTCACCACCCGCGACCGCCTGGTCCCGGCCGACAAGGATGAACTGATCGACCTCTATGACGCGCGGGTCGAAGGTGGGTTCCCGGAAGCCTCGGGCTCCTCGGGCGGTTGTCAGGCAGAAGCGTGTCAGCCGGCGGTGTTGCCTCCACCGAAGGGATCGCCGACCTCCCAGAGCTTCACCGGAACCGGCAACGTCAGGTGCAACAAGGGCAAGGTCATGCGCAGGGGCAGGTGCGTGAAGAAGCCTAGGCGAGCGAGACACAACAACAAGACAAAGAGAGCCAGCAAGGCGCGGGGAGGTGCAAAGTGACCCGCCGCGCGATCATCGTCCTGTCCGCGCTCTGCGCGTTGCTCGCGACCCCGACCCTGGCGCAAGCGGACTTCGGCTTCGTACCGGGCTCGGTGAAGGCGACGGCGCTGGATCGCAATGGCGCGGTCGAGCGCCAGGCCGGCGCCCACCCCTACTCCTACACGGTTGAGTTCGAACTGAAGACCGACGGAAGCGGGCAGAGCGAAGGCGGCTCGATGCGCGACGTGATCATCGACGCGCCGCCGGGACTTGTCGGCAACCCCAACGCGATTCCCTCCTGCCCGCGACAGAGCTTTGAAGGTGGGATCCCCAACTGCCTGCCCTCCACTCAGATCGGGATCCTGAAAGTATTCCTGCCAGGAGTCGGCTCGGCGATCGGCCCGCTCTACAACCTGACCCCGCCGCCGGGAGTGGCGGCGCAGTTCGGGTTCAGCTCGACTGGCTTCGTCGCGCTGCAGTCGGCGACGGTGCGGTCGGAGACAGGCTATGGAGTACGGGTGGCGGCCACGAATCTGCCAATCGAAGCTACAGCGGTGACGGCGACGCTGTGGGGGGCGCCGGCGGACGAAGGCCATACGCCGCAGCGCGGGCCGGAAACCGGGACAAGCGAAGCCAAATCCAACGCCCCGCTTCTGCCCTACCTGACCCTGCCCACCGCCTGCGGCTCGCCGCCCCTGTTGACGGTGAGCGCGGACTCGGTCGACAACCCGGGAGTGTTCGTCTCCGAAACGGCGCCGGCGCGTGAAGAGGCCGGTAACCCAGCGCCCCTGATCGGCTGCGAAGCGGTGCCCTTCGACCCCTCGATCGGCGCCACCCCCACGACTGGGGCAGCCGACAGCCCAGCGGGTCTCAGCTTCGGCCTGAAACTGCCCAACAAAGGCCTGCTCAATCCCAAAGACGGAGCGGTAACCGAAACCGAGCCGGAGAAGCTCGAACTCGACCTGCCGCCTGGAATCTCCGTCAACCCCTCCTCGGCAAACGGAATCGCCGCCTGTACATGGGAACAGTTCAAAGCCGTGAGCCTGACCGACCAGGGCTGCCCCGACGCCTCAAAGCTCGGCACCCTGATCGCCCACACCCCGCTGCTCGACGAAGCCGTCGAAGGGTCGGTCTACCTGGCGGCACCCAGAGACAACCCATCGGGCTCCTTCCTCGCGATCTACGTCGTCGCCCGCGTCCCCGAACGCGGCGTGCTGATCAAGCAGGCCGCCGAGGTGCACGCGGACCCGGTCACCGGGCAGCTGAGCACGATCGCCACGGGTCTGCCACCGCTCCCCTACTCCTCGATCGAGCTGAAGCTCCGCGAAGGGCCAAGGGCGCCGCTGATCACCCCGCAGACCTGCGGCTCCTACACCACCACCGCCAAGCTCTACCCGTTCTCAGACCCCGAAGCGGCGACCGTGCGCACAGCCCCCTTCACGATCACCTCTGGCGCAGGGGGCGCAAGCTGCGCAACAAGCGAAGCGCAGCTGCCCCTGCACCCAACCCTGGAAGCCGGCACCACAGCCCCCCTAGCCGGCGCCTACTCCCCCTTCCTCTTCCGCCTCAGCCGCTCCGACGGCGAACAGCGCCTCAGCCAGATCAACGCCACCCTGCCCCAAGGGCTGGCGGCAAAGCTCGCCGGCGTCCCCTACTGCCCAGAGGCACAGATCGACGCCGCCAAGGCCAGGGAAGCAGAGGGAGGAGGCGCCCAAGAGCTAGCAGCACCCTCCTGCCCCCCTGACTCGCGGATCGGCACCGCTACCGTCGCCGCCGGCGCCGGCACCAACCCCTACTACGTCCAAGGCCAGATCTACCTGGCCGGCCCTTACAAGGGCGCTCCCCTCTCGCTGGCGATCGTCACCCCGGCGGTAGCGGGCCCCTTTGACCTCGGCGCGGTGGTCTCCCGTGCCGGCCTCTACGTCGACGAATCGACCGCGATCGTCACGGTCAAAAGCGACCCGATCCCGACGATCCTTAAGGGCATCCCGCTCGACGTGCGCTCGGTTGAAGTCAACACCGACCGCGAAGGCTTCACGCTGAACCCGACCAGCTGCGAAGTGATGGCGGTCACGGGCGAGGTCAAGAGCACCACCGGCGCCAGCGCTGCCCTCTCCAACCGCTTCCAGCTCGGCGGCTGCGAGGGCCTCGGCTTCAAACCCGCCCTGAAGATCGCCTTCAAGGGCAAGACCAACCGCGGTTCCCATCCGCAGCTCACCGCCACCCTCACTCCCAGAGAAGGCGACGCCAACGTCTCCTTTGCCCAGGTCAAGCTGCCGCCGACCGCCTTCCTCGATCAGGCCCACATCAAGACCGTCTGCACCAGGGTGCAGTTCGCAGCCGAACAATGCCCGGCGGGCTCGATCTACGGTACGGCCGAAGCGATGACGCCATTGCTCGGCTACCCCTTGAAAGGCAACGTCTACCTGCGCTCAAACGGCGGCGAACGCTTGCTTCCCGACCTCGTCCTCGCCTTCAAAGGCCCCGACTCCCAGCCGATCAAATTCACCCTCGTCGGGAAAACAGATTCCGTCCACCAGGCGCTTCGCAACACCTTCGAAACCGCCCCCGACGCCCCGGTCTCCTCCTTCCGCCTCAAGCTCTTCGGCGGCAAGAAGGGGCTGATCGTGCTCACCGAAGGCTTCTGCGCCGATCGCTCCGCCCTGGTGCGGATGCGGGCCCACAACGGGCGTGCCTTCACCGCCAAGCCGAAGGTGCAGGCAGCTTGCAAACAGCAGCAGAAGAAGAAGAAGGCAAACCGCCACAAGCGAGGGAGCGGCAAACGATGAGAGCCCCTCGCGCCAGAGCGGCCCTGGCCGCCTTCACGGCCCTTTCGATCCTGGCCCTCGCGCCGAGCGCCGGGGCCACGACCTACGAACAGACCGGCGTCTTCGCCGGCTCAGCCACCCCGCTCACTAAAGAACAGCTCGAAGCCAACGAAGAAATCCAGCTCGGCGGAGTCAGCTCGATGGCTGTCAACCGCACCGGAGCGGGCGGGGTGCCGAGGGGGACGCTGTATGCGCTGACCAAAGGCGGCGAATACCCCCGCGTGGCGATGTACGTGCCCAAAGGCCAGGGGCTTGCCTTCAGCCTTGCCTGGGAAGCCCGGTCGATCGCAGGCCCCTACGAACGCTGCGGCCCGGCGCTGGGGATCAAAGAAGGCAAAGCCGAACACCCGTGCAAAGCGCTGTTGGAAAACACGACGGACGCGCTCGGCATCGACGTCGACCAGAGCACCGGTTACGTCTATGTCTTCGACGGGCGCCGCAGCCGGGTGAGCGTCTTCGACGCCGAAGGCTCGGCGGTCATCACGCGCTTCGGCGAAAGGGCGGCAGTCGACAAGAAGGTCGCCGAAACTCCGAGCCTCTTTCACGCCTCCTCTGGGACGGGAGGTATCGCCGTAAACGACGTTGGCGAAGCCTTCGTCTTCGACCTCAACGACTCCCCTGCCGCCAAAGACAACTTCTACCACCGGTTGATGGTCTTCCGCCCGAAGACCCCGGGCGATTACTCCGAATACGAATACGCGGGCGAAATCGCGGCGGGGTTCATCGGCGAAAACGAATATCCGACCAAACCGGTCCTCGACGAAGCCGGCCACCTCTACACGGCCACCCAAGGCAGCGTCGAAGAGCTACCGGCCCAGAGCCCCGAACCCTACCCCGCCGCTCATCCCGCTCCGCTCTGCGGCTTCGACTTCGCCAAAGAATCGCTCGTCGCGATGACGATCGACCCGCGCACCGGCGAACCCTTCTTCACCTCCTACAAAAAAGAAAAAGGCTTCACCCACAAGGTCCTCTACCAGCTCGGGCCCTGCGAAGCGGGCAAATTCAAAGAACCCGCCAAGCTCGAAATCCTCCCCGAACGCGACGATCTGACCGCGCTGGCCTTCGACCCGTTCAGAAAGCTCGAGGCCGCGCGGCCCACCGGCGCTCTCTACGGTGGCGCACCCTCGCCGGTGCCGAGCAACGCTGGCACCGGCGAACCGGGCCAGTCCGCGCTCGGCTACCTCTTCGCCCAGCCCAAAGGTGCGGTCAAAGCGCTTAGCGTCTCGAAGAGCGGCTCGGGTTCAGGGACCGTGACCAGCGAACCCGAAGGGATCTCCTGCGGCGTCACCTGCAGCGCCGAATTCGCAGAAGGGGAGACGGTCACCTTGACCGCCAAAGCCGCCGTAGGCTCAAGCTTCGCCGGCTGGTCCGGTGCCTGCTCGGGAACGGGAAGCTGCAAAGTGACCATGTCTGAAGCTAAGTCGGTGACGGCTAGCTTCGAAGAAGGGGGAGGCGGCCCCGTCTTCCACACCCTCAAAGTCACCGTCTCAGGCGAAGGCGAAGTCTCAGCCGACAGCGGCACGATCTCCGGCTGCACCTCCTCCGGCGGAGCGAGCTGCGAAGGGCAATACGAAGAAGGCGCCAAAGTCACCCTGACCGAGACCCCGACGCCCGGCAATCTCTTTACCGGTTGGGAGACCCCCCAGTGCGACGAATCGACCGCCACCACCTGCGCGGTCACGATCGGCTCCGCAGACGAAGCCGTGGCGGCCTCCTTCGAAGCCGAGCCCGAAGAAGAAGGCATCCCCCTCACCGTCTCCGTCGAAGGCCCAGGCACGGTCACCTCCGACAAAGGCCTGATCTCCTGCAGCCCCTTCTGCTCTGACGAATACGCCGAAGGCACCAAAGTCACCCTCACCGCTTCGCCTAACGAAGGCTCCCTGTTCATGGCCTGGAAACACTGCGACTCAGGCGGAGTCAACGGCCGCCAGTGCACAGTCACGATGTCCAAAGCCAAAGAAGTGAGCGCCGTCTTCGCAACGGCCCACGCCCTTACCCTGACCAAGGCAGATGGCTCTGGCCCAGGCAAGCTCACAGCCTCCGGCGGCATCTCCTGCCCATATGCCTGCGAGCATGCCTCCTCCCTGCTCAAGGAGGGCACAGCGGTGACGATCACCCAGACCCCCGCCCGTCACTTCCACTTCGCCGGCTGGGAAGGGGACTGCTCAGGAACTGGAAGCTGCGAAGTGAGCATGGGCGAAGACCACGAAGTAAAGGCCCTCTGGGAAGCCGACCCCAAGCTCTCCCTCGCGCTGACCAAGACAGGCGGCGGCCAGGCCCTGATCAAGAGCAAACCCGCAGGCCTGCTCTGCGGTTTCATCTGCTTGGACGCCGGGGCCTCCTTCTACGAAGGCGAAGCGATCACCCTGAGCTGGAAGCTGAACAAGGGCACGACCAAGCTGACCTGGAGCAAAGGAGCGGGCACCTGCACGGGCTCAAGCGAAGCCCCCGAAGGAAGTTGCACGCTCAACATGAGCGCCGCCACCGAGCTGGAGGCGACGCTGCAGTAAGCGCCCCAAGGGAGGGGAGGCTCAGCGATGAGGCAAGCCGCCACCAGCACAGCAGAGGTGCTCGACCTCAGCAAGCGCCTCGAGCGACGCCGCGGCGAGATCGAGGAGGCGACCCTGACCAGGGTCTACTCGGTAGCCGACCCAACTGAGGACTCAGACCCCGCCTACCTCGACGGCCTGCGCACAGCGGTCTCCGCTGCCCTCGGCTACGGCATCGAAGCCCTGAGGCGAAGCGAGGACCGCCCCGCCCCGATCCCCACCTCCCTGCTCTCCCAAGCCCGCCTCGCCGCCCGCAACGGAGTCGAGCTAGACACCGTCCTTCGCCGTTACCTCGCTGGCCACGCCCTGCTCGATGACTTCCTGATCGAGGAGTCAGAAAGAGGCGGTCTACCGGGCGGCTCCTCGCTGAAACGGTTGCTCTGGGTCGAGGCAGCAGCACTGGATCGCCTGCTCAGCGCGGTAAGCGAGGAGTACGCGCGCGAGGTAGCGGCCCGCCCCGGCTCCCCCGCGGAGCGCCGCGCCAAGCAGATCGAGCGCCTGCTCGCCGGCGAGCCGCTTGATGCCTCCGGGCTCGGTTATGACCTCGAAGCCCACCACACCGGCTTGGTCGCCAGTGGCCAGCAGTCCGAGCAGGTGCTGCGCGAGCTCGCCGCCGCCCTAGACTGCAACCTGCTGCTCTTGCGGCGCGAGGCCGACTGCGCCTGGGCCTGGCTGGGAGGTCGTCGCCGCGCCCTTTCCTTCGAGGAGATCGAGTGCGCCCTTCGCCAGCTTTCTCCCGCCGAGGCGACGCTCACCGTCGGCGAGCCCGGCCACGGCCTGGCGAGCTGGCGCCTCACCCACCGCCAAGCCCTGGCCGCGATGACCGTCGCACAGCGCGGCGAGCGCGCTCTCACCCGCTACGCCGACGTCGCCCTACTGGCCTCGATCCTGCAGGACGACCTGCTCGTCGCCTCGCTGCGCCAGCTCTACCTCGAGCCGTTGGAGCAAGACAGGGACGGGGGCGAGGTTGCGAGGCAGACGCTTCGCGCCTACTTTGCCGCCGAGCAGAACGTCAGCTCGGCGGCGGCGGCTTTGGGAATCAACCGCAGCACGGTTGCCAATCGCCTACGGGCAACCGAGGAGCGAATCGGTCGCCATCTGGGCTGCTGTGCCCTGGAGCTCTCGCTCGCTCTGCGCCTGGGTGAGCGTGAGCCCCAGCAGCCTGCTTGATTTTCGCCCCCTTTCCTCCGCACATTGGTGGTGCGGAGGTTGGCGGGCATCAAGAGAATCGGCCCGACGTTCACAGACGTGTCTATGGGTGGCCGCTGAGCGGCGCGCGAAAAGGGGAGATGATGAGAGTGATTCGATTCGGTTCAGTCAGGGTGTCTGTTCTCGCCTGCGCCTTGTTCCTTTGCATCGCCCCCCAGGCGGCAAACGCCGCCCCGCTTAGCTCCGCACCCCTGACCCCATCCGCACTTGGCGCGGCGGCCAAGGGCGGGTTCCACGGGATCTCGCAGAAGCCCTCAAAGACCAAGCCCTACACCCCCTGCCCGCTCGGCGGCAAGGTCGTCGTGCAGTGCAACATCGTGATCGAACCCGAGCCGGTCAAGAAAGGCTCGCACTACTACCCGCCCGGGGGTGGGCCAATGCTCGAAGGCAGCGGGGTCGAAGGCGGCTGGTCTCCCGCTGACCTGCAATCTGCCTACGGCATCTCAGGCAGCGGCGGCGAAGGCCTAACCGTGGCCGTGATCGACGCCTACGGCTATGAAGCCGCCGAATCCGACCTGGCCGAATACCGCAAACAGTACGGCCTGCCAGCCTGCACCAAAGCCAACGGCTGCTTTCACAAAGTCAACCAGGTAGGCGAAGAAGGCAACTATCCGGCGCCGGGCCCCGAAGTCTGGGCAGCAGAGTCGGCGCTCGACCTCGACATGGTCTCGGCGGTCTGCCCGAAATGCAACCTCTTGCTCGTGCAGGCAAGCGACGAATACCCGGCCCAAACCGCCGCTGCAGTCGAAACGGCAGTGAAACTGGGAGCGACGGCGATCAGCAACAGCTACGGCTACATGCAGAACTACCAGGTGCTCTGCCCGAAAGAAAAAGGCTGCACCGAATACGCTGCCGCCTACAACCACCCCGGGATCCCGATCACGGTGTCGGCCGGAGACTCGGGATATGACTTCGAAACCTACGCTTTCACTTACGGCAGCGCGCTGGCCGGTCAGCCCAGTTGGCCGGCCGCGGCCTCCACCGTGATCGCCGTCGGCGGCACCGAACTGGAAAAAGCCGAAAACGCCCGCGGCTGGTCAGAGCACGTCTGGCCACTCAGCGGCGGCGGCTGCAGCAAATACGTCGCCAAGCCGGCCTGGCAGAGCGACCCCGATTGCGAAACCCGGATGGGCAACGATGTCGCGGCCGTGGCCGAAGGCGTCTCCGTCTACAGCACCCCTTACCAGGAAGGCTGGGGAAACATCGGCGGCACCAGCGTCAGCGCGCCGCTGATCGCCGGGATCATGGCCCAGGCACCCAAAGCCGTGCGCGAAGAAGGCCCCGAAGCCTTCTACCGCCGCAAGCTGAACGACGTGACGAGCGGCGTGAACGGCACCTGTCGCAAGGAGTACCTCTGCCAGGCCCAGGAGGGCTATGACGGGCCGACCGGCTGGGGCACCCCCGCCGGACCCCTCGAAGAACTCTCCACCTTCGGCGCGAGGACTGGCGGCACCTCGCATCGCAGCGCCGAAGGCGCCAAGCTGATCGGCGCCGTCTACCCGGCGGGCACCGAAACCACCTACTACTTTGAATACGGGCCGAGCGCCTCCTACGGCTTCAGCACCTCGAGCGCCAGCGCCGGCTCGGGGACGCTGTGGAAGGGCGTCGCCCAGAGCCTCAGTGGCCTGCCTGATGGGACCTATCACTACCGGCTGGTAGCGGCCCACGGCGCCACCAAGACCTACGGCTCTGACCGCACCTTCCAGACCCAGACCTGGAGCATCCAGACCACTCTCAACGAAGAAACGGGGCTGAACCCGCTTACCTCGGTCTCCTGCTCCTCGGACACCGATTGCATGGCAGTGGGCTGGCGCACCAAACAGAACAGCCTGGAACCCCTCGCCTGGTCCAACCGCTGGAACGGCGGCGAATGGATCAAACAGAAAACGGCCAACATCGGGAAGGCGACGCTTACGGGGGTCTCGTGCACCGCGTCCAACGCCTGCACGGCGGTCGGCAGCGGGGGCTCGCCCCTGGCGCCGCTGGCGCAGCGCTGGAACGGCAGCGAATGGAGCACCCAAACCGTTCCGAACCCTGTCGAAGCGACCGAAGCAGCTCAGCTCGAATCGGTCTCCTGCACCGGCGCCAGCTCCTGCATGGCGGTCGGCTGGTACCAAGCAGGGAAAGCCAAATCCCCGTTCTCGGAGACCTGGAACGGCAGCGAATGGAAAACGAAGTCCGTGCCGGTCCCTGCTGGAGCGGTCGAAACAAACTTGAGTGGGATCTCCTGCACATCGTCGACCTCCTGCAAGGCCATCGGAAGGTATTCCCCCGGCGAAAACTACAAATCGCTGGCGGAGACCTGGAACGGGACCGAATGGACGATCCAGTCGATGCCCGAACCAGCTGACCTCAAAAGCGAATTGACCTGGACCGGCGTCTCCTGCAGCTCGGAAAGCTCATGCATCGCGGTGGGCTGGTACCGGACGACCTCCTCGGTACAGAATGCTATGGCCGCCCGCTGGAACGGGTCCTCGTGGGCACTGCAGTCATTGCCGGCCCTGCGCCAGGGCGAAGTGCGAATCCTGGAAGACGTATCCTGCTCGTTGTCGACCCTGTGCGTGGCGGTAGGTATCTATTCCTACCAGGACGGAATGCAGAAGCCGCTCTCGCTGCGCTGGAACGGCATTGAATGGAGCGAACAATGGATGGAGTCGATCGCGCTCCCGGGGCTCTCCGACGGGATCGAAAACCCCAGCGCGCTGCTGGGCGTCTCCTGCGCTTCGCTGAGGTGCGAGTCGGTGGGTTGGAAGGCGAACGACGGATGGAGCTGGTCCCTCGCGCAGGGCTCGACCCAGAAAGTCCCCAACCCACCGAACGCGACGACCGAAGCGGCCACCAACGCCAAAACCGCCGAACCGACGCTGAACGCCAGCGTCAACCCCAACGGCTACGAAACCCACTACTCCTTCGAATACGACACGAAAGAATACAAATCCGGCGAAGCCGCACACGGCACCAGCGTCTCGGCGGGTGACCTGAGCCCCTCCTATCTCTCCCAGCACGTCAGCTACGCGGTCAAAGGCCTGAAACTGAACACGACCTACCACTTCCGGGTGGTCGCCGAAAACAGCCTCGGCCTCACCCGCGGCGCCGATCAGTCCTTCACGACGGCTCTGACCCCCCAGTGGTGGAGCTGCACCAAACAGACCGGCGGGCGCTTCTCCAGTAGCAAATGTGCAACTGAAGGCTCCCCCAACGAATGGGAACTGCTGCACCTGAAAGAAGCCACGAAAACCACGATCGCAGCCAAAGGCAACCCGATCTCCTTCGCCACGATCCAGTCGGGCATCTCGACCCCCTTCACCTGCGAAACCGAAGTCCTGAGCCCCTCGTTGGAAAACCCCAGCGGCGGTGCCAACGGCGTCGGCAACGCCGAAATCAAATACAAAGGCTGCAAAGCGGAAGGCACTTGGGGCGAAAAAGGCTGCAAAGTCTCCAACACCGCCAGTCCCGTCACAAAGCTCGAACTGGCCATCGTCGAAGGCAAAACCAGGGTCCAGCTGACCCCCAAAGAAGGCGAAAGCTTCGCCACCTTCACCGTCTCGGGTTGTGCCGGCTCGAAAGCGCTCGAAGCGCTGAACGGAACTTGGAGCCTCACCGGCTCGGCCTACGGCCTCTACTCCAACGCCAGCTCGAAGATCGAACTCACCTCTGCCACGACGACCGGCCTGAAACTGAGGGGCCAGAGCGCGACCGCGGTGGGCTCGATCGTGCTGGAAACCACAGCCGGCGGCTACATCTCCGCCCAGGCCGTGGCGCTGCTGCATTGGCAGGCCTGTGCCAAACAGGGCGGCGGCAAATACTCGAGCGGCAAATGCACCAGCGTAGGCGCCCCCAACGAATGGGAAATCCTGGCCCTCAAAGAAGCCGAAAAAACCACGATCACCGCCAAAGGCAACCTGATCACCTTCAGCTCGGTTCAGTCGGGCATCTCGACCCCCTTCACCTGCGAAACCGAAGTCGCCAGCCCCTCGCTGGAAAACCCCAGCGGCGGCGGCAACGGCGGCGGCAGCGGCGAAGTCAAATACAAAGGCTGTATAGCCGAAGGCACCTGGGGCGAAAAAGGCTGCAAAGTCACGAACACCGCCAGCCCCGTCACCCGGCTTGAACTGGTCTTGATCGAAGAAAAAGCCGAGGTCAAGCTGACCCCCAAAGAAGGGGAAAGCTTCGCCACCTTCACCGTCTCGGGTTGTGCCGGCTCGAAAGCCTATGAAGCGCTGAACGGCACCTGGAGCCTCACCGGCTCGGCCTACGGCCTCTACTCCAACGCCAGCTCGAAGATCGAACTCACCTCTGCCACGACGACCGGCCTGAAACTGAGGGGCCAGAACGCGACCGCGGTGGGCTCGATCGTGCTGGAAACGACGGCCGGGGGTTATGTGCGGGCGGAATGAGGGCGGCCCCAACGGGTGCTCTCCTGGGGCCGCTCTTTCACGGTCCGTTCGCAGGTCGATTTTACAGGCTTGCCGTCATTTTTCCCGGTAAAATAACGGCAACATGTCTTTGCGTGCGTTGCCGCGAATGTACCGCGTTCCCCGCGACAGCTTCTTCCTTTTCGGCCTGCGCGGAGTGGGCAAGAGCACCTGGATCGGGGAGCAGCTCCCCGATGCCCACCGTTTCGACCTGCTCGACGAGAGTCTCTATCAGAGCCTGCTTGCCGATCCCGCTCCGTTTGCCGGCGAGCTGCGGCGCCTCGAACCCGGAAGCTGGGTCGCGGTCGACGAGATCCAGCGCCTGCCGGGCCTGCTGAACGAGGTGCACCGCTTCATCGAGCAGGGTGGACTGCGTTTCGCGCTGCTCGGTTCGAGCGCCCGCAAGCTTCGCGCCGCTGGGGTCAACCTGTTGGGCGGTCGCGCCCTATGGCGGGAGATGTTCCCCCTCACCCCCGAGGAGCTGGGAGAGGACTTCGACCTCGATCGCGCCCTCGAGGTCGGCGGGCTGCCCCTCGTCCTCGCCTCCGAGGAGCCGCACGAGACGCTGCGTGCCTACGTCCAGCTCTACCTGTGTGAGGAGGTCAAGGGGGAGGCGCTGGTTCGCAACCTGCCCGGCTTCGCCCGCTTCCTGCCCGTCGCCGGCCTCTTCCACGGCCAGCTTCTCAACATCGCCGGACTCGCTCGCGACGCCGGCGTCGCCCGCACCACCGTCGAGGGTTACCTGGAGGTGCTTGAGGACACGCTCCTCGCCAAGCGGCTGCCGGCCTACGAGGCACGGCTGCGCGTGCGCGAGCGCAAGCACCCCAAGCTCTACTGGATGGATGCGGGCGTCGCTCGCGCGGCGAAGGGCATTCACGCCCCGGTTGCGCCAGAGGAGAGCGGGCCACTGCTCGAGGGCTGGGTGCACGCGCTGCTCAGTACCTACATGGCCGAGCGCGAGCTTGGCGATGGACTCGCCTACTGGGCGCCCACCGGCTCGAAAAAGCTCGAGGTTGACTTCGTGCTGCGCCGCGGAGACGAGCTCTGCGCCCTGGAGGTCAGGGCCGCTCACCGGGTCCACCCCGGGGACTTCTCCGGCCTGCGAGCGATCGGCGAGCTGGAGGGGGTGCGGCGGCGCATCCTCGTTCACCGTGGCGAGCGGCCGACGCGGACCGAGGACGGAATCGACGCCTGGCCGGTCGAGACGTTCCTCGAGGCCCTCCAGGGCGATCGACTATGGCCGTAACGGCCGGCCGGCGCTATCCGAATATTGCAACTCTTCTCGGGCGACCAAGGAGACTTGATTTCGGCATGGGCGCAACAGGCTCACTCCTCAGGAAGGTTCTCTAGGTCCAGCCGATCTTGAGTTCGGTTCTGAGCCGCCTTCATCTCGCGCAGTCGAGCGAGTGAGCAAACCCTCACCGGAATTCCGAGCAGTTCACTTTCTACTGCGTCCTCGGCAAGTTGGGAATAGCCGGGTACACCCTGAGCGCGCTGGACGACATCGAGGCCACCGAACATCGTCGCGGTGGTGACGTTTCCTCCCCGGCGGATGACACGGAAGTCGCCATCCGGGCTGAAGGCTCTGTCGCCCGCCGTTGGCAGGGTGGCTTCCAAGTCCTTCAGGGCAACGGCAAGGCGTTTCAGGTTGTCCGGATCAGGGTTGGGGACGACATCGAGATCCTCGGTGCCGCGGATGAATCCATGCGCGCCGACCGCGACGCCGCCGATCACGACGAACTCGACTTCATGGTCGTGCAGGGCTGCGAGCAGCGAGCGCAGGTTGAACTCGGTCAACGAACCGTGGCCGTGCCCTTGATCGCGCTTAGCTGCCTGCAGAGCGCGTGCACGCGTGCCAACCGCGCGCTCATAGGCGCGCGGCGATCTGCCGCGAGGCGAAGCGCTCGCGCTCGCTCCAACTCTCCGACGTCGCCGCTCGGCACCTTGTCTGCCATGGGACAAGTCTAACCGCGCCCAGCGGCGAAGCCCTGGGCCAATCGCCCGCCGCTCGCTATCCTTCGCCTGGGCAGCGGAGGAAGGTTTTGGGGTCCGTGGGAAAAAGCTGGCCATTGTTGGACCCAATCGAAGACGAGTTGATCCGTGAGCTGAGGCGAGTTCACGAGGAGGCATACGGGCGCCCTGCCACGAATCTCCAGGTTGGGATCGACGAGGCGTTCGTGGCGGTGGTCATGGACGTCGAGCTGACTTCCGCCGAAGAGGAGATGGTGGAGGGCGGGCACGGCACGGCCGTGCGGACGACGCGCGAAGAGTTCTCCCACGCGATCCGCCCCGTCTACGAAGCGCTCGTCGAACGGGCCACCGGCCGCCGCGTGGAGGCCTTCGTCAGCCGCGTCTCGCTCGAGCGCGGGCGGCCCTGGGGGACCGAGATCTTCCTTCTCGCCCCCCCGATCGATTCGTCCCAGGTCGAGATGCTGCTCGCCGACTAACTTTCTCATCACATATTTGTTATGATCACGGGGTGACTCCTGGGCACCTGATTCGCGAGATACGTCTACGTCGAGGTCTAAGTCAGGAACGCCTTGCGCGACGGGTTGGGACCCAGCAGTCGGCGATCAGCCGGCTGGAGGCGGACGAGGTCTCGCCCAGCGTCGAGACATTGGATCTGCTGCTGCGGGCGATGGGGGAGCGGCTCGAGCTCACCGCCGTTGCACCGGAGCGGGACTACGATCCGGCTCACCGGCGGGTTGCCACCGCCCGCTCTCCCGCCGAGCGTCTCGCCCTTGGCATCTCCTGGAACCGGATGGCCGCGCGCCTTGCGCGAGCGGGGCGGGAGGCGCGTGGCGCAAGCTGACGCTCCTCTTGACGCCGAGCGCATCCTCCGCGCGCTGGCCGAGCACGGTGTGGACTACGTGCTGATCGGCGGACTCGCCGTGCAGACCCACGGGCACGTTCGCACGACGATCGTCGCCGAGTTGATTCCCGCCCCCGAGCCGGCCAACATGGAGCGCCTAGCCGGGGCGCTGCGCTCGCTCGATGCCCGTGTCCTCAACCCGGGGAGCGAGAACATTTCGATCGACGCGAAAATGCTGCCGCGAGCGACGATCTGGCAGTTCGCCACCCGCGACGGGGGAGTCGACGTGATGCATGAGGTTCCCGGCGGCAGCCCCTATCCCGAGTTGAGCGAGCGCGCCGTCCACGTCCAGCTTGGCGACATCGACGTTACGGTCGTCGGTCTAGACGACCTGATTCAGATGAAGCTGGCCCGTGGCCGCCCTACTGACCTTGCCGATGTCGCCGCCTTGACGGATCCCGACGGGATCGAGTGATTTAGTCCGCGAGCGCGGCGGGGCTGCCCTCCTCCTCGCTCGCGTCATTGCTCCCGGCGGAGTCGATCGGGTCGCCAAGCAGGCAGACCTCGATCTCCACGTCGGGCTCCGTGTGCGTCGCGCTCAGGAAGGCGATCACCTCGCGCCCGAGCACCGCTTCCGCGGCTCGCTTGTACTCCTCTTCCAGACTCTCCTGGTGCAGCAGCCGCGTGTCGCGCACGTGATCGAGGCGGCCCGCCTCGATCAGCGTCTGCTCGACCCGGGTGTACACATCCGTCAGGACGCAGATCGCGAACCCGTCGGCGATGAAGGCCCGCGCGGCCGCCGGCCCGCGACCGAAGTGCTCGCGATGCAGCGCGACCATCGCGTTGGAAAACTCGACCAGGGATGAACCCCCCTGGCGTTGGGAAACTTCGCTTGTGCTCATGTGCGGAACCTCGATTCGGAGCGTTCGCCCCTTGCCGGGCCCCGAGATCAAAGGCCGAGCAGGAGGCTAGGTCGAATGCTGCGACTCGCGTCGCACCAACCGGTGATCGCTCCTCGCGCGAATTTCGCTCGGGGGCGCTGGCCCTTCAGAACCCTCGCCACCCGCTCAGTCCTGCTGCGCAGGGTGCTCGCGCTGGCCCGCATTTCGGCCGGACCGATCCACTGTAGCGCAGCCCCACCATCGGCGCTAGGGTTCGCCCGCGATGGACTCCGACCGCACGGCGGGAGAAGTTCTGGCGGCGATCACCGACGGTCTGGTCGCCCTCCACACCCGCTCCTACGGCAAGGGCCCGACCTCGGCCAAGACCTACTACATGGGCGACGCCGTCGTCACCTTCCTCTGGGACGGCTTCACCAAGGTCGAGGAGACCCTGATCGCCACCGGGCGCGAGGAAACGGTCGCCCTCCTGCGGCGCAGCGCCCAGGCCGCGATGGAGGGGGAGTTCACCGCAGTCGTCGAGGAGGCCACGGGGCGTCGGGTCCTCGCCTTCCTCAGCCAGGTCCACATCGACCCCAGCATGGCGGTCGACATCTTCCTCTTGGAGTCGAGCGAGTCTAAAAATGCATGATTTGCAGGGAATTGAGCTAATTCCTTGACAAAAGAAACACAAGTATCTACTCTCTTCCTCGGGTTGGTAAACACGTTTATCCACCCATGAAGTCGGCAGTCTCCTAGCCAAGGACGCGCGAGATCTCGCCTCCAGGGCGCCGGAGAAGGTCACCGCAAAGGCCGTCGCCCGAGCCAGGGTTCCCGCGCAAGCAGCGCGGGGACGGGAGGGGCCCCGGCCACACAGGGACCTTCACGGAGAGGAGACAGCTGGTGAGAAGCAAGTCGTTCGCACCCTTGCGGGAACCGACCCGCCGCCTTGCCGACTCCTCCGAGCGATTCCCTCGACACGATCTTCCTCATCGCCGGATCGGGATGGGTTCCCAGTTCGGCTTCTTCTGTCACTCAGGGAAACAGGGTCACCCAAAGGTCGCCGCAAGCGGCTCGGCAGGGGCTCTAAAAAAAGGAGAGAGTTAAGTGAGACGTCTGACCATCTTGCTCGCCGCGGTTGGGGCACTGATGCTCGTGTCGGCCGCGCAGGCATTCGCCGCGCCGAGCTTCACGCTCAACGCCCTCGGCACCGGCAGCGGCGAAGTTACGAGCGTCGAAGAAACCCCCTTCGAACCCGGCGAACCGCCGATCGAATGCGCCTACAACGGCACGAGCACCAGCGGGGTCTGCGAAAACGAACCGGAAGAAGTCACATCGACCACTGAAGGGGCCGTCTACGGGATCGCGCTGCTGGCGACCCCCGCCCCCGGCTCCGAAATCGCCGACTGGACGATCCAGAAGGGAGTGCCAAGCGCACCCGGTGGCTCTCAGTGCCCCTTCCCAGGCGAAGAAGAATATTGTCTCCTGACCGGTTTTGCCGGACAGGAAGAAATCGAAGCCACGGCGATCTTCTGTCCCGAAGGCGAACCGGACTGCGCCGAAAACATCAAGCTCAACATCGAAGAAGGCTCGGGCACGGTCGTCTCCAACCCCGGCGGCCTGGAATGCTCGGGCGCCGCGCCGAAATCTTGCGAAACGGCCCTAGCCGCAGGCAAAGTCACCCTGACCGCCTCCCCGGCTCCGGGCTACCTGGTCAAGAGCTGGAAAGGCTGTGACGCGGGCGGAGTTAACGGTCGCAGTTGCACGGTTACCGTAGGCTCCTCGCTGAAGACCGTAGGCGTCAAATTCTACAAAGTCTTCAGCCTCGAAGGCACGAAGATAGGCGGCCTCGGCATCATGGGAACCGCGCCGGGAGGGATCAACTGCGGCTATGCCTGCACCTCCTCCACCGCCCTCTTCAAGGAAGGTGGCCTCACGGTCAAAGCCAAGCCCGCCAAACACTTCCACTTCGTGGAATTCACCGGAGGCACCGGCTCTGCCTCGAGCTGTAACGGCGTCACGTCTGAAACCTGCACGATCGCCTCGTTCAACTCGAACTCCTCGATCCAAGAGGTCTACGCCGAAGACACCAAGAAAACCCTTACCCTGACCAAGGAAGGCGGCGGCCAGGGCTTCGTCAAGACCAAACCGACCAACATCAACTGCGGTCTGACCTGCACCTCCGCGAAAGCCGAATTCTTCGCTTCCGAATCACCGGAAGTGTCGGTCACGCTCGGCAAAGGCACGAGCAAAGTCACCTGGGTCTCCGGCGCGGGCACCTGCACCGGCAACGCCCTGACCTGCACGGTGCCGATGAGCGCAAGTCACTCGTTGGTCGCCAAATTCAACTAGCGAGGCAAGGAAGCAAGCAGTGAGCACCACGTAGCAACGGCAAGCCGAAGCCCCGGGACCACCCAGGTGGCCCGGGGCGGAGGCCCGCCGAGAGGCAGTACAGGACTTCACAGCCACACAGCGGTACCCCGGCCAGGGAGCGGGGGAGGGACAAGGGATACGGGACATGAGAAAGGAGTGGGACATGCAAGCTGGGGCGAGGGGAAGACCCGACACGATCAAGACCATGAGGCTTTCGATGGCGTTTCTCTCCACAGCCCTCCTCCTCATCCTCGCTCCCACCTCCCAAGCCGCCACCTTCGAGCAGGTCGGTACCTTCGCAAGCAACGGCGAAGAAGTTCAACTGGGCGGCGTCGGAGGGATGGCGGTTAACGTCAGTGGCGCCGGTGGCGTGGTGCCTGGCACCTTCTATGCCGCGACCTTCTGCTGTGCTGCGGTGGGCGAACTGCGGGTCGCGCGCTTCAGTCCGGCGGGAGAGTTCGAATTGGCGTGGGGGGTTACTGCTGTCGAAGAACCGCCCGCTCTCTGTGGTCCAAAAGTGCCCAGCAAACCATGCACGCCCCAAGCGAATGCAGGATCAGGGGCGGGATTGGTGGACGTGGATGTCGATCAGGCGACGGGTAACGTGTATGTGTTCAGGGGACAAGGACTGGGCGGCTTTGCAGTACGCATCTACGATCCAGCCGGTTCGTGGATCACGCGGTTTGGCCCCACGGGGTCCGGAAGCACTGCCGCGACCCCGGAAAAAATCCACGGCTCACCATATCCAGGCGGCATAGCCGTAAACGACTCCGGAGAAGTCTATGTCTTCGATGTCAACTTCTCGGACAGTTTCTACCATCGCCTTATGGTGTTTAAGCCCCAGGCTCCCGGAGACTATGAACACTACGTCTACGCTGGACAGAACCAAGACATCGGCGCAGGGGCGGGACCGGGAAACTGGCCGATGAAACCAATTGCTGACGCTGCTGGCAATGTCTATGTTGGGGGAGACGGCTACATCGAAATGTACGACCCTATGCAGCCATCTGTCCCACTTTGCAAATTCACTTTGGCAATTGGTGGTATCACCGCTTACACGGTAAACCGGAATACTGGCGAACTATTTTACTACACTTATAAGAACAAGCATATTCACCAGCTCAGCGGATGCCACGAAGGCAAATTCTCCGAGATAGAAACACCCATCGCCGTGGCTCCGGAAAGGGATGACCTCTACGCTTTGGCGTTCAATCCGATTCTCCAACATTCGACTACGCCAGGGGTTCTGTACGGTGGGGCGCCTAAGTCGACGCCAGATAGCGGTGGGAAAGGGGAACCGGGAAAAACGTCGCTTGGATATATCTTTGCCCCCGTCGAAGAAAATTTCCCCGTGATCAATGCAGAGTCGGTCTCGCGAGTCACGCAGACGACCGCGGAACTCGAAGCTGAGATCAACCCGAAGGGTCCTGAAACCAGCTACGTCTTCCAGTACCTGACCGGAGCCGAATACGAAGGCGGTGGTGAAAGCTTCGGCGGCGCTGCGGAAGCGCCGGTAGGCGGAGTCGTGCTGGGCGGCGGCCAGATCCCGCTCGACGCGGCGGTCGGCGTCGCCGGTCTCATGTCGGACACCGAATACCGGTACCGGGTGATCGCTACGAGCCACTGTGCTTCGGGCGATCCGAGCAAAGTCTGTGAAACTGTGGGCGACGTCAGTAGTTTCCGCACCTTCCCAGCCGAATCCAATGGTTTGCCTGACGATCGTGCGTACGAGCTTGTGTCTCCGGTGGAGAAGCACGGCGGCCAGGTATTCCCCGCGGATCCCGAAACCAGCAGTTGCGGCAAAGAGTGCAAGCCGGGGTTTGGCTTTCAGCATTTCCCGATGCAGAGCTCGCCGGACGGGGAACGGATTGTGTACGAGGGAGCGCCGTTCTCGCCGAGCGAAGGAGCCGTGATCGAAAACGAGTACATCGCCCGCCGCACCCCGTCGGGCTGGGCTACCGTGAATCTCACGCCGCCGCAGCTGCTCAGCAAAGGCGGGCGGGGCTACAAGCTCTTCGACGCCGATCTGAGCGAAGGCCTGCTGGAACAGATCAGGCCCTCGCTCAGCCCAGAAGCGCCGACCGACTTCAGCAACCTCTACCGCCAGCCGACCGACTTCCAGGCTCAGATCAGCCCGCTGCTGACCGGCGCCAACTCCTTCATCCACCGTCTCCCGACCAACGGCCTCGGGAGCCTCAAACTCACCTTTGCCGGCGCCTCGGCGGACCTCTCGCGGGTCTTCTTCGAAGCAAACGACGCGCTCACCTCCGAAGGGGGGGAAGCGGGGGAAGAGACCAACCTCTACGAATGGAGCGAGGGGGTCCTGACCCAGGTCAACCTGACCCCTGTGACTGCGGTACCAACTCCGGGGGCGGTACTCGGCTCGGGCAAGCTACTTAAAAGCGGCAACCCCAACGGCCCTGTCGAGGTCTTCACCCACGCGATCTCCAGCGACGGCTCACGCGTGTTCTGGACCGGCGCGGACGGCGGCACCTACGCTCGCATCGACGGCCTCGGCACGTTGCAGGTCCCCGGCCCGGGCAGCTGCAAAGCGAGCGTGACATTGGCATCGCGGGTCTGTTTCCTGACCGCCTCCGAGGACGGCTCGAAGGTATTGCTCTCCAACGGGCAGGTCTATGAATTCAACGAAGAAGCCGGCGCCTATGAAGCCGGCCCCGACCTGACCGGCGGCAATGGCGACTTCCTCGGGATCGCCGGGCAAAGCGAAGACCTCTCCCACGTCTACTTCGTCGACACCGCCGTGCTCACCGGCGAAGAGGAAAACGACCAAGGCGCCAAAGCGCAGGCGGGCAAAGACAACCTCTACGCCTGGGTGGAAGGCACCACCGCCTTCGTGGCGACACTGGTGGCGGCAGACAATTCGGTGCTCGGGAAATCGATACTCGGCGACTGGCAGGCCTCACCGGTGGTGCGCACCGCCGAGGCCAGCCCTGGCGGGCGCTTCGTGACCTTCCTCTCGAAAGCGCCGCTGACGGGCTTCGACAACTTCGGGGGCGGCGCCTGCCAGGTCATCTCCGGTGAACTCGAAGACGGCCCCTGCATCGAGGTATTTCTCTACGACTCGGCGACGAGTGAGCTCAGCTGTCCCTCCTGCAACCCCAGTGGAGCCCATCCGCTAGGACATTCGTTCCTCCGGACGATTCTCAATGTATCGGGCTCTCTCCCCCAGCCCCGCTACCTGACCGACTCCGGTCGCCTGTACTTCGACAGCCAGGACTCGCTGGTACCCGCCGACACGAACGGGGGCATTGAAGACGTTTACCAATACGAGCCGGCGGAGGTCGGGAATTGTGAACGCGAAGACGGATGCGTGTCGTTGATCTCCGCCGGGCGCGAAAGCGTCGACTCGAATTTCGTCGCGATCGATGAAAGCGGCGACGACGTCTTCTTCACGACGCGGGATCGACTCGTCCCCGATGACAAAGACGAGCTGATCGACCTCTACGACGCCCGGGTCGGAGGCGGGTTCCCGGCGAGCCCAGCTTCGTCGGACGGGTGTCAGGCAGAAGCATGTCAGCCAGCGGCGCCGCCCCCACCCAAGGGGCCTCCGGCTTCTCAGAGCTTCACCGGCCCCGGCAACCCCAAGCCTCAGGGCTGCAAGAAGGGCCGGGTCAAGCGCAAGGGCAAGTGCGTGCAGAGGCCCAAGAACAAGAAACACAACAGCAGGACAAAGAGAGCCAGCAAGGCGCGGGGAGGTGCAAAGTGACCCGTCGCGCGATCATCGCCTTGGTCGCGCTCTGCGCGCTGCTTGCGACCCCGACCCTGGCGCAGGCGGACTTCGGCTTCGTGCCGGGCTCGGTGAAAGTGACGGCCTTGAAGAGAAGCGGCGTGGTCGAGCGCCAGGCCGGCGCCCACCCCTATTCCTTCGCCGTTCATTTCGAGATGAACGTCGGCAAAGACGGCCTCACCGAAGGCGGTGAAGTACGCGACGTGATTATCGACGCGCCGCCGGGGCTGATCGGCAACCCGAACGTGGTCCCCTCTTGCTCGCGCCAGAGCTTCGAAGGAGGAACCCCGAGTTGCCTCCCTTCGACGCAGGTGGGGGTGCTACGGGCGATCTTGCCGGGGATCGGCTTGGCGATCGGCCCGATCTACAACCTGACACCGCCGCCGGGGGTGGCGGCGCAACTAGGGTTCTCGAGCCCGTCGGGGTTCTTCTCGCTGCAGTCGGCCTCAGTGCGAACGAAAGAGGGTTACGGCGTGCGGGTATCGGCCCCGGATTTGCCGCTCGAAGTAACTGAAGTGACAGCGACGCTGTGGGGAGCGCCGGCGGACGAAGGCCACACACCAGAACGCGGCGACAACGCCAAAGGCGGCGGGGTGAAATCTGAAGCGCCACTCCTGCCGTTTCTGACGATGCCGACCTCGTGCCTGGCGCCGCCACTGCTGACGATAAGTGCGGACTCGAAGGACAACCCCGGGATGTTCGTCTCGGAGACGGTGCCGGCGCGCGACAAAGGCGACAACCCGATCGCAATGATCGGCTGCGAAGCGGTGCCGTTCGAACCGTCGATCTCAGCGAATCCGATGACTGGCGCCGCCGAGAGCCCAGCGGGCCTCGACTTCGAGTTGAAACTGCCGAACAAGGGCCTGCTCAACCCCAAAGACGGGGCGATCACCGAAACCGAGCCGGAGAAGATCGAAGTCGCCTTCCCGCCCGGGGTGGCGGTCAACCCCTCGGCGGCAAACGGGATCGCCGCCTGCACCTGGGAGCAGTTCAAAGCCGTGAGCCTGACCAACCAGGGCTGCCCGAGCGCCTCCAAGCTCGGCACCCTGGTCGCCCACACCCCGCTGCTCGACGAAGCCGCCGAAGGGTCGGTCTACCTGGCGGTTCCCAGAGACAACCGCTTCGACTCCTTCCTCGCGGTCTACGTCGTCGCCCGCATTCCCGAACGCGGGATCTTGGTCAAGCAGGCGGGGGAAGTGCGAGCGGACCCGGTCACGGGACAACTGACGACGACGGTCGGCGAGCTGCCGCCGATCCCCTACTCCTCGATCGAGCTGCGGCTGCGCGAAGGGCCGCGGGCGCCGCTGATCACGCCGCTGACCTGCGGTTCCTATGAGACCACCGCCAGGCTCTACCCGTTCTCCGATCCAGACACCGCGACCGTACGCAGCGCCCCCTTCACGATCACCTCTGGCGCCGGAGGCGCTGCCTGCGCCGCGAGCGAAGCGGCGCTGCCCCTGCACCCGACGCTGGAAGCCGGCACCATGGCGCCATTGGCCGGCGCCTACTCGCCGTTCGTCTTCCGCCTTAACCGCTCAGACGGCGAACAGCGCTTGACTCAGATCAGCGCTACCCTGCCGCAGGGGCTGAGCGCGAAGCTGGCCGGCGTCCCCTATTGCTCAGAAGAGCAGATCGCCGCCGCCAAGGCGCGCGAAGTCGAGGGGGGAGGGGTCCAGGAGCTTGCCGCGCCCTCCTGTCCCGCCGTCTCGCAGGTGGGGACCGTTAACGTCGCCGCCGGCGCTGGGCCCGAGCCCTACAGCGTGCAGGGCAAGGTCTACCTAGCCGGCCCCTACAAGGGCGCCCCCCTCTCGCTGGCGATCATCACACCGGGTGTGGCGGGGCCCTTCGACCTCGGCGCGGTGGTCTCCCGCGCCGGCCTCTACGTGGACGAATCGACGGCGGTCGTCACGGTCAAAAGCGACCCGATCCCGACGATCCTTCAGGGAATCCCGCTCGACGTGCGCTCCGTGGAAGTAACAACGGACCGCGAAGGCTTCACCCTGAACCCGACCAGCTGCGAAGCGATGGCGGTGACGGGCACGGTGAAGAGCACCACCGGCGCTAGCGCCAAGCTCTCCAACCGCTTCCAGCTCGGCGGCTGCCAAGGCCTCGGCTTCAAGCCCGCTCTTCGGATCGCCTTCAAGGGCAAGACCAACCGCGGCGCTCACCCCCAGCTCACCGCCACCCTCACCCCACGCCCAGGAGACGCCAACGTCTCCTTCGCCCAGGTCAAGCTGCCGCCGACCGCCTTCCTCGACCAAGCCCACATCAAGACCGTCTGCACCCGACCGCAGTTCGCGGCCGAAGCCTGTCCGCCCGGCTCGATCTACGGAACCGCCGAAGCGCTGACGCCGCTGCTCGGCTACCCGCTGAAAGGCGACGTCTACCTGCGTTCAAACGGCGGCGAACGCCTCCTGCCCGACCTCGTCGTCGCCTTCAAGGGGCCCGACTTCCAACCGATCAAATTCGCGCTGGCCGGGCGAACCGACTCCTCCCACCGCGCCCTGCGCAACACCTTCGAAACCGCCCCCGACGCCCCGGTCTCCTCTTTCCGCCTGCGCATGTTCGGCGGCAAGAAGGGACTGGTCGTGCTCACCCAGGGCTTCTGCGCCGATCGCGGCGCCCTGGTGCGGATGCGCGCCCACAACGGCCGCACCTTCACCGCCAAACCCAAGGTGCAGGCGAGCTGCAAACAGCAGAAGAAGAAGGCAAAGCACCGCAAGCAGGGGAGCGGCAAGCGATGAGAACGACCCAAGTCCGAGCGGCTCTGGTGGGCCTCACGGCCCTGTCGATCCTGGCCTTCACGCCGAGTGCCCAGGCTGTGACCTACGAACAGACCGGCGTCTTTGCCGGCTCGTCCACCCCGCTCACAAAAGAACAGCTCGAAGCCAACGAAGAGATCCAGCTCGGCGGAGTCAGCTCGATGGCGGTCAACCGCACCGGAGCCGGCGGGGTACCGAGGGGGACGCTGTATGCGGTGACCAGGGGTGGCGAATACCCCCGCGTGGCGATGTACGTGCCCAAAGGCCAGGGGCTCGCCTTTAGCCTCGCCTGGGAAGCCCGGTCAATCGCAGGCCCCTACGAACGCTGCGGCCCGGCGCTGGGGATGAAAGAAGGCAAAGCCGAACAGCCGTGCAAAGCGCGGCTGGCAAGCGCGACGGAAGAACTCGGCATCGACGTCGACCAGAGCACCGGCTACGTCTTCGTCTTCAACGGCCAGCGCGGCAAGGTGAGCGTCTTCGATGCCGAAGGCTCGGCGGCGATCGTGCGCTTCGGCGAACGGGCGGCGGTCGGTAAGACGGTCGCCGAAACCCCGAGCCTCTTTCACGGCACCTCAGTGACGGGCGGGATCGCCGTCAACGAGGTCGGCGAAGCCTACGTCTTCGATCTCCACTCCTTCAACAACTTCTACCACCGGCTGATGGTCTTCCGCCCAAAGACTCCGGGCGACTACTCCGAATACGAGTACGCGGGCGAAATCGCGGCCGGGTTCTTCGGCGAAAACGAATACCCGACGAAGCCGATCTTCGACGAAGCCGGCCACCTCTACACCGCCACCGAAGGCAGCGTCGAAGCGCTCGCCCCCCAGAGCCCCGAACCCTATCCCGCCGCCCACCCTGCCCCGGCCTGCGGCTTTGACTTCTCCAAAGAAGGGATCACCGCGATGACGATCGACCCGCGCACCGGCGAACCCTTCTTCGTCTCCTACAAGAAAGAAAAAGGCTTCACCCACAAGGTCGTCCACAAGCTCGGTCCCTGCGAAGCGGGCAAATTCAAAGAAACCGGCGCCTTCGAAGTGCTGCCCGAACGCGAGGATCTCTACGCGCTGGCCTTCGACCCGACCCGAAAGCTCGAGGCCGCGCGACCGGCGGGCGTGCTCTACGGCGGCGCGCCTTCGCCAGTGCCGACCAACGCCGGCACCGGCGAACCGGGCCAGTCCTCGCTCGGCTACCTCTTCGCCCAGCCCAAAGGCGCTGTCAAAGCGCTCGGCGTCTCCAAGAGCGGCACCGGAGCGGGCACGGTTACCAGCGAACCCGAAGGGATCGACTGCGGCTCGAAATGCAGTGCTGAATTCGCTGAAGGGGAAGCCGTAACCCTCACCGCCAAAGCAGCTGGAGGCTCAACCTTCGCCGGTTGGTCTGGCGCCTGCGCTGGCACGGGTGCCTGCAAAGTGACGATGTCAGAAGCCAAGGCGGTGACGGCTGAATTCAACGCGGGGGGCGGACCAGTCCTCCACACCCTGAAAGTCACCGTCTCAGGCGAAGGCAAAGTAAGCGCCGACAGCGGCACGATCTCCGGCTGCACCTCCTCGGGGGGAGCGAGCTGCGAAGGAAGCTACGAAGAAGGCACCGAAGTCACCCTCACCGAGACCCCGAAAGCCGGCAACCTCTTCGTCGGCTGGGGGACCCCTCAGTGCGACGAATCGACTGCCACCACCTGCGCGGTGACGATCGGCTCTTCAGACGAAGCCGTGGCGGCCTCCTTCGAAGCAGAACCCGAAGAAGAAGGCATCGCGCTCACCGTCTCGGTCCAAGGCCCAGGCACGGTCACCTCCGACAAAGGCCTGATCTCCTGCGCCCCCTTCTGCTCTGACGAATACAAAGAAGGCACCAAAGTCACCCTCACCGCCTCGCCCAATGAAGGCTCCCTGTTCATGGCCTGGAAGCACTGCGACGCAGGCGGGGTCAACGGGCGCAGTTGCACGGTGAGCATGTCCAAAGCCAAAGAAGTGAGCGCCGTCTTTATCGCCGCCCACGCCCTCACCCTCGCCAAGGCGGAAGGCTCGGGCCCAGGCAAGCTCACCGCCTATGGCGCCATCACCTGCCTCTACGTCTGCACCGATGCCTCCGCCCTGCTGCGGGAGGGCACCTCCGTAACGGTCACCCAGACCCCCGCTAAGCACTTTCACTTCGCCGGCTGGGAAGGGGACTGTTCAGGCAAAGGCTCCTGCCAGCTGAGCATGGGCGAAGAGCACGAAGTCTCAGCCCTCTTTGAAGAGGACCCCAAGTTCCACCTCTCCCTCGCGAAGACGGGCGGCGGCCAGACCCTGTTGAAGAGCAAACCGGCAGGCATCCTCTGCTCCTATGCCTGCTTTGACGCGGGGGCCTCTTTCTATGAAGGCGAAGCGATAACCGTCAGCTGGAAGCTGAACAAGGGCACCACCGAACTCACCTGGAGCAAAGGGGCGGGGACCTGCACGGGCTCAAGCGAAGCGCCCGAAGGAAGCTGCGCGGTGAGCATGAGTGCCGCCACCGAGCTGGAGGCGACGCTCGAATAGAGGCGCCCCAAAGGAAAGGAGGCTCAGCGATGAGGCAGGCTAGTGCCGAGAGAGAGAGGGTGCTCGATCTCGCCGAGCGCCTTAGAGAGCGCCGGGGGGAGATCGAGGAGGTGGCGCTGCTCAGGACGAAGGCCCTCGCCGATCCCCCGCAGATGTCCGAAGCCGAGTACGCCCAGGGACTGCAAAGGGCGGTGAGCATCGCCTTGCAGTACGGGATCGAGGGGATCGAGCGCGAAGAGGAGCAAGCACCCGCCCCACCTCCCGAGCTCCTCTCCCAGGCGCGCCTTGCCGCCCGCAACCGGGTTAGCCTCGACGTCGTCTTGCGCCGCTACGTAGCCGGGCAGGCGCTCTTAGGCGACTTCCTCCTCGCCGAGGCAGCGGACCTGCCCCCCGCCGAGGCAAAGCGAGCCCTGCGCCGTCTCTCCGCCCTGCTCGACCGCCTCCTGGCTGCGGTGTCGGTCGCCTACGCCGAGGAGAAAGAGCGCCGCCAGAGGGGCTCAGAGCGCCAGCGAACGGAGCGGATCGAGAGGCTGCTGGCGGGAGAGCCGCTCGAGACGGCGGGGCTCGCCTACAACTTCGACGCCCATCATCTTGCGGCGTTGGCCCAGGGAGCCGGAGCTCGGCAGCTGCTCGACGCCCTTGCCCGTGAGCTGGACGCTCGCCTGCTCATCGTCGAGCGCGAGGGCTCGCTGATCTGGGCCTGGCTCGGCACCAGGGCCCCGCTCGAGCCCGAGCGGGCGCTGAGGGTGGCCGGGAGAGAGCCTCCCCCCGAGGTGAGGCTCTCCCTCGGGGAGCCCGGGGAGGGGATGGCCGGTTGGCAGCTATCTCACCGCCAGGCGGCGGCCGCCATGGCGGTGGCGATCGGAGGCGAGGAGCCAGTGGTGCGCTACGCAGACGTGGCGCTGCTCGCCTCGGCTCTGCAGGACGAATTGCTCGCCACCTCCCTGCGCAGGCTCTACCTCGCGCCGCTGGAAGCCGAGCGCGACGGGGGAGAGGTGTTGCGGGAGACCCTGCGGGCCTACTTCACCGCGGGAAGGAACGTGAGCTCGGCCGCCGCGGTGCTGGGTGTGACGCGCCAGACCATCGCCAACCGGCTGCGCGCGGTCGAGGAATGCGTGGGAAGCACCATGGCGCTCGGCGAGGCCGAGATGGAGATCTCGCTTCGCCTCGATGAGATGACTGGTTTTCCTTACGGCAAAGGACTCTGAGCCCGGTTTGACACATTGGTGGTTACAGGTGCCCCCTGGTCTCGCGAGACTCGACATGTCACGTAACCGATGACTTGCGGCGTCGGCCGCTGGAGGGGAGAGGAACGTGCGGGATCTTCGGGGGTTCAATCGGCTGGGGCCGCTGTTCTTGGCCTGCATCGCGTTTTTCTGCCTGAGCGCGCAGGCTGCGGGCGCCGCTTCGCACAGCGCCGCAAAGGCCTCCCGTGCCGGGTACTCGCTGAAGCCCTCCACCACCGAACCCTTCGCCGTCTGCGCGCAGCCTCAGGCACATCACTTCGGCTGCATGTCGATTGTGATCCCACCCGGCGCGGTCGCCACTGATGGCAAGCGTGCCCGGGACGTCGGCAAGCCCAAGGGCCGCTTTGCCTCTCTGTATGAATCCCGATCGGATCCCTCCGGTGCCGGCCTCCCAGACAAGGTCGAAGCGCTCGACTTGGAAGGAAGCGGCGAAGAAGGAGGCCTCTCCCCGGCCGACCTGCGCTCCGCCTACCGGATTCCCGCGGGCGGCGGCTCGGGCCAGACGATCGCGATCGTCGGCGCCTTCGACAATCCCAACGCCGAAGCCGACCTCAAAACCTTCCGGGCTCACTACGGGCTGCCAGAATGCACCGCCGCCAACGGCTGCTTTCGCAAGATTAACCAGGAAGGCAAAACGAGCAGCTATCCGATCCCAGATCCAGGATGGGCACTGGAGACTTCGCTTGACCTCGACATGGTGTCGGCGATCTGCCCCAACTGCCACATCCTCTTGGTCGAGGCGAATAACGCGCAATTCGAAAACATGGGCAAAGCCGTTGAAAAGGCGGCCACTTACTTCGCCGGCGGCTGGGCCAAAGCGACTGTGATCTCAAACAGCTGGGGGGTGGAAGAGTCCATTGTCTCGTGGGAACCTGAATCAGAAGAAGAAGAAAAAGAAAAAGAAGCTATAGAAAAAGGATACGAAGAAGAACAGCTCGCGCTCGACAAATACTTCGAACACCCCGGCATCCCGGTGCTCGCAGCGGCGGGGGACTCCGGCTATTGGCCCAACTACCCGGCCTCCTCGCAACACACGATCTCGGTGGGCGGCACGAACCTCTACAAGACGCCCTTCAACGAACGCGGTTGGTTCGAGGAGGCCTGGTTCGGCTCGGGCGGCGGCTGCAGCTTCCACGAGCCTAAGCCCGCCTGGCAGACCGACACTGGTTGTGCCAAGCGGATGGGCAACGACGTCGCTGCCGTGGCCGGCTCGGCTACACCGGTTTCGGTCTATGACTCCTACCAGGCCCCGGGCTGGATCAACGTCTCCGGGACGAGCGCCTCGGCGCCAATCGTCGCCGGGGTGGAGGCGCTCTCCAGCGCGACCTTCCGCGAAGAAGGTGCGCAGGCCTTCTGGAAAAACCAGAAATCCTTCTTCGACGTGACCACGGGCTTCAACTCCTCCTACTACGCAGTCAACGACTGCGTCCCGCACTACTTCTGCAACGCCGGTCCGGGATATGACGGGCCGACCGGTAATGGCACGCCCAAACTGGAAGGCGGCGGCGAAAGCCTGCCGCGCAAATGGACGGCGGCGGCGATGCCCGCAGAAGAAGGCGAGAGCCGCGACGTCTCCTGCACCTCGAGCAGCTTCTGCCTGGAGGTCGGTGCCGAAGAAAACTCCAAGGGCTTCACAGGCTATCCGGAAGGCTTCGCCACCGCCAGGGCCTGGAACGGCAGCGAGTGGAGCCCCACGGCTGACCTCGCGACGGTCAAAGGCGGCAGCCGGTATTTGCTCTACGGCGTCTCCTGCCTCTCCTCGACCGATTGCACCGCGGTCGGCACTTACGTCAACGAAAGCGGGATACAAGTACCGTTTGCCGAGCGCTGGAACGGCACCAACTGGTCGATCCAGTCCACGCCCGGTCCCAGTGGGGCCAACGCGGCCCGCCTGTGGGCTGTGTCATGTACCTCCTCCACATCCTGCGTGGCAATCGGCTCCTACAGCACCACCAACCCAAACATTACGTCCCCATTCGCCGAGCGCTGGAACGGCAGCGAATGGCTGTCCGAAACGCTCCCAGTCCCTGGCGGCATCCAGACCACAAGCGTGCTCGACGTCTCCTGCGGCTCTTCGACCTTCTGTGTCGCCACCGGCGGCTACAAGACGGAAGGAGAAAAAGGAGCAAGCCTGATCGAGATCTGGGACGGCAGCAAATGGTCAGCCCAGAAAATCGAACCCGCTAAAAAAGTCGAATCACCCACTTTCGAGCGCAGCGAACTATCCGCGATCTCCTGCACCTCGGCGAGCTTCTGCACTGCGATCGGTGAATACGATTACAGTTGGAAAACCGCCGAAGGCGGCTCCTCAAACGCAAGCGAAACCCTGGTCGAGGTCTGGAACGGCTCAAGCTGGATCCAGCAGGCCGGAGCGTCTGAAGTTGTACCTTCCTTCAGCGATATATCTTGCAGTTCCTCCAGCTATTGCGAGGCCGTCGGCTTTGCGCTTCTAGAACCCTTCTCCTCGTCTACTTGGGCCGTCGCCGAGCGCTGGAACGGCTCGACCTGGACCGCGGAGAAGCTGCCCGCCGAAGTCGGCAGAGCCAGCGTGCTACGAGGAGTCTCCTGCACCGGCACCGCCAGCTGCATCGCGACCGGTTACTACCGCCCCGGCGGCCATCCAGTCAACAGTGAATGGTTGACGGCACTCGCCCTCCGCATCAGCGGCACCACGCTCTCCCGGGAACCGATTGTCCCGCAGAGCGAAAGTAGGGCGGTCTCCTGCGCATCTGAAAACGCCTGCCTGGCCGTCGGTGGCGGGGTGGGCGGTGGCCGCTATGCGAGCGCCGCGATCTGGAACGGCGGCGTCTGGAACGGCGAATACATCCGTCTTGCCCAGCCTGCCGAAGCGGTGAGCTCGACCCTGGCCGGGATCTCCTGTCCCTCGGCAGCCGACTGCGAGGCCGTCGGCTCCTACACCGACTCCTCGGGCACGCGCAAGACGCTGGCCACGGGTGTCTCTAACGTCGGTCATGTGAATTACCTGGGATGGCACGCTCAGACCACCCCCAACCCCTCAGGCGCCAAATCCTCGAGCCTCGCCGGCGTCTCCTGCTCGACAACGGCCTCAGCCTGCACCGCAGTCGGCACCTACACCGACGAAGGCGGCACCCAGCGCACCCTGGCCGAGTCCTGGAACGGCAGCTCCTGGTCGATCCAGACCACCCCCAACCCCTCAGGCGCCAAATCCTCGAGCCTCAGCTCAGTCTCCTGCTCGACGACGGCCTCAGCCTGCACCGCCGTCGGCACCTACACCGACGAAGCCGGCGTCCAGCGCCCCCTGGCCGAGTCCTGGAACGGCAGCGCCTGGTCGATCCAGACCACCCCCAGCCCCTCCGGCGCCAAAGCCGCCAGCCTCGCCGGCGTCTCTTGCTCGTCGACGACCTCAGCCTGCAGCGCCGTAGGCACCTACACCAACTCCTCCGGAACGCAGCTGAGCCTGGCCGAGGCCTGGAACGGCAGCGCCTGGTCGATCCAGACGACGCCCAATCCCAGTGGGGCCAAAGCCGCCAGCCTCAGCTCGGTCTCCTGCCCCGCGGCAGGATCCTGCAGCGCCGTCGGCAACTACACCAACTCCTCCGGCACGCAATTGACCCTGGAGGAGAACTGGAACGGCAGCTCCTGGTCGATTCAGACCACCCCCAACCCAGAAGGGACCAAAGCGGTCTCGCTGGGCGGCGTCTCCTGCTCGGGCAACCTCTGCATGAGCGTCGGCTCCAAGACGAGCAACGGCTCCCTGACCGCCAGCATCTCCCAAGCCCGCTGGGGATCGGGACCGATCGTCAGCACCGTAGGGTCCTCTCTTAACTCCAAAGGCGAACCGCAGCTGAGCGGGACCGTCAACCCCGACGGCCTCGCCACCAGCTACCAGTTCGAATACGGCCTAACCACCGCCTACGGCTCTGCCATCCCCGTCAGCGCCAAAGAAGTCGGCTCGGGCAAAACCCCCGTCGAAGTGAGCCAGACGATCGCCTCGGGCCTAAAACCGGGCTCGGTCTATCACTTCCGCCTCATCGCCCGCAACGAAATGGCCACCTCCTACGGAGCCGACATGACCTTCACGACCAACCCCACCCCGCAGTGGTGGAGCTGCGCCAAACAGAGTGGCGGGCGCTTCTCAACCGGTTCCTGCGCAACCGAAGGCTCCCCCAACGAATGGGAACTGCTGCACCTGAAAGAAGCCACGAAAACCACGATCGCGGCCAAAGGCAACCCGATCTCCTTCGCCTCGGTCCAGTCGGGTCTCTCAACGCCCTTCACCTGCGAAACCGAAGTCGCCAGTCCCTCGCTGGAAAATCCCAGCGGTGGCGGCAACGGCGTCGGCAGCGGCGAAGTCAAATACAAAGGCTGCAAAGCCGAAGGCACCTGGGGCGAAAAAGGCTGCAAAGTCTCCAACACCGCCAGCCCGGTCTCAAAGCTCGAACTGGCAATTGTCGAAAGCAAAACCAGGGTCCTTTTGACCCCCAAAGAAGGCGAAAGCTTCGCCACCTTTACCGTCTCCGGCTGCGCTGGCTCCAAAGCGCTCGAAGCGCTGAACGGCGCCTGGAAACTCTCCGGCACCGCCTACGGCCCCTACTCCAACGCCTCCTCGAAAATAGAACTCAGCGCCGAAACCACGGCCGGCCTGAAAATCAATAACCAGAACGCGACCGCGGTCGGCTCGATCGTGCTCGAAACCACGGCCGGCGGCTACATCTCCGCCCAGACCGTGGCGATGCCGCGCTGGTCGGCCTGCGCCAAACAGGGCGGCGGCAAATACGCAAGCGGCAAATGCGCCAGCGAAGGTGCTCCCAACGAATGGGAAATCCTGGCCCTGAAAGAAGCCGAAAAAACCACGATCACGGCCAAAGGCAACCCGATCTCCTTCGCCACGATCCAATCGGGCATCTCGACCCCCTTCACCTGCGAAACCGAAGTCGCCAGCCCCTCGCTGGAAAACCCCAGCGGCGGCGGCAACGGCGTCGGCAGCGGCGAAGTCAAATACAAAGGCTGCAAAGCCGAAGGGTCCTGGGGCGAAAAAGGCTGCAAAGTCTCCAACACCGCCAGCCCGCTCACCAGGCTTGAACTGATTCTGGTCGAAGGCAAAACCCAGGTCAAGCTGACCCCCAAGACAGGCGAAAGCTTCGCCACCTTCACCGTCTCCGGCTGCAGCGGCTCAAAAGCGCTCGAAGCGCTGAACGGCGCCTGGAGCCTCACCGGCTCGGCCTATGGCATCTACTCCAACAGCCTCTCCAAGATCGAACTCAGCGCTGCGACGACGGCCGGCCTGAAAATCAATAACCAGAACGCGACCGCGGTCGGCTCGATCGGGCTGGAAACGACGGCCGGGGGGTATGTGCTGGCGGGATGAGGGGCGACGCAGGCTCACTCCTCGGGCAGGTTCTCCAGGTCCAGTCGATCCTGGGTTCGGTTCTGAGCCCCCTTCATCTCGCGCAGTCGGGCGAGAGAGCCCTCACCGGAATTACGAGTAGGTCACTCTCTACTGTGTCCTCGGAGGGTGGCCTCCAGGTCCTTCAGGGCAGCGCAAGGCGTTTCAGGTTGTCGGACTGCGAGCAGTGAGCGCAGGTCGAAGAACTCGGTCAACGAATAGCGGCGGCGCCCTTGATTGCGTTCAGTTGCTTGCAGAGCGCGTGCACGCGTGCCAAGCGCTCGCTCATCGGAGTCTAGCCGTACTCACCAGACTGGCCACAAGGCGATGGGCGCTGCTGGGCTCGAACCAGCGACCTTGCTATTCTTTACCTATGGCAGAAAAGGTAAAGAACCAGACCAGGGTCTCCAGCAAGCATCAGGTGACGATTCCCGTTGGCGCCTTCCGCATGGCTGGCTTCGAGCCCGGGGACACTCTGAAGGTAGAGGCCGAGGGGGCCGGTCGCGTGGTCCTGACTCGAGTCGATGAGCTGGTCGATCGCTACTCCGGATGCCTGGACACCGGCGGCGATCTGCGCGAGCGCGTGGAAGGGCTACGTGAGGAGTGGCGGTAGTCCTAGATTCCGACGCCGTCGTCGGCTTTCTCGATAGGAAAGACGCCCTCCACGATGCAGCCGACGCGGCGATCCGCGACCTCGTTCACGAGCGGCGGCTGCTGGTTTCGGTCGTGACCTACGCCGAGGTGCTGACTGGCGCCAGGCTCGGCCACCACGACGAGGACCAGACCCGGGGGTTCTTCGCCAAGCTGATCTCCGAGGTTCTCCCAGTCGACATGACCGTCGCGGACAAGGCGGCCGAACTTCGCTCGCGGCTCAAACCGCTGCGTATGCCAGATGCCTTGATCTTCGCCACGGCGGAGACCAGCCCCGACGTGGATTTGATCGTGACCGGCGATGCGCAGGCATCCAAGGTCCCAGGGCTGGATTGCCCTATCCGTCTGCTGCGTTGACTGCCCCTACGGCGTTGCGCCGATGGGGGCCGAGCGCGCAAAAAGGCCCGCGGGTGAGATCATGAGCCGGGTCAAACGACAGGGGAGAAGACGATGAGAAGGACGATCGCGGTGGCGCTGGCAGCCCTAGCGCTATTGGCAGCGCCTAGCGCCCAGGCCACCTACGACTCGATCGGCTCCGGCAAGGCCCAGATCCTCCTCGACCAGGGCTTCGCCTCCTTCCTCGCGCGCGACGGCGTAAAGCTCAGCGCCAAGGCCGGCGCGAGGCGCCACGGGCATAACCTCGCCCTGCAGGTCGGCGGCGGCAACCTCGACCCCACGATCGGCATGGGGGAGATCGAAGCCGAAGGCACCCTGACCTTCCAGGCCGGCAACAAGAAGCTCCCCCTGCGCGAGATCAGGGCCCGCACCAAGCACGACACCCTGATCGCCAAGGTCGGCGGCTCGCAGCTGAAGATC
>DASVFR010000039.1:0-4894 GCA_036379955.1 Solirubrobacterales bacterium
GGGTCGTCAGACCCTCCCGCCGCCGCTTCGCGGGAGTTCGTCGGGAGGGTCTGACGACCCGCTCTACAGATCCAGCTCGTAATAGAGCATCCTTGGACCGTCGGGGCCGCCCTCGCGGTTGGTGAAGCTTCGGCTCTCGTAGAGGGCAATTGCCGCTCGGTCGTCTTCGCCGGTGGTCAGCTCGAAGTGGTCGGCGCCGGCTTCGCGCGCTGTTGCGATCGGGTCGCCTGCCAGGAGGGCTGCGATCGCCCCCGACGCGAGTAGCTCGGTGAGGCGCTCGGTGAGCGCCGGTACTCCGGGCGTGTAGTCCTCGTACTCAACGTTGAAGTCGTGCAGGAGCTGTGCCACGGCACCGGCGTCGCTTGCCTGCGCCCGGCGAATCTCGCTTTCGGCTGTGGCGGCCATCTCCGTGGCTGAGCTTGGCACAGCTCTCCAATACGCTGCGCGCGTGACCGAGGAGGCTCCGCGACGCACTCCCCTCTACGAGCGCCACGTCGAGCTGGGCGCCAGGCTCGTGCCCTTCGCTGGCTGGGAGATGCCCATTCAGTACGAGGGGATTCGGGAGGAGCACTCGGCGGTGCGGACTCATGCGGGGATGTTCGACGTCTCGCACATGGGGGAGGTCGAGGTCGAGGGGCCTGGGGCGCTGGGCTTTCTGCAGAGGGTGCTGTCGAACGACGTGGGGAAGGTCGACGAGGGGGGCGCGCAGTACTCGTGCCTTTGCGACGAGGACGGCGGGGTGCTCGACGACCTCTTCCTCTACCGGCTCGGGGGCGACCGCTACCTGATCGTCACCAACTCGGCCAACCACCTCTCCGACCTCGAGTGGCTGGGACGGTGGAGCCGAGGGTTCGACGTCGCCGTGCGCGACGTCGCCGACCGCTACGCGATGCTGGCCGTGCAGGGGCCGCACGCGCGCGGGATCGTCAGCGGCGCGCTCGGGATCGAGCTGCCGCCGCGGATGCGGGCCGCGGCGGCGCGGGTGGGCGGCCGGCCGGCGATCGTCTGCGGCACCGGCTACACCGGCGAGGACGGGGTCGAGCTGCTGCTCGACCCCGAGGTGGCGCCGCCGATCTGGGCCGAGCTGCTCGACGCCGGCGTCGTCCCCTGCGGGCTCGGCGCTCGCGACACCCTGCGCCTCGAGGCCTGTTTCCACCTGCACGGCCAGGACCTGACGCCTGCGCGCAACCCGATCGAGGCCGGCCTCGGCTGGTGCTGTGCGGAGGAGACGGGGTTCGTCGGCAGCGACGTCGTGGCCGCGGCTCGCCGCGGCGGCACGGCGGAGCGACTGGCGCCCTTCCGGATCGAGGGCGACGGCATCCCGCGCCTGGGCAACCCGGTTCTCGCCGGCGGCGAGGAGGTCGGGGCAGTCACCTCGGGCACCTTCTCCCCCTCGCTCGAAACCGGGATCGGCATGGCCTACGTCCGCGCCGACCTGGCCGAGCCCGGAGCCGAGGTCGAGATCGACGTGCGCGGCAAGCGCCGCCCCGCCCGGATAGCTTCCAAGCCCCTTTACCCGCCGAAAGGATGACCTTGGCCGAGCCGACCTACCCCGACGACCTGCGCTACCACGACCAGCACGATTGGGCTCGGATCGAGGGCGACGTCGCCGCCTTCGGCGTCACCTGGTACGCGCAGGACAGCCTCGGCGAGGTCGTCTTCTACGACCCGCCCGAGGTCGGCGCCAGCGTCGACAAGGATCAGACCTACGCCGAGGTCGAGTCGGTGAAGGCGGTCTCCGACGTGATCGCGCCGATGTCGGGAGAGATCGTCGAGGTCAACGAGGCGCTCGCCGACGCGCCCGAGCGGATCAACGAGGACCCCTACGGCGACGGCTGGCTGGTCAAGGTCAGGCTGAGCGACCCGCGCGAGGTCGAGCAGCTACTGAGTGCCGCCGAATACCGCAAACTCCTGGAAAAGACGTGAGGCGGGCCGGCCAGGCTCTTCCGTAGCCTTGGCGGGGTGAGCCGCTACACGTCCGCTACCCCCGCCGACCGGGCCGAGATGCTGGCCGCGATCGGGGTCGACTCGGTCGCGGATCTGTTCGAGCAGATCCCCGCCCCGCTGCGCTTGCGCGAGCCGCTCGCGCTGGATGAGGGCCTCGGCGAGGCCGAGGTGTTCGAGCGTCTGGCGGCCCTGGCCGCCCGCAACGGCGACGCCGACGAGGAGGTCTGCTTCGTCGGCGCCGGCATGTACGACCACTACGTGCCGGCGATCGTCGATGCGATCGCGCAGCGCTCGGAGTTCCTCACCCCCTACACGCCCTACCAGCCGGAGATCTCGCAGGGCGGGCTACAGGTCATGTTCGAGTTCCAGACGGCGATGTCGGAGCTGACCGCGCTGCCGGTCTCCAACGCCGGCCTCTACGAGGGGCCGTCGTCGGTCGCCGCGGCCGGCTACCTGGCGATGGGAGCGACGAAGCGGCGCCGTTTCGTCGTCTCGCGCGGCCTGCACCCGCACAGCCGCGAGACGCTCGCGACCTACGCGGTCGGCTACGGCGCCGAGGTGGTCGAGGTCGGGCTGCGCGGGGGCGAGACCGACGCCGAGGCCCTCGCCGCCGCCGTCGACGCCGAGACCGCCGCCGTCTTCCTGCAGAGCCCCAACTTCCTCGGTGCGATCGAGCGGGTCGAGACGCTGGGCGCGGCTGCGAAGGAGCACGGGGCGCTGCTGGTCGTCGCCTGTGACCCGATGACCCTTGGCGTGCTGAAGCCGCCGGGCGAGCAGGGGGCCGACATCGCCCTCGGTGAGGGTCAGCCGCTCGGCAACCGGCTCGACTTCGGCGGCCCCTCCTTCGGCTTCTTCTGCGCGACCGAGGAGCAGATCCGGCGCATGCCGGGACGGATCGCGGGCGAAACCGAGGACGTCGACGGGCGGCGCGGCTTCGTTCTCGCCCTGCAGACGCGCGAGCAGCACATCCGCCGTGAGAAGGCGACCCACAACATCTGCACGGCGCAGGCGCTGAACTCGCTGGCGGCAATGGTCCACCTCGCCTGGCTCGGCCGTGAGGGCTACCGCGAGCTGGGCGAGCTGCTCGTGCGGCGCACCGCCTACGCCCGCGAGCGGCTGGCTGCGGTGCCCGGCGTCGAGCTCCTGCACGAGGCGCCGGTGGCGCGCGAGCTCGCCGTCCGCCTCGACGCGCCCGTGGACCGCGTGCTCGCCAAAGTGGCCGCCGCGCGCGGCATCGCCGCCGGCTACCCGCTCGGCCGCGACTACCCGGAGTACGACGACGGCCTCCTGGTGGCGATAACCGAGCGGCGCACCAAGGCCGAGATCGACGACCTGGCCGAGGCGCTCGGCGCCGCGATCGCGGCCGAGCGCGAGGGGGTGGCCGCCTGATGGCCTTGACCGAGACGCCGATGCAGGCGGAAGCCGCGCGGACCATCTATGAGCGCTCGAAGCCGGGCCGTCGAGCAGCCGTCCTGCCACCCGCCGAAGTTCCCGAGCCACCGCTTGCGGAGCTGATCCCGGCCGAGCTGCTGCGCGACGAGCCGCCGCGCCTGCCCGAGGTGGCCGAGCCCGAGATCGTCCGCCACTACAACCGTCTCTCGCGCCGCAACTTCGACCTCGACAGCGGCTTCTACCCGCTCGGCTCCTGCACGATGAAGCACAACCCGCGGCTCAACGAGCGGGTCGCGGCGCTGCCCGGCCACGCCCGCCTGCACCCCGCCCAGGACCCGAGCCGCGCCCAGGGTGCGCTGGAGCTGATGTGGTTGCTGCAGCGCTCGCTGGCCGAGATCTGCGGCTTGCCGCACGTCAGCCTGCAGCCCTCGGCCGGCTCGCACGGCGAGCTCGCCGGTCTGCTGCTCACCCGCGCCTACCTCGCCGACCGCGGCGAAGAGCGGACCAAGGTGCTGGCGCCCGACACCTCGCACGGGACCAACCCGGCCTCGGTGACGATGGCCGGCTACGAGGTGGTCAAGGTCGCTACCGACGAGCGCGGCGGGGTCGAGATGGACGACCTGCGGGCAAAGGTCGACGAGGACGTCGCCTGCCTGATGCTGACCAACCCCAACACGCTCGGCCTCTTCGACGAGAACATCGCCGAGATCGCGGCGCTGATCCACGCGGCGGGGGGGACGCTCTACTACGACGGCGCCAACCTCAACGCGATCATGGGTCACTCGCGGCCGGGCGACATGGGCTTCGACATCGTCCACGTCAACCTGCACAAGTCCTTCAGCCAACCGCACGGGGGAGGCGGCCCCGGCGCCGGCCCGATCGCCGTCTCGGAGCGGATCGAGCCCTATCTGCCACGACCGCAGGTCGTGCGGCGCGACAACAACGGGCACGGCCCCTTCTACGACCTCGACCTCGACCGCCCCAAGTCGATCGGCCGCCTGCGCGGCTTCCAGGGCAATTTCGGCGTCTTCGTCCGCTCCTACGCCTACATCCTCAGCCTCGGCGCCGACGGCCTGGCCGAGGCTTCGGAGACCGCGGTGCTGAACGCCAACTACCTCAAGGCGCGCCTCGCCGAGGGCCGCGCCGGCGAGCGCCTGCCGGTCGCCTTCGACCGCCACTGCATGCACGAGTTCGTCCTCTCCGGCAAGCCGATGAAGCGCGAGCTCGGCCTCGCCACCCTCGACCTCGCCAAGCGCCTGCTCGACTACGGCTTTCACCCGCCGACCGTCTACTTCCCGCTCCTGGTCGAGGAGGCGCTGATGATCGAGCCGACCGAGACCGAGACCAAGGAGAGCCTCGACGCCTTCGCCGAGGCGATCGTGCGCATCCTCGCCGAGGCCGAGGAGGGCCCGGAGGTCGCCAGGAGCGCCCCGTATACGACCCCCGTGCGTCGCCTCGACGAGGTCAAGGCGACGCGCAAGCCGGTGGTGCGGCAGGTCATGACTTGAGGCGGTGGGGCCGGGTGGGGCGGGGGCGGGGGCCGGGGGGTGCGGGG
>DASVFR010000040.1:0-37628 GCA_036379955.1 Solirubrobacterales bacterium
CGTCGACCCGGGGACGATGAGCCCCTTCCAGCACGGCGAGGTCTTCGTCACCGAGGACGGCGCCGAGACCGACCTCGACCTCGGCCACTACGAGCGCTTCACCGACGAGAACACGTCGCGCACGTCGAACGTGACTGCCGGGGCCGTCTACTACTCGGTGATCCGCAAGGAGCGGCGCGGCGACTTCCTCGGCGGGACCGTCCAGGTGATCCCCCACATCACCGACGAGATCAAGAACCGGGTGATGATCGTCGCCGAGTCGCAGGCGGTCGACTTCGTGATCACCGAGATCGGCGGCACGGTCGGCGACATCGAGTCGCTGCCCTTCCTCGAGTCGATCCGCCAGCTGTACACGGACCTGGGGCCGCGGCGCTCGATGTTCGTCCACCTGACCCTGGTGCCCTACGTCGGTCACGCCGGGGAGCTGAAGACGAAGCCGACCCAGCACTCGGTCAACGAGCTGCGCCGGATCGGGATCCAGCCGCACGCGCTGGTCTGCCGCTCGGAGGGCCGGCTCGACCGCGAGATCCGCGAGAAGATCGCGCTCTTCGCCAGCCTCCCGGTCGACGCGGTGATCTCGGCCAACGACGTCGACAACATCTACAAGGTGCCGCTCGTCTTCCGGGCCGAGGGCGTCGACGACCTCGTCCTCGACCACTTCGGCATGGAGGGCCCGCCGCCCGAGCTGTCCGAGTGGGAGACGATGGTCAAACGGGCGGAAGCGGCCCAGGGCAAGGTGAAGATCGCCCTAGTCGGCAAGTACGTGCAGCTCGCCGACGCCTACAAGTCGGTGATCGAGGCGCTCGAGCACGGCGGCATCCACCAAGGCGTCGAGGTCGAGGTCGAGCTCGTCGACTCCGAGGACTTCGACCCCGAGCGGCTCGAGGGCGCCGACGGCATCCTCATCCCCGGCGGCTTCGGCGAGCGCGGGATCGAGGGCAAGGTCGCGGCGGCGCGGATTGCGCGCGAGCGCTCGATTCCCTACCTGGGCATCTGCCTTGGAATGCAGATCGCCGTGGTCGAGTTCGCCCGCCACGTCGCCGGCATGGACGGCGCCAACTCGGCCGAGTTCGACCCCGAGACCCCGTTCCCGGTCGTCGACCTGCTGCCCGAGCAGAAGGAGGTCTCCGAGATGGGTGGCACGATGAGGCTTGGCGCCGACCCGGTGAAGCTGCACGAGGGAACGCGGGCGCGCGAGATCTTCGGCGAGGCCGTGATCTACAAGCGCCACCGCCACCGTTACGAGGTCAACGTCCAGCTGCGCCGCCGGCTCGAAGACGAGGGCCTGGTCTGCGGCGGCACCTCGCCGGACGAGCGCCTGGTCGAGATGGTCGAGCTGCCCGACCACCCGTTCTTCGTCGCCTCCCAGTTCCACCCCGAGTTCAACTCCCGTCCCAACCGGCCCGAGCCGCTCTTCCGCGAGTTCGTCGGCGCGGCGGCGCGGCAGGCGGGGGAGAGACCGGTGGAAGGCGGCGAGATCGAATCCAGCGGCGCCTCCGTGTCCGACATGGCGCAGGGCAGCGAAGCGGGCGTTCGCCAGTCGCACTGAGCCGGGGTCGTCACCCCGGTTAGCCTGTCGTCCCGTGGAGCGACTTCACGAGACGTTCGTGCGGCTCTGTGAGATCCGCAGCCCGACCGGGGAGGAGCGCGAGGTCGCCGACACGATCGCCGCCGAGCTGCGCGCGCTCGGGCTCGAGGTGAGCGAGGACGACGCGGCCGGACCGGCGGAAGCCGGGGCCGGCAATCTGCTCGCGCGGTTGCCCGGCGAGAGCGACGAGTGGGTGATGTTCTGCGCCCACATCGACACCGTCCCGCACGGAGGGCAGATCGAGGTCGTCGAGCGCGACGGCGTCTTTCACAGCGCTGGCGAGACGATCCTCGGCGCCGATAACAAGGCAGCGGTAGCGGTCTTCATGGAGCTGGTCGCGCGGCATGCCGGTGAGGACGGGCCGCCGCCGGTGGGGATAGAGCTGCTGCTGACCGTCGCCGAGGAGCAGGGGCTGCGCGGGGCCAAGGCGTTCGACGCGAGCGCGCTGCGCTCTCGGGTCGGCTTCGTCCTCGACCACGCCAGCACGGTAGGAGAGGTGATCGTCACCTCGCCCACCCAGCAGAGCGTGCGGGCCGACTTCCACGGAGTCGAGGCGCACGCGGGCATCCGCCCCGAGGACGGCAACAGCGCGATCGCCGCGGCGGCGGCCGCGATCTCCCGCATGGAGCTGGGCCGCCTCGACGATGAGACGACCGCCAACGTCGGCGTGATCGAAGGAGGGACGTCGGGCAACGTGGTCCCGGGCCATTGCTCGATCGTCGCCGAGGCGCGCAGCCTCGACGCCGGCCGGGCCGCCGCGGTGGCCGGGGCGTTGAGCGACGCCTGCGCTTGGGGGGCGAGTGAGCACGGCTGCGACGCCGACGTTCGGCTCGAAGAGCTCTTTCGCGGCTACAGGATCCCGCCCTCCTCGCCGGCCCTGGCCCTGGCCGAGGCCGGGTTGCGGCGGGCCGGGTTCGAGCCCGAGCGGACCTCGACCGGGGGCGGCAGCGATGCCAACGCCTTGATCGTCGATGGCTTCGACTGCGTCCTGCTCGCCAACGGCACCGAGGCCAACCACACGCCCGATGAGTCGGTCGGCGCCCGCAACCTCGACGCGATGCTCGAGGTCTGCGAGGGGATCGTCGCCGAGGCGGCGGCCTCGGCCGCGGCGTGAGCGGGCGGCTGAAGCTGCGGCGCGGCACGATCGTCGCCGAGGAGCCGCTGACGGTCGAAGTCGAGGGGGAGCACCGGCCTGCCTGGGCCGACGAGCACCTGCTGGGCGAGATGCGCGAGGGCGACGAGGTGGTGGTCAACGTCGAGGCCCTTGACCTCGATCTCGGCTCGGGCGGCTTCGACGTCGTACACGTCAATCTCACCCGTGGCCTGGGCGGGGGCGGCGCCCCGGGTGACGAGCACGTGATGAAGCTCAACTACACCTCGCTCCAACACCCCGTCGCCCCCGTCGAGCTTCCGGTGCGCCTTATACGGGATATGACCACAAAAGGCGCACCGGAACGGGAGGGAGGGGGAATGCCGGTGCTGGTGATCCCGCTGCACGGGCACCTGGCGCCCGCCGCCTGGGCGGCGGCGCGGGCTCGGCCGAGGTTGAAGGTCGGCTACGTGCAGACCTGGGGAGGGGCGCTGCCGGGGGCGCTCAGTCGGGACGTGGCCGAGCTGCGCGAGCGCGGCCTGCTCTGCGGGCACGTCACCGCCGCGCCCGCCTACGGAGGCGAGCATGAGGCGATCTCGGTCGCCGGTGCCCTCGACGCCGCCGCAGGCGGCCTTGGTTGGGACGCCGCGATTGCCGGCCCCGGGCCCGGCATCATCGGCTCGGAGACGGAGTTCGGCCACGGCGGCATGGCGGCCCTCGACACCGCGCACGCCGCTCTTGCCCTCGGCCTCCCGACCCTGCTCTCGCCCCGCCTCTCGTCCGGCGACCCCCGCGAGCGACACAACCCCGTCAGTCACCACACCCTCACGGTCCTCGAACTGCTCCTGGCCTCCGTCCAGGTCCCCGTCCCAACCGGCGATCCACCGCCCCCGACCCTGGTCGAGGCGATTGCGGCCCGCCATCGCCCGATCGAGGCGCCAGCCGAAATCTCCGCCTACGAAGAAGCGGGCCTCCCGTCCCGCACCATGGGCCGCACCATCAGCGAGGACCCCCTCTTCTTCGCCGCCGCGCTGGCATCGGGAAGCGCTCTTGCAGCCGTATCTCCCGCGGGTGGCGTGGGGTCGGGGTGATCCGCGCAGCGCGGAGGCTGCTGAGGGCGAGATCTCGGCTTTGACTGTGCTTCGCCCCGTCGCCCGAAGCAGCGCGCAGCGCAAGCGGCGCACCCCGACCCCACGACAGGACCCGCGGGCTACGGCGCACGGTCCCTTGCCGCTCAAGGGTTGTGGCGACTCAGCGAGAACCCTCCCGCGATGGTCGTTGCCGATCCTCCGCGCACCGAGTCCCGCTTCGAGTCCCTCGTGCTCGACTTCCTTTCCTACCTGGAGCTCGAGCGCGGCCTCTCCCGCAACACGCTCGATGCCTACCGCACGGACCTGCTCCAGTACGGCGAGTTCCTCACGGGTCGTCACCTCGACGCGCTCGAGGCCGGGCCGGCCGACATCGGCGAGTTCCTCGCCGGATTGGCCACGGGCGATAGTGGACGTCCTGCGTGTTCCTCGGCGACCGTGCACCGCAAGGCCGCCTGCCTGCGCTCCTTCTACAAGCAGCTGCGCCGCGACGAGCTGATCGGCGACGACCCGACCGCGGCCCTGAGCGCTCCGCGCCGGGCGAAGAAGCTGCCCCAGGTGCTCAACTACTCCGAGGTGCAGAAGCTGCTTGCGGCACCGCGCGGCGACGAGCCGACGGCGCTGCGCGATCGCGCCCTGCTCGAGGTGATGTACGCGTGCGGGCTGCGCGCCTCGGAGACGATCGGGCTCGAGGTCGGCGACGTCGACCTGCACGAGGGTTTCCTGCGCGCCCGCGGCAAGGGCAGCAAGGAACGCCTGGTGCCGCTCGGCCGCAAGGCGATCGCGGCGATCTCGGCCTACCTGCGCTCGGCGCGGCCGAAGCTGGTCGGCGAGCGCCACGAGGCGAGGCTCTTCGTCAACTTCCGCGGCGGCCCCCTCAGCCGCCAGGGCCTCTACAAGATCGTCCAGCGCAACGCGCGCGAGGCTGGCCTCGCCGGACAGCTCAGCCCGCACACCCTGCGCCACAGCTTCGCCACGCACCTGCTCGCCGGCGGCTGCGACCTGCGCGCAGTGCAGGAAATGCTCGGCCACGCCGACATCTCGACTACCCAGATGTACACCCACCTCTCCGGCGAGCACCTAAAGCAGGCCTACTTCAAAGCCCACCCCCGCGCCATCGCCGGCTAGCAGCCAAGGGTGACTTCGCCTTTAGTTCCGGATAGCGGAACTAAAGGCGAAGTCAGCATGGGATAGAACTGGGGGGTGCCCGAGCTGCCGGAGGTGGAGACCGTCTGCCGGCAGCTGGAGCCGGAGCTTCGCGGCCGCACGATCGAGGCGTTGGAGGTGCTTGATGCGCGCTGGTGCAGGCCGACGCCGCCGCGCACGCTGGAGCGGGCGATTGTGGGGGCGCGGATCGAGGACCTGGGCCGGCGCGGCAAGTACCTGCTTCTGGGACTTGAGGGAGGGCGCACGCTCGTCATGCATCTGCGGATGACCGGCAACCTCGTCCTTGTCGAGGGCGAGCGCCGGCTCGACCCATCCGAGGGGATGCGCCTCTATGAGGGCGAGCGCTCGACCTCCGAACGTCACCTGCGGGCTCGCTTCCAGCTTGACGACGGGCGCGAGCTCTGGTTCACCGATCCCCGCCGCTTCGGCGAGGCGTTCCTGATCGAGGACGCGGGGCTCGACGAGCGCTTCGCCAAGCTCGGGGCCGAGCCGCTCTCGGAGGAGTTCACCGCGGAGGCCCTCGGCCTGGCGGCGGCCGGGCGCACGGCGCCGCTCAAGTCCTTCTTGCTCGATCAGTCGCGGGTCGCCGGAGTCGGCAACATCTACGCCGACGAGGCGCTCTTCCGCGCCCGCCTGCACCCGCTGTCTCCGGCCGGCTCGATGAAGCCGGAGCATCTGGAGGCGCTGCGCGACGCGGTCGTAGCCGCGCTCGAGGCCGGGATCGAACGGGGCGGGGCCTCGATCGACGACTACCGCGACGGGCGCGGCGAGAAGGGCACGATGCAGGACGAGTTCCTCGTCCACACCCGTGAGGGGGAGCCATGTCCAGGGTGCGGCGGGCCGATCTCCCGCATCGTCGTCTCCGGGCGCTCGACCTACTACTGCCCGAGCTGCCAGGTGAGGCTGCGCCGTCGGCCACATGCGCGCCGTCGCGGGCGTTAGCCGTACGCGTGCTATGAGTTCACGCCGTGGAGGCGCGACTGACCCACATCGGGGCGGCGACCTTGCTGCTCGAGCTTGGCGGGCTGCGGCTGCTGACCGACCCTGCCTTCGACCGGGTGGGGACCCGTCACACGGTCCCGAGGCCGGTCCCAGGCCTTTTCAACTCGCGCCGCACGGAGCCCGCGGCCCTAGGTGCGGATGGAGTCGGAGCACTCGACGCCGTGCTGCTCAGCCATGAGCACCACTTCGACAATCTCGACGACAGCGGCCGGGAGCTGCTGCCCGGCGCGGGCGCGGTCTTGACGACGAGGGCCGGCGCCAAGCGTCTGGGTGGCAACGCTGTCGGCCTCCGCGCCGGAGAGATGCACGTGATCGAGGCGGATGGCGGTCCACTCGAGGTAACCGCGATGCCCGCCCGTCACGGCCCCCATCTGATCGGCCTGACGGCGGGCCCGGTGATCGGCTTCCTCCTTCGCCACGAGCGGCTCGAGCGGCCGGTTTGGCTCTCCGGCGATACGCGCTGGTACGGCGGGGTCAGGAAATCTCTGGCAGCCCAGGGGCCGATTGGAACCGCGATCGTCAACGTCGGTGCCGCCCGCTTTGCGCCGACCGGCCCCGCCCGCTTCACGATGGACGCTCGCGAGGTCGCCCGCGCCGCCCGCGAGATCGACGCTGAGCAGGTCATCCCGATCCACTTCGAGGGCTGGTCGCACTTCAAGCAGGGGCGCGAGGCCGCGCGAGCGGAGTTCGAGGCGGCCGGGATCGCGGACCGCGTGCGCTGGCTGGAGCAGGGCGAGCCGACCGCGGTGGAGCTGTGAGCCGTCCGGCGACCGGGACGATGGCCTGGGCGCGGGCGACCGGCGGCGCGCTCGATCGCCGCGCCCGCTTCGAACAGCTGCGCCAGGCGATCGTCGCCCGGATCGGAACGTTCGGACCGCTCGCGCGCCGCGAAGCTGGGCTCGCCGGCAAGCGCCTCGAGCTGCCCGATCGCGAACCCGATAGCGAGCTCTGCCGCGCCGCCCTGGAGCTCTGCCGGGAGGTCTCGCCGCCGGCGTTGACCGGGCACTCGTTGCGCACCTGGCTCTTCTCGGCGCTGTTCGCCAGCCGCGACGGGGTCGCCTACGACGAGGAGGTCCTCTACGTGGCCTGCCTCCTGCACGACATCGGCCTCACTCCCGAGTACTGGGAGAAGGACCCGCACGCCCACTGCTTCGCGGTCGAGGGCGCCTTCGCCGCCGAGCGCTTCTGTCTCGACCGCGGCGTCGAGGCCGCCCGGGCGGAGCGGATCGCCGAGGCGATCGTCGCCCACCTCAACGTCCACGTCCCGCTCGAGTGCGGCCCGGAGGCCCGCCTCCTGCACGAGGGCGTCGCCCTCGACGCGATCGGCCGCGGCATCCGCGGCGTCGACCCAAAGGCGGTCGCCGCCGTGGTGGAGCGCCACCCGCGCGAGGGCGTCGTCGAGGCGCTCAGCGAGCCGACCCGGCGCCAGGCGAAGATCCGGCCCGAGTCGCGGGTCGGGCTCTTCACCCGCTTCGGCTTCCAGGGCATGGTCAAGGCCAACCCGTTGAATCGCTGAGCCGCTGCTGCATTCGCCATCCATGTGACGGCGAATGCAGCAGTCGTCGGGCCGTCCGGACGCTGCGGCACCTTTGTACGGATGCGTGAAACGGCGCGAGAGAAGGTCCGGTGGCCGGGACGACGCTGAAGACGGAGGCCGTGGTGCTGCGCAGCATCCGCTACGGCGAGGCGGATCGCATCCTCCACCTCTACTCGAAGACCCGAGGCCGGATCGGCGCGATCGCCAAGGGGGCGCGGAAGCCGAGGTCGCGCTTCGGCGGCCGGCTCGAGCCCTTCTTCCGCCTCGATCTCGTCCTGCACGAAGGGCGGGGCGAGCTGCTCACGGTCACCAACGTCGCCACGCTCGACGGCTATCCGCGCCTGCGCGCCTCCGGCCCGGCGTTGAACGCGGGCGCCCGTGCCTGCGACGCGGTGCTGCGCCTGCTCGACTCGGCCGAGGCCAATCCTCCCGCCTACAACTTGCTCTGTCGCTACCTCTCCCTGCTCGACGATCCCGAGTCCGAGCGGGCCGCCGGCCTGGAGACGGCGCTCTCCTTCCGGCTCAAGCTGGCGCTGGTGGCCGGCTTCGTCCCTGAGCTCGCCGCTTGCGCAAGCTGCGGCGAGGCCGAGCACCTGAGCGGCTTCTCCGGCGCCGCCGGCGGCGTGGTCTGCGCGAGCTGCGAAGCCGGTTCCTTCCCGCTCTCCGAGGGGGCGCACCGCTTCATGGTCGAGGCGATCGGCCGGCCGCTGGCCGAGGCGCCGGCAGCCGAGGAGCTGGCCCTGCGCCAGGCCGAACGGGCGGTGCGGGAGACATTGGAGCACCACGCCCACGTGCAGTTGCGCGCTGCGGCCTGAGCGTCGGTCTAGGATCGGTGACATGGAGGCCACTGTCACCTTCGAGGACCGCGTACGCGCCTGGGAGGACGAGTTCCTCGCAGGGGCGGCGACGCGCTCCTATCCGGCGCACCGCGCGGTCGCGGAGGCCGACAGCCCGGTTCGCAGCCCGTTTCAGCGTGACCGCGACCGCATCGTCCACTGCAAGGCCTTTCGCCGTCTCAAGCACAAGACGCAGGTATTCGTCTCACCCGAGGGGGACCACTACCGCACGCGGCTCACCCACACGCTGGAGGCCTGCGGGATCGCCCGCACCGTGGCGCGGGCGCTCGGCCTCAACGAGGACCTGACCGAGGCGATCGGGCTCGGCCACGACCTCGGTCACCCGCCCTTCGGCCACGCCGGCGAGGAGGCGCTCGACGAGGCGCTGCGCAAGCGCGGCGGCGCCGGCTTCAAGCACAACGAGCACTCGCTGCGCGTCGTCGAGGTGCTCGAGCGCGACGGCCGCGGGCTCAACCTGACCGAGCAGGTGCGCGACGGCATCCTCAACCACACCGGCTCGCGCAAGCCGGTGACGCTGGAGGGGCGGATCGTCAAGCTGGTCGACCGCGTCGCCTACATCAACCACGACATCGACGACGCGCTGCGGGCCGGAATCCTGCATCCCAGCGACCTGCCCGCGGCGGAGATCGAGCTGCTCGGCGAGACCGGCTCGGCGCGGATCGACACCCTCGTGCGCGACATCGTCGAGCGTTCCTCGCTGGCGGGCGACATCGTCCAGAGCGAGGAGATCGGCGGCGCGATGCTGCGCCTGCGCAAGTTCATGTTCGACCGGGTCTACCTCGGGCCGCAGGCGCGCGAGGAGCACGAGCGGGTGCGCCGGGCGATGCGGGTCCTCTTCGGCCACTACCTTTCGCACCCCGACGAGGTGCCGTCGACGGCTCCCGGCGCCGACGACTGCCAGCGGGTCGTCGACTACCTGGCGGGGATGACCGACCGCTACTGCATCGCCAAGTACGCCGAGCTGACCGTCTCCGAGGAGGGACTCCAGTGGCGCTGATCTCGGGCGAGAGCCTGGAGCGGGTCAAGGGCGCGGTCGACATCGTCGAGGTGATCTCGGCCCACACGGACCTGCGGCGCCAGGGCAGCCGCTGGGTCGGGCTCTGCCCCTTCCACGAGGAGCGCACGCCGTCGTTCTCGGTCGACGCGCAGGAAAAGCTCTACCACTGCTTCGGCTGCGGGGTGGGCGGCGACGCGATCAAGTTCGTCGAGGAAAAGGAGGGCCTGGGCTTCGCCGAGGCGGTCGAGCTGCTCGCCGACCGCTACGGGGTCGAGCTGGTTCGCGACAAGGAGGACCCGCGGGCCGAGGCGCGCCGCCAGCAGCGCCGCCGCCTGGGCGAGCTGCTCGATCGCGTCGCGGGCTTCTACGCCGCCTACCTCTGGGACTCCGAGGAGGCGACGAAGGCACGCGAGTACCTGGCCGAGCGCGGCTTGGGCGAGGAGGCGCTGCGCGCCTTCGGCGTCGGTTACGCGCCGAGCGCCTGGGACACCGTGCTGCTGCGCGGCCAGCGGGCCGGGTTCTCGGTCGAGGAGCTGCGCGGAGTGGGGCTGGCGCAGCGGGGCAAGAGCGGCGGCGAGTACGACCGCTTCCGCTCGCGGATCATGTTCCCGATCCGCGATCGGCGCGGCCGCACCCTCGGCTTCGGCGGCCGGGCGATGCGCTCCGACCAGGGCGCGAAGTACGTCAACACGGCCGAGACCGACTTCTTCCACAAGAGCGAGATGCTCTACGGGATCGACCTCGCCAAGGCGGCGATCGCGAAAGCCGGCCGGGCGGTGGTCGTCGAGGGCTACACCGACGTGCTCGCCCTTCATCAGGCCGGGATCGAGGAGGTCGTCGGGGTGATGGGAACGGCGATCACCGACGAGCAGGTGGCGGCGCTCTCGGGGATGGTGGACGAGGTGGTGCTGGCGCTCGACGCCGACGCGGCAGGGCAGGAGGCGATGCTGCGCGCGCAGCGGGTGGCGGCGGGGCGCAGGATGCGGCTGCGGGTGGCGGCGATGCCGGCCGGAGAGGACCCGGCGGAGATGATGGCGGCGGAGGGGGGAGCGGAGCGCTTCCGGGCCCTGCTCGACGGAGCGGTGGAGCTGACCGCGTTCCAGGTCGGCTTGGTCCTCGACCGCACCGACGTCGGCTCGCCGGCCGAGCGCGACCGGGCCCTTGCCGAGGTGGCGCCGATCCTCGCCGGGCTGGGGGAGAGCGCCAGCCGCGACGACCTGGTGCGCCGCGTGGCGGAGCGGCTCGATCTGGAGCCGGCGATGGTGATGGGCAGGGTGACGGCCGCGCAGCCCCTGAGCGGCGGGGTGGATCGGGCTGCGGGCGAGCGCCAGTCCACACCGGCGCCCAGGCGCGCCGCCGAGCTGACCTCGCGCGAGCGCCGCGAGCGGGCGCTGCTGGCGATGTGCATCGCGCTGCCGGACGAGGGCAGCGAGTACCTGGCCAGGCTGACCGAGGGCCACCTCTCGCCGCTCGGCGCCCGCGCCGCGGCCTGGCTCCGCCAGCATCCCGGCGACCCCGCCTCCGACCTGCCTCGCGAGGACGCCGAGCTCTCGGGCCTGATCGCCGAGCTGGTGATCGTCGCCCACGAGGAGCCTGCCTCGCCCGAGGCGATGGAGCTCAACTACCTCCTGCTCGAGCAGCGCCGCCTCGAGGGCGAGATCGCCGCCGCCGGCGAGCGCGACGACTACGAGCGCCGCGCTGCCCTCAGCCGCGAACGCGCCGCCCTGGTCGAACGGATCGCCCACGCCGAGCGAGTGGGCGGGTAATCGGTACATTCTCGGTCGGAGTCGAGGCAGCTGGTCGGCTCATCGGTCCGGGGTAGCTCAATCGGTAGAGCACGCGGCTGTTAACCGCGGGGTTGTGGGTTCGAGTCCCACCCCCGGAGCTTTTCTCAGGCTGGCGCGCGGCTGAGCGCCAGCTGCTCGACCAGCTCGGCGCCGCGCTCGGCGCCGTCGTGCTCCGCTGCCCAGGCGGCCATCTCGCCCGCGCGCGTCGCGAACGAACCGTCTTCGAGCATCCGGTGCGCGGCCCAGCGCAGGGGCGCCGGACGGCAGAGGCGCCAGGGGAGGGAGAGGCCGCAGCCGGCCCAGGCGACGCGCATCGCGGTCTCGCTCATGTCGCCGACGATCGGGCAGATCAGGACCGGGGTACCGGCGCAGAGAGCGCGCGCGACCGTGCCGTGGCCGCCGTGGGAGATCACGAGCGAGGCTACGGGCATCAGCTGGCTGTAGCTGAGCCAGTCGACGAGGACCGCGTTGCGCGGCACCTCGATCGGGTGCTGCGGCTTGACCCGGTTCGTCGTCGCGACGACTCGCACGGGCTCGTTTGCCAGCGCCGCCAACGCCGTTCGCACCAGGTGATTGTCGGAGTCGTGGGCGGTGCTCGGCGCGACGAGCACCAGCGGCTCCCCGCCTGGAGGTAGCGCGATCTCGGGGTGGGGGATCTCGAAGGTGAGCGGGCCGGTGATCTGCACGCTGCCCGGCCAGCGCCGCGGATACTCGAGCTGCGGGAAGGTCCCGACCAGCGCCAGGTCGGGGCTGATGCCGCCGTGGAAGCGATCGATGGGCGCGAGGCCGAGCCGCGCCCGCTGGCGGTTGAGGTCGTTTCGGCCCTGCTCGAGCCCGATGTCCAGCGCCCGCTGCCCCGCGCGCCACACGGCCCGGCCCAGGGGTGTGCGCGGCGGCTGCAAGCCGACGGCGAAGAACGGCCGCCCCGGCTCGACCACCGGGTAGATGTGAGGGATCAAGGTCGCCAGCGGCACGCCCGCCGCCTCCGCCGCCAGGGTCGGCGCCAGGGTGAGGATGTCGCTGATGACCGCGTCGGGCCGCGTCTCCTCCAGCAGCGGCAGCAGCGCCCGCGCCGCCTCGGCGGCGTGCGCCCCCTCCGGCGAGTCGGGATCGGGCGGCGGGAACATCCGGTATTCCTCCGCCGCCGCGAAGCCCAGGCCGGCTCCCTCGACCGCCTCGCGGCGCTCCTCCCAGGTCTCGATCGTCACCTCGTGGCCGCGCCCGCGCAGCGCCCTCCCCAGCGCGATCGCCGGAAAGACGTGGCCTGGATCCCCAAATGCCGCTACAAGGAAGCGCATGTTGACGAGGCTCTACCGTTGCCAGACAAGGACGCAGGGAGCCGGAGTAGCAGCGCTACTTCGGCGACTGAGGACGCAGTATGGCGACGGTAGAGGCCGTCAAGGGGTTTCGAGACTCTCGCCCGGGCGGGTGAAGACAATCTCCGGCACGTGGCAGTTGCGCGAGGTGCGCAGCAGGAAGCGCACCGCCTCGCCGATGTCCTCCGGCCGGATCATCTCTTCGCCGGGGATCTGCCCTTGGACGAACTCGGTCATCGGCGTCTCGACGAAGCCCGGCGCCAGCGCCGTGCACTGGATCCCGGCGCTACCGATCTCGCGGTGCGTCGACTGGGTGAAGTTGATCACCGCTGCCTTGGTCGCGGCGTAGATCGAGAGCCAGGCCTGGCCGCCCTTGCCGGCGATCGAGGCGGTGTTGACGATCAGCGCCTTGCCGTGCTCGGCACCCGCCTGCTTGAGCAGCGGCAGGCCCTCGCGCGTACCGATGATCAGCGCTCGCAGGTTGACGGCGAGCTGCATGTCGAGGTGCTTGGTCTGGATCTCGTCCATCGGCGCTCCGATGCCGACGCCGGCGTTGTTGACCAGCACGTCGAGCCGGCCGTACGCCTCGCGGTGCTTGGCGAAGACGCCGACCAGGTCCTCCTCTTCGGCCATGTTGGCGGCGACGCTCTGCACCTCGAAGCCCTCTCCGCGCAGCCCCTCGGCCGCCGACTCCAGCTTCTCCGGCCGCCGCGCGGCCACGGTCAGCGCGTAACCCTCGCCGCCGAGCACGCGGGCGATCGCCAGCCCGATGCCGCTCGACGCCCCAGTGATCAGTGCCGCTCGCTCCGCCACATCGTCTCCTTTCGCTCGCCCGTGCGTGCCGCGGACCCTACCTCCCGTCCCACGGAGCGTGCCCGGAGGGGCAACCGCCGGCCGGGCGCCGCTCAATAACATGGGCACCGATGTCCCTTGGCCGTGCCCCCCTTGCGCTCGCCTGCCTGGTTGCCGCCGTGGCGATCGTGCTCGCCGGCTGCGGCGGCGGCTCGGACTCCTCGGGCACGTCTTCGGCCGCCGTCGAAAGCCGTCCGGCGCCGCCGAAGAGCGACTTTCCCAGCGCCGCGGGCAAGACCCTCGCCGAGATCGTCGAAGCGGCCGACGGGCCATCCGAACTGGTCGTCTCGCCGGCCGCCAAGGTCTTCTACAAGGGGAAGAACCGCTACCCGTTCGGGGTTTTCGAACGCGACAGGGGCCAGGTTCCCAACGCCGAAGTCGCCCTCTACTTCGCTCCCGTCCCGGTGCGCAAAGGCGCCGCCGTCGGCAGCAAGCAGGCGAAGGAAGCGCAGGAAGAAGCCCTCGACCAGGCCGCGATCGGGCCGTTCCCAGCGGCCGTCGAAAGCATGGAGACGAAGCCCGCCTTCCGGGCGCTGACGACGACCAGCGACCCGGATGCGGCGACTGCCGTCTACGCCGCCGAAGTCGACTTCCCCGCGAACGGGGAATGGCGGACCGTCGCCCTGATCCGCGAAGGCGGCGAGCTGAAGACCTCGCTGCTGCCCAGCCCCAAGGTGGGCGCCTTCACCAAGATTCCCCGGCCCGGGCAGAAGGCGCCGCTGATCCACACGCCAACCCCCTCCGACGTCGGCGGTGAAGTCAGCAAGATCACGACCCGCGTCCCACCCGACACCCAGCACGAAGTCGACTACGCGGACGCGCTGGGCAAGGAACCGATCGTCCTGCTCTTCGCCACGCCGCAGTTCTGTCAGAGTCGGGTCTGCGGGCCGGTGGTCGACGTTGCCGAGCAGGTCAAGGAGACGTACGGGGACGATGCGGCTTTCATCCACATGGAGATCTACAACGACAACGATCCGAGCAAGGGGACGCGCCCGCAGGTGCGCGCCTTCCACCTACCGAGCGAGCCGTGGTTGTTCGCGATCGACCGGAGTGGAAGGATCGAGTCCGAGATCAGCGGCGCCTTCGGCGTCGAAAAGCTGACCAGCGTCGTGAAGGGACTGATCGGAGAATGAGCGAGAAGACGAGCCCCGACGCCGAGTTGCTGGCTTCTTTCGCCGAGGAGGCGAAGCGTCGCTGCGACGTGATCACCGCCGGCCTGGCGACCGAGACCACCGACTTCGAGACGATGCGTCTTGAGGCCCACGCGCTGCGGGGCGCCGCCGGCACCCTCGGCCTGCGCCGCCTCGCCGAGCTCGCCGGCCTGATGGAATCCGACCTCGACGAAGCGAAGAAGACCGGCACCATCCGCGGCGGCCGCGGCCACCAGATCGCCGACGCCGCCAAAGCCCTCGCCGAAGGGGCCGCCGCTGCGGCCAAGGGCGAGGAGGAGCCCCCCGACGTCGGCCGCTCCCTGGCCCAGCTCTTCTCCGCATAGCGCTACGCTCACCGGCGCGGGGCGGTAGCTCAGCTGGTTAGAGCAGCGGACTCATAATCCGTCGGTCGAAGGTTCGAGTCCTTCCCGCCCCATCGAGGGCACGCCAACCAGCGTGTGCCTGAAACAGGCAGTGGCAACCCTCAACCTCCCCGGTGATACCTGGGCACGTGTTGCTCGCTCGCTGCGGGCCCTCGAAACTTTCCCATTGGCCGGTGCGAGCCTGATGGGACGGTGGGCGTCAACGCGATTTGCGCTCGGTCCCTGGTCGTGGATGATCCTGCTGCATAGCTATGAGGAGACCTCTGACCAAGTATTCGTCGTTGCGATGCACGACGCGCGATCGGCAGTCTCAGCTACAGCGGCTCGGCCCTGAAACTTCCAACCGACCCCGAATTTCCACGCACTACTCGCCGCCCGGCAGTGCGCGCACGAGCTTGGCGCGAAAGCCGGGTTCGCCGACGTTCAGTGGATCGGCTCCAAGGAGGGGGACCTGGATCGTGCTTCTCCACACGTCGGGACCGCGGCGCCTGCGCTCGAAGGTCCCACTGCCGGTGAACGGCTCGGGCGGTCGCACGCGGGCGGTGCCGGCGTCGTGGTTGAAGGCGAAAGCGGAAGGACCCGCGTTGACGTAGGTGAAGTGCCTCGCTTCCATGCCGTCCCCCTGTTCGAACTTCGCGCCGATGAAGCTGCTCCATCCCTGCCCCCGCCGGTTTCGAGCGCCGTAGGCGGCGAAGTAGCAATCGCAGCGACGATTTGCGACGGCGAGGGTCGCCGGCTCCCTCCTTTGCCCGGCACGGCCGCGATGGCTCAGGGTCCAAGTGCGACTGACCGTATGCGGGGACGCTGGCGGTTTGCGATGAGGGCATTTCCAGTCCGCCTCGTGATCGACCCACATCGTCCCTTTGACCTGAGTCGTCTCGATCCGCACGTATTCGCCCTCACCGCTGAATTCGATGGTGCCGACAAAAAGGCCTTCGCTGTTCGTCGAAGGCTCTCCGGTACATGGCTTCGGCGGTCGTTCGAGATGGACCTCGGTCGGCTGGAAGGCGACGTCGATCTTTCCCAGGCTTCCAAACCGCGCTTTCAAACCCGCGTCGGTGGACTCACCCTGAACCTTGTAGACGGCAAACCGCTTGTCGTCGTGGACTTCGAGGTAGACCCCCTCGCTATTGGTTTCGAGGCTTGCCTCCAGGCCGTTGTTCGTTGGCAGCGACAGTTCTATGAATGCGAAGTCGTGCTCTGGGGCGGGTGTTGTCGCCTCCGTGGGCGCCACCGCAAAGAGAACCCCAAATCCGAGCACAAGGACGAACAACGCTGACCTGATCATTCGACCAGAATACGTTGAGCGTTCGGAGGAAAGCGGTGAACGTTGCCTGTAGGGGCGCCACGTTGTCGCGCGAACCGGGGGATCTTGGGCGCTACGGTGTCCGCGTGGCCGACCCCGCCCCAGAGATGGACGATTTCGAAGCGCTGGTCGCCGATGCGATCGACCGGTTGCCGGAGGAGTTCCAGGAGGTGATCGCCAAGGTATCGGTCGTCGTCTCGGAGCTGGGAGAGGAAGCGGGTGCCTACGGGCAGTACTTCGGCGACGGGGTCGCGCACGAGCGCTACGAGGATCGGATCGTGATCTATCGCGACACGCTGGAACGCGACTTCGGGCACGACCGCGAGCTGCTCGCTCGGCAGGTCGAGCGGACGCTGCGCCACGAGCTCGCTCATCACCTTGGCTGGGACGAGCGGGGCGTTGGCGGCCTCGGGCTCTGAGTCCCGCGAACGCTGCTCAGTAGTTGACGGTCCAGCCGGCCCCGCAGCCGCCCGGCCAGGGGTTCGCTTCCTGCGCACCGACCCCCGCTTTCGCGGTGAGTTCCGGCATCGAGCCCGCCAGCGCCGCGTCGTTGGCGCGGATCGTGGCGCGGATCGCGTCGGCCTCGGGGGTGGGGGTGGTCGCCGCGCGGGCCAGCTTGCCGGTGAAGGGGTGACGCCCCGCCTGGACGAGGCGGATCAGCGCGCGCGGGCCGCCGTAGGAGCGCAGCGTTCGCTCCAGCGAGTAGATCGGCACTTCGCGGGCGTGGAGCGTCGCCGCGAGGCGCACGTCGTGCAGCAGGGTCCTGAAACGGCGGTAAGGGCCGCGCCCGGCGCTGCCGAGGCTGACTTGACCGGTGTCCCAGAACTGGCGGCGCGCCGAGCGCAGGTAGGAGGTGACGATGCCGGGCCCGGGGTCGACTCCGGCGTGGTAGGCGAAGACGCTGCGGTAGGCCTGGAAGAAGAGCTGGTACCAGTGTCCGCGGGGCAGGACGAAGTCGCTGGCGTCCTCGAGCGCCAAGCGGCCGTCTTCGAGGTCGTCGAGAGCCGTCGGCATCGGCGCCGCCGAGAGGGCGATGCCGTGGTTCGCGGCCCAGCGGCCGATGTTTTCGTAGGCGACCCAGGCTGCGCACTGCCCGGCCGGGTTCGTCGGGCGCCCCAGCAGGGTCGGCAGCGCGGCTTCGCCGGCGCCGCCCAGCAGCGCCGCCGACGCTTCCTGGGGGGTCCCCACCGGCGGCTCGGGGTCCAGCGCCAGGCCCTGCAACACGACGCCTTCCCGCCTTGCCCAGCCGACCAGCGATTTGACTGCCCGGAACTGCTCGGCGGCGTTGCCTTCCGATGCCCAGTAGCCGTCGGAGAAGGGCACCAGGACCCACCCCCAGACCGGCACGCCGAGCCGGTTGGCTTCCCGCAGGATCGGCAGCGCGTCGTGGCGGTGCGGCTCGCCGGGGGGCACGGGGCCAAAGTCCCGCTTGTAGCGCAGGTTGAAGTAGAGGGGGATCCGATTGTCGGCGAGCACCTGCCAGAGGTACGGCGTGTAGGAGTGGGTGTCGCGTCGGTTCCAGTAGGTGCCGGGGTCCCCCCAGTTGGTCCCTGGCACGGCCTCGCCGGCCCAGAACCCGACCGTGGTCGCCGCCCCCTGCGCGCTGCTCGCCTGCAGGGCGAGCAGCGCCAGGGAGACGATCGCGGTCGTCGCGGCGGCCTTCACCAGGCCAGCGTAGCTAGCGGCCGATGACGACTCGCACCTTGGAGCCCGATGCCAGGACCTTGCCGGGCTTGGGGCTCTGCTTGATCACCTTGTGCTTGGACTCGCCGCTCTTGACCGCGCGGCGCTGCACCTTGCCGAGCTTGCATTCGGCGCGGTACAGGGCCTTCTTGGCCGCCTTCAGGCGCTTGCCCTTCAGCTTCGGGACCTGGCAGCCTTCGTAGTAGAAGCGGTCGGCCTTGACCAGGGCGCTGGTGCCGGCGACCGTCGTCACCGTGACGTCGACGGCTCCGACCGCGGCGCTCTTCGGCGCGGTCGCCGTGATCTGCGTGTCGGAGTCGACGGTGAAGCCGGCCGCGGGCGTGTCGCCGAACTTGACCGCGCTCGCGGTGTTGAAGTCGGTCCCCGTGATCTTCACCTCGGTGCCGCCGGCGACCGGGCCGAATTCCGGAGCCAGGGCTTCGACCTGCGGGGTCGGCTGCACTTCGGCGCTGAGCTCGACCTCTTTGCCTTCGAGGATGCCGCTGGCGGGCACGGTCGCCCCGTCGAACGGCGGCGGGAAGATCTTGCCGAAGCTCGCCCCGGCGACTTCGGCGACGCCGATCTTGTCGGTGGCGTGGCTCGGGTCGATTCCGATCAGATCGCCCGCCTTGACCGGCAGGTTGGCCGGGAAGGTCTGCAGCTCGGCGCCCGACGGCGTCGCCGGGTTGCTCGTCCCCGAGGCGCTGTAAGCGCCGGTGCCGGTCGCGTGCAGCACGCGCAGGTAAAACGGGCCGCCTTCCGCGCCGAGCACGCGCCAGCGGACGATCGCGCCGTCCACCGGTGAGGTCAGGTTGACCCCCTTCTCCGGCAGCGCCGCGTTGAAGAACGTCTGCACCTGAGCGAATTCCGTCGGCGTCGATTTTTCGGGCAGCACGCTGCCCACGGTGATCGTCGACGCCGCGGCGCTAGTCGCGCCGAGCAGCCCGACGGCGATAGCGGTCGCCAGCGCCGCGAGGGCGTGGTGTCGCAGTACAACCTTCATTCCCCTGCCTCCTTGTTGGTGGCCGGCTCCAGCGTGGAGCGGACGAGTTCGGATGCACGAAACCGATGCACCGTTGGATGTTGCGGTCGGGCCTATACTCGCCCGGCCAGTGGCAATCGACACGAGAGGGAGACGACGTGCCTTCCACGAGATGACGACCTCACCCGAGTACCAGGCGATCGGCCACCTGCGCACCGAGGCCCTGGTCAAGGGCGAGCTGCACCCCCTGGACCAGGCGGACGTGCCGTGAGTTGACCCACCGTATGGGTGGCTAACTCACGGCACGTCGACGGAGCCGCCCTACCCGTTGAGTCGCACCGGCAGCGTCTTCAGCTGGTTGAGGAAGGCCGACTCGACGAATTTGGGCTCGCCGTCTAGCGCGATGCTCGGGTAGCGCGCCAGCGTCTCCTCGAGCAGGATCTTCAGCTCGAGGCGGGCCAGGGCCGTGCCGAGGCAGAAGTGGCGGCCACCGGCGCCGAAGGCCTGGTGCTCGGGGTTGCGCAGGACGTCGAAGCGGTTCGCGTCCTCATAACGGGTCTCGTCGCGGTTCGAGGACGTGTACCACATCACCACCTTCTCGCCCTGCTTGATCTGCTGCCCGTTCAGCTCAGTGTCTTTCGTCGCCGTGCGGCGGAAGTGAGCGAAGGCCGGGAACATGCGCAGCGCCTCCTCGACCGCGCCCGGGATCAGGCTCGGGTCGTCGAGCAGGAGCTGTAGCTGGTCGCGGTCTTCCATCAACGCCCGCATCGCGCTGGAGTAGGTCGAGCGAGTGCTGTCGTTGCCGGCGGCGACGAGCAGGAAGAAGCCCATCACGATCTCGTGCTCCTCGAGCATCTCGCCTTCGACCTCGGAGTGGACGAGGACGCTGGTCAGGTCGTCGGTCGGGTCCTCGCGCCGTTCGGCGATCAGTGCGCTGCAGCGAGCGAAGATCAGCTGGATCGCTTCCTGGATCGTCTCTTCCACGTTGTCGGTCGTCGGGCTGTAGTCGGGGTCGCTGGCCGCGAGCGCCATGTTCATCAGGTCGGCCCAGGCTTTGTCGTCCTCCTCGGGGATCCCCATGAAGCTGCCGATCACGCGCGAGACGGCGGGCTGGGCGACGTCGGTCACCAGGTCGCAGGTCTCGCGACCCTCGAGCCGGTCCAGCACGCCGCTGACGATCTCGCGAATCGCCGGCTCGTGCGCCGCGATCCGCTTCGGGGTGAAGCCCGCCTGGAAGAGCGCCTTGAGCCGATCGTGCTTGGGCGGGTCCATGCCGATGAACATCGCTCGCGCCAGCTCGATCGGGAAGACCTCGTCGATCACGACCACGCCGCCGAGTTCTGAGGAATAGGTCTGCCAGTCGCGGCTGACCGTGTGCACGTCGTCGGCGGTGGTCACCGACCAGAAGCCCTTGGCCTCGGGAAGCTCCGTCACCTCCGCGGTCCAGTGGACCGGGCACTCGCTGCGCATCCGCCTGAACAGCTCGTGGGGCGGGCCGTCGATCCAGTGTTCGCGCTCGAGCACCAGCTCGTCCTCGATCTTGCGGGTTCCTTGACTCATTCGAAGCTCCTCATCGGGGTCGGGCGCCCGATCCTACCGGGCGACTGGCTGACTGGCCAGTTTCTCAGGGGCGACGAACCTTAGCCGGCCTGGCGGCGCGCCCTGCGGCTCTCGCGCACCTCGCGGCTCTTCACCTTGGCCTCGCTATAGGAGGACTCGACCAGCTGCTTGCCACCGGACCAGCCGAAGACCCAGCAGACGAGCGCGATCGCGAAGACGACGTTCCAGGAGGAGATGATCAGCTGCTGGCCGATCGAGTAGGCGGTCGCGTCCTGGGGCGAGGCCTCGCCGGCCAGGGCGGCGGTGTTCATCGCCTGCGTTACGCCGACCCCGCCCGGCGTCGCCGAGACGCTGTTGGAGATCGAGTTGGAGGCGGTGACGGTGGCGACATTCTGGAAGCTGACCGGGATGCCATAGGCGCCGAGGAAGACGGCGACGATCGCCAGGCGCGCCAGGTAGCTGCCCAGGACCGGGAGGAAGAGTTGGGTCGCGGTACGCCGAGGCGAGCGCAGGATCGCGCCGCCGGCGAGCAGCTGCGCGCGCAGCTTCGCCAGCCGCTCCCAGAAGATCCGCGCCAGGAGGACGAGCAGGACGACGGCGCCGAGGAGCAGCATGACGACCAGCCCGGTGTGATCGGCGAGGAAGCCGAGCTTGATCGAGAAGGAGCCGCTGATCGTGAGGAAGAGGTAGAGGTAGAGGGCGAGGTTGAGGACCGTGAAGGGGATCTTCTCGACGATCAGGCCGGAGAAGACGAGGGCGAAGTTGGCCCCCGCGATCAGGGTCGAGAACATCACCAGCATCACGAAGGTGCCGAGGTTGGCAGGCAGGAAGCCGTTGAGCGCCACCGCCACCGCGTAGCAGGTGAGGACGAGACGGAAGGGGATCGCGGCGCTGGGAAGCGCCGCGCGCAGGATGCCGAACCAGGCCAGGGCCGCAAAGCTCGTCTGCGCGGTCCCCAGCAGGACTCCGGCGACGACCGCCCAGGTGGGAACCTCGGCGACCCGGTCGAAGAGGTCGCGGATCCAGGCGAAGACCGGCACGCCGAGCACGTCGAGGAGGGCGAGGACGGCGGCGAGACCCACGAGCCAGGTCGCGATCCGCAGTAGCCGGCGGGGCAGCTCCTCGCCCGCGGTCGTCGCTGTCGCCCCAGCCGTGCTCACGGCGGCACCCTAGTCGAGCGCCGCGCGGGGTGCGAAGATCGCGGTCTCAAACCCCGCGACCGAGAGGAGCGATTGTGTCTAGCAGGTACCTGAATTGGCGGAAAGGGCGGTGGGCCCGATTGGCGGCGTTGGCTTTGGCGATAGGCGCCGTGGGCGCGGTCGGCGCCGGCTGTGGCGGGGGCAGCGACAACGGCAGCGTCTCGGAAGCCGAAGAAAGCGTCGAAAAGGGCGTCGAAGAAGCGAAGCAGGGCCTCAACAAAGCCAAGGAAGAAGTGAAAGAAGGCTTCAAGCAGGCCGAAAAGGCGACCAAGGAAGGCCTGGAAAAGGGCTCCGAAGAAGCCAAGAAGGGCGTCGAAGGCGGTAAGAGTCAGACTCAGAAGACGATCGAACGGGCCGAAGAAGAAGCCAAGGAAGGCATCGAAAAGGGCAAAAAAGAAGCCAACCGGGTGATCGAAGAAGCCGAAAAGCGAGCTGAAAGCTACGGCAAGTAGGCCCGAGCGCAGACCGGCCCGGGGCGCCGTCCTGGGTCGGTCAGCGGACCTGACAGCTGCCGGAGAGGTTGCTCGTCAGCGTCTCTTCCGGGAAGGAGAAGGTCGCCCGGGCCAGCTTGTAGACGCCGCCGGAGAAGCCGGCGGGCGCGGCGCAGCTGGCGCTGAGGAAGCTGCGTTCGCGACCGGCGTAGCGGTAGCGGCGGCCGAGGGTGAGCTCGATCTCGTTGACGTAGCCGAGGTCGGCCGCGAGCCGCGGGATCTTCGCCGAGAAGACGGTCCCGAACGCCCCCTTGGCCTGGCGCGAGATCGTGAAGGGGAGGACGAAGGCGGCCCGCACGGGGCGCGACCCATATAGGTGGAGGACCATCGAAGGACGACCGCCGCGGGTGCTGTTGAAGGCCAGCACCTTGCCTTCGGCAGGGATCAGCGGCGCGTTGACGGAGTCGACGCTGGCCGCGTAGTGGCCGTGGCCGACCAGGGCCCCGCGGCACTTGGCGAGGGCGGCTTCGCTGCTGGTCTGCTGCAGCTCGGCCGCGCTGCAGCTCGGCAGGCCGACCGTCGAGAGCCGCCCGGCGCGGTTGACGGCGACCGAGAGCTCGCGCAGCTGGGGCGCTCGACCGCCGTCGACCGGATCGATCGAGCCGGCGAGGTGCACGGTTACCGGGGCGGGCCGTTCGCGGGGCAGGGCGTGGGGGAGCAGTTCGCCTTCGAAGGCGACGCGCACGTTGTTCTTCTGCACGGTCTGGCGCTGCGCGGCGGCCACCGCGACGGGCAGGCAGAGTGCGATCGCGGCTGCGAAGAGGAGGCGGCGCATGTCCACTCCCAGTCTAGGAACACCGTGTTTGCAGCGGGTTAAGGTGCATGGATGGCGTCCCACCGCCGGATCGAGGAGTGGATTGCCGCCTACGAGCGCGCCTGGCGCACGGCTGGGACCGAGTCGCTGTCGGAGCTGTTCGCCGACGACGCCAGCTACTCGATGGGGCCCTTCGAGGAGCCGGCGGTCGGGCTGGCGGCGATCGCCGAGCTCTGGGAGCGCGAGCGCCGCGGCCCCGACGAGGAGTTCGAGATGCGTCACGAGGTCGTCGCGGTCGAGGGGGACGCCGCGGTGGTCCGGGTCGAGGTCCGGTACGGCCCGCCGCAGAACCTCCACTACCGCGACCTCTGGATAGTTCGCTTCGCCGCGGACGGTCGCTGCCGCGAGTTCGAGGAGTGGCCGTTCTGGCCCGAGCGGGGCGTCGTCCCCGGAGCCTCGGCCAGGTAAGCCGGCCGCGCATCCGACTTTTACCCCGCTGGGGTGTGGTCAATATCGGATGCGCTCAGTCAGCATCGCGCTCGCCGAAGCGGGTCAGGCGTTCGGTTCTCTCGCGCGCTTCTGCGACCGCCTCGCGCGTCGCTGCCGCCGCCTCATGCTGCACCGCCGCGACGCCCTCGCTCGGCTTGCCGCCGACGATGTCGCGGAAGGCGTTCTTCAGGCGGTCGGTGCGGCGGTCGGGTGGGAAGCGCTCTTCCGCGCGCCGCTGCTTCTCGGAATCGCGCTTGCCGTAGCGCCGCCGCGCCCAGGGGGAATCGGGCTTGCCCAGGCGCGACGCGCCGTAGATCGCGAGCGGGACGAAGAAGAAGCCGATCCAGCCGTGCATCAGGCGGTGCTTGAGGAAGCAGATCGCGACGGTGACGAAGACGAGCAGGGCGCCGAGGACGCTGACGACGATCTGGAGCGGGGAGCTGGTGTCGAAGGTGAAGGGGGTGAAGCCGAGCAGCAGGAGGATCATCCCGGCGGCGGCGATCACCGTGGCGTCGATCGAGCTGCGCCCCTCCTCGGCCCAGTAGACGTCGTCGAGGTAGACCCAGAGCGCGAACTCGTCGATGGTGAGGCCGGCGCCGATGCCGAAGGAGAAGGCGCAGATCTCGGTCAGCGGGCTGGCGCCGAGCGCGGCGAAGCCGACGGTCGCCGAGGCCATCATCGTCACGATCCCGAAGACGAGGTGGTGGACGTGGACGCCGCCCTCGCTGACCACGCTGCCCGGCCACCACGGCACCCGCGGGCTGCGCATCAGCCGCGTGCTCATCCGGATGAAGGCGAAGGAGAGGATGAAGCCGACGAGGACGAGGAAAAGCCCCTGCTCATCGTGTTCGACGAGCTGGTCCCAGAAGTCGGTGAAGATCGATGCCGAGGTCACTGTTCGGGCTTCGAGTGTAGTTCGACCGCACCGCCCTTCTCATGGATCAGGTCGACGGTGAGCAGCACGCAGGCGACGGCGTAGAAGGGGGTGAAGGCGAGGTTGGAGAGCAGGTCGGCGAGCCACTCGCAGATCAGCTCGCTGCCGAAGAGGTCGTTGGTCATGTTCGTGATCAAGTTGGTGAGGCCGTCTCCGAGCAGCTCGATCGGGATCAGGACGAGCGCCACCAGCCAGAACCGGCCCCGCACGAGCCTCACGCTGCGCGCAAAGGCGGCGCGGATTCCCGTGTGCTCGATCTCCACCACCGGTGCCGCCAGGCCGAGCCAGACGAAGGCGAGGAATCCCGGGACCACGAGGAGGACGAGGCCGGTGGCGACCAGTGCGCCGTAGATCAGGTCGATCGCGATCAGCGGGCCGTAGTTGACCATGCCGGCGATCTCGCGCAGCGAAGGGGGTCGGTCGCCGTGGGGATGGGTGAGCGAGATCGCGACCGCCCCGGTGTAGAAGACCTCGCCGATCAGGCCGGTGGCGGTGAGCGCCAGCACCGCGGCCGCCGCGGCGAGTAGCCGGAAGCCGGCGCTGAACCCGATCGAGCCGACCTCGGCGTGAACAGTGACCGCGTGGATCAGGCTGAGCGGGATGAAGACGACGAGGGCGAGCAGCAGCAGCGACGGCGCCCACCTGACGTAGGTGCGGCCGATCCGGGCGTAGGCCGAGACCAGCTCGGCGCCCAGGCCCACGTCAGCGGCGGCGCCGGCCGGAGGGCCGGCGTCCGCGCTGCTCCAGCTTCGATTGGGCCGATTCCCCGACCGGCACGCGCCGCGCCTCGCGCAGCTCCGGGATCAGGATCTCTTCCGCGCAGCGGCGGTGCCAGTGATGGTGTTCGGTGCCGCCGAGGCGGAAGACGTACTGGACGACGACGTGCTCGCTGCCGATCTCGATCTCCCCGTGGCAGGAAGGACAGCGGTAGAGCTTGCGTGAGATGCCGCGGATCAGCCACGCCTCGTCGCCCTCGTCGGTCAGCCCGCGCACGCTCCAGCGTTTGTCTGGCAGGCCGGAGAGGTCAGCCATTCCCGGCGCCTATCTCCGCGAGAGCCAGGCGAAGCCGGCGGCCATCGCCAGGTTGGAGACCCCGGCGAGACGCAGCCCGAGCTTCGCGCCCGGTCGGCTGATCGCCGCCGACTCGGCCCAGAGCGCGTCGGTGGCGATCTCGGTTCCGCGCAGCCAGGCCAGCGCCCACCAGTCGCGCCGCTCGCCGCGATGGGCGGCGAGCGCGTGGGCGGCGGCGAAGGTGAGCCAGATCGGACCGCAGCGACGGAAGAGCTGTTCGGCGTCGGGGGAGGGGTGATCGTGTCCCAGGACCCGCAGCGTCGCGGCGGGGGCGGCGATCGCCCCGCTGCCGAGCGCGAGGTCGAAGGCGACCATGAAGCGGTTATGGCGGCGCAGCGCCTGCTCGAGCGTCATCGCAACGCCCATCCAACCAGATCGGGCGGAAGGGCGGTGAAGGGAAAGCGCCGGGCCTGACGAAACCAGCCCCGTGACCAAGACCGCAACGAAATCCCCCCAAAAGCTGAAGAGCCTCTCCGACTACATCCAGGAGCGCTTCGAGGACTTCTCGCGCTCCCAGAAAGACGTCGCTCGCTACATCGTCGACCATCTCGACGAGGCCGCCTTCCTCACCGCCGAGGAGCTTGCCCGCCGCGCCAGCACCTCGTCCTCGACCGTCGTTCGCTTCTCGCAGTCGCTCGGCTTCGAGGGCTACCCCGAGCTACAGCAGGCCGCGATCGAGGAGTACCGCACCGCGGGCGCCGTGGTCAGCGGCAGCGCCGCCGCCGGCTCGCTCTTCTCCTTCGACCATTCCGAGCTGGAGAGCTCGCTCGGCGCCGACTACGCGAATCTCGAGGAAACCGCGCGCAAGCTGACCCGCGAGCAGGTCGACGGCGCGGTCGCCGCCCTCGCCGACGCCCAGCGGGTGGTCATCGTCGGCGTCGATCAGATGGCCTTCTTCGCCAGCTACTTGCGCCACACGCTCAGCCTGCTCGACATCCGCGCCGAGATCGTCGCCAGCACCGGCGGCGAGTCGCTGCAGCGCCTCGGCCGGATCGACGAGGAAACGCTCGTCATCGTCCTCTCCTCCGGCCGCGCGCACCCCCTTTTGCTGCGGGCGATGAAGCTTGCCCTGCACCGCAACGCGCGCACCCTGGCGATCTCCGACGCTTCGATGTCGGAGGTGGGGGAGCACGCCGAGCAGACCCTCTACTACTCCTCCAACAGCCCCTCCTTCGCACGTTCGAACACGGCCCTGATGGCGCTGGTCCAGGCCCTCGCGCACGGCATCTACGCCCGCGACGAGGACACCCACAAAGACCGCATCCGGGCCTACAAGCTGAAGTAGCTGGGGCGCTTCAGGCCGCGGGTCCTGTCGTCGGGGTGGGGTGCCGTCCTTGCCCTGCGAGCTTCTTCGGGCGAAGGGACTGGCCACACCGAGGGAAGTTGCGCTGCCCTCAGAAGCCTCCGGGCGGCGGAGGTCACCCCACCCCGACGCCACCCGCGGCAGATGCGTCTACTGCTTGCGCTTCTCCCGCGGGTGGCGCCGTAGGGGGAACCGCCCTGAGGACGCTTTAGCGACCGGAAGGGCGGTGGGTCCCTGCGGCGACAGGACCCGCGGGCCGATACGTAATATGCAGGCATGGCTGCCGAACGAGCTACGTTCCGGGTTAAGACCGGGTTGGCGGAGATGCTCAAGGGTGGGGTGATCATGGATGTGGTCACTCCCGAGCAGGCGCGGATTGCGGAGGAGGCGGGGGCTTGCGCGGTGATGGCGCTGGAGCGGGTTCCGGCGGACATCCGCAGGGACGGGGGGGTGGCGCGGATGTCGGACCCGGCGATGATCAAGGGCATCCAGGAGGCAGTCACGATCCCGGTGATGGCGAAGGCGCGGATCGGGCACTTCGCCGAGGCCCAGGTTCTGCAGGCGCTCGAAGTCGACTACGTCGACGAGTCGGAGGTGCTGACCCCGGCCGACGAGCGCAATCACATCGACAAGCTTGCCTTCGACGTGCCCTTCGTCTGCGGTGCGACCAACCTCGGCGAGGCGTTGCGGCGGATCGGCGAGGGGGCGGCGATGATCCGCTCCAAGGGCGAGGCCGGCACCGGCAACGTCGTCGAGGCGGTCCGTCATATGCGCGAGATCGTCTCGGGCATCAAGCGCCTCGCGCAGACGGGGCCGGAGGAGCTCTCCGCCGCGGCGAAAGAGCACCAGGCACCGCTTGAAGTCGTCCACGAGGTCGCCGAGAAGGGCCGCCTGCCGGTGCCGCTCTTCTGCGCCGGCGGGATCGCGACGCCGGCCGACGCGGCGCTGATGATGCAGCTTGGCGCCGAAGGCAACTTCGTCGGCTCGGGGATCTTCAAGAGCGCCGATCCCGAGCGCCGCGCCAAGGCGATCGTCGAGGCGACGACGCACTTCGACGACCCCGAGCGGGTCGCCGCCGCCTCGGTCGGCCTCGGCGAGGCGATGCCGGGGCTAGAGATCGCCGACCTGGCCGCTGCGGATGCCCTGCTGCAGGATCGCGGTGCCTAGCCTGCGCATCGGCGTTCTAGCGGTTCAGGGCGGGTTCGAAGCGCATCTGGGGATGCTCCGCGGGCTCGGAGGGGAGGTGCGAAAGGTTCGGGTGCCGGAGGACTTGGTGGGGCTCGACGGGCTGGTCATCCCCGGCGGCGAGAGCACGACGATCTCCAAGGGGATCGCGTCCGCCGGCCTGGCGGAGCCGATCCTGGCACTGCACGAGGCCGGCGGCACGGTCTTCGGCACCTGTGCCGGGATGATTCTCTGCGACGACGCGCATCTCGGCTTGATCGATGCGACCGCGGAGCGCAACGCCTTCGGACGCCAGCTGCAGAGCTTCGAGGTAGACCTCGAGGTGGCGGGGATCGGCGACGAGCCCCTACGCGCCATCTTCATCCGAGCGCCGTCGATCGCTCGACTGGGAGAGGGGGTGGAGGAGCTGGCCACCTACGACGGCCGCCCGGTGGCGATTCGCGAAGGTCGCGTGCTGGCCTGCGCCTTCCATCCGGAGCTAACCGAAGACTCCCGAATGCACGCACTTTTTATGGCCATGACGACCGCGGCCGTGAGCGCGGAGAGAGCGAGCGAGATTTCCAGTGATCATTAGCGAGAGCGAACGGAGCGCGATTCTCTATGTGGAGCGCGCCCAGGAGGAGGCGGAGGCTTGAGGGACCCAAGGGTTGAGAACCTGGCCAAGATCCTCGTCGGCTATTCGACGAAGGTGAAAGCGGGAGAGGTCGTGTCGATCGACGGTGGCGTCGGTGCCGAGCCGCTGCTGCGCGCCGTCTACGAGGAGGTGTTGAAGGCGGGCGCAAATCCGATTCTCAACGTCGCCCTCGACGGGCTCGCGGCGACCTACTTCGAGCACGCCACCGACGAGCAGATCGAGTGGGTCTCGCCGCATATGCAGTGGACGGTCGAGCACGCCGACGTGCGGATCGGCATCGGCGCCGATGCCAACACGCGCGAGCTCTCCAAGGTGCCGCCCGAGCGACAGACGATGCGCCAGACGGCCGTCGGCCCGGTGCTGAACCGGATGATGGAGCGCAGCGCCGCCGGCGAGTTCCGCTGGTGCTACACGCTGTTCCCGACCAACGCCTACGCCTCGGAGGCGGAGATGAGCCTGCGGGACTACGAGGACTTCTACCTCGGCGCCTGCCTCGCCGACGACGGCGACCCGCTGACCGCATGGAAGCGCGCCTCGGGCGAGTGCGAACGCCTTGCCGAGTGGATCGAGGGCCACGAGGAGGTGCGGGTGACCGCGCCCGGCACCGATATCAAGCTCGGCATAGCCGGGCGCCACTTCATCCCCTGCGTCGGCGACCACAACATGCCCGACGGCGAGTTTTTCACCGGGCCCGTCGAGGACTCGGTCGAGGGCGAGGTCACCTTCCACCTGCCGGCGGTGATCGCGGGGCGCGAGGTCTCCGGCGTGCGCCTGCGCTTCGAGGCGGGCAAGGTGGTCGACGCCAGCGCCGAGCGGGGCGAGGAGTTCCTGATCAAGCTGCTCGACACCGACGAGGGCGCCCGCCGCCTCGGCGAGCTCGGCATCGGCACCAACTACGCGATCGACCACGGCACGCTAGAGGTCCTGCTCGACGAGAAGATCGGCGGCACCGTCCACATGGCGGTCGGCAAGTCCTACCCCGAGTCGGGCGGCGTCAACGACTCCGCCGTCCACACCGATCTGGTCTGCGACCTGCGCCGCGGCGGCAAGCTGGAAGTCGACGGCGTCGTCATGCAGGAAGACGGAAAATTCGTCGTCTAAATATTTAGGTTTTTCTTCGTATCGGTCGGGGTACGTTGACGTTGCCGTGCTCGCTCCCTCAGGGGCCTGAGCCCGGGGTTCGGACTTCCAGCGGGAGAAGAAAGATGACGTCGATCGTCAGCAGAGCGACGAGTTAGCGATGGTCCGAAGTGCCATAGGGGGCGCCGACCGGGCACGGGCCGGAAGCCGAGTCCTCGGCCTGCTCTCAGATGCCCTCAACGCATCGATCCTGCGCGCTCTCCTGCGCGGGCCGCTGCCAGTTTCCGAGCTGGCTTGCCACCTCAGCCCGACGTCCCGCACGACCCGTTTCGGCCGTCTTCGCGAGCTCGAAGATCTTGGCGTGATCGCGCGCGAAAAGAGGCCGGGGACGCCTCCGGTCTCCTATTGCTCCCTCGCGCCTGCCGGTCGGAGCTTGCTTCCGGTGGTCGGCCGGTTCGCGGAGTGGCTGGCGAGCGATCCAAGCGGACCGTCGAGCCCAGACGACCTGACCGGCGCCCGCAAGATCAAGGCCCTGGCGAACGCATGGGACACTACGGTCCTGCGCTGGCTGGCGGAGCGCCCGTGCTCATTGACCGAGCTGGACTCGCTCAGCCCGTCGGCGGTCAGCCATCACGAGGCTCGCAAGTCACGTGAAGGCCTTTCCGCGGCGGGCTTGATAGCGCCCGTGGAAAGCCGGGACCGGAGGCGCCCCTACGCCCCGGTTTCATGGGCTCGGTGCGTCGCCGGATGTATAGCGGCCGCGATCGGTTGGGAGCTCGCCTTTCTCGAGGCGAGCGCGTTTCCTTCCTCGGTCGACGTGGAGACGCTGCTGCTCCTTCTGCTGCCCCTGGTCGATTCCATTCCCGTCCCTCATGGCAGCGTTTGCGCTTTGCAGGTCGATCAGTCAGGCGACCTTCCCGTGGCGACGGTGGAAGAGGGGAGGATCGTCCCCGGCGCGACCGACGTCGATTCCGGAAACGGACGAGCGAGCCGAATATCTGGCTCCGCCGAAAGTTGGCTACACGCAATCGTCCACGGCCGCACCGAGTCGCTGTCGATGCAGGGAAGGACCCGTCTGACAACGGCACTGGTCAGCGGCATACACGCAGCCGGCATGCGACATGCGAGCGAACCTGGGGCGGACACACTGGACAAATTACCCATCTCATTGTGCGCCATTTAGGTGCGAGAAAAACGTACGGCGGCTCTTTGCAGGCAAAAGCAAAACCAGATGCTAAAGGTTCGAAAACAACCCTTGCATTCTTCGATGGAGAAGTGCTACCACATGCTCTGGCTCGAACGAACACCGTTTGCAGCCGAAGAGAAACTCGCGCCGGGGTCACCAGGAATGACGCCCCCGACGCGAGGACGTGTAAACGTCCCCAGCAGCATAGTTGCTGGGGTGACAAGGAGCAAACACAATGAAGTATCTAAAGATGATCGGTCTGGCTTCAATTGCAGCCGTGGCCGCCATGGCGTTTATCGGAGCCAGCTCGGCTTCCGCAACTACGCTGTGCTTAAAAAACCTATTACCTTGTCTGACCGGAGCAGAAGAACGGAAGACCGAAGTGAACGGGGTTTCCACCGATTCCAAATTCACCGGCGGGCTGTTCACGCAGACGTGCAAAAACAACAAAATGCACGCTGAAGTGACCAACACGGCAGGCGAAGGAGCGGCAAACGTAGCGGCTACGCTTACGTTCAATACCGAATGCTCACCGTGCAAAAAAGTCACGGCATCCGTTGAATCGGCAAGCCTGCAGTGGACGCCGGAAACCATGAATGGCGTCGTCACTGGAACCGGGCACGCCGTGTTCTCGGAATGCTCCTTCGGGGCTGAATGCCAGTTCGGTGGCACGGGAGTGAAATTGACGGTCGAAGGCAACGAAACCAACGCGAAAGTCCTCGCGAACGTCAAACTCAAACTCGAAAAAGGCAGTGCTTTCGTCTGCGGTAGCGAAGGAGTTTGGACCGCCACCTTCACGGGCGAAACCGAAAAAGACAAAATGACCCTGGTGTCCACCTGAGACGAGACCAGTGAGCATTGACGGTCGAAATATGAGGTTGGAGCCGTCGATGCTCAACAACGAAGGCCGCGGGCGTAAGCCCGCGGCCTTCGTGCTTTCCCTCGCCGTTGCCTTGCTCGTCTGCTGCATGCCTTTCTGGCCGGTTGCGTCGGGCGCCGCCGCCGAAACGTGTCCCAACGAACAGTTCCGCACGGGTGCCTCGGCGGGTTTGGCGGACTGCCGGGCTTACGAGCTCGTCACACCGGAGAACGCCGGTGCGCATCGACCCACCGCCGCTAACTACAACCTCATTTACAACGCGTTCAAGAGCACGGTCATCTCGCCGGACGGGGCCAGCGCCATGTTCCAGACGGTGGGAGGCGCTCTTCCGGGTACGGACGGCAGTGGAATCGCGGATCGCTACCGGGCGGTTCGCACGTCGAACGGCTGGAGCATCCAACTCATTGGTCCGAGCCCCGATCAGACACAGCGACCTGAGCCGGGGGGCATCACACCTGACCAGGGCTATTACTTCCTCAACGCGGCCGGCGAGGGGTTCTCCAAAGACTACGGATCGTTTACCGAAGAGGCCGGGGGAACGCAGAGCAACTGGCTGCATTTGCCCGATGAAAGCTTCGAACCGATAGGGGTGGGAAGCCTCGGCGTCGACTATTTTTCCTGCGGACTTTATATCTCGCCCAACGCGAGTCACATCGTCTTTCAGACCGGCGCATGTTCGGCATTTATTTCCGCTCCAGCCGTCCAGCTCGTGCCAAAAGCTCCAGAAGGGGACGTAATGACGGTCTATGATCGTTCCCCTGGAGGCGAAACTCAGGTCGCATCCCTGCTCCCGGGCGACGTAACCCCTGCGACGCCATCTACCTTCGAGGGGGCATCCACCGATGGGTCGGTGGTTCTCTTCGCAAACCCGGTGCAGGAAAATCGGCTTCCCGTGCCGGCGACGAAGCTGTACGCACGAATCGAAAACGCGAGCACGGTGGAAGTCGTGGCCGATCCGGAAGGCGCTGTCGAACCTGCCGGTGTGTCGGCCGATGGTCAGTTCGTCTTCTACGTCATGGGTGGCGACGTCTTCTCGTTCACGACGAGTGACCTGAGCACCGTCCAGGTCACCGATGTCGGCGACGCTCGTCTGACGAGCATCTCGCGCGACGGCTCATATGTCTACTTCATCTCAGCCTCCGAAATCGACGGCGAAGGAATCACGGGTCAACCTAATCTCTACGTTTGGGAAAGGGCGACGGGTACGACCACCTACATGGCAACGGTGGACAGCGCGGACGTCGACGAAGGCGAAACCTTCGGGGCTCCCAACCCGAGTCTCGTCCGGTGGGTGCATTCCGTGGCCGCCCCGGAAATGAGCGCCATCAACGGCCCGGGAATCGATACGGCGCGGACTACGCCAAGCGGCAACGTCATCGTGTTCGAGTCCAGGGCGCGGCTGACGGCCTACGACAACGCCGGCCACGCCGAGATCTACCGGTACGTCGTGGGGGGGGCGGGTCCGGTGTGCGTGTCGTGCCGTCCGGACGGGACGCTGCCCACCGGAGACGCTTCGCTTCAGACGAGAAATTTCGGCGTCGGCGACCGGATGCCGCCACTCCCGCCGATCTATCCGGTCGCGAACGTGAGCGACGACGGTCAAACCATTGTCTTCGAGTCCCGGGATCGGCTCATGGCGGGCGATGCCGGCAGCACGCAGCGCATCTATCGCTGGCGCGAAGGCAACCTCGCACGGATATCGGCCGGGCAGAGCGTCCGCGACAACTTCCTGTACGGCGTGACGCCGAATGCCAGCGACATCCTCTTCCTCACCAACGATCACCTGCTCCCTCAGGACCAAAACAGCGCCGGTGCGATCTATGACGCCCGCGTCGACGGCGGTTTTCCAACGGGGGCGAGTGGCCCTGGGCCCTGTGGCGGCGATGCCTGTCAGGGAATTCCCCTGCCCGCGCCTCCGGGCCCGACGATCGGCAGCTCGGGCTTCTTTGGGCCGGGGAACGGCGCCTCGCATCACCACCGCAAGCGCTGCGGCAAGGGGCGCAGGCTCAAGCACGGCAAATGCGTCAGGAAGCGGCGAAAGGGGAGGGGCAAGTGAACGGCGACCGCCGCCGGTCTCGGGGACGGCCGATCCTCGTCACCGGGCTTTCCATGATCGCGCTCGTCATGGCCTGCGTGGTTGCTCCCAGCGCCAACGCCGACCTCAGCGAATTCGACTTCAAGGAAGTCAGCGGCGCGCTCTCGACCGCGCAGGCGGCCGCCCATCCTGATTTCACCACCACGTTCGCGCTCGACGGCGACCCGGCGGAACTGGACGGGTTTGGCCAGCCATACCCGTGGGGTGGCTTGCGAGAGGCAGACGTCGAGCTACCCCCGGGCTTCGCGGGCAATCAGGCCGCCTTCCCCACCTGCAAGACGGTCGACCTCTTGAAGTTCAGCTTCCTCGACCGCTCCGCGCCTTGTCCTACCGATTCCCAGGTCGGCGTCGTCAGTCCCGGTCTCTGGTCCATCGTGCCCATTGGCGCGGCCCTGGAGCCTCTTTACATAATGTCGCCCCCCGGGGGTGACGTCGTAGCGCGACTTGGCTTCATCGGCGTGGTCTACCCCGTTCTCATCGACGTCAGGATCGATCCCCAGCGCGATAACGCGCTGACCGCGTCGGTGGTGAATCCACCGGCCATCGCCGGCCTGACCGGCACGACCACGACGCTCTGGGGGGTGCCCACCGATTCGAGCCACGACACCCAGCGCTTCACCCCGGAAGAAGCGCTCTTCTGCGGCGGGCCATGCGGAAACTCGGTGCCCAGCGGACTCTCCCCGACCGCCTTCATGACCAACCCGACCAGTTGCGGCCCCGCGCAAGTCGACTTCGCGGCCGAAAGCTACCCGGGCTTTCTGGCGACGCCCATGACCGCCGTCCTCCCCGACATCGCCGACTGCGAACAGGTGCCATTCGATCCCGCGATGTCGCTTCAGCCAACCACCCGCGACGCTGGCTCTTCCTCCGGGATGGACGTCGACCTACGCATACCGCAGGACGGCCTGATTCAACCCGAAGGCCTGGGCTCCGCCCACCTCAAGAAGACCGTCGTCACCCTGCCGGAAGGCATGAGCCTCAACGCCTCCGCCGGTGACGGGCTTGCCGGCTGCTCCGAGGCGCAGATCGGGCTCACTTCGGAGTCGCCGATCCGCTTCGACGCGACCGATCCGCGTTGTCCCGACGGCTCCAAGGTGGGGAGCGCGACGATCACGACCCCGGTGCTGTCGAATCCAGTCGAAGGCGTGCTCTACCTGGCCGATCCGGCGGACAACCCGTTTCACACCCTGCTCTCCGGTTACCTGGTCGCCCATGGGCAGGGAGTCCTGCTGAAGGTCGCCGGACGATTCGAACTCGATCCGGGCAGCGGCCGGATCACCGCGGTCTTCGACGACAACCCGCAGCTGCCGTTCGACGACCTTCGGCTTCATTTCAAGGGCGGTGGGCGTGGGGTGCTGACGATGCCCTCTCGTTGTGACACGTACGCGAGCGGCTATCAGCTGACACCCTGGTCGGGCAAACCCCCCTCGATCGGCAACAGCTCGTTCGCGGTGGGCGGGAATTGCGATGCCGGCTTCAACCCGGGCTTCCAGGCGGGAACCGAGGTCCCCCTTGCGGGGTCCTTCAGCCCCTTCTCTCTGCGCGTGACCCGCGAGCCGGGCTCTCCACGGCTCGGCGGACTTGAAGTCAGTCCACCCCCGGGGTTGCTCGGCAAGCTTGCCGGAGTCCCGTATTGCCCCGACTCGGCTCTGGCCTCGATTCCCGAAGCCCTTGGCAGCGCCGCGGCCCAGCTCGCGAACCCCAGTTGCCCGTCCGCGAGCGAGATCGGCACGGTCGCGGTCGGCGCCGGTTCGGGCAGTCCCTTTTATGTCAGGACCGGGAAGGCGTATCTTGCGGGGCCCTACAAGGGCGCTCCACTCTCGCTTGCCGTCGTCACGCCCGCCCTCGCCGGACCCTTCGACCTGGGCAACGTCGTGGTCAGGACCGCGCTTCGGGTCGATCCCGAAACGACGCGAATCACGGCGGTGTCGGATCCGTTGCCGACCGTTCTTCACGGCATACCCCTCGACCTCCGAGACGTGCGCGTCGAAATCGATCGACCGGACTTCACCCTCAATCCGACCGACTGTGATCCGATGGCGGTCGACGGCAGAGTCGCCAGCACCGACGGTGTCGTCGCGCCCGTCTCCAGTCGCTTCCAGGTCGGCGCTTGTCGTGGACTGGACTTCAGGCCCAGGCTCGGTTTCAAGCTAAGCGGGAGGACGAGCCGCGGCGGTCACCCGCGCCTGAGAGCGGTGGTCGAGATGCCCAAGCACGGTGCCAACATCGCGCGGGCGCGCGTCGCCTTGCCGCATTCGGAGTTCCTCGACCAGGCTCACATCAAGACGATCTGCACTCGCGTTCAGTTCGCCACGGACAGCTGCCCGGCGGGTGCGGTCTACGGACACGCGAGGGCGTTCACGCCGCTGCTCGACAAGCCGCTGGAAGGGCCGGTCTATCTGCGCTCTTCGAGCCACGAACTGCCGGATCTCGTTGCGGACCTGCGTGGGCAGATCCACGTCGCGGTCGCCGGGCGGATCGACTCGGTGAACGGTGGGATACGCACCACCTTCGCCAGGGTCCCCGACGCGCCCGTCTCGAAGTTCGTGCTGACCATGAAGGGGGGCAAGAAGGGCCTGCTGGTCAACAGCACGAATCTCTGCACGAGGCGGAACGCCGCCACGGCGCAGTTCGTCGGCCAGAACGGAAAGAGGCGCAACCTGAAGCCGGTGCTGCGCAACGATTGTCCGTAGGGCTCCGGTTTCTACTGGTTGGGGATCGGCGAGCCGGCCAAGAGGAAGAACCAAGCGGTGAAGGTGGCCACCGCGAGCAGGACCGAGCCCATGAGGACGGCTTCGACCACGGTGGTGGACCCCATCCGGGGCGAGCTGTCGCGCATGCTCTTCAGCCAGGCGGAGCGCATCGGGGCGAGGCGGTTGGTGCCGGTGATCTGGATGTAGAGGCGGTTGAGGCGGCCGATCACCCAGGCCATCAGCAGAACCGAGACGACGATCCCGACCGCGACGACGAAGTACGGGCCGCTGCTCGGGAACTGCGTGTGGGAGACCTTGGAGCCGATGTAGATCCAGGTCAGCGGGATCGCCGTCCAGATCGAGAGGGCCGCGAGCAGCATCGTGAGGAAGACGAGTCCCGCGGCCAGTCCCCGGCTCGGGCTTGCCCTGTGGGTGTCGGTTGCCATTCCCTATTCATAGAATGCCAGCTATGTCGGGTCACTCGAAGTGGTCTTCGATTAAGCACAAGAAGGGCGCCGCCGACGCCAAGCGGGGCAAGCTGTTCACCAAGCTGGCGCGTGCGATCACGGTCGCTGCCCGCGACGGCGGCCCCGATCCTGAGGGCAATCCGACCCTGGCGACGGCGGTGCAGAAGGCGCGCGACGCCTCGATGCCGAAGGACAACATCCAGCGCGCGATCGACCGCGGCAGCGGCATCGGCACCGACGCCGCTGCGATCGAGAGCATCCTCTTCGAGGGCTACGGGCCGGGCGGGGCGGCGATCCTGGTCGAGGCCCTGACGGACAATCGCAACCGGGCCAGCGCCGACGTCCGGCACGCCTTCACCAAGCACCACGGCAGTCTCGGCGAGCCCGGCTCGGTCGCCTGGATCTTCGAGAAACGGGGCGTCGTGGTCGTCGACGGAAGCCGCTACGACGAGGACGACCTGATCGTCGCGATCGACGCCGGCGCCGAGGACGTGCGCGAGGACGGCGGGCAGCTGCGCGTCATCTGCGAACCGGCCGACCTCGGCGCGGTGCGCGAGGCGCTCGAGTCGGCTGGCGTCGAGATCGAATCCGCCGACCTGACGATGGAGCCGAAGAACACGGTCATGGTCAAGGGCACCGACGCCGAATGGCTGCTCAAGCTCATGGACACTCTCGAAGAACACGACGACGTCGATTCCGTCCACGCCAACTTCGACATCAGCGAAGAGGTGATGGAGCGAGCGCTGGCGTAGCGCGCTCGCTGCGCTCGCGTGCAGAGGACAGGCCGCTCGCTGCGCTCGCTCACAGAGGACAGGTCCCAG
>DASVFR010000041.1:0-21772 GCA_036379955.1 Solirubrobacterales bacterium
GTTCGGCGTCGGTTCTAGAGATGCGCAGGTTGAAGGGGCTGAAGCGCCCGGCGGCGTTGTTGGTGGTGCCGGCGAGGAGGACCGGCTTGAAGGGGGGCAGGCCGCCTTTGGGGCAGGCGCCGCCGTCGGGGCCGCGTTCGACGTTGAAGGAAGCGGTGACTTCGGTCGCTTCTGAGTCGTCTTTGACCGAGAAGGGCGTCAACTCGGCGGTGGTCTCGTATTCGCCGCAGGCAGAGGGGGTCACAAGAGGCGCCCTGGCGCCTTCGCGCAGGTGGACCTTGAAAGAGGAGTAGGGCAGCGGCGGCAGGCCTTCGAAGGTGGAGGTGATCTGGCCGGTGTTCGGGTCGAACTCGACCTTGCCCGCCTGCTTGATCAGGACGCCGCGTTCAGGCGCCCTTGCCACCAGGTAGAGAGCGCCGAGGGTGCCGAATTCGTTCTCGTAGGGGGCGGCGAGGTAGAGGGCGCCTTCGACCGGTTCTTCGAGTAGCGGCGAGTGGGCGATCATCGAGCCGATCTTGGAGGCCTGCGGGCAGCCCTTTCCTGGTTCGGTGTCGAGCTGCTCGGCTTCGTACTGTTCTTCTGAGCAGACCGCGATCCCTTCGGCGAAGGAGGGGTTGACGCTGAGGCCCTCGGGCAGGGCGATGACGGCTTTGCGCGGCTCGGTTTCGGCGATGTTGCCCGGCCCGAGCAGTCCCTGGTTGGGCAGCTTCGTCTCGAAGTCAAGGCCCGAGGGGTTAGAGGCGAGCTTGGAGGTCGGCTGGGAGGCGATCTTGGGCGAGAAGGGGACTTCCCCGCAGGCGCTCAGCGGGGTCGGTTGCCCCGCCGCGTCGAGGAAGTTCCCCCCTTCTTTGGCAAAGACGTCCGGCGCCTGGCGCGAGGCGGCCTTGGCGAGGATCGCCGGCGGCGCCTCGCAGGAAGCGGGCAGGGTGAGGAAGGGCAGGAGCGGCGCTTCGGATTTGACTCCCCCGGCGGGGAATCCCCGCTCTGGAGTGTGGCCTTCGTCGGCGGGCACGCCCCAGATCGTCTCGGTCACCGAGGTGACGGAGGTCGGCAGGTTGGGGGCGGCGACGGTGAGGCCGTAGCCTTCCTCGGTGCGCACCGCCGGGAACTGCAGGGAGATCAGCCCGCCGCCGGCGGAGAAGCCGAGCATCGCGGGTGAGCCGGGCGGAGGAGTGAGGTTGTAGAGGGCGCCCGATGCTTCGCCGAAGCCCGGGACTATCGCGCGCACGAAGCCGACCTGGGTGCCGGGCGAGCATTTGGGCTTGCCGGCGCCGAAGAGGCGCTGCGGGCAGCTCGGCACCGCCTGGGGGTTGCCGAAGAAGCCCGGTGGGAGGTCCACGAGGATGTTCCTAACTTCGCCGCCTTCGGGTTCGCCTTTTTCGTCGGCCTTCAGCTCGAAGTGCACGTTGAAGGCATAGGGGTGGGACCCGGCCCTGGTCTCGGTGGTGCCGTCGCGTTTCAGCGCCCGCGCTTCGACGCTGCCGGGGACGAAGCCGAAGTCGTCGGCCTTGGCGAGGGTCGGCAAGGCCAAGAGGAGCAACAGGCTCGCGAGGGCGATTGTCCTTGCCCGGATCACTTCGCACCTCCGCGGTTGTGCCCGGCGGCTCGCCCGTGGCTCTTCTTCTTCGCGTGCTTTCGCTTCTTCTTGTGGTGCTTCTTCTTGTGCTTGTGTTTGGCGCTCTTTCGCTCTTCGGCGTTGCCCGCGCCGTTGAAGCTCGCGGAGGCTGGCGTCGGGTCATTGGGGGCCGAGACGGGCGCCTGGCAGGCTTCGCCCTGGCATTCGCCTCCGGGCGCTTCGCTTTCGGCGGCGATGCCGCCGCCTTCCCTGGCGACGTAGAGGTCGAACAATTCGTCGCTGTCTTTGACCGAGAGCTTGTCCTGGGTGGTGAAGAAGACGCTGCCGCCGTCTTCGTCGATCGCGACGAAGTTGGAGTCGACCGCTTCGTGTCCGGCGGAGATCAGCGAGACGCAGCCGCCTTCGCGTTTACAGGAGCCGACTTCGTCTGGCTCGTACTGGTAGACGTCTTCGACCCCTTCGTTGGTGTCGGCGGGCACCAGTGAGTCCTGGGTGTCGAAGTAGAGGCGCCCTTCGTTCGTCAGGTAGCGCGATTGCGGCAGGGAGCCCTTGACGTTCAGGAACAGGCGCAGGATGGAAGGACCGAGGGGACGTTCGTCGCTCGGCTTGCAGGAGGGGCAGCGGAGCTGCCCCTCGGTCGAGTCGTAGAGAAAGACCTCCTTGCAGGGTCCCGGTAGGAATTCGTCGGTGCCCGAGACGACCTTGCAAGGCCCGACGTTGTCATAGCCCGTAAGTTGCGCTTCGGAGAGGAAGGCGAGGAAGCGCCCGTCGGGGCTTGCCTCGGCCATGCGCACCGAGGGCGCCGCCTGCCAGACGCCTACTTCTTGGTTGTCCGTCGCCGCCAAGGTCGCCACGAAGGTGGTCGTCCCTTCGCTCCACGCGTAGAGGTTGTCCTTGCCAGCTTCAGCGCTCGCTCCCTGCCCGTTCGGCGTTTCGTCGAGCACCGCGGTGTCGATGAAGTAGAGGCGGGAGAGGTCTTCGCTTTGGCCGGCGACGCCGAGGAAGCCGCCTTTACCTTCGGTCAGGTCGGTGCTCGCTTTGGCTTCGAGGTCATAGAGGACGCCATCGGAGAGCAGGACCTTGGAGCCCTCGGCGGAGGCGGTGAGGAACTTGCCGGCATGGTCGGGGATTTCGATCGTCCTCTCGCTGTCTTCGCGGAGGAAGACCTGGCCCGAGGCGTCGCTCCAGAAGGCCCGCGAGCCGTCGGTTGAGATCGCGTGCGCGACGACCGCGGAGGGGATGTTTTGGTTGCCGCTTTTCAGCAGCGTCCCCGAGCCGAACATCGCCCCGGGCGCGGTCGCCGCGTTGTCGGGCGCGACGTTGACCAGGCTCAGCTGGCCTTCGTGCCATTCGTAGAGGTTGTTCAGTTTTTCGCCGCCGTCGAGCGCTTCGGGGGCAAAGGGCGTTTCTTCGCTGAGCGCGTCGTTTGCTTCGAAGAAGACCCGCGAGAGGTCCTCGGAGGCGCCGGCGTAGGTGGTGGCGAAGTGGTTGTCGCCGGTGCCGCTGGTGCGGTTGAGCGGGAACCTGAAGTTGAACGGGTCTTCTGAGAGGAGCGGGGTCAGAGAGGCCGGCGCTCCGCTCGGCTGCAGGTAGAGGTTGGTGAAGGCAGGCGGCGCCGCGGGGCTGAGCTCGGGGTCGGTCTGTTCGAGCAGGCCCTCGCTCAGGTCGCGGTTGAAAACCTTATAGCCCTTGGCGGCCTTGCTCAGCAGCAGCGGTGGAGTGAGATTGGCGCTTTGCCAGCCCGTGGCGGTACGCCTGGCCAGGTACTGGTTTTCGATCGTCGCTCCTTCCCCGCCCGAGAAGTCGGAGCCCTCGTAGACCATCGCTTCGCCGTCGGGGCTGCTCTGCATCGGGAAGTGCTGGTAGGTGCGCCCCGGCTTGCATTCGCTGAAGCTGCCGCAGCTGTTGACGCTGGGGTCGGCCGGGTAGACCTGGGCGCCGTGCTTCTGGACGGGTGAGACCATCTCGTAAGCGCGACCATCGGGCAGCCCGACAGCTTCGATCGGGAAGGTGCGAAAGCCCTGCGCGGCGCCCTGGCTTTCGCAGACTTTGGCCGGTTCCGCGCTCGAGCAGTGGCTGGTGGCGACCACGCGCCAGCGGTACTCGGTGTCGGGGGAGAGGCCGGTCAGCGTGACGCCGGCCGCGAGCGGTTCGGAGCCCGCGCCGAGCACCGTCCCGCCGGACGGGACTTCGGTGGCCCCCGCGAAGCTTTCCCCCGCTTCTTCGTAGGCCGCCTCGCTCAGGTACTGGAAGGCGTAGCTGGTTTCCGAGCCTTCGGGGTTGATCGAGGCGCTCAGCTCCGCCGAGCCGTTGCTCACGTGCGAGACAGCCTGCGCTTCGATTTTCGGTATCAGCTCGCGAACCGGGGCGAAGACGTAGCCGAGGGCGGCGCCGTCGGGCTGGCCTTTTCCCTTTTGGGGAAGATTGTTCGGGGTTGCCCCGTAGAGGATTCCCGGCACGCGACCGGCCTCGAACTGGCGGTCGGGGTCGAGGGCCAGCGCGTAGAGGTCGCCCCTTTCGGGCGCCACCGTGATCGTCGGCGGCACTTCGCTGAATTTCCCTTCTTTGCATGCGCCGAGCCGGTGCACCTTCTTGTCCTTGTAGGTGTAGAAGAAGGGTTCGCCGCTGTCGGGGTTGACGGTCATCGCCGTGATCCCGCCGGTTTTTAGTTCGAAACTGCATACGGGGGTTTTCCGCTGCACCGAAGGTTCGTACTTCTGGATGAAGGTTTCTTCCGGGGCGGTGTAGAGGTTGCCCGCGGAGTCCACGGCGGGGGCGGTTGGATATCGCCCTTCTCCGAAGAACCCGGCCCCGATGTCGTTGGCGGTTCCTGAGTAGACGTAGTGTTCGTAGTCGCCCGGGCTCTGCGGCTCGAAAACCATCAGGCGGTGGTAGAAGTTGTTCGGGCTGTTGATATCAAAGACGTAGACGGCGCCCGCGTCATCGACCGCGATCCCACCCGGAAACGGCGATGCATGGATCTTGCCCGGACTCGACGCAGTGGTTTCACCGAACGCGGCCATTTCGCCGAAGCGGACGATCAGTTTCGAGCCGTCGGCGCTGTATACCCGGACGGCCTTCTGTCCAGCATTCAGGAATTGGGTGCTGAGCACGTAGACGTTGCCGGTCGTCTGATCGACATCGATGTCAGCACTTGCGGGTATCCCATCAGGCCTTGCCTCGCACGCCGGTTCGCCCGGGGCGTCGGGACCGCAATGACCGTAGGGACCTTCGGCGAACGTTACTTCCCATGCTTCGCGGAATGCCAGTTTCGTGTCCCCCCCGCTGCTTACCGGCGTATAGCGAGCCACCTCGACCGCATCGCCGACGGACCCCTTGGCCACCGCATACACCGTCCCCGGTGCCACCCCGCCCGCGCCGCTGCGGTTGACCGCCATGCCGCCGACACCTCCGAGTTGTACTTCTTCGGCGAATTCGCCGGGGTTCGCGGGGGCGCCGACGCTGCCCGCGAAGGTGCCGACCTGCTCGAAGGTCGTGGCTTGGGCGATGGATGTGGTGGCGACAAAGATAAGGACGATGACAAGTAGCGCCAACAGCGTCCGAGCCGCTCGGTGCCTGTAGTCCCTGTCCCTGTGTCCCATTGCTACTTCTCCTCTCCCTGGTCTTGGTACTGCCCTAGGGGAGCCTCCGCCCGGGAGCCGGTTGGCTCCCGGGGCTTTGGCTTTGCCTCTAGGTGTTGCTCAATTCCTTGCTTCCTTCGCTAGATCTCGCTATTTGAACTCCGCCACTAGCGAATGGCTTACGCTCATCGGCACCGAGCAGGTCAGGGCATGGCCGGTGCAGGTGCCCGCGCCGCCTTCGAGCCAGGTAACCGAGGTGGTGCCTTTGCCCAAGGTGACCGTGACTTCAGCCGTTTCGGAGGCGTAGAACTGAGCTTCCGCCGCCGTGCAGGTCAGGCCACAGTTGATGTTGCTCGGCTTGGTCTTGATGAAGCCCTGACCGCCGCCGAAGTGACCTTCGCCCATGTCTGTCTTTTTGAGGACCAGCGTGTTCTTGGCGTCTTCCGTGTAGAGCTCTTCGATCGCGGAATCTTCGGTGATCGAGAAGGTGCAGGTTTCGGTTTTCACGCCGTTGCAGCTGGAGGCCGAGCCGGTGCCGCCTTTGAATTCCACGAAGTGGAAGTGTTTGGCGGGCTTGGCTTTGACCGTAAGGCTGCCTTCCTTGTAGAGGGCGCTGGAGGAGCCGCAAGCGTAGCCGCAGTTGATCCCACCCGGTGAGGTGCCGAGGATGCCCGCACCGGGGGCCTCGAACAGGGTGACGGAGCCTTCTTTGGTTACTTTTTTGAATTTTCCTTCTTCTACTTCTTCGTAAGTTTCGTATTCGTAATGGACTTCTCTAGTGTTTTGAGCCTTCGTAGCTGCCAGTTTCCAGACCTTGTAGAACTTGACGCCGACGGTCTTTAGCGAGGAGCCCGCCGTGACCGTGCACTGACGCCCGTTGACGCCACCTGCGTCGCAGCCTTTCCAGCTCTTGACCAGATAGCCCGGAGCCGGTGAGGCGGTCAGCGTGTATTTGCCCGCGGCCAGCGAGGTTTCGCAGGATTTCGGAGCGGCGCCCGAGCAGACCAGGCCGGCCGGGTTGGAGACGACCGTGCCGGAGCCTTCTTCGATGTCGAGCTTGATGTTTTCCGCGCAGTCCGGTTCGCCTTCGGGACAGAAGATCGCGGTGGCTTCAAGATCTTCTCCTGCTTTGAAACCAGTCAGAAGGCAATATTCCTCTTCGCCTTGATAGGGACAGAGAGGAGACGATTCTGATCCTCCGTTCCCTTTCTGAATCGTCCAGGTGGCGAATTCAGAGCCGGGCGCGGCGGTGGCCAACAGCGCGATACCCGGTTCCCCATTTTCGAGTTCTTCCGGTTCGTTTTCGCAGACCCCGCTGGTGCTCGTGCCGTTGTAGCTGCATTCGATCGGCGGTTCGCCGGGTTCGTAGGGGAATTCTTCAATGCTGGTGACTTCGCCGCTGCCGGTGCCGATGGCGTTGAGGTTGAAGCTCGAGGCCAATGCCGACGCCGCCGGCACAAGCATCAGCGCCGCCAGCGCGGCGAGCAAGATGGTCAGACGTCTCACTTAACTCTCGCCTTGTTGATTCGAGCCCCTGCCGGCCCGCTCTTCCGACGGCCCTCGGCGACTCGGTTTCCCTGTTCCCATCCCGCCCGAGGCACACCTCAAATAAGCGGGTTCGCCGCTATGAAAGCAGAGGACAACCGGAAAGGCAAGATAGATTTTCTGAAGCAATATGAGAAAAGCTCAGAAAGACAGGTCTTTCCTGCCCAGGAGAGTGGTACTGCCGTGGTATGCGGTCGTCAGGCCGCGGGGAACACGGATGCTTCGCGGGCCAGTTCCGCCTCTGCTAGGCCGATTGCCAAAGTGATAGCATCACGCATCATGAATCGTCGCACCACTGTCAGCGCCGACGCGGAAGCGCTCGCCACGCTTGAGGCCGAGGCCCGCCGCAAAGGGCGAAGCCTCAGCTCAGTGCTCGCCGAGGCGGTCGAGGAGAAGGCGATCGCGATCAGGCGCCGGCGCAAGCCGCGGCTGGGCGTTGGCCGCTCCAGCGACGGGCGCTCCGCCGCCGAGACCGCGACCCAACCGGTGGCCCGACCGCCGGCGTAGTGGCTCTCATCCTCGACACGAGCGTGCTGCTCGGGGCGCTCGACGCCGCTGACGCCGATCACGAACCCTGCGCGGCGCTGATCGCGGGTGCGAGTGAGGAACTGATCGTGCCGGCGCTCGTCCTTTCGGAGTTGGATTACTGGTGCCATGAGCGCCTCACGGGAGAAGCCTGGCTCACCTTCCTCGCCGATGTGTTGGAAGGCGCCTACAGCGTCGAGCACCCGACGCAGGAGGATCTGGAGCGTTGCCACGAGCTTCAGGGCAAATACGCCGACCTGGCGCTGGGAGTGGTCGACGCCAGCGTCCTCGCCGTGGTGGAGCGGTTGGGCGAGCCCAAGCTCGCCACCCTCGATCGCCGGCATTTCAGCGCCGTGCGCCCCCACCACGTCGAAGCGCTCGAGCTGCTGCCTGCCTGACGGGCCGCCTCTCATGTAGGCGAGAACAGGTAACAAACTGTAGCGAAATAATGTAGTAAATAACGGAGAATCTGTGTATTCTGTATCCTGTGGAAGATCCCGGCTACAGACCCAGGCTGATCGATTCGACGCTGGCCACGCTGATCGCAGAGCTTCCTGCCGTGATGGTCACCGGCCCGCGCGCTGCCGGCAAGACGACGACCGCCGGTCGCCATGTCGCCGATATCGCCCGTCTCGACCGCCCGCGAGAAGCCGCGGTGTTCCGGGCGGACCCCGATGTCGCGCTCAGCGGGTACGAAGAGCCAACCCTTCTCGACGAGTGGCAGGAGGTTCCCACCGTCCTCGGTGCGGTCAAGCGTGCGGTCGATCGCGATCCCCGCCCGGGTCGGTTCATCCTGACCGGATCGGCCCGAGCCGACCTCGAGGCTGCCACATGGCCGGGAACGGGGCGCGTCGTGCGGGTGCCCATGTACGGGATGACCGTTCGCGAGCTGAACGGCGATGCAGGAGGGGACTCGTTTCTCGACCGACTGGCTTCCGGAGGAACCGTGAACTTGCCCAGCGACCCCCCCGACTTGCGCGGCTACGTCGAGCTGGCGTTGAGGAGCGGGTTCCCAGAACCCGCTCTGTCGATGAACGCGAACGCAAGGACGCGCTGGCTGGAGGGCTACGTGGACCAGCTCCTGACCCGCGACGCGGCCGGCATCGAACCCAGGCGAGATCCGGCCCGCCTCCGGCGCTATTTCGAGGCCTACGCCCTGAATACCGCCGGCATCGTCTCCGACGCCACCCTGCTGCGCGCGGCGGGGGTCAACCGCAGAACCGCGATGGCCTATGAGCAGCTCCTCGCCAACCTGTTCGTCGTCGAGGCGATGGCGGCGTGGACCTCGAACCGGCTGCGTCGCCTTTCGCGCGGCCCGAAGCGCTACTTCGTAGACCCCGCGATTCCCGCGGCGGCGCTCAAGCTCGACGCGGACGCCGTATTGCGCGACGGCGACCTGCTCGGCCGCCTGCTCGACACCTTCGTCGCCGCCCAGCTTCGCGCCGAGTGCGCCAGCAGCGACGCACGCCCACGCCTTTACCATCTGCGTGAGGAACATGGGCGCCGCGAGGTCGATGTCCTCGCCGAGATCGGCGGCCGAGACCTGCTCGCGTTCGAGGTGAAGGCGGACGCGGCCCCCGGCCCCGACGCGGCCAGGCACCTCATCTGGCTCAGAGACCGGCTCGGTGAACGCTTCATGGGTGGGATCGTGTTCCACTCGGGCCCCCGCGCTTTCGAGCTGGACGAGAAGGTCACAGCGGCGCCGATCTGCGCGCTCTGGGGTTGAGTCAAGCCGAGGGGAACCCGGCTGCTTCGCGAGCCAGCTCCTTGGCCCTCTCGGGTCCCAGGTACGGAGACAGCGCGAACTCGACCAGGTCGGGGAGGAGCTCGACCAACGAGCGGGGGTCGGCCAGCAGCGAGCGGGCGGTGAGGACGAGGAGGCCGCCGAGCAGCGAGTCCTCGGTCGAATCGGGCAGGGCGGCGGCCTCGGGACGCTCGGCGCGGCCGGCGCGCAGGTGGGGGATGCACTCGACTACGGCGGCGCGGAAGCGGGTCGCGATCTGGGGACTGGCGGTGATCGGCTCGACCAGGCAGAGGCGGGCGAGGGCCGGCTCGGCGGCGAAGAACTCGAGCAGGGCGCGCAGGCCGGCGACGACCTGGCCGGGCCAGTCGGGGACCGGCGCGACCGCCGCCGCGACCAGCTCCTCGAGGTGGGCGAGGACGGCCTCGAAGGCGGCGAGGAAGACGGCTTCCTTGGACTCGAAGTTCTCGTAGAAGGCGCGCGAGGAGACCGAGGCGGCCTTGACGATCTCGGCGATCGTCGCGGCCCGGTAGCCGCGCTCGGCGGTGACCTGCGCGATCGCCGCCAGCAGCCGCTCGCGCTGCGACTCGGCGACCTGCTCGGGGGAGAGGCCGTGGTGGCCCCCCGGCAGGGGACCGAGGTCGGGCTCGCGCTTCGCCGCCACGGCCCCGAAGGTTATCCGCGGGGCGACCGCCTTACGCGTCGAATATGTCGGCGGCGGTGATCACGAGGGCGTCGGTCGGTCGGTCGACGCGCTCACGGGCGCACACCGCGTAACGGGGGGTGGCGGACACGCGCGGCAGAGACGCGGCCTTGCGCTCGAGGTCGGCCCGCAAACGACCGGCGTCGACGCGACGTGCCCACTTGGCCTCGCCAAGCAACACGGCCTCGCGGCCGCGGCCGGCGAGAGCGACGGCGTCGATCTCGGCCGGGTCGGCTCCAGCGGTCCAGAACGGGCCGATGGCGACCACGCCTTCCCCTAGCCCTCCCGCCGCGGCGCGCCTGCGCAGATGGTCGCGGAAAGCCTCCTCCCACGGGCCGCCCATGTGGTCGTCGATCGAGTCGAGCAGCACGGGGAGGATGCTCTCGCCGAGACCGCGCTCGATCTCCGGCCGGAAGCGATCGAGCAGGCCGAGCCAGAAGGCGAGGAAGTTGTCGGCGATGCGGTAGGCGCGGCGACGCGTGCGGCGGGGGTCCTCGGTCACCGGCACGACCCTCTCCACCAAGCGCAGGGCGACGAGCCGGTCGAGGGTCCGCCGCGGGTCGGCGCGGATCGCCTGCTCGATCTCGTTGAATTTCGTCTTGCCGGCAGCGATCGCGTAGAGCACCTGACGGGCGAGCTCCCCCTCCTCCCCCTCCGTCGCCAGCACGAGCTGTCCCTCGGTGAGGAGCTGGCCTCCCGGCGTGCAGGCGAGCCGCGCCAGGTTGGCTCCCACGCTCGCGTTTTGATCCCACCAGCGCAGGTAGAGCGGCATGCCGCCGAGCAGGCCCCAGACCAGGGCGCGGCGCGTGGGGCTGAGCGAGGGCAGCATCAGGGCCGCCTCGTGCGGGCGAAACGGGTGTAGGAGCAGCGCCAGGTCGAGACGCCCGTAGAGCGGCGCGCGCTCCTCCTGCATCGCCTCCATGACGCGCACGGCCGAGCCGCAGAGCAGCAGCTTCAGCTTGGTTCTCGAGCGCAGTCGGTCCCAGGCGGCCCGGATCAGGCTCGGGAGCTCCGGCGCGGTCTCGGCGATCGTCGGCATCTCGTCGAGGACGAGCAGCAGCGGCTCGTCGCGAGCGGCCTGCGCCAAGGTCTCCAACGCGTCGTCCCAATCGACGAAGGGCCGAGCCTCGAGATCTCGCACACCGTCCATCACGAGCGACGCCGCAGCTCGAGAGAGCGCTTCCAGCTCCGCGCCGGGAGGACGCCCACCGCCGGTGTGGAACACGGCGCGGCGCGCACTGGCGAACTCCTCGATCAGCGCCGTCTTGCCGACCCGGCGACGTCCCCAGACGATCCCCATGCCAGCGCCAGGGCGCAACCACCATTGCTCCAGATGCGCCAGCTCGTCTTTTCGATTGACGAATGCCACGCGGGAGAGCTTACCGACATCTAGGGTCGGCGACCGTCAGTGTCGGCGACCGTCAGTGTCGGCGACCGTCAGCTGTGCCTCGCCAAGCGGCGGCGGCGAGATCTCCAGCTCCTCCCGCGCCGCGTCGCGGCCGCAGTAGGGGAGCACGACGCAGTACATGAGCTCGGGGACGATCTCGGCCTCGTCGGGGAGGCGGCCGTCGCGGACGATTGCGGCGTAAAGGCGGGTGCAGAGGCCCCCGCCGAGCGCCTCGGCGGTCATGCGGGCGAGGCCGGCGGGAGCGGTGGGCTCCTCGCGGCCCTCGTCGATCAGGTCGAAGAGGTACTCGGTCCAGCGCTCGGCGACCGGCGGGTCGGCATCGGCCGCTACTCCCGCCAGCTCGGCGAGGAGGAGGTCGGCCGCGCGCTCGTCGGGAGCTAGGAAGCGATGCAGCGAGTAGAGGGCGGCACGAACGCGGTCGCGCCAGGGGGCGGCGGGGTCGAGGCGGGGAAGGAGATCGTCCACTTGCGTTTCCATGCGAATCTGAGCGCCTCCCTCGACCGCACGTCGAGCATAGCCCGGCGGCGGCGATCCGTGGGTTTGGGTACGACGGAGATCGGTCAGGAGGCGGCGGAGGCGGCCTCGCCGGCAGGCTCCTCGGCGACCGGCGCCTCGGCGGCCTGCTTTGCCCACCTCGCCGCCTCCTCCTCGCCGAGGTAGGGGCGGAGGACGAACTCGATCGCGTCCGGCAGCAGCGACTCGATCCCCTCGTCCTGGCCGACGATGAGGCGCTGGTAGGCCGACCAGAGGACGCCGCCGGCGAGCGTGTCCTCGAGCGTCTCGGGCAGCTCGTCGCGGTAGGGGCTGAGCTCGCGGCCCTGGCGCAGCAGCGGCGAGAGGTCGGACATCGCCCGCTCGTAGCGCTCGATGATGCTGGGCCCGACGGTCGGCGCCTCGACGATCGAGGCGCGGGCGATCAGGGGGTCGGCGAGCAGCACGTCGAAGAGCGCGCCAAGGGCGGCAACCACCTGCCGCGGCCAGGGGGCGCCGGCCTGCTCGGCGAGCGCCGCTTCGATGCGGGCTCGCGTCTGCACCATGGTCTCGTCGAAGAGCTCGAGGAAGCACTCCTCCTTGCCGGCGAAGTGCGCGTAGAAGGTCTTGTAGCTGACCCGAGCGCGCTTGACGATCAGCTCGACCGTGACCGAGTCGTAGCCGCGCTCGGCGACCAGCTCGCCGGTGGCGCGCAGGATGCGCCGCCGCTGGTCCGCTTTGGCGCTCTCGCGGGTGACGCCGGCCGGCGTGGCGGCGAGCGCGCGTGAGTCCCTTCCTGGTAGGGCTCGCATACCTTGAGGATAGCTCTATATAGCGATTAAATCGAACCGAGAAACGTCTTTGTCACGCGTCGACGAGTCGCGCCGCCCGCTCGGGCCCGAAGTAGCAGGCGTGGATGAGCTCAAGCAGGCCGGGGAGCAGCTCCTCGAGGCGCCTGGGATCGACGCCGAGCTGGCGCGCGACCTGGGCGCAGAGGTCGGAGACCAGGGCCGGCTCGAAGAAGGGCGGGTGGTCGTAGGCGCTCGGGTCGCGAGCGGCCGCCTCGCGCAGCGCCTCGGCGCAGCGCCGCTGCCAGCGCTCGTAGCAGGAGAGGGCCTCGGCGTCGCCGGCGAAGGGCCGGACGACGAGCAGGTGCGCCAGCTCCGGCTCGGCGGCGAGCAGGCCGAGGGCGGAGCGGAGCGCGGCCTCGACCCGCTCGGCGAAGCCGGAACCGGGCTCGAGCGCGACGGCGATCGCGGCGCGAACGCGTTCCGCCCCCCGCTCGTAGGAGACCGCGAGCGCCGAGGCGCGTGGGCTGCTCTGCGGGTCGGCGCTCACGATCGCCTACCCCTGAAGCGCCGGCTCGGCGGCGATCCGCTTCGCCTCCTCGACCCCGAGATAGGGGATCAGGGTCAGTTCGACGAGCTCGGGCAGCAGCTCCGGCAAGACCTCGGCTTCGTCGTTCATCAGGCGCGAGGCGACGATCGCCGTGACGGCGCCGATCAGGGCTTTCTCGGTCAGCTGCGGCAACGCCGCCGCCCGCTCGCTGATGCGGCGGCCGGCGCTGAGCAGGCTGGCAAGGTGCTCGTTGGCGTCGAGCACGCGCTGCGCGATCTCAACGTTGGAGGCGAGGGCGTCGAGGGTGAGGAGCTGCGCCTGGCCGGGCTCGGCGGCGGCAAAGTCGAGTGCCGCGCCGAGCGCGGCCTTGATCTTCAGCGGCCACTCGGCCTGGCTGTTGCAGGCCCGGACCAGGGTGCCGAGGAAGCGCTCGAAGATCGTGTCGTGCGCGACCAGCACCGCCTCCTCCTTGTTGGCGAAGTTGTCGTAGAAGGTGCGGCGCGAGATCCCCGCCGCTTCGATCACGTGCTCGACCGTGAGGCTGCCGTAGCGGTGCTCGGCGAGCGCGTTGGCGACGCCGGCGATGATCCGGTCGCGCTGGTGGCGCTCGACAACCTCACGCGGGAAGCGGTGGCGCCCGCTCGGCAGCTTCCAGCTTGGCTCGAGGGGCTCGACTTCGGCAGGGCGGGGGCGTTGCGGGGTCATTCCATCCCTGGGCTCGGATTCGGCCACGACCGTTTACGTTCGCGGCTCCTCGATGCATGAAAGCAAACCGAGACCCGAAAGGCAAGCCATATTTTTTGGAGACATAGAAAAGTTTCTCAGCTGCCGAGCTCGGTTCGCAGCGCGGCCAGCTCGGAGCGAAGCTCGGCGACCTCGCGCTCGAGGCGGGTGAGGCGATCCTCGGCCGGCGCGGGCTCGGGCTCGTGGGCGGCTGGCGTCTCCGCCGTTCCGGCGGCTGGCGTCGCTGGCTCCGTCGAAGCCCCCGGCTGAGTGTCTCCACCGCCGACCAACTGCTCGTAGCGATCCTCCTTCTGCCCGGGACGGCGCTCGTGGCGGGCGACGAGCCCGCGCTCGACCATGGCGGCGAGCGCGTCCTGCACCGCGCCGAGATCGGCGAACTCATAGAGGCGCTGACCGCGCTGCTTCAGCTCTCCCGGCGTCTGCGGCCCGCGCAGCATCAGCACCGCGAGCAGCGAGGCTTCCGCCTCGTCGAGGCCGAAGGCGTCGTCGAGCAGATGGCGGTACTTGCGCGCACGCGAGCCGGCGCCGCTGGCAAGTCGGGTCCAGCCGCGCAGGGCGAGCCGCCGCAGGGCCTCGACCACGATCGCCTCGTCGTAGTCGACCACCGGCTCGCGGTTAGTCGACTGGTTGCAGGCGAGCCTCAGGGCGTTGAGCGAGAGCGGGTAGGCGTCCGGGGTCGTGCGCTGCTTCTCTACGAGGCAGCCGAGCACGCGGATCTCGACGGTGTCGGGCTCCAACGCCGTCTCAGTCGCGGTCGGGGCGGTCGGGGTAGATCTCGTCGATGGTGACGAGGGCGCGGTAGGGAGCGTCCGCCGCGGCTTCGATCCGCTCGCCGCCGCCCGCGAGCCGGTCGACGACGCCGACGACGCCGACGACCTCGAGGCCCTGCTCGGCAATGCGCTCGATCGCGCGCGCCGTCGAGCCCCCGGTGGTGACCGTGTCCTCGACCACAAGGCAGCGGTCGCCGGGCCCCACGGGGCCCTCGACCCAGCGCTGCAGGCCGTGCTGCTTGCGCTCGCCACGGACGAAGAAGCCGACGAGGCCTGCCCCGGCCGGCACGGCGAGGGCGGCACAGGCGGGCGGAATCGCCGCCGTCGCCGGGCCGCCGACCGCAGTCGCGCCAATCTCGGCCGCGGCGGCCGCGATCAGCTCGCCCGCGGCGAGGAAGCCGGCTGGGCGCAGCAGCGCGCGTCGCGCGTCGACGTAGTACTGCGCGGTCGCTCCGCTCGAAAGGGTGACCTCGCCGATTACCAGCGAGTGGGTGCGCAGCTCGGCGAGAAGCACCTCCTTAGCGGCATCGAGGTCGGGCATCGGGCGTCAATCCTATGGTCAGGCCGCCCATCCGACATTGACCCCACCAGAGCGGGGTCAATGTCGGATGGGCGCGTCTACCCGAGCGCGGCGGGGTCGCGGAAGCCCTCGCGCCAGCTGGCGTAGCGGGGCTGCCAGCCGAGGTCGCGCTTGGCCTTGGCGTTGGAGGCGCCGCGCAGACCGATCGCCATCTGGGCGACCGAGCTGCCCGCCACCAGCTTCGCGAGCCATACCGGCACGCGCCGCGGCGGCTTGGCGCCGAGGGCCTCGGCGTAGATCGGCAGCCACTCGTGAAGCGGCGCGGGCTCGTCGTCGACGACGTTGTAGACGCCGGGGCCGCCGCGGTCGAGGGCGGCGACGGTCGCCCCGGCCGCGTCCTCGAGGTGCAGGAAGGAGAAGGTGCCGGTGCCGGCCCCCACGACCGGGAAGCGTCGCCGCCTCACTTCGCGCCCCAGGTGGCCGTCCGGCGCGTAGTAGGTGCCGGGGCCGTAGAACTGCCCGTAGCGGAGCACCAGGCCCTCGAAGTCCTGGCACTCGACGACCTCGCGCTCGTGGCCGAGCATCGCCTCGACCGCGCCGCGGAAGTGCCCCGGCGCGTCGTCGAAGGGGCGCGCGTCCTCGTCCTTCACCCACTCTCCCTCCGGCGCGTAGAGGAAGGCGATGCTCTGGGTGAGGAAGCGCCTTGCCCCGACCTTGCGGGCAGCCTCGACCAGGTTGTGGCCGCCCTCGCGGCGCACCCGGTCCGTCTCGGCGTAGAAGGAGGCCCTGCGCGGGTTGTATTCCTGCGGCAGGCTGGTCAGCTGGTTGATCACCACCTCAGGTTCCGCCTGGTGCAACGCGTTTGCCAGGTCATGCATGGAGAACGCGTTGCACCTGACGGGGGTGGCGCCGGTGGCGCGGATCTCGTCCATGCGCTCCTCGCGCCGGGTAGTCCCCGTCACCTCATGCCCCGCCGCGACCAGCTGGCGCACCAGGGGGCCGCCGATCGCCCCGCTCGCTCCCGCGACGAAGACCTTCATCGGGACAGTTCTACACCCTCGGTCTCACGCTCGACCGTGCTCCTCCGCACGGAGGCGTTCCGAGACCCGCGCCAGCCAGGCCGCCGCGAGCGCGCCGAAGGCGATCGAGAGCGTATCTCCCCAGCCCCGCCCCTCGCTCTTGGCTTCGCCGGTGTCGAAGGCGTGGTTGAGCGCGTGCAATCCGTACCAGATCGCCCCCAGCCAGAGGACCGGCGCCCGCCACGACGCCCGCCAGACCGAGATCCCCACGGCGATCCCGAACGCCGCGGTGAACGCCCCCACGTCCCCCACGTAGTGCGAGTTCTCGATCCCGTAGTGGCCGATCTGGTCGAAGAAGGTATCCGGCGCGATCAACGCCAGCCCGCCGAGCGCGATGTGGAAGGCGGCGACGAAGAGGAGAACAGCCTTGAGCGCCTTCTCGCCGATCATCGGGACCTCAGAAGACGAAGATGCTCTCGCCGTAGTTCAGCTGTTCGTAAATGCGCGGCTGGTCGGCGATGAAGGTGCGGACGCAGCCGTGGCTGGCAGCGTAGGTCGGCACTTCGGCGTAGCCGTGCACCGCGTAGCCGTTGTGCCAGTAGAAGGAGTAGTACATGCCCTCCGCGTTGTAGCCCGGTTCGCGACGGTAGAAGGAGTAGTGGCCGGTCACCGTCGGCGTCGAGGGCTTGCCGGTGGAGACGGGGTAGATCGCGAACGGCTTGTCGCCCTTGGTGAGGACGAGAACCTGCTTGTCGAGTGGGACCTCGGCGTGCTCGCCCGCGTTCGGGTAGCGCACCCGGTAGCCGCCGCGGCCCTCGAAGACGGCCTCGACGAGGCCCTTGCCGGCGCGCTCGGTGCGCGCCTTGCCGTTGACCTTGCGATAGGCGAGCACCTCGCGGCCGACCCGTCCGTCGAAGCAGGAGCCGCCGCCCGCGGCGTAGCCCAGCTCCGCCATCGCCTTCTTGAAGCCCTTGACCACGCGGTCGCACTCGCCAGGGTGCAGAGCCGGGTAGCTGACCTTCCAGCTCTTGCGCACGGTGCTGTCGGCGCCGAGCGCCGCCGTGGCGACGTGCTTGGCCGAGACCGCGTACTTGCCGCCCTCGCGCAGCACGATCGAGGCCTTGAAGGAGCCGCTGCCCTCGCTTCCCTTCTGCACCGCGACGTCGCGGGTCAGCAGCTTGCGCCCGTCGAGGTAGAAGGCGACGGCAACGTGCTGCCCGGGGACGAACGGCGTCACCGTCCCCAGGACCGGCACCTCGCTGAAGATCTCCGCCTTGCCGCCGTGAAGGTGCCCCACCCGGATCTTCACGGCCGCTCGCGGCGGCCCGGTCGGCTTCTCAGGAGCCGGCGCGGCCGCCGCGGCGGAGACCACGACGAACGTCGCGATGACCAAGGCGCTGGCGAGGGCGGGGACGAGACGACGTCTCACGGTCGGAATTCTTACCGATGGAGAGGACTATGTAACGGCGATGTCAACTCTGAGTCAATTGGCCGTTGCAAAGCTTGACTCTCCGGATGTCGTCAATACGTTGCGGCGCAGCGGAGGGTGAAGCCGCGAGGTCGCGGCGAGCGCTTGATAACCGCGAGTTCGGGCTAGGGGCCCGGATGGAGTTCGAGTCCCCCGCCCTCCGTGTTGTAGAGGTATTGTCTGAGTGCGCGAAGGTCGGTCGAGGTGCAATTATCACGCGGCCTGCGGGGTCGTACCCGCCATTGCGACCGGTCTTCGCGCCTAGACAAAGGCGTGATCTGCGCTGATAGCCTTTACCTGCGGTTATCACGCGCTTGGAGGCTTGCCTTCCTTCACCCAGATCCGGCCCGCTCCGCGGGCCGTTTCTTTGCCCGCTACTGCCCGATCAGCGCGACCGCGTTGTTCAGCATGTGCAGCAGGATCCCCGGCACGATCGAGCCGGTCCGCTCGTAGAGCAGCGCCAGCACGAAGCCGAAGAAGATCAGCGGCGGCACGGCGCTGATCCCGGTGGTCGCGTGCAGGGCGCCGAAGATCGTCGCGCTGATCAGCGCCGCGGCGATGCGCGGCAGGCGCTCGCGCAGGCCGCCGAAGAGGAAGCCGCGGAAGCAGACCTCCTCGCTGATCGGCGCCGCGACCACGATCAGCAGGATCTGCACGGGCACGGCGCCGAACTCTTCGGCGATGTCCTTCTGGTGCGGTTCGCCGACGAGGACGCCGTAGGCGACGGCGAAGAGCAGGTAGGCGCCCGCGGCGGCGAGCATCCACGCGAGGGCCGACGGCCGGAAGCGGCGCAGGCCGAGCTGGGCCGCCGCCCCCCGCACCGTCGCCCCGCGAGCGGCGGCGAGCGCGAAGGGCACGAGCAGGAAGCCGAGCGCCGTCGCCAGCTGCACCAGCGCGTTGGCCGTGTCGCTCAGCTCTTCGCCCGAGGAAGGATGCGCGGCGAGGACGACCGGGACCGCGAGGACGACGCCGGCCGCCAGCGCCAGCAGCACCCCTCCGACCGCCATCCAGGGGCCCCAGCTCGCGTAGGGGAAGGGTCGCTTTGCCGGTACCGTGCCCTCCATGTCGCCGGCAGTCTCACAGGTCTCGCGATCGACGAAGACCCGCTTGCGCTTCCTGCGCCGCCTCCTGGTTCTCGTCGTCTTGCTCGTCCTGCTCGGGCTCGCGCTGGCTCAATTCACCGAGCTGAAGCGCCTGGCGACCGGGATCCTCGCCTCGACCGCGGTGCTGGCCGCGATCGTCGGCTTCGCCGCCCAGCACACGATCGGCAACATGGTGGCGGGGGTGCAGATCGCGATCTCGCAACCGATCAAGATCGGCGACCGGATCACCTTCGAGGAAGTCGAGGGACGGGTCACCGACATCACCCTCTCCTACACCTACGTCAACCCCGGCGACGGGACCGCGGTCGTGATTCCGAACCAGCTCCTGGTCGAGGGGATCATCCACAACCTCTCGACCGAGGACACCCAGGCCTGAGCCGGGCCGGGGCCGAAGTACCCTTCCCCTCAGATGGCCCAGCGCAAACGGCGACGTCAGCGGCGGCGCGGCGGCGCCGGCGGCAAGCTGCTCTTCGTCGTGGCCGGCGCGCTCGTCGCCGTCGCCCTGGCGGCGATCGCGGTCGCCTCCTGGGTGCTCGACGTGGCCGCCGACGCCCCCTCGCTCTCGTCCTGCGAGAAGGTCGGTGGTGGTGGCAACACCGCCCTCTTCGCTGCCGACGGCAGCCGGCTCGGCTTCGTCGACTCCGACGAAGCGCACCAGCCGGTCGCGATCGAGCGGGTGCCGAAGCGCCTGCGCCTGGCGACGGTAGCGATCGAGGACCAGCGCTTCTACGAACACGGCGGCATCGATTTCGAGGGCATCGCCCGCGCCGCGCTCAAGGACCTCGAAGCCGGCGAAGCGGTCGAGGGGGGCTCGACGATCACCCAGCAGCTGGTGCGCAAACTCTGCATCCACAATCCCAAGCGGACCATCGAGCGCAAGATCGAAGAGGCGAAGCTGGCGATCGAGTACGCCAAGCGTCACAGCCGCCAGGAAATCCTCGGCCAGTACCTCAACACCGCCTCCTACGGGACGATCGAAGGGGCGACCGCGGTCGGCGTCCAGGCGGCCTCGAAGATCTACTTCTCGCGGCCGGTCTGGAAGCTCGACCTGGCGCGGTCGGCGCTGCTCGCCGGGCTGCCGCAGGCGCCCACCGACTACAACCCGCTCCTGCATCCCGGCCGGGCGCTGCAGCGCCGCAACGCGGTCCTCGCCCAGATGGCGGCCCAGGGGTACGTCAGTCCGGAGCGGGCCCAGGCGGCGCGACGGCGCGGACTGGAGCTCGACGCCTCCGACTCCTACTTCGCGCACCGCGAGCCGTACTTCTTCGACTACGTCGAAGATCAGCTACTCGACCGCTACGGCGTCGACGCGGTGCGCGACGGCGGCCTGCGCGTCTACACGACGATCGACCCACGACTGCAGGAGGTCGCCGAAGAGACGATGCGCTCGACCCTCCCCTACTCGACCGACCCCTCCTCGGCACTGGTCTCGATCGACCCGCGCAACGGCCACGTCGAGACGATGGCCTCGAGCTCGAGCTACGAGGAGAGCAAGTTCAACCTCGCCGCCCAGGGCCACCGCCAGCCCGGCTCGACCTTCAAGACGTTCGTGCTGACGACGGCGCTCAAGCAGGGCATCGACCCCTACACGACCTACTACACGTCCAAGCCGCTGAACCTGGACCTGCCCAAGTGGGGGCACTGGGAAGTGCACACCGCCGACGAGGGCTACCTCGGCAACGTCAACCTGCGGCAGGCGACGGTCGCTTCCGACAACACGGTCTTCGCCCAGCTCGACCTCGACGTCGGCCCGCAACGCGTCGCCGAGACGGCGCATTCGCTGGGGATCGTCAGCCCACTGGACGGCATCCCGGCGGAGGGGATCGGCGGCCTGCGCGTCGGCGTCTCACCGCTGGAGATGGCGAGCGCCTACGCGACCCTGGCGGCGGGCGGCATCCGTCGCGACCCGGTGGCGATCGAGCGGGTGGTCCTGCCCGGCGGCCGGGTCGAGCGGCCGGAGCGGCGCAAGGCGCGGCGGGTCGTCTCCGAAGCGGTCGCCTACGAGGTGACGCGGCTGCTACACGACAACATCACCGAAGGGACCGGCACCGCCGCCTACACCGGCTGCCCCGGGCAGGCCGGCAAGACGGGGACGACGGACCGCGAGACGGACGCCTGGTTCGCCGGCTACCAGCCGAACCTGGCGAGCGTGGTCTGGGTCGGCTACCCGCAGTCCAACGCGATCGAAATGACGAGCGTGCACGGGATCACGGTCTTCGGCGGCACCTTCCCGGCCGAGATCTGGCACTCGCTCTACTCCGAAGGCGAAGTGCCCTGCGAGGAATTCGAGAAACCCCGCAAGCCGATCGTCTGGGCGCCGTTCTACGGCCACTTCACCGCCTCCGCGCCGCGCCCGGGAGGAAGCGGGGCGGGCGACAAGGGGGAATCCGGTGGCTTCTTCGGCCCGGGCGCGGGTCATGCCGAAGAAGGAAACGAAGGGTACGACCCCAACGCCTACGCGCCCGGAGCCGGGCAGAAGCCGGCGCCCGTGCCCCCACCGCCGCCGGCCGCGGGCGTTGGCACGGGCGGCGCGGCCGAAGAAGCCGGGAGCGAATAGCTGAGCCTCGCGCCGGGGGTCTCCTACGGGCTGATGTGGGCTGGGTTCGCCGCCTACCTCGGCGCGCTCGCCTGGGCGCCGAGGCTGGGGCGGCGGGCGGTCTGGGGCGCGATCGTCGTCCTGCTCGCCGTCTTCGCCTGCCTGCCGCCGCTGCTCTCCCACGACGTCTACAGCTACGTCGACTACGCGCGGCTTGGCGTCGTGCACGGGCTCGACCCCTACGTCCACGCGCCGGCGGCCGCGCCGGGCGATCCGGCATTCGTCCACGTCGACTGGACCGACGCGACGAGCGCCTACGGGCCGCTCTTCACGCTTGCCAGCTATCCGCTGGCGTGGCTGCCCGTTGGCGTCGCCGTCCACGTCCTCAAGGCGGCGTCCGCCCTCGCGGTGCTGGGGACCGCGGCGCTCGTCGCCCGCCTCGCCCCGAGCCGCGGAGTCGAGCCCCTGCGCGCGGCGGCCTTCGTCGCCCTCAACCCCCTCGTCCTCGTCCACGCCGTCGGCGGCCCCCACAACGACGCCTTCGTGGTCCTGCTGACGACGCTGGGCGTTGCCGGCATCCTCAGCGCCCGCGAGACCTCGGCCGGCGCCTCCTTCGTAGCCGCCATAGCCCTCAAGCCCTCCGCCGCAGCCACCCTCCCCTTCGCCCTCGTCTCGCTTCTCTGGCCGACGGGCCGAAAAGCGCTCTATATCAGCGCTTTTCGGC
>DASVFR010000042.1:0-30823 GCA_036379955.1 Solirubrobacterales bacterium
GGCACCCTGCCTGCGGCGTTGCTCCAGCCTGCGAGGGTCTGACTCATCGAGAGTTTCATGTTAGAAGCCGCCAATGTCGGACGTTGAAATCATCACCTTCGGCTGCAGGCTGAACGCCTACGAATCCGAAGTCATGCGCCAGCATGCGAGCGCCGCCGGGCTCGACCGCGCGGTGATCGGCCTCGGCGACGCCGACCTCTACCGCCAGCTGCTCAGTGAGTTTGGGATCGAGGGCGAGGCGCGCGAGCGCGTGCTCGGCCGGCTCGCCGGTCATGACCTCGTCGGCCTCGAGGTCGAGCTGTCCGAGCTCGACAGGATCGCCGACGAGCAGATCGAGACCTGCATCGCGCTCTCGCAGTTGCGTGGCGGCAAGGAGGTGCTCGACGAGGCTCGTGCTCTGGGCGGCGCGGTGGTCGAGCGGGCCACCGCGCGGCTCGGCGCGACCGTCGAGGCGCTCGAGGCAAGGGGCGTCGCCGGCAGGGTCCAGGTCGATCTCGGCCTGCTGCGCGACCTCGGCTACTACAGCGGCGCCATCCTCGAGGTCTACGACCCGGCGCTGGGGCACGTGCTCGGCGGTGGCGGCCGCTACGACGGACTTTTGAAGCGCTTCGGCCTCGATCTGCCGGCGGCGGGCTTCGCCCTCTATCTGGAGCGCGTGCACGTCGCCCAGATGGAGGAGGAGGGTGGTGCCTCATGAGCGTCGAGGTCGCGGGCGCGGTGCGGGCAAAGGCCGAGGGGCCGCTGAAGCTGGCGGTGCCACGCGGCGCCCTGCTCGGCGAGACGCTCGACGCGCTCGACGCGATCGGGATCGAGACCGCCGAGGTGCGCGGCGAGTCGCGCTCGCTGATCTTCGAAGGCGAGGGGATCGTGCTGGTGACAATGCGCCCCTCCGACGTGCCGACCTACGTCGAGGCCGGCGCCGCTGACGTCGGCATCACCGGCAAGGACGTTCTGCTCGAGCAGGCCGACCGGGTCGTCTACGAGCTGCTCGACCTCGGCTTCGGTCGCTGCCGCATGGTGCTCGCCGGGCGCAAGGGCGACGAGCGGCTCGGCGAGTCCGAGCGCCGGCTCGGGATGATGCGGATCGCGACCAAGTACCCGCGCACGGCCGAACGCCACTTCGAGGCGACCGGGCGCCAAGTCGAGGTGATCGAGGTCAAGGGCTCGGTCGAGCTGGCGCCGCTGATCGGGCTGGCCGACGGCATCGTCGACCTGGTCGCCACCGGCCGCACCCTGGAGGAGAACGACCTCGAGGTGCGCGAGGAGATAGTCGAGTGCACGGCGAGGTTCGTCGCGAATCGCGTCGCGCACAAGCTGCGCGCGGCGGAAGTCGACGAGCTGACGCGGAAGCTGCGGGAGACGACGTCATGAGGGTCCGACGCTTCGAGTGGGAGGGTGCCGCGGCAACCACCCGCGAGACCCGTCTCTGGGCATTCGAGACGTGGCCGCAGGTGGACGTAACCGAGATCGAACAGACCTTCCGGCGCAGCGACGATCGCGATGCGACGTTGCTGGAGCTGGCGGCGCGCTTCGACGCGGCGGATCCGCCGCTGGAGTCCCTGGCGGTCGAGCCCGCGGAGCAGGCCCGGGCGCTCTCCAGGATCGACCGCGACCTGAGGGAGTCCCTGGAATTCGCAGCCGCGAATATCCAACGGGTCGCGGAAGCGCAGCTCGCAGCGGAGCCGACCAGGGTGGAGCTGCCCCAGGGTCAGGTGGTCTCGATCCGCGAAGTGCCCCTCGGGGCAGCCGGGATCTACGCGCCAGGAGGGCGCGCGGCCTATCCCTCGAGCGTCCTGATGTGCGCCATTCCCGCAAAGGTGGCCGGGGTCGAGCGCGTGGTGCTGGCCACCCCCCCCGGGGTAGACGGCGCGGTCAATCCAGCCGTTCTGGCAGCTGCCGCGCTCTGCGGCGTGGACGAGATCTACGCGATGGGCGGCGCGCAAGCCATCTTCGCCCTTGCCTACGGCACGAAGACCATCCCGCGGGTCGATGCGGTCGCGGGCCCGGGCAACGCCTGGGTGCGGGAGGCCAAGGCCAGCGTTGCCAGCATCGTCGCGATCGACTCGCTCGCCGGCCCCTCGGAGTTGATGGTCGTGCTCGACGGCAACGCCAATCCACAGTGGGCCGCCCTCGATCTTTGCGCGCAGGCGGAGCACGGGGCGGACGCCGTGCTCGTCGCCGTCGCGGTCGATGAGGAGGTGCTCGAGGCGGTGGGCGAGGAAACCGAACGTGCGGCGGCGAGCCGATCCGGCGTCGCCGACGCTCCCCTGGGGCTGGTCCACGCCCCGAATCTGGTAGAGGCAGTCGAGTTCGCAAACCTTTTTTCGCCGGAGCACCTTCAGCTGCTGGTCGATGATCCGATTCCGCTTGCCGAAAGGGTCACTACCGCCGGCTGCGTCTTGGCGGGCTCTCGAAGCGCGACCGCCTTCGGCGATTACGTCGCCGGTTCAAACCACGTGCTGCCAACCTCGGGGGCGGGGCGGTTCTCGGGTCCCCTGGGGCCCGGCATCTTCCGCCGCAAGATCGCGACCGTGGAGGTTTCCGCTGAGGCCGCGGCGAAGCTTGCCCCGCACGTCGACCGCATCGCCCGCGCCGAGGGATTCCCGGTTCACGGCGAGTCGGCCATGATTAGAACCGAGAAAGGCAGCTGAGATGAGCCGCACCGCGACAAGGGAGCGCAGCACCGCCGAGACGCAGATCAAGCTCTCGCTCGACCTCGACGGGGGGGAGGCGAGCGCGTCCACCGGTGTCGGCTTCCTCGACCACATGCTCGACCTGCTCGCCCGCCACGGACGGCTTGGGCTGGAGGTCGAGGCCAGCGGCGACCTCGAGACCGGCGCCCACCACACGGTGGAGGACGTCGGCATCGTGCTCGGCCAGGCGCTCGACGAGGCGCTCGGCGACCGCGCCGGCATCCGCCGCTACGGCTCTGCTGTCGTGCCGATGGACGAGTCGCTGGCCGAGTGCGCGCTCGACGTCTCCGGGCGGCCGCTCTGCGTCTTCGACGCTGACCTGCCGACGACCTCGATCGCCGGCTTCGACACCGAGCTCGCCGAGGAGTTTTTCCGCGCCGTCGCCAACAGCGCCAAGCTGACCCTGCACGTCTCGGTCCGCTACGGCACAAACGCCCACCACATGATCGAGGGCTGCTTCAAGGCGTTCACCCGCGCGCTGCGCGTCGCCGTCTCGATCGATCCCGAGGAGAGCGGCGTGCCCTCGACGAAGGGGACCCTCAATGAGTAGCGCCCGTATTTGCATATTGGACTACGGCATGGGCAACCTACGCTCGGTCGAGAAGGCGCTCGAGCACGTCGGCGCGACGGCGACGATCGCCAACGACGCGGCGACCGTAGAGGCCGCCGACGGCCTGATCCTGCCCGGGGTGGGAGCCTTCCCAAGGGCGATGAGCGGCATCGGCGAGCTTGGCCTCGACGAGACGATCGCCGAGCGCCGGCGGGCGGGCGTGCCGATCCTCGGCATCTGCCTCGGCCTGCAGCTGCTCTTCGACGCGACCACCGAGCTGGGCGGAGCGGACGGCCTCGGCCTGCTGCCCGGGCCGGTCGACGAGCTCACGGCCCCGGGGCTGAAGGTGCCCCACATCGGCTGGTCGCCGGTGCGCTGGGAGAAGGAATCGGCCCTGGTCGAGGGGATCGAGTCCGAGACGCCCTTCTACTTCGTCCACTCCTTCGCGCCGGCTCCCGAGCCGGGCAATCTGCTCGGCACGGCCGCCTACGGCGCCCGCTTCGCCTGCGCCGCCGAGCGCGACAACGTCTACGGCGTCCAGTTCCACCCGGAGAAGTCGAGCGCCGCGGGCCTGCGCCTGCTCTCGAACTTCGCCGGGATCTGCGCCGCAGTCCCCGCGTGATCCTCTATCCGGCCATCGACGTCCGCGGCGGTCAGGCCGTGCGCCTCACGCAGGGCGACTACGCTCGCGAGACGGCCTACGACGCCGATCCGGTCGACGCGGCGCTGCGCTGGGCCAGGGAAGGGGCGGAGTTCCTGCACGTCGTCGACCTCGACGGAGCCAAGGCGGGCGAGCCCCAGAACCTGGATGCGATCGAGCGCATCGCCGGTGCGGTCGATTGTCCGATTCAGGTCGGCGGCGGATTGCGCGACGCCGGGTCGGTGGGCGCGATCCTTGGCGCCGGTGCCGAGCGCGTGGTGATCGGCACCGCGGCCCTGCGCGATCCCGCCTTCCTCGACGCGGCGCTGGAGGCCCACGGCGAGCGCGTCGTCGTCTCGGTCGACGCTCGCGAAGGCAAGGTCTCGCTCTCGGGCTGGACCGAGAGCAGCGACGCGGACGTCGCCGACGCCGTCGCCGACCTGAGCGCGCGCGGCGTCGCCCGCTTTCTCTGCACCGCGATCGAGGTCGACGGCACGATGGAGGGACCGGCCCTCGACGAGCTGAACCGGATCGCCACCCGCACCAAGGCTCACGTGATCGCCTCCGGCGGCGTCGGCACCCTGGCGGACCTCGAAGGGCTGGCGCGGGTCTCCGCCCTCAACGTAGAGGGCGCGATCGTCGGCCGCGCCCTCTACGAGCGCAAGTTCACCGTCGCCGAGGCGATCGCTGCCCTAGCCTGAGTGCCATGGTGCTCAAGCGCGTCATACCGTGCCTCGACGTCGACGCCGGCCGCGTCGTCAAGGGCACGAACTTCGTCGGCCTGCGCGACGCCGGCGATCCGGTCGAGCTGGCGGAACGCTACGACGCCGAGGGCGCCGACGAGCTGGTGTTTCTCGACATCACCGCCTCCCACGAAAAGCGCGACACGATCGTCGAGCTGGCCCGGCGCACCGCCGACAACGTCTTCATCCCCTTCACGATCGGCGGCGGCATCCGCTCCGTCGAGGACGCCCAGGCCGTGCTCGACGCCGGCGCCGACAAGGTCTCCGTCAACTCGTCGGCGCTGGCGCGTCCGGAGCTGTTGACGGAGCTCGCGGACCACTTCGGCGCTCAGTGCGTCGTCATCGCCATCGATGCAAAACGCGAGGACGACGGCTGGGGTATCTACGTCAATGGTGGCCGCAAGAAAATCGAGGGGAAGGAGGCCGTAGCTTGGGCTAAAGAAGCTGTAGGCCTAGGTGCCGGAGAGGTGCTCCTAACGAGCATGGACCGGGACGGCACCGAGGACGGCTACGACCTGGAGTTGACGAAAGCGGTAGCGAACGCCGTCTCAGTTCCTGTAATCGCTTCAGGAGGCGCCGGCACCCTCGACCACCTCACCGACGCGATCTCCGATGGTCACGCCGACGCGGTGCTCTGCGCTTCGATCTTCCACTACGGCACCTACACCATCCACGAAGCAAAGGAAAGGTTGGCCTCGGCCGGCGTCCCAGTCCGCCGGTAGTGAGAGCAGGCCCTTCGAACGTCAGCGGAGATCCGCGGCAAGTCCGCCGACGCCGCTAGAGCCAAGGATCTCGAAGCGTTTGAGTTCATAGGGCGCGTCGCGTTCGGCGTAGCCCGGAATCTCGGTAGTGGCGCCCGCATAGCCGGCAGCTTCAACGGCCGCGATGACCGCTGGGTCGAACTGTCCGGCGGGATAGCAGAAGTTCTCTACGGGCACGTGGTATTCGCGCCGGAGCATTTCTCGCGAGCCGGCGACTTCTTCTCTGAGCTGTTCTGAGTCGAGCGTGGTCAGGTCCGAGTGGTTGATCGTGTGCGAGGCCAGCTCCCAGCCGGCGTCGATCATCGCTTCGACGTTGCTCTCGTAGAGGTCCGAGCCTTTGGCCTTGAGGTTGAGCACGCCGGGCCAGCCGTGCTTGCGCAGCTCGGGCAGGGCGTAGGTGAACTGGGGGCGGTAGCCGTCGTCGAAGGAGATCACGACCGGCTTGGCGGGCAGCGTGCCGTGGCGATACCAGGCGTCCTGCACCGCTTCCAGCGTCACCGCCTCGTAGCCGTTTTCGTCGAGCCAGCTCATCTGGCGGTGGAAGTCGGGGCGCGTTACGTAGAGCTCCGGATAGGGGGCGTCTTCGGGGGCGGGACCGAGGACGTGGTACTCGAGGATCGGCACCGGCCCGGTAAAGGGCTTCCAGTCGGGTTGCGGGGTTGCGTTGCGGACCTTTGCGGTGCCTTCTTCTTGGGTAGCCGAAGTCGCCTCCACGTGCGGATGCACGTCTCCTGACGAGCCACCGCAGCCCCCGACGAGCGCCACGCAGGTCACGACGGCGACCGCCAGGGCGGCGATCGCCGCTGCTCGTCTCCCGTGCACGCGATCATGGTAGGCGCAGATGGCGACAGCGAACGAGAACCACAGCGAAAGCATCGCCGAGGCGCTCCAGCACATGCACCCGGAGCTGGAGGCGGTGCGGGAGGCGGGCGGCGATCCCGTCTACCTGGTCGGGGGCGCCGTTCGCGATCTACTGCTCGGGCGCGGGCGCGCGGATATCGACCTCGTCGTCGAGGGCAATGCCGCCGGGCTCGCCGAACGGCTCGGCGCCGAGGTTCGCTCGCACGAGCGCTTCGCCACCGCCAAGGTCCGCCTCGACGGACACGAGGTCGACATCGCCAGCGCCCGCTCGGAGACCTACCCTCATCCGGGCGCCCTGCCAGAGGTCGAGCCGTCCGCCGGGCTGGAGGAGGATCTTGGCCGCCGCGACTTCACGATCAACGCGATGGCGATACCCCTGGCGGGCGAGCCGCGCCTGATCGACCCGCACGGTGGCCAGGCGGATTTGGCGGCGAGGCGGCTGCGCGTCCTCCATCCCCGCTCCTTCGAGGACGATCCGACGCGGGCGATTCGCGCCGCCCGCTATGCGGCTCGCTTTGGGCTCGAGCTCGAGCCGGGGACCGAGCGGCTGCTGCGCGCGACCGACCTCGATACCGTCTCGGCCGACCGGCGCGAGGCGGAGCTGCTGCGGTTGGCGGCGGAACCCAGCGCGGTGCTCGGCTTCGGCCTGCTCGCAGAGTGGGGAGCGGTCGAATCGTCGGCTGAGCAGGTCGCGCTTGCCGGAAAGGTCGACGAGCTGCTCTCCTCGCCGCCGTGGAAAGGCGTCGCCCCGCGCGACCAGAGCATCCTCGCCGCCGCGCTCGGTGCGACCGCAGGAGACACCGAGCTCGTGGCCGCGGCCCCGGGGCTGCCTTCCGAGGCGGTCGAGCTGGCCCGCAGGCACGGTCCGGTCGAGCTCGTCCTGGCCCGGGCCGCCGGCGCCGGGTGGCTCGACCGCTATGTCGCGACCTGGCACTCCGTGGCGCTTGAAATCGACGGCAACGACCTGATCGCGGCCGGGATTCCGCGGGGGCCGGCGGTGGGCGAGGGGCTGCGCGAGGCGTGGCGGCGCAAGCTCGACGGCGAGATCGACGGCCGCGAGATCGAGCTGGAGGTTGCCTTGAAGGCAGCGCGGAGGATCGATGAAGTGGCGTGAGGCCGACGGGATGCGCTGGCTCGAGGCGCGCCTGCCGGGGGCGACGGCGGCCTTCACCACCCGCGACTTCGGCTCGGCGAGGGAGAGCTTCGAGCCGCTGGCGGCGCTGGGAATCGAGCCGGAGGCGATCGTCAGCGCCTGGCAGGTGCACGGCGCCAACCTCGCCTTTCACGATCGCGGCGACGAGGTCCCTGCGGAGGCCGACGGCCACGTGATCGGCGATCCGGCGACGGTGGGCCTCGTCTTCGGCGCCGACTGCCTACCGATCGCTCTCGTCGGCTCCGGCGGCGCGGCGATCGTGCACGGGGGGCGCCGCGGCCTGGAGCAGGAGATCGCCACCCGCGGCGCCGCGGCGGTGGAGGCGACTGCTGCCGCGATCGGCCCCGGCGTCGGCCCATGCTGCTACGAGGTCGACCTCTGGCGGGAGGCGCGACGGCAGCTGAGTGAGGCTGGCGTCGAGCGGATCGAGTCCGCCGACCTCTGCACCTGCTGCGAGACCGAGCTCTTCTTCTCGCACCGCCGCGACGGCGACCCGCGACGCCAGGCCGGCCTCGTCTGGCTGGAGAGAGGGGAGGGCTGAGGTGCCCGGCCTGATCCACGGTCTCGACCCGGCGAAGATCGCCGCCAACCTCGCTCGCGCCCGCGAGATCGCCGGGCCAGGGGTCGAGATCCTGGCCGCGACCAAGTACGTGCCGCTCGAGGAGATGGGCGCCCTGGCCGAGGCGGGCGTGACCCTCGTCGGCGAGAACCGCCAGCAGGACCTCCTCGCCAAGCACGAGCGCTGGGGCGACGCCTTCGAGTGGGACTTCATCGGCAACCTGCAGAGCCGCAAGGTCAAGCAGTTGCTGCCCGTCTGTCGCCTGATCCACTCGGTTTCAACGGACTCCGCGCTGGAGCAGCTCGGCCGCCACGGCGCTCCCGACACCGAGGTTTTGGTCGAGGTCAACGTCGCCGGCGAGGCGGGCAAGGGCGGCATCGCGCCCAGCGAGATCGCGGATTTCGTCGATCGCTGCCCGGTCCGCGTCGGCGGCCTGATGACGATGCCGCCGTTCAGCCAGAATCCGGAGGCCTCGCGCCCCTATTTCGCTCGTCTCAGGCAACTAGCTTCCGAACACAACCTCCAGCGCCTCTCCATGGGAACCTCTCAGGACTGGCAGGTAGCTGTTCAGGAGGGGGCCACAATCGTCCGCCTGGGCACGGTGCTCTATATCTAACGCGTCTCCCGCGGGTGGCGCCGTAGGGGGAACCGCCCTGAGGACGCTTTAGCGACCGGAAGGGCGGTGGGTCCCTGCGGCGACAGGACCCGCGGGCTGCCGGCTCGGCCATAATCTGTAAAGGAATCGGCCCATACGGCCCGAAACAGCCACCAATCATGGCCCTACGCGATACATGGCATAGAGCGCTGGTCTATTTCGGCCTTGCCGAGGATCACGACTACGGACCCGAGTACGACGAGGAATTCGAGCCCGAGACGGGCGTCGAAGAAGCGCACGAAGGGCGTCGCGAGGGCCAGGTCAGGCGCCTGCCCACCTCCAGGCGCCGCCGCGACGAGATCGACGACATCTTCGCCGACGACGAGCCGGTGGGTACCTCGCGAACCCGGACCCTGCGCCCGGTCGGCAATGGCGGTTCCGACGTCCAGGTCCACCTCGTCATCCCGCGTAACTTCAACGACGCCCAGCAGGTCGCCGATCAGTTCAAGCGCTCGGTCCCCGTGATCCTCAACCTGCAGACCACCGATCACGACCTCTCCAAGCGGATGATCGACTTCTGCTCGGGGCTTACCTACGCGCTCGACGGCGGCATGCAGCGCATCGCCGAGAAGATCTTCCTGCTGACGCCGCGTAACGTCGAGGTCTCCGCCGAGGAGAAGGCGCGTCTCCTCGACAAAGGGTTCTTCAACCAGTCGTAGGAGCTGTCTCGGACGATCCGAGCGTGCGCCTGGCGGCGGCGGACGCTGCGCGGTGCGGCGTCCTCGGTCGGCCGAATAGCGCTGCTATTCGCGCCTCCCTGCGTCCTTGCCCCGCTTGGTCCGGCGCTCGCCAGTCGCGCACTCGTCTCGCCCGAGACAGCTCCTTGAAACAACTAATCTGCCCCGGCGATGATTATTGGCTTCTGCGGAGCGGGGAATATGGCCGCGGCAATGGCTCGTGGATTGCGCGACGACGTGGACCGGATGCTGTTCACGGATTCCGGGTCCGGACGCGCAGCAGATCTCGCTGGGGAGCTTGGGGGGGAGGCCATTGAGACGAACCGGGAGCTGGCGGAGCGCGCGGACGTGGTCGTGCTCGCGGTCAAGCCGGCGAAGCTGGACGAGGCCGCGGGGGAGATGCAAGGCGCCCGCACGGTCGTCTCGCTGCTCGGGGCGACTTCTCTGGATCGGGTGCGCGATGTGTTCCCCGGCGCTGAGGTGGTGCGGGTGATGCCGAACGTCGGGGTGGAGGTGAGGCGCGGGGTGCTCTGCATGGCCGGGGTCGCGGACGCCGAGCTGCGGGCGCTGCTCGAGGGTCTCGGTCACCTGGTCGAGCTGCCGGACTCGCAGTTCGACACGGCAACCGCGGTGATGGGCTGCGCGCCGGCCTACCTGGCGCTGGCGGTGGAGGCGATCGCCGAGGCGGGCGCTGCCGACGGGTTGGATCCTGAGCTGGCGCACGAGCTTGTGGTAGAGACCGCGGCCGGCACCGCCGAGCTGCTGCGCGAGCGCAACCCAGAGGCGGTTCGCCGCGCGGTCGCCTCGCCCGGCGGCAGCACCGAGGCCGGCCTGGAGGCGCTCGACCGCGAAGGGGCCCGGCAGGCCTTCGAGGCCGCTGTGCGAGCCTCGCTGGAGAGGATGCGTGGATGACGCTGCTCGCCGCCGTCACGCGTGGCGACGTCGCCGACTACGTCAGCGCCCTCTTCCTCGTCTACATCATCCTCGTCCTGCTCAACGTGTTGATCTCCTGGGTGCCGCGCATGCCCTACAACCGCGCCCTGCGCGCGGTCCTCGACTTCGTCAAAGAGACGACCGATCCCTACCTCAACCTGCTGCGCCGCTTCCTGCCGACGGTCGGCGGCGGCGGGTTCGCGCTCGACCTGAGCCCGATGCTGGGAATCATCTTGCTCTTCGTTCTGCAAGCGGTCGTCGTCGGCCTGATCCGCGGGTGAGCGGCGCCAGGGCCCGCGCCTGGCGCCTGGCGGGCGCGCTCTGCGGCCTCGTCGTCGTCCTCGACCAGGCGGCCAAGGCGCTGGTCGAAGCTCATCTGCTTCCCGGCGAAGAGGCGCACGTGCTCGGCCCGATCGACATCGTCATCTCGCACAACAGCGGCGTCGCCTTCGGCCTCGCCAGCGGCGGGGGCGGAGGTCTGGTCGTGCTCGCGGGGCTGGCGCTCGTCGTGGTCGCCTATCTGTTCTCGCGCGATCCGACCCGCTGGGGTATGTGGGCGGCTGCGGGCCTGCTCGCCGGCGGCGCTCTCGGCAATCTCGCCGACCGCATTCGCGCCGACGCGGTCACCGACTACATCCAGATCGGCGCCTGGCCCGCCTTCAATCTCGCCGACGTCGCCGTCACGGCGGGGGTTCTCCTGCTCGCTGCCTCCTACCTGCGCGAAGGAGCCCACCAATGAGCTTCCGGTGCGCTTTATGTGGTCATAGGTGGCATAAAGCGCACCGGAACGGGGGATGCCGACGGTGAGCGGGCTGCGGATCGTCTACCGAGACGAGGCGCTGGCGGTGGTCGACAAGCCGGCGGGCCTGGTCGTACACCCGGCGCCCTCGCACCGCGGTCCGACCCTGGTCGACGAGCTCGACGACCTGCTCGGCGGCGGCGCCGAGCCCGAGCGGCCGGGGATCGTGCACAGGCTCGACAAGGACACCAGCGGCCTGCTCGTCGTCGCTCGCACCGACGAGGTCCACGCGGCTCTACAGGAGCTGGTCCGCCGGCGGGAGGTCGAACGCGTCTACCTTGCCCTCGTCCGCGGCCGGCTGGTCTCGCGCACCGGCACGATCGACGCCCCGATCGGGCGCGCCTCGCGCCAGCGCCACCGGATGGCCGTCTCCGGCGCGGCGCAGCGCGAGGCCCGGACCCATTTCGAGGTCCTCGAGCTGCTCGCCGCCGAGACCTACCTGGAGGCGAAGCTGGAGACCGGTCGCACGCACCAGATCCGCGCCCACTTCGCCGCCATCGGCCACCCGCTGGTCGGCGACGCGACTTACGGCGGCGAGCTCAAGCACGGCCTCGAGCGCCAGTTCCTGCACGCCCATCGCCTCGCCTTCGTCCACCCGCGGACCGGGAAGGAGCTGAGCTTCGCCTCCGAGCTTCCAGACGACCTCGCTGCCGCGCTGGCGGCGGCCCGCGCGGCCTGAGAGCGGCGCCCCGTCTACAATTCCGGCGTCCGGAAATCGACTCCGTCGACTCCGAACCGGGCCCTGACCGGCGTTCGCGCCGGTTCCCGGGGAAGGGCGGCGGCGAACAGCATCGCAACCACAAGGAGCTTCACCCATGCCAGAGGCAGGACTCAGGGAGCTGCTGGAGGCCGGCGTCCACTTCGGCCACCAGACCCGTCGCTGGAACCCGAACATGCGCCGCTACATCTTCGGCGAGCTGGACGGGATCCACATCATCGACCTCGTCCAGACCGAGGAGCTGCTGGAGAACGCGCGGCGCTTCGCCGGCGAGCTCGCCAACGGCGGCGGCACCGTGCTCTTCGTCGGCACCAAGAAGCAGGCGCGCGGGCCGGTCGAAGAGTGGGCCAACCGCTGCAAGATGCCCTTCGTCAACCAGCGCTGGCTGGGCGGCCTGCTGACCAACTTCAACACGATGTCGGCGCGGATAGCGCGCCTGCACGAGCTGACCGAGTGGCGCGACGAGGGCAAGCTCGACCTGCTGCCGACCAAGGAGCGGATGGGCATGCAGGCCGAGCTGGCCAAGCTCGAGTACAACCTCGGCGGCGTCCGCGACATGGAGCGCCTGCCCGACGCGGTCTTCGTCATCGACCTGAAAAGCGAGGAGATCGCGGTGCGCGAGGCCGCCCGCCTGCGAATCCCGCTGATCGGCCTGGTCGACACCAACTGCGACCCGACGTCGATCGACTACGTGATTCCCGGCAACGACGACGCGATCCGCTCCTGCGAGCTCGTGATCGGCACGATCGGCTCCGCCGTCGAGGAGGGCGCCGGCGCCTGGCGCGTCCAGGAGGAGAAGCGGATAGCCGAGGAAATGGAGCGGCGCAAGCGGGAAGAGGAAGAGCGGAAGAAGCGGGAGGCAGAGGAGAAGGCGCGCAAGGAAGCGGAGGAGGCGGCGCAGAAGGCGAAGGAAGAAGCTGAAGCGAGGCAGAAGGCCGAGGCGGCAAAGGCCCAGGCGCAGCAGGGTCAGGCGCAGTCGCCCGCGGGTCCTGTCGCCGCAGGGGACCCACCGCCCCTTCCGGTCGCTAAAGCGTCCTCAGGGGCGGTTCCCCCTACGGCGCCACCCGCGGGAGAGGCGCCTAAAGCAGCCGAGTCCGACGCGCCGGCAGCGAAGCCTGCTGCGGAGACCTCCCCTCAAGAGGAGAAAGCTGGGGAGGCGCAGGCGGATGAGGGGAGCGCTCCGGCCGAAGAAGAGAAAGCCACTGAGACTGTGAGCGAGGGGGAGTCGAAATGAGCGTTACTGCTGCCGATGTGAAGGCGCTTCGGGATCGGACCGGGGCGGCGATGATGGACTGCAAGGCCGCGCTCGGCGAGGCCGAGGGAGACGTCGATCGCGCGATCGAGATCCTGCGGGTGAAGGGGCAGGCCTCGGCCGCCAAGCGCGAAGGGCGCGGCACCAGCGAGGGAGTGGTCGCCTCCTACATCCACGCCAACGACAAGGTCGGGGCGATGGTTGAAATCCAGTGCGAGACCGACTTCGTCGCCCGCAACGAGGACTTCAAGGCCTTCGCTTACGAGGTCGCGCTGCACGTCGCCGCGAGCGCGCCCAAGTACGTTTCGACCGACGAGATCGCCGACGCCGAGAAGGAGGCCGAGCGCAAGGTCTTCGAGGAGAAGGCGCGCGAGGAAGGCAAGCCCGACAACGTGGTCGAGAAGATCGTCGAGGGGCAGCTGGCGAAGTGGGGCAAGGAAGTCGCCCTGTTGGACCAGGAGCACGTCAACGCGGAGAAGCATGAGTCGAAGACGATCGAGCAGCTGCGCCAGGAGCTGGCGGCGAAGACGGGTGAGAACGTCCGCGTCGCCAGGTTCGCCTATTTCCGCGTCGGTGAGTAGGCTCGCGGCCTAGTGGCCGACCCTCAGTTCAAGCGCGTCCTGCTGAAGCTCTCGGGTGAGGCGCTGATGGGCGGCCTCTCCTACGGCACCGACGCCGCCGAGGTGGCGCGGATCGCCGAGCAGGTCCGCGCCGTGCGCGCCCGCGGGGTGGAAGTCGCGATCGTCGTCGGCGCCGGCAACATCTACCGGGGGCTGGCCGCTGCCGCCGAAGGGATGGACCGGGCGACCGGCGACTACATGGGGATGCTCGCCACGGTGCTCAACGCGCTCACCCTCCAGGACGCGCTGGAGAAGGCGGGCGAGCACACCCGCGTGCTCTCGGCGATCGACATCAAGGAGATCGGCGAGCCCTACATCCGCCGCCGCGCGATCCGCCATCTCGAGAAGGGCAGGGTCGTGATCTTCGCCGCCGGCACCGGCAACCCGTTCTTCACCACCGACACGGCGGCGGCGCTGCGCGCGCTCGAGATCCACGCGGAAGCAATCCTGATGGCGAAGAACGGGGTGGAGGGGGTCTACGACTCCGACCCGGCGACCAACCCGGATGCGAAGTTCATCGAGGCGATCGGCCATCGCGAGGCGATCGAGCGCGATCTCAAGGTGATGGACTCGACCGCGCTCTCGCTCTGCATGGACAACGACCTGCCGATCTACGTCTTCAACATGGGAGACCCCCAGAACATAGATAGGATCGTCAGCGGCGAGAGGGTGGGCACGCTGGTCTCCAACGCGCCCACCGAGCGATGAGATGGGGAGCCGGTTGAGTTGATCGACGAAATGCTGGAGGACGCGAAGGGCCGGATGACCAAGTCGGTCGAGTCCAGCCGCAACGAGCTGGCGACGGTCCGCACCGGGCGCGCCTCGCCCCACCTGCTCGACCGCATCGTCGTCGACTACTACGGCGCCCAGACCCCGCTCAAGCAGCTCGCCAACGTCGCCGCGTCCGACGCCCGCCTGCTCACCGTGACGCCCTTCGACAAGTCCTCGATCGGGACGATCGAGAAGTCGATCCAGGAGTCCGACGTCGGGCTGACGCCGAGCAACGACGGCAACGTGATCCGCCTGCAGGTCCCGGAGATGACCGAGGAGCGCCGACGCGAGATGGTCAAGGTCGTCCACGGCGTCGCCGAGGAGGGCCGAGTCGCAATTCGCAACATCCGCCGCGACACGATGCACGACCTGCGCGAGCTGAAGAAAGAGGGCGAAGCCGGCGAGGATGACGAGCGCCGCGCCGAGGCCGCGCTGCAGAAACAGACCGACGAGGCGATCGCCGAGATCGACTCCCTGCTCAAGGGCAAGGAAGAGGAGATCCTCGAGGTGTGAGACGGCTGCAAACCGGCGCATCTCGGGGTCTTCGGTCGGTCTCCTCGGGTCACGCACTGATGTGCGCTCCCCTCGTCACCCTCCCTGCATCCCCCGACCTGCTTGGTTTTCGCCGTCTCATGGGGTTGCCGGATGCCCGTGACCGCGGCTAAATACGTGGCGATCATCACCGACGGCAACGGGCGCTGGGCCGAACAGCGCGGCCTGCCGACGGTCGAGGGGCACCAGGCGGGAGCCGACACGGTCAAGGCGCGGCTGCGCGACGCGGTCGAGCTCGGGATCGAGGAGCTGACCGTGTTCTCCTTCTCGACCGAGAACTGGTCGCGGCCGGACGACGAGGTGGCGGGGCTGATGAAGATGTTCGGCGAGCGGATCGACGCGGAGACGCCCGAGCTGGACGCCGAGGGCGTGAGGATGCGCTTCGTCGGGCGGCGCGAGGGCGTCGAGCCCGCTCTAGCCGAGCGCATGGAATGGGCCGAGGCGAAGACCGCGGCGAACGACCGGATCACCCTCTTCGTCGCCTTCAACTACGGGGGGCGCGCGGAGATCGTCGACGCCGCGCGCGGCTTCGACGGCTCCTCGGAGGAGGAGCTCCGCCGCCGCCTCTACGCACCGGAGATGCACGACCCCGATCTGCTGATCCGCACCAGCGGCGAGCGGCGGGTCTCGAACTTCCTGCTCTGGCAGTGCGCCTACTCGGAGCTGGTCTTCCGCGACGAGCTCTGGCCGGACTTCGGCCGCGAGGCACTGGAGGAGTCGCTGCGAGAGTTCGAGGAGCGCAGCCGGCGCTTCGGAGCGAGGGCCTGATGCAGGACCTCTTCGACGACGACGATCTTTTCATCGAGGAGCCGCCGCCCAAGCCGGAGCCGCGACCGCCGCGCGTGCGGAAGCGCAGTCGCAGCGGCGAGACGGCCAGGCGGATTCTCTACGCCATCCCCTGGGCCGTCTTCGCGATCGCGATCGTCGTCGCCGGGGGGCCGGTCTTCGCCCTGGCGATGGTTGGCATCGGCGTCCTCTGCCTGCGCGAGTTCTTCGCGATGACCGCCGAGGTGCGGCCGATCCAGCGAGCCGGCTATCTGGCGGTGCCGGCGCTGATCGCCGCCGCCTACTTCGGCACCTCCTTCAACGTCCTCCTCGTGCTCGCCGCCTCCTTCCCGGTGCTCTTCGCCTTCGGCGCCGACCGCCACCACCGCGACGGGATCACGCTCTCGATGGGCGTCACGCTGCTCGGGATCGTCTGGATTGGGATTCCGCTGGTCCACGCGGTCTTCCTGCGCGAACTGCCCAACCACGGCGCGGCCCTGATCGTCGACGTCCTCGTCGGCACCTTCGCCGCCGATACGGGCGCCTACGCCACGGGGCGCATGTTCGGCTCGCACAAGATCGCGCCGGCGCTCTCGCCCAACAAGACCCTGGAGGGCCTGCTCGGCGGCTTCGTCATCGGCACGATGGCCTTCTGGTTCGCCGGCCTGTACCAGGACTGGCTGAGCGGGGTGGACGCGCTGATCATCGGGGCGGCGGTGGCGGCCATCGCCCCGGTCGGCGACCTCTTCGAGTCGATGCTGAAGCGCGACCTCGCGGTCAAGGACACCGGCACGCTCTTCGGCCCCCACGGCGGCATCCTCGACCGCCTAGACGCCGTCTTCTTCACTGTCGTAGTCGGCTACTACCTAGCCGTCCAGCTCGTCTACTGACGCCGAGGCACCGGGCCGACGGGCCGAAAAGCGCTGACATAGCGCGCTTTTCGGCCCGTCGGCGGCGTCCCTATGCTCTGGTGAAGATGAAGAGGGTGGTGATACTCGGGTCGACGGGGTCGATCGGAACCCAGGCGCTGGAGATCGTCGCCGCCTCTGAGGAGCTCGAGGTCGTCGGCTTGGCGGCGGGCTCGAGCTGGGAGCGCGTGCTGGCGCAGGCCGCGGAACACGGCGTGGAGGCAATCGCCCTCTCGGCCCCAGGCGCCGCGGAGTCGGCGAAGTCCGCCTGGGACGGTCGGGTGCTGGCAGGCGAGGACGGGATTCGCGAGCTGATCGCGGGGTCAGGGGCCGACCTCGTCCTCAACGGGATCGTCGGCGCCGCCGGGCTCGGGCCGACGATCGTCGCCCTCGGCGAGGGAATCGACCTGGCGCTCGCCAACAAGGAGAGCCTTGTCATCGGCGGTGAGCTGACGATGGCGCTGGCGGAGGCGACCGGGGCGAAGCTGCTGCCGGTCGACTCCGAGCACTCGGCGCTCTACCAGCTGATCGGCGCCGAGCCGCCCGGGACCGTCGAGCGCCTCGTCCTCACCGCCTCCGGCGGCCCCTTCCGCGGCCGCACGGACCTGGCCGGCGTCAGCGTCGAGGAGGCACTCGCCCACCCGACCTGGGAGATGGGCGGCCGGATCACGATCGACTCGGCGACGCTGATGAACAAGGGCTTCGAGGCGATCGAGGCCCACCACCTCTTCGGCGTCCCCTACGAGCGGATCGCGGTCGTCGTCCACCCGCAGTCGATCGTCCACTCGCTGATCGACCTCAATGACGGGGCAACGTTGGCCCACCTCGGCTACCCCGACATGAGGGTGCCGATCTCCTACGCGCTGCACCACCCCGAACGCGCCGACGTCGACGTAGCCCGACTCGACCTCGCCACCGTCGGCCAGCTGACCTTCGAGGCGCCCGATCTCGAGACCTTCGCCTGCCTGCGCCTCGCGATCGAGGCCGGCAGGGCGGGAGGGACGGCGCCCTGCGTGCTCAACGCCGCCGACGAGGTCGCCGTCGCCGCCTTCCTCGAGGGCCGGATCGGGTTCACAGGGATTCCCGCCGCGATCGAGAACGTGCTGGAGGCGATGCCGGCGCTCCAACCGACCCACTTCGAGGATCTCTTCGCGGTCGACGCCGAGGCCCGCCGCCGCACCGAAGAGGAGGTAGGGGGGTTGGCGAGGGTATGAGCTGGCTCTTGGTCTTCATCGGCTTCTGTCTTCTGATCGTCCTGCACGAGGCCGGCCACTTCTTCGCCGCCAAGGCGACCGGCATGCGGGTCGAGAAGTTCTTCCTCTTCTTCGGCCCGAAGCTGGTCTCGGTCAGGCGAGGCGAGACCGAGTACGGAATCGCGGCGATTCCCCTCGGTGGCTACGTGAAGATCAGCGGCATGAACCCAGAGGAAGAGTTGCCTCCGGAGGTTGAGCCTCGCGCCTACTACAACCAGCCGGTCTGGAAGCGGATCGTCGTCACCGGGGCCGGGCCAGCCGTGAACATAGCCCTAGCCCTGATCATCCTTTTCGTCATCGCGTTGACGAGCGCGTCGACTGTGACTCAAAGGGTTGGTGAAGTCCTGCCAAAGACACCGGCGGTCGGCGTTCTCAAAGCCGGAGACAGGATTCTCGCCGTCGACGGGAAAAGCTTTCCGGGCCTCGATGGCGAAGAACGCGTCGAACGATTCCACAGGTTGATCGGATCGCACGAATGCGCCGGAAAGCCGCAGGACGGCTGTAGAGCGAGCACGCCCGTGCGGCTGGCGGTGATCCGAGACGGCCATTCCAAGGAGATCCTCGTCAAGCCTGAATACCAGTCGTCCGCAGGCCAGACCTTGGTCGGCTTTGGGTTCGCGGCGCGACCGGCGAGCATCGGGGTTGGCACAGCGATCGACAGGGCCACGGGTTTTGCGTGGCTGGTCACTCACGAAACGCTGACTCGCGTCGGCAGGATCTTCAACTCAAAGGAACGCAGCCAGATTCACGGCGTCGTGGGCGTGAGCGACGTCGCACATCAAACGATCGGCCTGGGGCTCGAACGATCGCTGCTCCTGTTGGCCGTGGTCAGTCTTTCGCTCGGCGTCATCAACCTCTTCCCGTTTTTGCCGCTCGATGGCGGCCACATCTTCTGGAGCATCGTCGAGAAGCTTCGAGGCAAGCCGGTGTCACTGCAGACGATGGAGCGGGCGAGCATCGTCGGCTTCGCCCTAGTCGCGATGCTCTTCTTCATCGGACTGTCCAACGACATCGGAAGCCTCACCGGCGAAGGCTTCAACGTCCGCTAGCCGGGGAGGACCCGGAAGCGGTATGAAACCGGGCTCGGATCCAGCAGCCCGGAGCGGTCGCGAGCCCGCACCCGGAAGAGGTGACGGCCGATCGAGAGCCTCCTCGTCGTGAATGGGGAGCGACACGGCTTGTACCCCCGACGGTCGAGCTTGCAGAGAAAGGTCGACCCCGGCTCGTCGGAGGCGAAGCGAAAGGTCGGCGTGGAGTCGTGGGTCCTGCGCGGCGGCTTCTTTCTCAGCAGCGTCTGAGGGGCGCGGGCGCCGCCGTAGCTGCCGCTGGGCCCGCTTGCGGGAACGCAGACGTGCTCGGACGGGGCGACCGAGTTGGGCCGGGGGTCGGGGAAGACGGCAGCGAAATCGGTGGCGCTGTCGTCTCGGTCGTCGGCCTGCTCCAACGCGGTCGCGCAGCCCGGCGCGATCGTGCGCCGCAGCGCCATTTCGTTCGGGATGCCCGCGGGGAGAGCGTCGGCGCCGCTGGGGCTCGGCAGGCCGGAGGCGAAGTCGCCCCAGGCGACGCAGTCGATTTCCTCCCAGCAGACCGCCCCGCCGGCCGGGTCGAGTCCATCTGTCGCTGGCAGCGGAGCGTCGGCGGCGACTCCGAACTCGGTTTCCGCGGCCGGGGTGGCGATCAGGATCGTGCTCTGACTGGCGCCGTTGGGCACGTCGGAAGGGAGCACGGTCGCGCTCGGCGCCCCGGCGGCCGTGTAGGTGCGCAGGACGTGACCCCCAACCAGGTTCTGGCCGCTGCTCCACATCTGCAGCTCTACGTACTCCGCGCTTGGATTGGCTGCGGAGCCCGGGTAGACCTCGCGGATCGACATCTGGTGGAAAGTCGCCGAGGCGCTCGGCGCGGTCACGGCGAGCGCCAGACAGGTGAGCGTGACAAGCGATCCCCACCGTCGCTTCGCGAGCGAGCTCACCTTCGGTGCCTCACCACCGTGAAATCGAGCCTTGCGGGACTCGAGTCGACGGCGCCGGCCAGCGCGGCACGAACGCGCAGTGAGTGCGATCCGTAGGCCAACCTGGCGGTGGTGAGGGGCGAGCGACAGCCCTTGAAGGGCTTGCGGTCGAGCTTGCACTGGAAGGTCGCGCTCGCCTGGTCCGAGCGGAAGCGGAAGGTGGGCGTGCGGTCGCGTGTCCTGGCCTTGGGCCCGGCGAGGATCGTCGTCTCGGGAACGACCTGCGTGGGGGCAGGGGACGGCGCGGACGCCGTTACGAACGGAGCGCCGGCGAGCACGACGTCGAAGCTGTAGCCGGCGGGCGTTGGGTCGACGTTGTCGCTGGAGTCGATCGCCCGCACCTGGAAGCTGTGGGGCCCGTCGCCGAGACCCGCGTATGCCACCCCGGTCGGCGAGCAACCGGCGAAGGCGCCGCCGTCGAGCTTGCATTCGAAGCTCGATCCGGGCTCGTTCGATTCGTAGGTGAAGGAGGCGGTGGGGCTGTTGCTCGGATTCGGCGGCCTGGCGAGGAGCGTCGTCTCGGGCGGCGTTTCGTCGGGCGCCGAGCTTTCGACCGTCCAGGTGAATTCCACGGCAGCGCCCTGGTTGCCGGCTTTGTCCGTCGCCCTGACCGCGAAGGTCCACTCGCCGTCGGCCAGCGGCGCCGGGTGTTCGGCGTCGGGATACGTCTTGCCGCTTGTGGGGCAGTCGCTGAAAGACGCCGGGGTTCCTTCCGGCTCGAGACTGCATTCGAAGCCCGAGCCGCCCTCCGTCGAGCCGTAGGTGAAGGTGGCGCTGTTGCCGGGGCTCGGGTCCGGCGGGTGGGTCTGGACTTCGGCTTCGGGAGCCACGGTGTCGAGGGTCCAGGTGTAGGCGGCCGGAGTGGGGTCGGCGCCTGCCGAGTTCACGGCGCGAACCTTGAACGTGTGGCCGCCGTCGGCGAGGCCCGAGTAGCTCTTGCCGGAGGAGGGGCAGCTTTCGAAGGCGTCGGCCTCGCCTTCGGCGGCAAGGCTGCATTCGAAGGTCGCGCCGGCGGACGGAGTCGCGTGGTAGGTGAAGGAGGCCGAGGTAGCTTTCGTCGGGTTCGCCGGTTTCGTGTCGATCGTCGTGTTGGGCAGTGAGGGACAGGCGGCCTCGGTCGGTTTCGTCGCGTTGTCGCGCGGTGCCGGGTCCACCTCGCTGAAGTCGGTGGAGCTGTCGTCGCTGTCGTCGGTCGGGGGCGGATCGAGCAGGGTCGCGCAGCCTTTGGCGATCGATCGCCTCAGGGCCTTGCCGGCTTTCACGCCGCCCGGGGACGCCGGACTCCCCACCTTCAGTTCCGGCACGTGCGCCGGCAGCGGCCCTTTGAAGTCCCCCCAGGCGACGCAGTCAGGGGGAGACCCTTCGATCCAGCAGACGGCGCCCCCTTCCGGCGAGAGGTCGAGGCCTTCGTCGCTGTCGTCGGGGGCCGGCATTTCGTCGAAGACGGTGCTGTAGCTCGTGTCCGCGACGAGGATCGTCGACTGGTTCGCCCCGTTTTTCACGTCGGCGGCGAGGGCGACGTCGTCGATTGGTTTGCCGGCGGCGTCATATGCGACCAGGCGATGGCCGCCGACGAAGTTCTGAAAGGCGGCCCACATCTGCAGCTCGACATAGCTGGCGTCGTTTTCGCCCCCGGGGTAGACCTCGCGGATCGACATCTCGTGGAACGTCGCCTGCGCCAGCGGTGGAATCGCGAGCAACGCGGACAGGGCAACCGCGAGCGCCGCGACCAGGCGCGGTCGAACGACGAGCGCCGGTCGTCGTCGCATTCCTCCCGGAGTCCCTCTCCGCCCGGCCATCCTCCTCTGCATACGGCGCGACACGGGCTCGGGTTCAATCTGAGCAGGGCCGCCTCTCGCTACGCTTGCGCCATGGCTTCGAAGCGCCAGATATTCGTCGGCGGCGTGCCGATCGGGGGCGGCGCCCCCGTCGCCGTGCAGACGATGACCAAGACCGAGACCGCCAACCTGGCGGCGACGCTCGAGCAGATCGGCAAGGTCGCCGAGGCGGGCGCCGACCTCGTACGCTGCGCGGTGCCGCGCGACGAGGACGCCGAGGCGCTGAAGACGATCGTCCGCGAGTCGCCGATCCCGGTGATCGCCGACATCCACTTCAACCACACGCTGGCGCTGAAGGCGATCGACGCGGGGGCCCACTGCATCCGTCTCAACCCCGGCAACATCGGCGGCCGCGAGAAGGTGGCCGAGGTGGCCGAGCGGGCGACCGCGGCCGGCGTGCCGATGCGGATCGGCGTCAACTCCGGCTCGCTGCCCAAGCACCTGCACGCGCTCGAGCGCGAGAAACCGGTCGACGCCCTCGTCGCCGCCGCGGTCGAGTTCGTCGAGCTGATGGAGTCGTTGGACTTCGAGAACTTCAAGGTCTCGATCAAGTCGACCAACGTGCCGAACACGATCGCCGCCAACCGGCTCCTCTCCGAGAAGATCCCCTACCCACTGCACCTCGGCGTCACCGAGGCGGGGACGAAGTGGTCGGGATCGCTCAAGTCCGCAGTCGGGCTCGGCACGCTGCTCGCCGACGGGGTGGGGGACACGATCCGGATCAGCCTCTCGACCTTCCACGCCGAGGAGGAGGTCAAGGTCGCCTGGGAGATCCTCAAGGCCCTGCAGCTGCGCGAGCGCGGCCCGGTGCTGATCGCCTGCCCGACCTGCGGCCGTCTGCAGTTCGACATGGACTCGGTCGTCGCCGAGATCGAGCGGCGGCTCGAGCGCTACGCCGAGCCGGTCGAGGTCGCCGTGCTCGGCTGCGCGGTCAACGGCATCGGCGAGGCCTCCCACGCCGACTTCGGCATCGCCGGCGCCAAGAACGAGGGCCTGATCTTCGCCGGCGGCAAGCCGCTGCGCAAGGTGCCGCAGGCCGAGCTGGTCGACACCCTCTTCCGCGAGATCGACAAGTCGCTGGAGCGCGGCGGCGAGGTGGAGTTCGACGAGGCCGAGTCGCGCGAGGGGGCCGAGTGGGTAGCCAACATCGAGCAGGAAAATGCCGACGACCTGACCCCCGAGAAGATCGCGCAGATGGAGCATGCGGCTGCGGAAGCCGGCGAGTCGGACAAGGTCCTTCTCGATGAGGCCGAGTCGCCGACGTCGGGACGCAGGTTCACGCGAGCGTAGTCAGCGCGGCGGGTCCTGTCGCCGCAGGGGCCCACCGCCCCTCCGGTCGCTAAAGCGTCCTCGGGGCGGCACCCCCTACGGCGCCACCCCCCGCGAGCAGCGGGTAGGTTTCTCGCGTGACCCGGTTCAGCCAGGCATTCTTGCCGACGCTCAAGGAGGCGCCTTCCGACGCGGAGGCTCTGTCGCACAAGCTCATGGTGCGAGCTGGGTTGACTCGGCAGGTGGGCGCGGGGTTGTGGAGCTATCTGCCCGCGGGGTGGAGAGCCCATCGGAAGGTCGAAGCGATCCTGCGTGAGGAGATGGAGGGGATCGGGTGCCAGGAGATGCTGATGCCCGTTCTGCAGCCGGCCGAGAATTGGGAGAAGACGGGGCGTTACGGGATCGAGGAGCTGTTCAAGCTCGAGGACCGCAAGGGGTCGCCGATGGTGCTGGCGATGACGCACGAGGAGTGCCTCACCTACCACGTCGCCAGGGAGGTGCGCTCCTACCGCGACCTGCCGATGATGCTCTACCACCTGCAGACCAAGGAGCGCGACGAGCCGCGGCCGCGCGCCGGCGTCCTGCGCACGCGCGAGTTCACGATGAAGGACGCCTACTCCTTCGATCGCGACGAGGAGGGGCTGACGCGGTCCTACGAGCTGCAGAGCGAGGCGTACGCGCGGATCTTCGACCGCTGCGGCCTACGCTGGTACCGGGTCGAGTCCGACGTCGGCATGATGGGCGGCTCGGGCGCCCACGAGTACATGGCACCTTGCGCCGCCGGCGAGAACGAGGTCGCCCTGGCGCCCGGCTACGCCGCCAACGTCGAGGTCGCGGGCGCCGAGCCACAACCGGTCCCGCTGCCGCCGCGGCTGGACGCGCCGGAGGAGGTGGACACACCCGGACTGACCAAGGTCGAGGAGGTCGCCGAGCATCTCGGCCTGCCGCACGGCGCTTTCGTCAAGACGCTGCCGATCGTCGTCGAGGGCCGCGGGATGGTCCTCGTCCTCCTGCGCGGCGACCACCGCCTCAACGAGATCAAGCTGCGCAACGGGATGAGGACGGACTTCCGCCAGGCGAGCACCGAGGAGATCGAAGAGCAGCTCGGGCCGGTCGGCTACCTCGGCCCGGTCGGCAGTGGGCTGCCGATCATCAAGGACGCTGCGCTGACGGGCGACTCCTACGTCTCCGGCGCCAACAAGCCGAACGCCCACCTGCGCGGCATCGACCCCTCGCGCGATTTCGAGGCCTATGAGATGGACGTGCGCAACGTCGAGGCCGGCGACACGGCCCCCGGCGGAGGGACGATCGCGATCGAGCCGGCGATCGAGGTCGGCAACATCTTCAAGCTCGGCACCCGCTACTCGGAGCCGCTCGGTGCCACCTACCTGGACGAGTCGGGCGCGGAGCGGCCGATCGTGATGGGCAGCTACGGGATCGGCCCCGCCCGGATCGTCGCCGCCGCGATCGAGCAGGGCGCCGACGAGCGGGGGATCGTCTGGCCGCCGGCGCTGTCTCCCTGGCAGGTTCATCTCGTCTCGCTTGCCAAGAAGGCGGATGACGAGGAGCGGGTCGCGGCCGATCGCCTCTACGAGGAGCTGCGCGACGCTGGGGTCGAGGTCCTCTACGACGAGCGCGAAGCCGGCGCGGGGGAGAAGCTGACCGATGCCGAGCTGCTCGGCTGCCCGCTGCGCCTCGTGGTCGGCCGCCGCGGCCTCACCGAGGGCGTCGTCGAGGCCGGCGAGCGCGCCTCCGGCGCCGAGCACAAGCTGCCCGTCGAGGAGGCCGCCACGCGGGCGAAGGCACTCCTCGAGGGCGTCGATGGCTGACGCCGCACCGTTCGGCCGCGGCCGCATCCGCCGCCTCTTCGGCCTCGACCGCAGCGGGCCGCCGCCGTCCGCGGTGCGCAAGGGGGAACCGCTCAACCCCTGGACCCTGCCCAATCTGATCGGCTTCATCCGCCTCGCTGCTCTGCCGCTGTTCCTCTGGCTCGCCTTCGAATCGGGCGACGGGCGCAACGCCGGGTCGGCGATCGTCTTCGCCCTGATCGCCGGCGGCGACTACGTCGACGGCTTTCTCGCCCGCGTCACCGGTCAGTACAGCCGCCTCGGCGCCATGCTCGACCCACTGGTCGACCGCCTCACGATCCTCTGCGGCGTCGTCGTCTGCTGGCACTTCGAGCTGCTGCCGCGCTGGGCCCTGGCGCTGCTCGCGGCACGCGAGCTGGCGATGCTCGTCCTCGCCCAGTACGGCCTCCGCCACGGGGTCGAGATCCAGGTCAACTGGCCAGGCCGGATCTCGGTCTTCCCGATCATGGGCGGCATCTTCCTCGCCCTGGTCGTCGCCGGCTGGGTGCCGACGGCGCTGCTGATCGCCGGCCTGGCACTCGCGATTCTCGCCACCGCCCTCTACGCCCGCGAGGGCATCGCCCAAGTCCGCGCCGCCGCCGATCGCTGACTTCGTGATTAGGGATATATATGCATCCCTAATCACGAAGTCAGCGATGTTGCAACCTTCAACCTAGGGTTGAACCTTTCGCCAGGCGACCTATAATCGCCCCAGGCGGCAGGAGCGACGGCCGCGAACCCCGATCCCAAGGAGTGAGATGGAGGACACATTTCCCGATCTCGGCTCGCTCAGCGACGAAGAGCTGAAGGGCCTGATCGACAAGCTCACGCAGGAGGAGAACGAGATCTCCTACAAGCGCCGCGTCTTGCACGGCAAGATCGACATCCTCCGCGCGGAGCTGGTCAACCGCCTGCGCCAGAAGCGCGAGCGCGGCGACTCCCTGATCTCCGGAGACGACGTCACCCAGCTGACCGAGATCCTCGCCGGCCGCGCCCAGAGCCCCGAGGACGAGCCCGCCGCATAGCGGGAAGCTCGATGGCGGTCCACTGTCCCGAATGCGGCTTCGTCAACCCCGAGGGCGCCAACTACTGCCAGAAGTGCGGCGCCTACCTGGGCGGACCCGCCGACGGCGGCGGTGAGAGCGACGAGCCGACGACGATGACCTACACGGTCGGCGAAACCGGCGAGCTGCAGCCGGTCGACATCGACGAGACGATCGAGCGCAGCGGCGCCGCCCTGGTAATCCGCGCCGGCGGCGGTCGCGCCGGCGAGAGCTTCGCGCTTGGCGAGGACCGGATCAGCATCGGCCGCAGCCCGGACGCCGGCGTCTTCCTCGACGACGTCACCGTCTCGCGCAACCACGCGCTGCTGGTGCGTCGCAAGGACGGCCTCTACATCGACGACCTCGGCTCGCTCAACGGCACCTACGTCAACCGGCGGCGGATCGAGTCGCACCGGCTCGCCGACGGCGACGAGATCCAGATCGGCAAGTACAAGCTCAGCTTCCTGGAGAAATGAGGATGGCCGTCTCCGAGCACCAGATTCGCCAGCGCGACTCGCGACCGCGCAAGGCGCTGACGATCGGCGCTGTCTGCAAGATCCTGCAGGCCGAGTTCGACGACGTCTCGATCTCGAAGATCCGCTACCTCGAGGACCAGAAGCTGCTGACCCCGCGCCGCACGGCCGGTGGCTACCGCCTCTACAGCCAGTCCGACGTCGAACGGCTGCGCACGATCCTGCGCCTGCAGCGCGACGAGTTCCTGCCGCTGCGGGTGATCCGCCAGGAGCTGGCGGCCGGTGGCGACTTCGTCGCTCCGATCGGCGGCGGCGCGGAACGAAGCGGGGGGGTGCGGCGAGCGATCCTGATCGACACCTCTCGCGCCTACCTGACGATCGACGAGGTGATCGAGGAGACCGGCGCCCGCGAGGAGCTGATCGCCGAGCTCGAGAACTTCGGCATCGTGCAGCCCGAGAAGCGCGAGGGCAAGACCGTCTACGACGAGACCGATCGCGAAATCATCCGGGCCGCCAACGAGCTCTCCCGCTTCGGCGTCGGCGCTCGCAACCTGCGCGTCTTCCGCTCCTCCGCCGACCGCGAGGCGAACCTGCTGGAAGCGCTGCTCGGCCCTTCGCTGCGCTCGCGCAACCCGGAGCGCCGCAAGGAGGCGCTGGAGAGCCTCGAGAGCCTGGCGGCGACGGTCAGCCACCTCAAGCACCTGCTCTTGGTGCGCGACCTGCGCCGGCTTGCGGGGGATTAGGGCGCGAAAGCCGGCGTCTGGCGGTGTCCTCGGTCGCTCGCGTGCTAGAAGCACGCCACGCTCCCTGCGTCCTTGCCAGACTTGGCCCTCGCGCCCTAATCCGATGCCTCGGGTAATTCGAAAGAAAACAATTTCTGCCGAGCCCGAGGAGGTTTGGCAGCTCGTCTCCGATCCCTACAACCTGCCGCGCTGGTGGCCGCGCACGCAGCGCGTCGAGGGGGTCGAGGGGGAGGGTGCGGGCGCGGAGTGGACGCAGGTTCTTGGCACCGCGGAGGGGCGCGGCGTACGCGCCGATTTCCATTGCGTCGACGCAGTTGACGGCAGCCGGATGAGCTGGGAGCAGCGAATCCCCGGCACGCCGTTCGAACGCCACCTGAAGGCCTACGCGGTTGAGATGAAGCTGGAGGCGGACGGCTCGGGCACGGCGGTGACTCTCACCGTTGTGCAGACGCTGCGCGGCCTCTCCCGCCTTGGTGGGCCGATGATGCGGCGGGGCCAGGGCGCCGTCCTCGACGAGGCGCTCGACGGCCTGGAACGGGCGCTGACATGACTCAGCCGCGACGCGATTCGAAGTGGTGGGGATGGGGCGACCCATCGGTTCAGCCCGAGCTGGACGGGGAGGCGCTGACGGTGCTGCGCGAGAGGATCGGCGAGCTGGAGCCCTCGCCGCGCGCCGCCGAGTTGGACGCCTTCGAGCTGCCGCCGGCCGAGGCGCTGCCGCCGGCGCTGGTCGATGCGGTGGGGGGGGAGAGCGTCTTCACCGGCGTCGAGGACCGGGTCCGCCACGCCACCGGCTGCGGTTACGCCGACCTCGCCCGCCTGCGCGCCGGCCGCCTCGACGCCGCCCCCGATGCCGTCCTGCTCCCCGCCGACCCCGCCCAGGTGCAACGCGTTCTACATGCATGCGCTGTAGAACGCGTTGCGGTCGTGCCGTTCGGGGGCGGGACGAGCGTCGTCGGCGGGATCGAGCCGCTGCGCGGCCCTCACGAGCGGTTGGTCAGCCTCGACCTCTCCCGCCTGCGCGGCGTCGAGGTCGACGGGCGCTCGCTGACGGCGACGCTCGGCGCTGGGCTACGTGGGCCCGAGGCCGAAGCGGCGCTGGGGGCCGAGGGTCTCGTCCTCGGCCACTACCCGCAGTCCTTCGAGTACGCGACGATCGGTGGCTTCGCCGCGACCCGCTCCGCCGGGCAGGCCTCGAGCGGCTACGGGCGCTTCGACGACCTGGTCAGCTCCGTGCGCCTCATCGCCCCGGCGGCGGAGCTGAGCACCCTGAAGACCCCGCACACGGCTGCCGGCCCGGCGCTGCGCGAGCTGATCGTCGGCTCAGAGGGCGTCTTCGGCGTGATCCCCGAGGTGACGGTGCGCGTCCGGCCGGCCCCGCGGCAGCGCCGCTACGAGGCCTGGATGGCGGAGAGCTTCGAGGCGGGCTCGGAGATCGTCCGCGCCCTTGCCCAGGGCCCCGGCCTGCCCGACGTGATCCGGGTCTCCGACGAGGAGGAGACGGAGGGGTCGCTGGCCCTCTCGGGCCCGCGCGGAATGGCCGGAACCCTCTTCGGCGGCTACCTCGGTCTGCGCCGCCGCCGGGGCGGCGCTCTCGTCGTCGTCGGCATCGAGGGCGACGAGGAGTCGGTCGCCCGGCGCCGCGCGCTCGCGGTACGCGAGCTGCGCCGGGGCGGTGCCGTCTATCTCGGCCAGAGCGCCGGGCGCTCCTGGGAGCACGGCCGCTACCAGGGCCCTTACCTGCGCGACACGCTGATGGAGATGGGAGCGATGGTCGAGACGCTCGAGACTTCGCACACATGGAGCCGGCTCCGCGAGCTGCACGCCGCCGTCGGCGCCGCGATCCGCGATTCGCTTGCCGCCCAAGGCACGCCCGGGCTCGTCTTCTGCCACCTCTCCCACGCTTATGCGGACGGCGCGTCCCTCTACTTCACCTTCATCTCCCGCGCCCGCCGCGGCGCGGAGGTCGAGCAGTGGCGCCAGGTGAAGCGGGCGGCGTCGGAGGCGATCGTCGCCGCCGGGGCCACGATCACCCACCACCACGCGGTCGGCCGCGACCACGCCCCCTACATGGAGGCCGAGGTCGGCCGCCCCGGCCTCGACGTCCTGCGCGCGGTCAAGGAGCAGCTCGATCCAGCCGGCATCATGAACCCCGGCAAGCTGCTCCGGTGATCTGACCGGCGCATATCTTCGTCCTCGGTCGCTCGCGTGCAGAGCGCTTCCTAACGACCGCGCTCCGCTCGCTGCGCGAAGAATCAGATATGCACGCTTGCTCGCTGCGCGCTTGGACGCTCCCTGCGTCCTTGATCTGCTTGGTCAGCTCAGCGGACGGCCGGGCCCGTTATTTCGCCGCGGAGCACGGATTCGCCGATGTATTTCGGCAGGCGCTGCGCGGCCTTTGCCTTCGCTAGTTCGGCCCGGTAGGCGGCGGTAGGCGTGAGTGAGACGTCGATCTGGTCGAAGGCGCCGCTGGCGACGTAGGTGAGGACCTGAACCGGGACCGGCAACTGGACGGCGAGCTTGCCGCTGTCGCCGACCTTGACCGCGCCCAGGCGCAGAACCAGCTTCGGCGAGCGGTAGAGCCAGATCGTGTAGGTCTGCCCGGCGGGGGAGGGATCGAGCCCTTCGGCCTGGACCTGCAGCAGGACGTTCTTCTTGTAGCGGCCAAAGAGGGCGCGGCCGCTGGCGTCGCCGCCGTTCGTCGGCTCGAGGGTCGCCTGGGTCAGGGACTGTTCTTCGGAAGAAGTGGGGCTGGTGCTGCCGGCGGCCGTCGAGCCGGACGACGAGCCTCCGCCACCATCTCCGGCAACGATGAGGACGATGACGAGCGCGAGCAGGACCAGCGCACCGGCGCTGATCCCGATCAGCGCGCCGCGGTTCTCCGATTCCCGCAGCCCGCGCAGGGGCGATGGCCGGTCGGCCCGCGCAGTGGGAGCGGGAGGAGGGGAAGGGCTTGAGTGAGTCGGCGCAGAGGGGGCAGGGACGGGCTCGGGGGAAGGCGCCGCGGGCTCGGGCGGGGGCGGCTCTGCCGACTGCGAAGTCTCCCCCACGGCGCCCCCCTCCGCCAGGGCCTCCTTCACTCGAGCGTGCAGCTCGTCGACGGTGATGCCCATCAACGAGGCGATCTCCTCGTAGCTCGTGTCGCGCTGCGCCAGCAGCTTCAGCATCGCCTTCTGGTCGTCGGAGAGTGCCACGGGCTCGGAAGCCTACGCCAGCGGCCCCCCGTCAAGGCGTGTCTGGCGTTAAGGTCGATATCCGGCCGCAAGAGGGCGGCGTGGCCTACCGGGATAGGGTTCTTCGCCATGGCAGGGGATCCACGCGGGCCGACCTCGCACTTCGACGCGCTGGTGGGGACCGAGTGGCTCGACGACGATCCGGACCACGCCCGCGCGCGAGTCGCGATGCGCGACGAGTTGCGCCAGCCGGTCGGCCTCCTGCATGGCGGCGTGATGTCGACCCTGGTCGAGAGCGTCTGCTCGCGAGCGACGGCCCTAGCCGTGCTCGGCGACGGGATGGTGGCGATGGGCCAATCGATCTCGGTCAGCTTCATCCGCCCCGTCACCGAGGGCCATGCCGAGGTCAATGCGAAAGCCCGCCACCGCGGCCGCACGACCTGGGTCTGGGACGCCGAAGTGCGCGACGCCGACGACCGCCTCTGTGCCCTGGCCCAAATGACCATCGCCGTGCGCCCCGCCCCGGGACGTGCCGTGAGTTAGCCCACCATATGGGTGGCTAACTC
>DASVFR010000043.1:0-21515 GCA_036379955.1 Solirubrobacterales bacterium
TCCACGTGGACCGCATCTCGCGGCGGGTGGCGCCGTAGGGGGAACCGCCCTGAGGACGCTTTAGCGACCGGAAGGGCGGTGGGTCCCTGCGGCGACAGGACCCGCCGCGCCGCCCGCGTCACGCGGCCACCGGCTCAGCGGCAGCCGCCTCCTCCGCTTCAGGCGCCTGCACGAAGTCACGCGACCTGACCAAGAAGAAGCCCGCCGCCGCGACGACGAAGGAGAGGATCGAGCCGATCAGAAGGATCTCGTTGAAGCCGCTGACGAAGGCGACCTTCGAAGCGTGGACGACTTCCGCCCGCTGGCCCGGCCCGACGACCTTGGCGGCGGCGACCGAGCCTCCGGAGGAGACGATCTCGGCAAGACCGTGCGGCGCATTGGGCAGGACTTCGGAGAGCTTCGAGGAGACCTGCGACTGGAAGACCGCCCCCAGCGAGGCGACGCCGGTCGCGATCCCAACCTGACGAAAGGTCGTGTTGATCCCCGAGCCCATCCCCGCCTTTTCCGGCGGCACGACGCCGATCGCCGCCTGGCCGATGCCGGGGTTGGCGGTGCCGATCCCGATGCCGGCGATCAGGAAGCCGGCGAGCAGGGCGGTCCACTCGGAGTCGACTCCGACTCCGTGCATCAACAGCAGCCCGACCCCCACCGCAGTCAGGCCCACGCCGAGCAGGACTCGAATCGGAATTCGGTGCGAGAGCGCGCCGGCGATGGGCGACGCGACGAAGGAGAGGAAGGTCATCGGCAGGAAGCGCAGCCCGGCCTCCAAGGGAGAGAAGCCGAGCACGCCCTGCATGTAGATGGTCAGGTAGAGGAAGAGGGCGAACATCCCGGCCGAGAGCCCGAAGGCGACCGCCGAGACGCCGTTGAAAGCCGGCTTGCGGAAGAGGGTCAGGTCGAGCATCGGGTGCGCGCTGCGCGCCTCGATCGCGAGGAAGGCGAGCAGCATGGCGACGGCACCGCCGAGCGAGGCGACGATCGTCGCGCTGCCCCAGCCGTCCGGGTTGCCGCGGATCAGGCCGAAGATGAGCAGGAAGAGGCCGAGCGAGAAGGTGGCGAGGCCGAGCAGGTCGATCCGCTGCGGGTCCTGCGCGGAGACGTTTGCCAGCCGCATCTCGGTCAGGGCGATCGCCACGACCCCGATCGGCACGTTGACGAAGAAGATCCACTCCCAGCCGAGGTGCTCGGTGATCAGCCCGCCGACCAGCGGGCCGATCGCGACGCCGCCTCCGACCGCCGCCCCCCAAACGCCGAACGCGGTCGCCCGGTCCTTGCCGTGGAACTCCTGGCCGATCAGGGCGAGCGAGGTCGCGAACATCGCCGCGCCGCCGATCCCCTGCAGGCCGCGCGCCAGGTTGAGCAGGGTCGGGTCGCCGGAGATCCCGCAGAGGAAAGAGGCGCCGGTGAAGATCGCGAAGCCGAGCGTGAAGACGCGCCGGCGGCCGAGCCGGTCGCCCAGTGAGCCGGCCGTGAGCAGGCAGGCGGCGAGCATCAGCGAGTAGGCGTCGACGACCCACTGCAGGCTGGAGAGGCTCGCGTTCAGGTCGCGCTGAATGTCCGGCAGGGCGACGTTGACGACCGTGATGTCCAGCAGCAGCATGAACGTCGCGATCGTGATCAGGACGAGTGTCCACCACTTGCGCTCCATCGATTCACCCTAGACAACGGCCGAGCTGGGCCAGGGCGGCTCAGACAGCTAGATGCCCGAACTTCTCCCTGATGCGCTGGTAGAAGCTCGTGCCGGGGAGCTGGGCGAGGCGGCCGACCGAATCGGCGAAGCGGACGTCGAGCGAGGCGCCGGGCTCGAGCGCGCAGACGTGGGCGCCGTCGATCGCGACGTCGACCGGCTCGCGGCCGGCGGCGTTGCCGACGCTGAGCACGTCGCCGGGCGCGACGACGAGGGCGCGGGCGGTCAGCGAGTGCGGCGAGATGTAGCTGACCACGTAGCCCTTCACCCCCCAGGCGAGGATCGGCCCCTGGTTGGCGAGGTTGTAGCCGGTGGAGCCGGCCGGCGTGGCGGCGACGAGCCCGTCGCAGCGCACGTTGCCAACCTCCTCGCCGGCGATCCGGTAGGTGAGCTCGGCGACCCGGTCCTGCGGACGGCGGCTGAAGCTGACGTCGTTGAAGGCGAAGCGGCGCTCCCCCTCGACCTCGATCGCCAGCGCCGGCAGCTCGACCGCCTCGGTCTCGCCGGCGAAGGCGCGGCGGATGCCCGCCTCAGCCTCCTCGCGCTCGACCGCGGCGAGGAAGCCGACCGTGCCGAAGTTGACGCCGAAGACCGGCACCCCGGTCCCGGCGAAGCGGCGCAGCGCGTAGAGAATCGAGCCGTCGCCGCCGAGCACCAGGCAAAGGTCCGGGTCGGCAGGCAGCGAGTCGACCCGCTCGACGTCGCGGGCGGCGCGATCGTGCTTGGCGATCTCCTCGGCGGTCGCGACCAGGCGCCAACCGGCCTCGGCGGCCACGGCGGCGGCCACACCCACTGCCTCGGTCGCGGCCGGCGGGTGCGAGTGGGTGATCAGCACCGCGGTCTTCACGCGTCCGGCTCCACCGCTTCGATCGCCGCCTCGATGTCGACGACCTCCTCGCCGACTCCACCGCACCAGACGAAGGTCTCGCGGTTGCCCTTCGGGCCGGGCAGCCCGGAGGAGGCGAAGCCGCGGACCGGCAGGCCCATCTCGCGAGCGGCACGGGCGACGTCGAGGATCGCCTCGCGACGGTCGGCGGCGGAACGCACGACCCCCTTGCGGACCCGCTCGCGGCCGAGCTCGAACTGGGGCTTGACCATCGCCAGCGCCTCGCCGCCGGGGGCGAGGCAGCGCGCCACGGCCGGCAGCACCTTGGCCAGCGAGATGAATGAGACGTCGACGGCCGCCAGGCTCGGGACGAAGGGCAGATCGGGGGGCAGCAACTCGCGCGCGTTGAGGCGCTCGATTACGGTCACGCGCGGATCCTCGCGCAGGCGCTGATCAATCTGCCCGTAGGCGACGTCGACCGCGGCCACCCGCGCGGCGCCGCGCTGCAGCAGGCAGTCGGTGAAGCCGCCGGTCGAGGCGCCGACGTCGAGGCAGTCGACCCCGGTGACCTCGATGCCGAGCGCCTCCAGCGCGTTCTCGAGCTTGACCCCGCCGCGTGAGGCAAAGCGCGGGCCGCTCTCGACGACGAGGGGCGCCTCCGACTCGACCAGCTGGCTGGGACGCAGCGCGAGCGGCCCGTCGACGCCGACCCGCACCTCGCCCGCCCGCACGGCCGTCGCCGCCGCGGTGCGCGACGGGAAGATGCCGCGCTCGGCGAGGACGGCGTCTATCCGAGCCTTCTTCATCGCCCGGAAACGCTACCGGCGCCCGGCCGGTTCGACCGCTCCGCCCTCCCCGCGACAGGTTTTAGCCGGGCTTAGGTTTGAGCTGGTCTCCTAGCGGGCATCGAACCAAGGAGTTCCGAGCGTTTTGGCAGGTCTGTGACCCCACTCACATACGAATCGCACATATGTTCGTATCTTGATTCAAGGATTCGCGAGGACAACCGATAAGGAGCACGAACAAAGAACTTCCCGGTCGGGCCTGGCGCCGCCCATATGGCGCTCATCGCTTCCCACGATGACCGCTCCGCGGCACATCAAAGGGCCCGCCTACCTCCCACGGATCCACATATATAGAGATAAATATCTCTCCTCCCTGTAGTAACCCCAGAATTCGCCTCGGCTCCCCCGCCGGGGCGTTTTCTGTTGTGAGGGCTCGCTGGTTCGACCGCCGGACCGTTCGCGATGATCCCAGCGTGACGCGTCGCAGGGGACTGGTCGTGTCGGGCAGAACCGGGCCGACGAGATCATGGCCTAATGGAGCGAGGACGGGAAGGTCGCCTAACGGCTGCCCTGTCCCCGGCTGCTGATCCAGCCGCCGGGACGGTAGGGCGGCATCAAGAGCACCAGGCCGATCAGCACGCCAGTCGCACCCGCGTAAAGGAACAGCTCGGCGACCCCCGTGTTTTCGCCGACCACGTTCTGGCCGATTCCGAGGACCGAGAAGGTGAAGATGGCCAGGGCCAAGCCGCTGAGCAGGAACGGCTTGCGGCGACTAGGCAGGAACTCGAGGGTCGCGAGGCTGATGACGGTGAGGACGAAGACCCCGAGCTCCAGGATGCCGAGAATCGTCCAGGCCGCGTCGACGCCCGGGATCGTGTCGAGGAAGGTGCCGCTGAACTGCTTCTCGATCGGGGGCGGGGCGCCGAGCCCGTCGAAGATCTTCTCCTTGCCCGCGTAGAAGAAGAGGACGCCGACGAGGAGGTAGATGCCGGCCAGGATCAGGCCGTAGACGGCCCAGTCTTCCCAGCGCATCTCGCCCCTCGAGGCATCGGTCGCATCGCTCGCGTGCTGGCCATCCATTTCAGCCCCCTTTTCCAAGGTTTGAGCAATCTCGGTTCCTCAAACGTAGTCTCAGCGGCGGCGGGTGTCCAGCGCCGGACGGACGCGGGCACCGCGACTCGGCGCTCTTGGCGCCGGCGCGGCTTACGCAGTAGGTGCGCAGCGCTCCCTAGACGCCCGGACCCACATACATAGAGGGTGTCTCTCCTCCCTCGAGTAACCCCAGAAGAGACGCCAGGAGGCTAACCGATAGAGCCGTTTGGTGCAAGCTCGATTCGCGAAGCGCGCCGATCAGCTCAGCGCGGGCTCGCCCGCGCGCAGCGCCGAGAGGACTCGGTCGGCGACGGCCTCGCCGGTCAACCCGACCTCCTCGCGCAGCAGCGCCGGCTTGCCATGGGTGACGTAGCGGTCGGGAAGACCGACCCGCAGCACCCGCGCGCGCTCGCCGGGACGATCGGCGAAGGCGTCCTCGAGGTGCTCGAGCACGCCCGAGCCGAAGCCCCCGGGCAGGACGTTCTCCTCGATCGTCACTACCAGCTCGTGACCGAGCGCCAACCGCTCCAGCAGCTCGGCGTCGAGCGGCTTGGCGAAACGGGCGTCGGCGACGGTGGCCTCTACCCCGTGCTCCGCGAGGATCCGAGAGGCGTCGAGCGCGACCGCGACCCCGTAGCCGTAGCCGAGCAGCGCCACACGCTCGCCGCTGGCCAGCAGCTCACCGCTGCCGATCGGGATCTCGCGCGGCGCGGTTGGCAGCGCGACCCCCTCGGCCGCCCCGCGCGGATAGCGCAGCGCGGCCGGACCGTCATGGGCGATAGCGGTACGCAGCATGTGAACCAGCATCGCCTCGTCGCGGGGCGCCATCACGACCACGTCCGGCAGCGGCCGGAAGTAGGAGACGTCGAAGGCGCCGTGGTGCGTCGGGCCGTCGTCGCCGACCAGCCCGGCGCGGTCCATGGCGAAGGTGACGTCGAGCTCCTGCAGGCAGACGTCGTGGATGATCTGGTCGTAGGCGCGCTGCAGGAATGTCGAGTAGATCGCGCAGACCGGCTTTGCCCCCTGGATCGCCAGGCCCGAGGCGAGCAACACCGCGTTCTGCTCGGCGATGCCGACGTCGTAGTACTGCTCGGGCAGCTCGTCGGCGAGATCCTGCAGGCCGGTCCCTCCCGCCATTGCCGCCGTGATCCCGACCACGCGACGATCGCGACGCGCCTCGGCGACGATCGCGTCGGCGAAAACCTGGGTGTACTGGGGTGGGGCGCTCGGCGCCGGCGGCACCTCGAGCCGCTCCGGCGCGATCGCCTCCGGCGAATCGGACTCCCGCACCTCGACCACCGGCCGACGGGCCTCAAACGTGTCCATATGTCCCGTTTCAGGCCCGTCGGCCGGTTTTTGGGCGCTTGCCGGCTGGCCGTCGACGATCGAGTGGGGCTTGGCGGCGTGCCATTTCTCCATCCCCTCGAGACCACCGTCCTCGGCGGGAGCGAAGCCCTTGCCCTTGACCGTATGAATGTGGACGACGACTGGGCGGTCGGCGGCGAAGGCTTCGCGCAGCGCCTCGCGCAGGGCATGGACGTCATGGCCGTCGATCACGCCCATGTAGGCGAGGTCGAGCTCCTCGAAGAAGAGGCCGGGCGCCCAGTAGGCCTTGATCGCCGACTTGATCTCCGGCCCGAGCCGCTCGATCCGCTTGCCGAGCCCGAGCGGTAGCTTCGTCAGCCGGTCCTCGACGCCCTCGCGGGCGTGGAAGAGGCGCGGGTTGAGGCGCACGCGGTTGAAGTAGCGCGAGAGGGCCCCGACGTTGGGTGAGATCGACATCCCGTTGTCGTTGAGCACGATCACGATCGGGGTCTGCAGGCCGCCGGCCGCCTGCAACGCCTCGTAGGCGACCCCGCCGGTCAGCGCCCCGTCGCCTATGACGGCGGCCACTTTGCCGTCCTCGCCGATGCCCTTGCGCATCGCCTCCTTCAGCCCGACCGCGTAGCCGATCGAGGTCGAGGCGTGGCCGGCGCCCATGACGTCGTGCTCGGACTCGAAGACCGAGCAGAAGGGCGCCAGGCCGCCGTACTGGCGGATCGTCGGCAGGCCCTCGCGGCGGCCGGTGAGGATCTTGTGCGGGTAAGCCTGGTGACCGACGTCCCAGAGCACCTTGTCTCGCGGCGAGTCGAGCAGGCTGTGCAGCGCCACCGCCAGCTCGCAGGTGCCGAGGTTGGCGCCGAAGTGGCCGCCGATCTCGCCGATCGTGTCGATGATGTAGGTGCGCATCTCCTGCGCCACCCGCTGCAGCTGCGCGTCGTCGAGGCCGTGCAGGTCGGCGGGGCCGCCGATGCCGTCGAGCAGGCGCGGCTCGCCCCCCTCGCGTTCCGTCGCTTTTCCGTTCTCGCTCATTCGTCTCTGGTGAAGATGTAGTCGGCTACCCGTCGCAGGTCGGACGCGTCGCCCTCGGCCTCGGCCAGGGCGCCGACGGCCTTCGCGTGGGACTCGGCAGCGAGCTCGCGCGCTCGCTCGAGGCCGAAGAGGCTGACGTAGGTGAGTTTGCCATGTCTCGCGTCCGTTCCGCGAGGCTTGCCGAGCTTCTCGACCGTCCCGGTCACGTCGAGGATGTCGTCGACGATCTGGAAGAGCACGCCCAGCTCGCTGGCGAAGCGGCGATAGGGGATTGTCTCAGGTTCGCCGAGGCCGGCGAGGACGAGGACGACGCCGACCGAGGCCGCGATCAGCCGCCCGGTCTTCAGCTCGTGCACCGCGCGCAAGCCCTCGGCGTCGCGATGGGCGCCCTGCACGTCGACGTACTGGCCGCCGACCATGCCGTCGACCCCGGTCGCCGCGCTCAGCTCGCGCAGCGCCGCCAGCACCCGGGCCGGCTCACCGGGCTGCTCGCAGAAGAGCCGCACCGCCTCGGCGAAGAGGCCGTCGCCGGCGAGGATCGCCACGTCCTCGCCGTACTTGACGTGGGAGGTCGGCTGCCCGCGGCGCAGGTCGTCGTCGTCCATCGCCGGCAGGTCGTCGTGGATCAGCGAGTAGGTGTGGATCAGCTCGAGCGCGCAGGCGGCACGCAGGAAGCCCTCCGGCTCGGCCCCGAGCGCCCGCGCCGTCGCCAGCGCCAGGACGGGACGAACGCGCTTGCCGCCGGCGAGCAGCGAGTAGCGCATCGCCTCCTCCAGGCCGGCGGCCGGGCTGGGATCGACGAAGCGCAGCCGCTCCAGCTCGGCGTCGACCAGGGCGCGCAGGTCCTCCGGATAGCTCACGGCTTCCGGCGCGCCTTATGTGGGCATGGGCGGCATAAAGCGCACCGGAACGGAGTAGGAGTCACCCCGCCTCGCCCTCGCGGGCGCGACGGTTGGCCTCCTCGACCGCCTCGGCCGAGAGCTCCGCCGCCTCGTTGGCCAACTCGGCCGCGCGGGCGTCGTCGCCCTCGCCCTCGAGCTCGCGGCCGATCGCGCCGAGCCGCTCGGCGATCTCGCGCAGCCGCTCGCTCATGAGACACTCTCCCGCTCGCGCGCAACCGCGCCGAGCACGCCGTTGACGAAGCCCGGTGCGTCGGCACCGCAGTACTCCTTGGCCAACTCGACCGCCTCGTCGATCGCGACCTCGGTCGGCACGTCCTCGCAGTAGGCCATCTCGTAGAGGGCCACCCGCATCGCATTGCGCTCCAGCGGCGCGATCCGCTCCAGCTCCCAGCCCTTGGCGTGGGCGGCGATCAACGCGTCGAGCTGCTCGCGGCGCGCCTCGACCCCGGCCGCGAGCTCGCGCGTGAACGGGCGCGACTCGGCGACCAGCTCCTCGAGCGGGCGCCCGGTGACGTCGCGCTGGTAGCAGGCGAAGACGGCGTCGCGGCGTTGGTCGGACCTGCGCATCGAGATCTATTCTCGCGCTCCGGCCGGTCGGGCCCTAGGCCCGCGAGACGTACTCGCCGCTGCGGGTGTCGACGCGGACCATCTCGCCCTCCTCGATGAAGAGCGGCACCTGGACGATGACGCCCGACTCCAGGGTCGCCGGCTTGTTGCCGCCGCCCGAGGCGGTGTCGCCCTTCACGCCGGGCTCGGTCTGAGTCACCTTCATGTCGATCGCGCTCGCCACCTGCACGTCGGACGGCCGTTCGTCGACGAAGAGGACCTCGACCTCGGCGTTGGGCAGCACCCAGCGCATCGCCTCGCCGGCGACGTCGCGCGGGATCTCGATCTGCTCGTAGTCCCGCGTGTCCATGAAGACGACGGCCTCGCCGGAGTCATAGAGGTACTGCATCTTGCGCGACTCGGTCCGCACCGGGCGGAACTTCTCCCCCGCCCGAAAGGTCTTGTCCTGCACCGTGCCGTCCTCGATCTTGCGCAGCTTGGTGCGCACGAAGGCGCCGCCCTTGCCCGGCTTGACGTGCTGGAACTCGAGGATGCGGAAGATCGTCCCGTCGATCTCGATGTGCGAGCCGTTCTTGAATTCGTTGGTCGAAATCACGGCGGCGAATCCTAGACAGACCGGCCGCTGAGGGGAGCCCGTAAGCTTTACGAGGCCAGGGAATGAAGGGGATCGTCGGCATCATCGCGCTTGCCCTCGCCGCGACGACGTTCTTCGCCGGCGCGGTCGCCGGTGCCGAAGAGCCGACCGCGCCGCGCGCCGAATACGTCGCCCGGGTCGAGCCGATCTGCGAAGCGAACACGCTCGCCAACAAACGGATCCTCAAGGACGTCCGGACGAAGGCGCGGAGCAAGGACCCGGAGAAGGTCAAGGCCGCCGGCGCTCAGTTCATCCACGCCGCCGCCGCCTTCGGCTCGACGGTGGGCAAGATTGCCGCCGTGCCGCCGCCGCCCGAGGACGAAGCGCGCCTGCACCGCTGGATCGAACGCCTGCGCGTCGTGCAGGCCAACCTGCGTCACCTGGGCAAAGCGCTGAAGCGGCTCCAGATGATCAAAGCTGCGCACGAAGCAATCCGGGTCGAACGCAGCGGCAACGCCGCCAACAACATCGGCTTCGCATTCGGCTTCCGCTACTGCCGGATCACGCCGTCGCGCTTCACCTGAGCTACGGGGCTTCGGATTCGGCCGCGGTGCTCGTCGTCAGCCGCTCCGCCGAGCCGCCGGCCAGCACGCGCCGGGTCAAACCCGGCAGCAGGATGCGGGCGACGGCGGCCAGGCCGTAGGCGCGGGGGACGTAGCGCTCGGCCTTGCCCCGCAGGCCGGCCTCGACGATCGCCTCGGCGACCCGCTCGGGCTTGGAGACGATCCAGCGGGTCAACGCCCGCTCGCGCAGCTCGGTTGCCGGGAAGCCCTCGGTGGCGATGAAGCCCGGCAGGACGAGGCCGACGTGGACGCCGTGCGCGCGCTCCTCGCCATAGAGCGAGTCGCTCCAGCCGATCAGGGCGAACTTGCTCGCCGAGTAGGAGCCGGTGCCGGCGCGGGCGACGCGGCCGGCGGTGCTGGCGACGTTGACGATCGCGCTCGGCGCGGAGGCGTGCAGCGCCGGCAGCAGAGCCTCGGTGAGGCGGACGACGGCGTCGAGGTTGAGCTCCATGTGGCGCTGGACGTTGGCGTAGCCCCCCTCGGCGAACGTCCCCCGCCAGGCGGCGCCGGCGTTGTTGACGAGCAGCGTCAGGCGTCCTCCCCGCTCGGCGACGTGAGCCGCGACCCGCGCCGGCGCGCCGGCGTCCGTGAGGTCGGCCGCGACCCAGCTCGCCTCGCAGGGCAGCGACTCGGCCAGCGCCAGCAGGCGCTCCTCGCGGCGGGCGACGAGGACCAGCCGCGCCCCCGGCTCCCGCGCCAGGCGCCGCGCGGTCGCCTCGCCGATGCCGCTGGAGGCGCCGGTGACGACGGCGACGATCCCGCTCCTGCTCACCCGAGCAACGCTATTCGATTTCTCAACATCGGACGTCGGTCCGAATCGACATACTGGCGGCCGCATGAGTTCGACTCCGGAACTGCTCGACAAGCTCCTCCGGGTGCCCGCGCCCTCCGGCTACGAGGCGCCCGCCGCCGAGCTCTGGCGCGAGGAGGCCTCCTTCGCCGCGGTCTCCGCCGACGGCATCGGCTCCTCGATCGCCCGCCTCGGCACGGCCTCGCCGCTGCTCGCCGTCGTCGGCCACATCGACGAGATCGGCCTCGTCGTGCGCCACATCGACGAGAAGGGCTTCCTCTGGTTCGCGCCGATCGGCGGCTGGGACCCGCAGATCCTGGTCGGCCAGCGGGTCGTGGTCCAGGGCCCCGGCGGCCCGGTGCCGGGCGTGGTCGGCCGCCGCCCCCTGCACCTGCTCGACGCCGAGGCGCGCAAGAAGGTGGTCGAGATGAAAGGCATGCACATCGACGTCGGCGCGGCGGACCGCGACGAGGCGGCCGGGATGGTCCGCGTCGGCGACGCCGCCGTGATCGCCAGCGACCCCTCGAGCCTGGCTGGCGAGCGCGTCGTCTCGCGCTCGATGGACAACCGGCTCGGCGCCTACGTCGCCCTCGAGGCGCTGCGCCGCTGCCACGAGCGCGGTTCGCTCGACGGCGCCAGCTTCGCCGCGATCGCCGCCGTGCAGGAGGAGATCGGGCTCTTCGGCGCGCGCACCTCGGCCTTCGCGGTCGAACCCGACCTCGCGGTCGTCGTCGACGTCACCCACGCCACCGACGCGCCCGGCATCGACGAGAAGGAGCTGGGCTCGCACGAGCTCGGCTCGGGCCCTGTGATCTTCCGCGGCGCGACCCTCTCCCCCAAGGTCTTCGAGCTGCTGGTCGAGACCGCCGAGGAGGCCGGGATCGAGCACACCCTCGGCGCCACCGGGAACTCGACCGGAACCGACGCCGACGGCGTCCAGTTCTCCCGCTCCGGCATCCCCACCGGCCTCGTCGCGATTCCCCTGCGCTACATGCACTCCCCGGTCGAGATGGTCGATCTGCGCGACGTCGAGGCCGCGGTCGAGCTGATTGCCGCCTTCGCGGCACGCTTGGACAACCAGGTGGATCTTTCACGCTGACGAGGTCCAGGCGCCACCAGGCAAGGACGCAGGGAGCGAAGCGTGCTCCGCACGCGAGCGACCGAGGACGCCGCATGGCGGCGCCTGGGGCCGTCAGCCCACTACGACGGCGTCGCGGCCGCCCGCCTTCGCCGCGTAGAGCGCCGCGTCGGCCCGGCTCACCAGGTCGTCGGTGTCGACCGCGTCGGGCCGGGAGACGGCGACGCCGACGCTGACCGTCACCCCCACTCCCATCGGGCGGCGCGTGCGAACGTCGCGTCGCAGGCGCTCGGCGATTTCCAGCGAGTCGTCCCGATCGGCGCCGGGCAGCATGACGAGGATCTCCTCGCCGCCGATCCGGTAGATCGAGTCGCCGGCTCGCAGGCTCGCCCGCATCGTGTAGGCGACGTCCTGCAGGACCGCGTCGCCGACCGCGTGACCGAGCTGGTCGTTGACCCGCTTGAAGTGATCGAGGTCGCAGAGCAGCAGCGCGTGCGAGAGCCCCTCGCCCGGGTTGCACGGCTCGCCCTCGAGCTCGGCCAGGCGCTGCTCGAGCGCGTTGCGGTTGAAGAGCCCGGTGAGCGGGTCGAGCGTCGAGCGGCGGCGGTGGGCGCGGTCGGACTCGACCAGGGCGCCGGAGAGGATCACCGTGCTCAGCACCAGCGCCACCGCGGCGACCACGTCTTTGTGGTGCGCGGAAGCCGAGGCGTGATCGAGGCCGTAGGTGCTGCCGAGCAGAAGGGCGACGATGTAGGCGGTGCCGAGGACCATGCCGCGTGGCGAGAAGCGAGCGCCGAGGGTCACGGCCGGCAGGGCGAACCACATCAGCACCGGGCTGGCGCTGCCTCCGGTCGTGACGACGGCGTCGGCGAGGAGCAGCGGCAGGATTCCCCAGGCGGTCGCCGCCCAGAGGCCGGGGTGGCTGCTGTTGCGCATGAAGCGGTCGGCGACCATGAAGCCGGCAAAGCCGGCGCCCAGGGGCACCACCCACCACCAGCCCACCTCCGAGGAGGCGGAGACCAGGGCGAGGGCGAGGATCGCGAAGCACGCGGTCCGGTAGGGACGAAGGCGCACCTGCATGTCGAGCAGTCGCTCGCGGCGCGCGTCATCGCGCATTTCTGCCAGCGAATCGGGCGGTCTGTGCGCGACCGCGACCTCGGCTTCGATCGTCGCGTCATCGCTCTGGCTGACTGTGGCCACGAGGTGCCATCGACCTCATCGTGAAGGCACTTGAGGGTGCAGCCGCCCTGTCGCGAGACGTCCCGTCCGTACCGTCTCAGTCGACGAGCTGCAGCCGCTTGGGCAGGCCGCTGAGATTGCGATGCCCGTCCTCGGTGACGACGACCAGATCCTCGATCCGCACGCCGAATTCTCCAGGCAGGTAGACGCCCGGCTCGATCGTCACCACCTCGCCCGCCGCGAGCACGTCCTCGGAGCGCTGCGAGACGCGCGGCTCCTCGTGCACCTCGAGGCCGACACCGTGGCCGAGCCCGTGGCCGAAGCGCTCGCCGTGGCCGGCGGCGGCGATCGGGGCGCGGGCGACCTCGTCGACGTCCTCGCCGCGGGCGCCGGGGGCGACCGCCGCCAGAGCGGCCTCCTGCGCTTGCAACACCAGCTCATAGACCTCGCGGGCGCGCTCGCCGGGCTCCCCGGTCGCGAAGGTGCGGGTGCCGTCGGAGCAGTAGCCGTCGAGCTTCGCCCCCATGTCGAAGACGACCAGCTCGCCGCGACCGATCTCACGCTCACCGGGCTCGGCGTGCGGCAGGGCGCCGTTGGGCCCGGCGGCGACGATCGCCGGGAAGGAGGGCTCAGCGCCCAGCTCGCGCATCCGCGCTTCCACCGCGAGGGCGACGTCGAGCTCACGGCGGCCGGCAAGGCCGCGGCCTAGTGCCCATCGCCAGACGTCGTCGGCAAGCTCGGCGGCAGCGGCGATCGCGGTCAGCTCGTCCTCGTCCTTGACTCGGCGCAGCTTCTCGACGGCGCCGCCGGCGCCCTCCAGCTCGGCACCGTCGGGCAGCTTCTCCTTCAGCTTCGCCAGCGTCCGCACCGCCATCTTGTGGTCCTCGAAGCCGCAGCGCCCGGCGAGGTGGGAGGCGATCTCCCCCAGCCAGTCGTCCTTCGCCGTGACCACGTCCCAGCCCTCGACCTCGGCCTCGGCGCGCTCGGTATAGCGGAAATCGGTGAGGAAGACGCGAGTGTCGCCGCCGCAGACGCAGGCGCCGTTGGTGCCGCCGAAGCCGGTCAGGTAGCGGACGTTGACGAGGTCGGTGACGAGCAGCCGATCGAGCCCCCGCTCGGCAACCAGCGCCGCGAGCCGCTCGCCACGCGAGCTCATTGGGGGCCGGTGCCCAGCTCGGCGGCGAGCCGCTCGAGCGCCTCGCGGTAGCCGTCGGGGCCCTTGCCGCCGATCTTCTCCAGGACGAGGCCATCGAAGACGGAGAGCTTGCGCCAGTCGTCGCGGTTCTCGACGTCGGAGAGGTGGACCTCGACCGTGGGCACCGCGGCGACCGCCAGCGCATCGGCGATCGCGCGGCTGTAGTGAGTCCAGGCGCCGGCGTTGACGATCGCCGCGTCGGCCAGCTCGGGGACGCGGTGCAGGTATTCGCAGTACTCCCCCTCGGCGTTGGTCTGAAAGAAGATCGCTTCAAGCCCGAGCTCGCGGGCCCAGCCACCGATCTTGCGCTCCAGCTCGGCGAGAGAGAGGCCGCCGTAGATCGCGGGGTCGCGGCGATCGAGGATGTCGAAGTTGACGCCGTGCAGGACGGCGACCCGGTTGTGGGCGGTGGTCATCGGTAGAGCTCCTCCACGGCTGCGCGGACCTTAGCCGGATCGATCAGCTCCCCGGTACGGGGCTCTCCCGGTCGGGAGAGCAGGACGAAGCCGACCCCGGCCGCGGTGCGCTTCTTGTCGCGCTCCAGCGCCGCCAGCGTCGGCACGATCTCGACCGCCGGATCGAGGGACGTGGGCAGCCCGTGGCGGCGCAGGACGTCCTCGACCTCCCCGCGCAACTCGACGGCCTCGGAGAGGCGCAGGCTCGCGAGCAGGCCGAGGCCGATCGCCTCGCCGTGGCGGTAGCGCCCGTAGCCGCTCGCCGCCTCGATCGCATGGCCCACGGTGTGGCCGAGGTTGAGCACCTGGCGCAGGCCGGCGTCGCGTTCGTCGGCGGCGACCACGTCGCACTTGTAGCGGGCGCAGGCGAAGACGACGTCGTCGAGGTCCGCCGGGTCGAGGGCCTCGATCGCCCGCACCCGTTCCCAGAGCGCGCCGCCGGCCAGCAACCCGGTCTTCAGCGCCTCGACGAAGCCGGCCGCCAGCTCCTCGCGCGGCAGCGTCGCCAAGGTCGAGGTGTCGGCGATCGCCGCTGCCGGCAGGTGGTAGGCGCCGGCGTAGTTCTTGCCCTCGGGCAGGTCGACCCCGGCCTTGCCGCCGTAGGCGGAGTCGACCTGGGCGACGAGCGTCGTCGGCGCCTGGACCACGGGGATGCCCCGCTGGTAGACGTGGGCGCAGAAGCCGGCGAGGTCGCCGACGACGCCGCCGCCGAGCGCGACGACGTGGTCCTCGCCCGTCACCCCGAGCCGTGCCATCTCGCGCAGCACCCGCTCGGCCTCGGCCATCGTCTTCGCCGACTCGCCGGGGGGAACCTCGATCGTCCCGGCCAGCGGCGCGAGGCGGTCGGCGTAGAGCGGGCCGACGACGGCGTCGGTGACGCAGCAACGCTCGCCGGGCAGAGGCCAGGGGCCGGCGCCGAGGACGCCCTGACCGACGAAGACCGGGTACTCGCCCGCGGCGCTCGCCGCCCAGAGGAGCTTGGCGCCGGTGGGTAGGTCAGCGAGGGCTCGAATCGATGGCAAGGCGCGAGCCACCATGTCCGGGTCGCCCTGCGGGACGACGGCGTCGGCCAAAGACTCGTAAAGCGCCTGGCGCTCGGCGAAGAGAGCGTCGAAGCGAGCGCGGTCCTGGGCCATAGGGCGGTCGGAGCCGGCAACCCGCTCCCATGCCGTGTCGGCATCGACATGGAGCCAGACGACGGTGTGGGGAGCGAGCGCGGAGCGAGCGCGGCCTGAGAGAACGCTGCCACCGCCGAGGGCGATGGCCCCACCTTCGGCCCCCTCCAGCAACGAGCCGACCACCTCGGCCTCGCGTGTCCGGAAAGCATCTTCACCGTCCTCGGCGAAGACCACCTCTATCGACTTGCCGAAGGCCTTTTCCAGCAGCTTGTCGGTCTCGGTCGCCTTGAGATCAGCGTCGCGCGCCGCAGCCAGCGCCGTCGACTTCCCGGCCCCCATGAACCCCATAAAGACGATCGCGGGATGCTTCACCGGACCATTTCCGTTTTCGTCACCGATGAGGTGCTCAATACGGAATTCACCCTTTGAAGTCGATGCGCTGCTTGTACGTCGCGACGGCGGCGAGCACGTCGTCGATGTGGTCGCCGCCGAACTTCTCGCGGTAGCAGCGGGCGAGGACGAGGCAGACCATCGCCTCGGCAACGACGGCGGCCGCCGGCACTACGGTCGAGTCGGTGCGCTCGCGCAGCGCTTGCGCCGGTTCCTTGCTCTCGGTATCGACCGAGCGCAGCGGCTTGGTCAGGGTCGAGATCGGCTTGATCGCGGCCCGTACGGAGAGCGGCAGGCCGTTGGTCATCCCGCCCTCGAGTCCGCCGGCGTGGTTGGTCTCACGGAAGTAGCCGCGCTCCTCCGACCAGAAGATCTCGTCGTGGGCCTCGGAGCCGGGGCGCCCGGCGACGTCCCAGGCTTCGCCGATCGCGACGCCCTTGACCGACTGGATCGAAGCGACGGCGCCAGCGAGCCGGCCGTCGAGGCGGCCTTCCCAGGAGATGTGGGAGCCGAGGCCGGGAACGAGGCCGAAAGCGCGCACCTCGAAGGTGCCGCCGAGGCTCTCGTTCGCCTTGCGCAAACGGTTGATCTCCTCGACCATCGCGGCGCTCGCCTCGGCGTCGAGACAGCGCACCGGATCCTCGTCGACGGCCGCGAAGTCCTCGGGGCCGAGGTCGGCCCGCTCGGGTGCCCGCACCGAGGCGATCTGGGTGACGTGGCTGTGCACGCTGACACCGAGCGCGGTAAGGAGACCGCGCGCGATCGAGCCGGCGGCGACGCGGGCGGCAGTCTCGCGGGCGCTGGCCCGCTCGAGCACGTTGCGGATGTCTGCATGGCCGTACTTCTGGGCGCCGACGAGGTCGGCGTGACCGGGCCGCGGCAGATGCACCTCGTCCACCTCCGCCTCGACCGGCCAGGGGCTCATCCGCTCCTCCCAGTTGGCGTAGTCGCGGTTGGCGACGAGGACGGCGATCGGGCTGCCCAGCGTGCGGCCGTGGCGTACCCCGGAGCGGACCTCGACCGCGTCGGTCTCGATCTTCATCCGCCCGCCGCGGCCGTGGCCGAGCTGACGCCGCGCCATGTCGCGGTCGAGCGCCTCGCGGTCGAGCTCGAGCCCGGCCGGCATCCCCTCGACGATCGCGACCAGCCCGGGGCCGTGCGACTCCCCCGCCGTAGTGAACCTGAACCCGCTCATCAGGCCCGCAAGGCTATCGGCCACCCCGAACCCTTGCCGACGGGCCGAAAAGCGAACTTATAGTTCGCTTTTCGGCCCGTCGGCCTCTGTTTGCGCTGCGCGGGCGGCGGCGCGCATGGTGTCGAGGGGGGCGGGGCGGCCGGTCCAGAGCTCGAGCGAGAGGGCGCCCTGCTGGACGAGGACCTCGATGCCATCCACCGCGGTGGCGCCTCCCCTCGCGGCGGCCCGAAGCAGATCGGTCGGCTCGCCGCCGTAGACCATGTCGAGCACGACCTGCCCCGGTCGGAAGTCTGCGGCGCCCAGGGGCAGCTCTCCGAAGGGGCTCTCGCCGCGCAGGCCCACCGCCGTCGAGTTGACGATCAGATCGTAAGAAGCCTGATCGGGCGAGGAGGCGGGCTGGCCGCCGAGTTCCACGCAGAGGTCGCGGGAGCGTGACTCGGTCCGGTTCCAGACCTCCACCGTCGCGCCCTCGCGCAGAAGCGCCCAAACCACGGCGCGCGCGGCGCCGCCGGCGCCGAGCACGAGCGCCCGCATCCCCGACGGTGGACCCGGCAGTGAGCGCAGCAGCCCATCGGCGTCGGTGTTCTCGGCGCGGATCTCGCCGTCGGCGAAGAGGAGCGTGTTGACAGCGCCGATCTCGCGCGACGCCTCGGAGAGGTCGTCGGCGAGAGCCAGCGCCGCCCCCTTGTGGGGAACGGTGACGTTGGCGCCGACGAAGCCCTCGCCGAGCATCGCCCGCACGCGAACCTCGAAAGCGTCGGGGGCGACGTCGATCGCCTCGTAGCTCCATTCCTCCCCCAGGCCGAGCTCCGCCAGCGCCGCGTTCTGCATCGCCGGCGAGCGCGAGTGGCCGACCGGGTGGCCGAGGACCGCGAGCCGCTTGCTCATTCCGGACAGCTGGTCGGCGAGTTGCCGCCGGCCGCTTCGCGGGCTTCGTCGTAGCGGGCGACGTCTTCTTCGAATTCGGCTTCGGTCTTCGAGAAAGCGAGCTCGTTGCAAGCACCCGGCTTGACCACGTAGAAGAGGTAGTCGACCTTGGCGGGGCGGGCCGCAGCTTCGATCGCCGCCAGGCCCGGGCTGTTGATCGGCCCCGGGGGCAGGCCGGCGTTGGTGCGGGTGTTGTAGGGCGAGTCCACCGCCAGTTCGGATTCGGTCAGCGGCTCGGTGTAGTTGCCGGTGGCGAAGCGGATCGTCGCGTCGATCCCGAGCGGCATTCCTTCGTGCAACCGGTTGTAGATCACCGCGGCAACCTTGCGGCGGTCGCCTTCGCTGACCGCCTCGTCTTCGATCATCGAGGCGATCGTCAGCACGTCGTATGTGGTCAGGTTCTTCGAGCGCGCGTAGCTCATGTCGACGCCGGCAATTCGCTGCTTGAAGTCTTCGAGCTGGCGCTGAACGAGGTCGGCCGCGCTTGCGTGCCGTTCGAGCTCGAAGGTGTCGGGGAAGAGGAAACCCTCGAGGTTTTTCGCCCCCTTGCCGCCGTACTTGGCCGGGTTCAGGTGCGGAGAGCTGACGCTTGCCTTCTCGTAGCTGCCGCGCAGCCCTTCGCCCTTGGCCAATTCCGCGGTCTGGGCGCGACTGTAGCCCTCGGGGATCGTCACCTCGATCGTGTGCACGACCACGGCCGGGGGCGGCGCCTCGCGATGGAAGTGACGGTAGGCGAGCGCGGCGATGGCGGCGACGCCGAGCACGATCATCGCCAGGCCGAGGGGTATTCCGAAGCGGCGGCGGCCCGAGCGCCCCACCTCCGCCCGCTTCGCTTCGCGTTCCTGGCGGCGACGCTCGCGCTCGGCCGCCGCGTGCTCGTCACTCATCCCCGGACTCCTCGATGGCGGCCCGCCCGGCGAGATAGGCCTGCAGCAGATGGGCCGCGGCGATCGAGTCGGGCGCCGCCTTCGCGCCTTCGCGCCGGCTCGCCTCCGCCATCCGCGTCGTCAACCGCTCGTCGTAGGTCTCGACCGGCACGTCGAGGATCGCCTCCAGTTCGGCGCAGAAGGTCCGCGCCAGCGCCGCCTGACTGCCTTCCTCGCCGCTCAGGTGCAGGGGCAGCCCGACGACGACGAGCTCGACGCCGTGCTCGGCGACCAAGTCGGCGACGGCGCGCGCCTCAGGCGGCTCGATCACGGCCATCGGGGTCGCCAGGGTCCCGCTCGGGTCGGAGATCGCGCACCCGATCCGGGCGGTGCCGTGATCGAGGGCAAGGACCCGCACGCGCTAGCCGAGCTCCCGTTCGATCGCGGCGCGAGCGGCGGCGAGCGCCTCGTCGAGCTTGGCCGGCTCCTTACCGCCGGCCTGAGCCATGTCGTCGCGGCCGCCGCCTCCACCGCCGACGATGGGCGCCGCCTCGCGGACGACGGAGGCCGCCGAGACGCCCTTCGCCACCGCGCCCTTCGAGACGAGGACGACGAGCGCGACCTTGCCGCCCTCGGCCCCGCCGAGGGCGATCGCCGAGTCGTCGCCGAGCTTCGACTGCACCCGGTTGGCGAGCTCGAGCAGCAGCTTCTGGTCGGCCAGCGGCGCGCGCGAGGCGACGACCGCGACGCCGCCGACCTCCGCCGCCTCGGCGACGAGCCGCTCGGCCTCCTCGCCCAGTTGCTCCCTCTTCGCCTGCTCCGCTCCCGCGCCGGCCTCGCGCAGACGCTCGGCAGCGCGCCGGGCGCCGGCCACCGGGTCCTGGGGGGCGCCGAGCAGCTCCCCCACCTCGTGCAGGCGCTGATCGCGCTCGCGGAACCAGTCGATTGCCGCCGGCCCGGTCAGCGCCTCGATCCGGCGCACGTTGGCGGCGCTGGAGCCCTCCGAAGCAATCTTGAAGATCCCAACCTCGGCGGTGTTGGCGACGTGCGTGCCACCGCAGAGCTCGCGCGAGACGCCGTCGACCTCGACCACCCGCACCCACTCGCCGTATTTCTCGCCGAAGAGGGCCATTGCGCCGAGACGCTCGGCCTCGGCGCGCTCCATCTCCAGCCAGCGCACCGGGCGGCTCGCCTTGACCCACTCGTTGACGCGGTCCTCGACCGCCCGCAGGTCCTCGGCGCCGAGCGCCTGGCCGTGGGTGAAGTCGAAGCGCAGCTTGTCGGGGCGGACGGCGGAGCCGGCCTGGCGCACGTGGGTGCCGAGCCGCTCGCGCAGGGCCGCGTGCAGGAGGTGGGTGGCGGTGTGGTTGCGCATCGTCGCGTGGCGGGTCTCGCGCTCCACTTCAACCTCGACAGACATCGCCGCCGCCTCCTCTGCTCCCGCAAGGACGCGCTCATTGCCCCCGGTGATCTCGCGTCCTTGCTCCCGCGTCCGGGGGCGGCGGGGAACTACCTCGAGCGCTTGGTCGTCGCCAACCCTGTACACGTCGACAACATCGAACTCCTCGTCCCCGATGCGCAGCACCCCCGAGTCGGCGACCTGACCGCCGCCCTCGGCGTAGAAGGGGCTCTCCTCGAGCTTGACCAGCGTCCGCCCGTCTTCGCTCTCGACCGCGGCGAGACCGGTCGTCGCCCGCAGCGTCTCGTAGCCGACGAAGCGCGTCGGCGTCGCCGCGGCGGCGAAGGCCGCGACCCGCTCGTGGGTGTTCTCGGAGCCGTGCGCGGTGGCGGCGCCCATCCGCGCCCGCTGACGTTGCTCCCCCATCAGCTCCTCGAAGCCCGAGTCGTCGACCGAGAGCCCCTGCTCGGCGAGCAGCTCCTTGGTCAGGTCGTAGGGGAAGCCGTACGTGTCGTGCAGCTTGAAGGCGTCGGAGGCGTCGATCCACGACGTCTCGGCTTCCCTCGCCGCCGCGATGAGGTCGCCGAGCATCGCCATTCCCCGCTCCAGGGTGCGGCCGAAGCTCTCCTCCTCGTCGCCGACCCAGCGGGCGATCGTCTCGCGCTCAGCGGATAGCTCGGGATAGGCCTCGCCCATGATCTCGATCGCGCGCTCGGCGAAACGGCCGAGCCAGGGCGCCACCAGGCCCAGCGCGCGGCCCTGCTGGATCGCCCGCCGCATGATGCGGCGCAGGATGTAGCCGCGGTCCTCGTTGGAGGGAACGACGCCGTCGGCAATCAGGAAGGCGGCGCCGCGCGAGTGGTCGGCGACGATTCGCATTGCCCGCGTCACCGCGCCGCCCTCCTCGTAGCGGCGGCCCGACATTTCCTCGGCGAGGTCGATCAGCGGCCGGATCAGGTCGGTCTCGTAGACCGAGGGCACGTCCTGGAGGATCGCCGCCATCCGGTCGAGTCCCATGCCGGTGTCGATGTTGCGCATCGGCAGCTCGGTGACCGTTCCGCCCTCGGCCAGGTCGTAGGTCATGAAGACGTGGTTCCAGTACTCGAGGTAGCGGTCGGTGTCGTCGCCCGGCCGCTGGTCGTCGCCGCCGTACTCGGGCCCGCGGTCGATGTACATCTCCGAGCACGGGCCGCAGGGGCCGGTCGGCCCCGCCTGCCAGAAGTTCTCCGTGCGCGGCAACAGGACAATCCGGTCCTCGGGGATGCCCTGCGCCTTCCAGAGGTCGATGGACTCCTGGTCCGGCCCGAGGTCGAGCTCGTCGTCGCCGCCGAACACGCTCACCCAGATGCGCTCCGGATCGAGGCCGAGCACGTCCACGGACAGCTCCAGCCCCCACTCGATCGACTCGTCCTTGAAGTAGTCGCCGAAGCTCCAGTTGCCGAGCATCTCGAAGAAGGTCAGATGGCGCCGCGTCTTGCCGACCTCCTCGATGTCCGGCGTGCGAAAGCACCGCTG
>DASVFR010000044.1:0-74527 GCA_036379955.1 Solirubrobacterales bacterium
GTCGGCCCGCGGTAGGGCTTAGGATCGCGCCGCGATGAAGGCTTTGGTGACAGGCGGCGCGGGGTTCATCGGCTCCAACCTGGTCGACGCGCTGCTGGCGCGGGGCGACGAGGTGACGGTGCTCGACGACCTCTCGACCGGGCGGCGCGAGAACCTGGACGGGGCGCTGGCGGCGGGCGCCGCTCTGGCCGAGGCCGACGTCCGCGACGCCGAGGCGGTCGCCGCCATCGCAGGCGACGCCGGGCCCGACGTCGTCTTTCACCTCGCGGCCCAGATCGACGTGCGCAAGTCGGTCGAGGACCCCGCCTTCGACGCCGCGGTCAACGTCGGCGGCACCGCCAACGTGCTCGAGGCGGCGCGGGGGGCCGGCGCGCGGCGCTTCGTCTTCGTCTCGACCGGGGGCGCGATCTACGGCGAGGGCGAGGGCAAGGCGCTGCCGCTCGACGAGGGCGCCCCGGCCGAGCCGCTCTCGCCGTACGGCCAGAGCAAGTTCGCCGCCGAGGGCTACCTCGGCCTCTACGAGCGGCTCTACCGCCTCTCGACCGTGGCGCTGCGCCTCGGCAACGTCTACGGGCCACGCCAGGACCCGCTCGGCGAGGCCGGCGTGATCGCGATCTTCTGCGGCAAGCTGCGCGGCGGCGAACACCCGACCGTCTTCGGCGACGGCAAGCAGACCCGCGACTACATATATGTGGGCGACGTGGTCGCCGCGGCGCTGGCGGCGGCCGAGTCGCGGGCGAGCGGCCCGATCAACGTGGGCACCGGGATCGAGACCGACGTGCTCGAGCTGGCGCGAGCGCTGGCCGAGCTGGAGGACGCGGCGAGCTTCGAGCCCGAGCTCGCGCCGGCACGCGCCGGCGAGGTGCTGCGGATCTCGATCGATCCCGGCCGCGCCAAGCGCGAGCTGGGCTGGGAGGCCGAGGTCGGCCTCGCCGAGGGCCTGCGCCTCACGCTCGACTCCATCTGAGCGCCACCCCACTCGGGGTGCAACGCGTTTTACATGCAATACATGCTGAAAACGTTGCACCCAAGCGGGGGTGGCTAGGCTTTGGGCATGCCCGCCCAGGCCTACGCCGGCAAGGAGTGCGTGTGTCAGCTGCGCAAGGGGATCTGCGACCAGTCCTGCGTGCGCGACATGCTGGAGACGCCCTTCTACATCGCCTGCCTGAAGCTGAAGGGGAGGCGCTGCCTGGTCGTCGGCGGCGGCGACATCGGGCTGGAGAAGGTCGAGGGATTGCTTGCCTGCGACGCCGACGTGACCCTGATCGCGCCGGTCGCCCATCCGCGGCTGGAGAGCCTGGCGGCGGAGGGCTCGATCGCCTGGGAGAAGCGGGCCTATGCCGGCGCCGCCGACCTCGAGGGCGCCTTCATGGTCATCGCCTGCACCGACGACTCCGAGGTCAACATCGGCGTCTTCGACGACGCCGAGAAGCGCGCGATGCTGGTCAACATCGTCGACGTGCCGCCGCTCTGCAACTTCATCCTGCCGGCGATCGTGCGCAGCGGCCCGCTGGCGATCGCGATCTCCACCGCGGGCGCCTCCCCCGCCCTGGCGAAGCGGATGAAGCGCGAGATCGCCGAGCTCTTCGGCGAGGAGTACGCGCGCCTCGCTGTGATCCTCAACGACGCCCGCGGCTGGGCGAAGGGGACGCTGCCGACCTATCAGGACCGCAAGGAGTTCTTCGAGGGGATCGTCAACGGCGACCCCGACCCGGTTGCGCTGCTGCGCGACGGCGAGGAGACACAGGTCCTGGGCCTGATCGAGGCAGCCAAGGAGCGGGCCGCCTCACTGGCCGCCGCAGGCTGAGACCCGGACGCGCTCCAGGGTCTCGCGCAGCGCGTCGGCTTCGGCGGTGCTGAGCCTGGAGGCGAAGGCGACCTTCAGCTCGGCGACGACCACAGGGCGCATCTCCTCGAGCAGGTCGCGGCCGGCCGGGCAGAGCGTCGCGTAGCTGACGCGACGATCGGTCTCGCAAAAAGTCCGTTCGAGCAGGCCGGCTTTGACCAGGCGGTCGACGAGCTTGGTCAGTCCGCCGCGCGTGATGACGAGGGCCTCGGCCAGGTCGCCCATCTTCATCCGCTGCTCGGGCGCCTCGGCGACGGTCGCCAGCATCTCGTACCAGGGCAGGGGGGGAAAGTCGGCCGCGGCGAGCGCTTCCTGGAGCCGACCGACGATCGCCGCGTGGGTGCGGGTGAGCGCGCCCCAGGCGTCGCCGTGGGCGTTGCGGGCCTTGGCTCGCTGATCGCGCGGGGCCGCTGTCGCCTGAGGGGTCATGCCCTCATCTTCGCAGAAGGTCCTTGCCATAGCAATAGTTGACAAGCTAATTAACTTTGCTACGATTGTTTCTGTAACAACTATTTGCGAAACAACTACTAGAAGGAGCAGAAATGAGCGCGCAGGCACAGGCAATCGAGCAGGCAGCACCGGCCGGGACCTACGTCGTCGACCCGGTTCATTCCTCGATCGGCTTCGCCGTCGTCCACAACGGGGTCTCGACCTTCCGCAGCGGCTTCGGCAACTACGAGGCGCAGCTCACCGGTGGCGAGACGCCGCAGCTGGAGGGTAGCGTCGACGTCACCAGCATCCAGATCGACGAGGAGCAGCTCAAGGGCCACCTCCTCTCCCCCGAGTTCTTCGACGCCCAGCGGCACCCGCAGCTGCGCTTCCGCTCCACCGAGCTGAGCATCGACGAGGATGGCTCGGCGCGAGTGCGCGGCGCGCTGGAGATCCGCGGCGAGACGCGCGAGGTCGAAGCGGAGGGTCGCTTCGCCCGACTGGGCGAGGACGCCTACGGCAAGGCGCGGGTCGGTCTCTCGCTGGCGGCGAGCGTCGACCGGCGCGATTTCGGGCTCGACTGGAACGCCGAGCTGCCGAGCGGCGGCGAGGTTCTCGACTACGCGGTGGAGATCGCGGTCGAGCTGGAGCTGGTCGAGGAGGACGAGTAACGATGCGGGTCCTCGGCATCTCCGGCAGTCTGCGGCGGGGCTCGACCAACGGCGCCCTGCTGCGGGCCGCCGCCGAGCGGCTGCCGGGGGGCGCCGAGCTAGTCGAGCTCGAGCGCCTCGGCGAGGTCCCGCCCTACGACGAGGACGTCGAAGGGGAAAGAGCGCCGGCGGCGGTCGAGGAGCTGCGCGCCGCGGTGCGCGAGGCCGACGCGATCCTGGTCGCGACGCCCGAGTACAACAGCTCGATCCCGGGCCAGCTCAAGAACGCGCTCGACTGGGTCTCGCGCCCAGCCGGCAGGAGCGCGCTCAACGGCAAGCCGGTCGCGGTCATCGGCGCCTCGACCGGCATGTTCGGCGCGGTCTGGGCGCAGGCCGAGCTGCGCAAGGTCCTCGCCACGATGGGCGGCCGCGTGATCGAGGCCGAGCTCCCGGTGGCCCACGCCAGGGACCACCTGGTCGACGGCCGACTCGAACTCACCCCCGAGCAGGGCGAGCGGCTGGAGGAGATCCTCACCGAGCTGATTGCCGCCGCCGAGCGCGAGGCGGATTTGATCGCGGCCTAGGCCGCCGGCAGCGCGAAGAAAGCCACCGCGGCGAAGTGGGCGGCGGCGGCGAGGATGACGAAGAGGTGGAAAACCTCGTGGTAGCCGAAGACGCGCGGGTTGGGGTCGGGGCGCTGGGTCGCGTAGACGACGGCGCCGGCCGTGTAGAGGAGGCCGCCGGCGGCGACGAGGAGAGTGCCGGTCACGCCCATGTCGTTCCAGAGCTGGGGGAAGGAGATCATCGCCACCCAGCCCAGCGAGAGGTAGATCACGGCCGCGACCCACTTCGGGTGCTCGATCCAGATCATCTCGACGACGGCGCCGGCGATCGCGCCGATCCAGACGACGAGGAGGATCGCGTCGGCGAGCGGGCCGTGCAGGACGAGCAGGGCGAAGGGCGTGTAGGTGCCCGCGATGAGGAAGAAGATCATCGAGTGATCGAGCCGGCGCATCCACTTGCGCGCTTCCGGCCGCTTCCAGTCGATCCGGTGGTAGAGCGCGCTGGTGCCGAGCAGAGCGGAGAGGCTTGCGGCGTAGATGGCGACGGCGAGCGTCGCCTCCGTCGTCTTGGCGGCGACGATCAGGCCGGCGCCGAGGAAAAGAGAGACGACGAAGGCCCATTGATGCGAGACGCCGCGCAGCCGCGGCTTGACCGCGGCGATCGCGTCCGCTGCAACTTCCTTTGCAGATTCCACTTTCTCGGCGGCCCTTGCCCGCACCATCGACTTGCCACCATAGAGGGGAACAGCGGCGAAAACTGCGGCATTTGCGGTGTCAGGCGTCACGAATTACGTCCGACTCGGTGACGATCCTGCGCAGTTACCCCTGAAAGTCGCCGCGAGAGGAGAAGTTCGATGTCCAAGACCGCCACAAGCACCCCCCAGACCGGTCTGCAGGGCCTCTCGATAGAGCGGCGATTCTCGACCGCCGGGACCCATCCCTTCGACGAGGTCGAGTGGGAGATCCGCGATGCGGTGATCGGCAATCCCGAGAGCCCGGCCTTCGAGCAGCGCGGGGTCGAGTTCCCCAAGAGCTGGTCGCAGAACGCAACCAACATCGTCGCCCAGAAGTACTTCCGCGGTCAGCTCGGCACCGAGAAGAGGGAGAGCTCGGTGAAACAGATGGTCGGCCGCGTCGCGGGGACGATCTCCGACTGGGGGCGCGAGGGCGGCTACTTCGCCTCCGACGAGGATGCCGACACCTTCGAGGCCGAGCTGACCTCGATCCTGCTCAACCAGAAGGCCGCCTTCAACTCGCCTGTCTGGTTCAACGTCGGCTTCGAGGAGCGCCCGCAGTGCAGCGCCTGCTTCATCCTCAGCGTCGAGGACAACATGGACTCGATCCTCGCTTGGAACACCAAGGAGGGCAAGATCTTCCGCGGCGGCTCGGGCTCGGGGATCAACCTCTCCAACATCCGTGGCTCGATGGAGCAGCTGGCCAAGGGCGGTACGGCAAGCGGGCCGGTCAGCTTCATGCGCGGCGCCGACTCCTGGGCCGGGACGATCAAGTCCGGCGGCAAGACCCGGCGGGCGGCGAAGATGGTCGTGCTCGACGTCGACCACCCGGACATCGAGCACTTCATCTGGTGCAAGGCCGACGAGGAGAAAAAGGCCGAGGCGCTGCGCGACGCCGGCTTCGACATGTCGATCGACGGCGAGGGGTTCACCTCGATCCAGTACCAGAACGCCAACAACTCGGTGCGGGTCAGCGACGACTTCATGGAGGCGGTCGAGGCCGACGAGGACTGGCACCTGACCGCGCGCACCGACGGTTCGACCGTGAAGACGCTCGACGCGCGCGAGCTGATGAACCAGATCGCCGACGCGGCCTGGCGCTGCGCCGACCCGGGCATTCAGTACGACACGATCATCAACCGCTGGCACACCTGCCCGGAGTCGGGCCGGATCAACGCCTCCAACCCCTGCAGCGAGTACATGCACGTCGACGACTCGGCCTGCAACCTGGCCTCGCTCAACCTGATGAAATTCCGCCGCCCCGACGGCAGCTTCGATGCAGAGGAGTTCGAGCACGCCGTCGACGTCGTCTTCCTCGCCCAGGAGATCGTCGTCGGCTTCTCCTCCTACCCGACCGAGGAGATCACCGAGAACGCCAACAAGTTCCGCCAGCTCGGCCTCGGCTACGCCAACCTCGGCGCCCTGCTGATGTCCGACGGCCTCCCCTACGACTCGGTCGAGGGTCGCAACGTCGCGGCCGCGATCACGGCGCTGATGACCGGCCGCGCCTACCGCCAGTCGGCGCTGATCGCGGCCGGGGCGACCGGCCCCTACGAGGAGTACGAGCGCAACCGCGAGCCGCACAACGGCGTCATGCGGATGCACCGCGACGCCGCCTACGACGTCGACGGGACCGGGATCAAGGGCGAGCTGCTCGAGGCGGCGCAGCGCTCGTGGGACGAAGCGGTCGAGCTCGGCGAGGAGCACGGCTACCGCAACGCCCAGGCGACGGTCCTGGCACCGACCGGGACGATCAGCTTCCTGATGGACTGCGACACGACCGGGATCGAGCCCGACTTCTCGCTGGTCAAGTTCAAGGAGCTGGTCGGCGGCGGCCAGATGACGATCGTCAACAAGTCGGTGCCGCTAGCGCTGCGCACGCTCGGCTACGCCGAGCCGCAGGTCGAGCAGATCGACGCCCACATCGCCGAGAACAGCACCATCGTCGGCGCTCCCGGCCTGAAGGACGAGCACCTGCCGGTCTTCGATGTCGCGGTCGGCGAGCGGGCGATCTCCCACACCGGCCACATCGACATGATGGCGGCGACGCAGCCCTTCATCTCCGGCGCGATCTCCAAGACCGTCAACCTGCCGCAGAGCGCCACGGTCGAGGACATCGCCGACGCCTACACGCGCGGTTGGAAGGGCGGCCTGAAGGCGCTGGCGATCTACCGCGACGGCTCCAAGACCGCGCAGGCGCTGCGCACCGACGCGCAGGAGGAGAAGGAGACCGAGGCGGAGGCGGTGGTCGCCGCGCCGCCCGAGCGCAAGCGGATGCCCCAGGAGCGCGAATCGATCACCCACAAGTTCAAGATCGCCGGCCATGAGGGCTACATCACCGCCGGCAAGTACGACGACGGCTCGGTCGGCGAGATCTTCCTCACCGACATCGGCAAGGAGGGCTCGACGATGCGCGGGCTGCTCAACGCCTTCGCGACCGCGATCTCCCTCGGCCTCCAGTACGGCGTCCCGCTCGAGGACTTCGTGCGCAAGTTCAGCTACATGCGCTTCGAGCCGGAGGGCATGACCCAGAACCCCGAGATCCCCTTCGCCAAGTCGATGCCCGACTACATCATGCGCTGGCTGGCGAGCCGCTTCATCGATGACGTCGAAGTGCTCGAGGACCTTGGCATCCTGACCAAAGAGGTGCGGGCCAAGAAGGAGGCCGAGACGAGCCAGCTCGGGCTCGGCATCGCCACCGACACGGCGGGCCCGGCCAATGGCGGCAACGGTCACGCCAACGGCGCTGAGAAGGCGAAGGCGAGCGGCGGCGAGGCGGTCCCGGCTTCCAGCGCCTTCACCGAAACGCCCCCCGTGGTCCCAGCCAAGATGTCCGGCCTCGATCTCGGCCCGGCCTGCGAACAGTGCGGCGGCATGATGCAGCGGACGGGCAGCTGCTACACGTGCAGTTCCTGCGGCAACAACACCGGCTGCGGCTGAGGGCGTATAGCCGGCGCATTGCCGCACCCGCGGCGGCGCGCCGTGCAGAGCACTGCCGCGCCGCCGCTTGCACGCCACTGCTTGGCTCTACGGCCTCAGTCGGTCGAGGACGACGGTGGCGTTGTGGCGCGGGGTCTCGGTGATCGCGCGGCGGAAGATTCGCTCCGACTTCTGGCGCGCGGGGCGGATCCGGTGGCGGCGGACCAGCTCCCTGAGGACGACGGCCATCTCGAACTGGGCGAAGGAGGCGCCGAGGCAGCGGCGGACGCCGCCGCCAAAGGGGATCCAGGTGTAGGTGCCGGGCGGGTTCTCGAGGAAGCGCTCGGGGCGGAAGGCCTGCGGCTCGGGGTAGACCTCGGGGTTGCGGTGGACGAGGTAGACGCAGGGAGCGACCGAGACGCCGGCCGGCAGCTCGTAGCCGGCGATCTCGACAGGCTCGGTGAGCTTGCGCAGGACGAGCGAGATCACCGGGCGCAGGCGCAGCGACTCCTGGATCGTCGCGGTCAGGTAGGCGTCGTCGCCGTCGCCGACCTCGGCCCGCAGGCGCTCCAGCTTCTCGGGGTGGCGAACGAGCCGCTCGACCGCCCAGGCGAGCGAGGTGGCCGTCGTCTCGTGGCCGGCGACCAGCAGGGTGAGCAGCTCGTCGCGCATCTCCTCGTCGCTCATCGGCGAGCCGTCCTCGTGGCGGGCCGCGACCAGCATCGAGAGGACGTCGTCGCGCTCCTCCAGGTCCTCGGCGCGGCGGCGCTCGGCGATCTCACGGTAGATCAGGGCGTCGACGCGGTCGATGCGCCGACGAAAGGGGGCGAGACGGCGCACCCGGTCCGGCCCGACCGCGATCAGCGGCGCCAGGAAGCGCGGGTTGGTCGTCAAGTCGAGGAAGGCGCGGAGCGCGTCGCGCAGGTCGGCGAGCTTCCCGGCCTGCTCGGCGCCGACGCCGAAGACCGTGCGCAGGATGATATCCAGCGTCACCGCCTGCATCCGCGGGCGCAGCGCGTAGGGCTCGCCGGTCGGCCAGTCCTCGATCTCGGCCGCCGCGATCTCGCTCATCGTCTCCTCGTAACCCTGCATGCGGGCGCCGTGGAAGGGCGGCAGGAGCAGCTTGCGCTGGCTCATGTGTCGCTCCTCGTCGAGGACCAGAAGCGAGTTGCGGCCGAGCACCGGGGCGAGGATTTCATTGCCCTCGCCGGCATGGAAGACCTTCGGGTCGCCGGTGAAGACCTGCTTTATCGCGGCCGGGTCGGCGAGGACCACCCAGGTGCCTTCGTAGGCGATGCGGATCGTAAAGGCGTCGCCGTAGCGGTCCTGGCATGTGTAGAGCACGCGACGCGCCTGGCGCGACCAGAACGCGGTCTGGACCGGCCGCGGCAGCGGCGGGCCCGGAGGGAGGCGCCGCTGCACCGGCCGGGTCGCCGGTCGCGGAGCGGTTGTGGTCGCTGCCTCCATCGCGCCTCCCGCCCAGGCTAGTACCCGAAAGCGCCCGGCGTGTGAGATGCGTCACCGCGGGATCGCGTAGCCTGCCGCCGTCATGGCTCCGCCCGAACTGCCCCCCTCGATCCAGCACCGCATCGCCCGCCGGGCCTGCGGCCTGCCTCCGCGTAGGATCCGCAGGCTGCTCGGGCCACCGCCGCGGCTCGACGGACAGGAGCTCGCGCCCGACGTCCAGATGCTGCTGCGGCTCGCGGCGCTCGAAGGCGAGTTCTCGCTGGTAGAGGGCCGCGAGGTCGAGCAGGCCCGGGCCGAGAACCGGGCCGGCGTGCCCGTGGTCTGCGGCCCGGCGCGACCGATGGCGCGAGTCGAGGAGATGGCGATCCCCGGACCGGGCGGCGAGATCCCGGCTCGCCTCTACGAAGCCCACGGCGCGCCGGCGGCGCCGGGGCCGCTGCTCGTCTACTACCACGGCGGCGGCTGGGTGGTCGGCGACCTCGAGACGCACGACGGGTTGTGCCGGTTCCTCGCCGCCTTCGCGGGCTGCCGGGTGCTCTCCGTCGACTACCGGCTGGCGCCCGAGCACCCCTTCCCGGCTCCGGTCGAAGACGCGGTCGCGGCCTTCTCCTGGGCGGCGGAGCACGCCGGCGAGCTCGACTCGGACCCGAACCGGATCGCGGTCGGCGGCGACAGCGCCGGCGCGAACCTCTCAGCGGCGATCTGTCTTGCCACGCGCGACCCGGGGCCGCGGCCGGCGATGCAGCTCCTCCTCTATCCGCCGACCGACATCGTCGGCGACCAGCCCTCGCGGGCGACGTTCGCCAAGGGCTTCCTGCTGACCCGCAACGACATGCGATGGTTCGAGGGCCATTACCTCCCCGACGGGTGCGCCCCCGACGACCCGCGCGTCTCGATGATGCGAGCGCCCGACCTCGCCAACCTCCCCCCCACCTACGTTGCCACCGCCGGCTTCGACCCGCTGCGCGACGAGGGCGAGGCCTACGCCGCGCGAATGAGCGAGGCGGGTTTCAAGGTCGCCCTGCGCCGCTACCCAAACCTGATCCACGGCTTCGCCAACCTGACGGCGATCAGCCCCAGTTCCCGGGCGGCGATGCTCGAGGTCGCCGGCGCCCTGCGCCTCGGCCTCGCCTGAGGCCTTCCGGTGCGCCTTATACGGGCTATAACCACATAAAGCGCACCGGAACCCCGTTGGTACCCCTGGGGGGTATGTAAGAATGTGGGCATGACCCCAACCGGACCGGCTGACGCACAGGCTCCGCGTGGCTACAGCGCCGACAAGGACGCGGTGCTGAAGCGGCTGCGGCGGATCGAGGGGCAGGTGCGCGGAATCGAGCGGATGATCGAGGAAGACCGCTACTGCATCGACGTCGTCACCCAGGTGACCGCGATCCAGGCGGCCCTGGACAAGGTCGGCCTGGAGCTGCTCTCCGACCACGCGGCGCACTGCGTCGCGGGGGCTGCGGACGGCAACCAGGCGGAGCTCACCGAGGAGTTGATGGGCGCAGTCAGGCGCCTCCTGAGGCGCGGCTGAGGCGCCTCGCGCTTCCATCACGCCGATCCGCGATTTGTACCCCCTATAGGGGGTGAAACCCTCGGAGCGGCGGTCTAAGGCCCTACTCGTACTGAAGGGATTCGAGCACGTCCAGCCGCGAGGCCCGGCGCGCCGGGGCGATCGCGGCGAGCACGCCGATCGCGGCGGCGAAGACCAGCAGCCCAAACAGCTGGCCGACCGGGTAGGAAAGCGTGAAGCCTTCGTCCTTGAGCGGCTGGGCGATCAGGGCGGCGAAGACGAGGCCGAGCGCCATGCCGAGGATGGCGCCGATCAGGGCGGTGATCACCGCCTCGTAGCGGATCATCGTCCGCACCTGGCGGCGCGACATCCCGATCGCCCGCAGCATGCCCAGCTCGCGCCGGCGTTCGTGGATCGAGAGCGCCAGCGTGTTGGCGATCCCGAACAGGGAGACGACGATCGCCAGCAGCAGCAGCGCGTAGACGAGGTTGACCAGCTGGTCGACCTGTTCTTCGCGGCTTTCCTTCAGTTCCTGCTGGTTGAGGACTTCGGCGACCGGGAAGGCCGCTTCCACCCCTTTTGTGAGGATCGCCTGGACCTCGGCTTGGTCGGCCCCCGGCGCGACCTGGACGAAGTCGATCGTGTCCTGGGTCTGGCCGAACTCGCGCGCCATCGACGCCTGGTCGATCAGCACGCTGCCGAAGACGCCGAGCTTGGAGGCGAACTCGCCGACGACTTCGAAGCTCGGCAGGTGCCGGGTCTGACTGAGCAGGCGGAAGCGGTCCCCCAGCTCGAGGCCGTGTTCGGAGGCGAACCCGTCGGAGACGATCGCCTGGCCCGCGCGCAGGCCACGCAGCGCCGCCGGCCCGCCTTTCTTCCATTCGATCTGGACCGTCTTTTCGACGTCGCGGCTGGCCGCCGAGACCCGCACGCCGGCGCCCGTGGGGAGCAGCTTCGCCTGCTCGGCGCGGATCGTGGCGACGGCGCTCACGCCGGGCACCTTGCGGGCCGCCCGCGCCGCGCCGGCCGGGATCGGCGAGAAGCCGTCGCTGTTCTGGATCACGAGGCCGCCGGCGAAGTTTTCGTCGACCACCTGGGCGACCGAGCTCTTCAGGCCGGCGGCGAAGACGGTGACGAAGGCGACCACGGTGAGGCCGATCATCAGCGCCGCCGCGGTGACGGCGGTGCGGCTCGGGTTGCGCTGGGCGTTCTCGCGGGCGAGGCGGCCGAGCAGGCGCCGCAGGCGCTCCAGCGGCCAGCCGGCGACGGTCGCCAGCGGTCCGACGAGGCGCGGGCTGAAGAGCGAGACGGCGAAGACCATGGCGACCGCGCCGCCGCCGATCAGGCCTGCCGCGGTGCCGGCGGCGGCGCTGCCGAAGAGGCCGATGAGGATCATCGCCAGGCCGGCGACGCCGACCAGCAGCGAGGCCACCGCTCCGAGTAGGCGGCGCCGGCGGCTGGGCTCCGGCACGGCGACGCGCAAGGCCGCGAGCGGCGGCACCCGGGTCGAGCGGATCGCCGGGACGAGGGCAGCGAGGACGGTGACGACGACCCCGACCAGCAGCGAGACGACGACCGTGCGCGACTCCAGCACCAGGGAGGTCGTCGGCAGGTCGACTTCGAACGCTTCGAGCAGGGCGTTGAGCAGCATCGCGATTAGGAAACCGCCGCCGATGCCGAGCACGGCGCCGATCAGCCCGACGGCGAAGGCTTCGGCGACGACGTCGACGAGGATCTGGCGGCGCGAGGCACCGAGGGTGCGCAGCAGGCCGAACTCCGAGATCCGCTGGGCGACGGTGATCGAGAAGGTGTTGAAGATCAGGAAGGAGCCGACGAGGATCGCGATGAAGGCGAAGACGAGCAGGAAGATGCGCAGGAAGGTGAGGTTTTCGCGGATTTCTTCCGAGCCGCGGTCGGCGTTTTCCTGCGCGGTCTCGACCCGAACGCCGGGCGGCATCTCGCGGGCGATCCGATTCTTCAGCGCGCTCGCCGGGACGCCCTTGCGGGCGGCGACCGAGATCTGGTCGAAGCGACCGACCTTGTGGGTGAGGTGCTGCGCGACCGGCAGCGTCACCTGGGCAATGCTGGCGCCGCCGAAGGAGGCGCCGCCGAGCCGCGTGAAGCCGACGAGGTCGAAGGAGCGGGCGCTGCCCTGGCCGATCAGCCTGATCGCTTCGCCCAGCTCCAGCCCGGAGGCTTCGGCGGCGGCCTTGTCGAGCGAGGCTTCGGTCGGCCCGCGCGGCTGGTGCCCCTCGATATAGGTGAGTGACTCGAGCCCGTCGGGCAGGCCCGAGGAGATGAACTTGGGCGCGAATTTGTTGCCGATCTTGTTGCCTTCGGCGTCGAAGAAGCCGCCCGGGGTGAAGATCGCGCCCGCCGCCAGCCGCACCCCGGGCGTCCGCTGCACGCGCGGTAGCAGCGAGGCGGAAACCGTCGGGATTTCGCCGTTTTCCTGTTTGACCGGGTTCTCGGCGCTGATCACGACGCTCGTCCCCTTCAGCGACTCGCCGAAGATTTCGTCGAAGGCGGCGAAGATCGTGTCGGTGAGGACGTAGGAGCCGGCGACGAAGGCGACCCCGACGACGACGGCGAAGGTGGTCGCGAAGGCCCGCGCCTTGCGCGCCCAGAGGCTCTTGAGAGCGAGCCTAGTCAATCCGCTTTTGCAGCTCGATCACCTCGTCGGTCGAGCCGGGCGCGTCGTCGTGGACTATGCGACCGTCGCGCAGCGTGATCAGCCGGTCGGCGTGCGAGGCGGCGGCGGGATCGTGGGTCACCATGATCACGGTCTGGCCGAACTCGTCGACGGCCTGCCGCAGCAGGCTGAGCACGTCGGCTCCCGCCTTCGAGTCGAGGTTGCCGGTCGGCTCGTCGGCGAAGACGACGGCGGGCTTGGGCAGCAGGGCGCGGGCGACGGCGACGCGCTGCTGCTGGCCGCCGGAGAGCTCGGCTGGCCGGTGGGTGCGACGGTCCTCCAGGCCCACCGTGCGGATCAGCTGCTTGAGCCACTCGGCATCGGGCTTGCGGCCGGCGATCGAGAGCGGCAGCGTCAGGTTCTCCTCGGCGGTAAGGACGGGCAGCAGGTTGAAGAACTGAAAGACGAAGCCGAGCTTGTCGCGGCGCAGCCTGGTCAGCGCGGCGTCGTCGAGGCCGGTGATCTCCTGACCGTCGAGCACGATCGTCCCCGCAGTCGGCCGGTCGAGGCCGGCGAGGATGTGCATCAGGGTCGACTTGCCGGACCCCGAGGGGCCCATGATCGCGGTGAAGCGGCCGCGCTCGAATCCGGTCGTGACGTCGACGAGAGCGTCGACCGCCGCGGCGCCCTCGCCGTAGCGGCGGGAGACGCCGTTGGCCTCGACCACCTGGCCGTTGGAGCCGATCACGACCATCACCGTATCGGGCCGCGTGGCTAGGCAAGGCTCGACCGGAGCCGAGCGACTAGCCTCCGCCCCCAAGGGATGGCGCTTGCTGACGACTTCGACGGCTTCCTGATCGACCTCGACGGCGTGGTCTGGATCGGGAAAGAGCTCCTGCCCGGGGCGCGCGAGGCGCTGCGCAGCCTGATCGGAGCCGGTAAGGAGGTCGTCTTCGTCACCAACAACCCGGGGCGCTCGCCCGCCACCTACCAGTCGCGCCTGCGCGACCGCGACGTTCCGGTCGCCGACGGCCACGTGGTCACGGCTGGGGTGGTGACGGCGCGCCTGGCGGCCGAAAGGGCGGGGGCCGGCGGCAAGGCCTTCGTCGCCGGGGCGCCAGGACTGAAGTCGGCCGCCTCCGCGGCCGGGCTCGAGCTGCTCGAGGGGGACGCCGGGCGGGAGGCCGACGTCGTGCTCGTCTCCGGGCACGCCGAGTTCGACTACGCGGAGCTGCTGACCGCGACCTTGGCGCTGCAGCGTGGCGCGGCCCTGTTCGCCACCAGCCGCGACCCGAACCTGCCGATGCCCGACGGCCTCTGGCCGGGAACCGGGGCCGTGCTGGCCGCCGTGGAGACCGCCTCGGGCGCGCGAGCCGAGATCGGCGGCAAGCCCGAGCGCCATCTCTTCGAGGCGGCGCGCGAGCTGATCGGCGACGCAGAGCGCGTGGCGATGATCGGCGACCGGCTCGCCTCCGACATCGTCGGCGGCCACGGCGCCGGCCTGAAGACGATCTTCGTGCTCAGCGGCGCCGACTCGCTCGAGGACGCCGCCGGCGCCGACCCGGCGCCCGACTTCGTCATCGAGGACCTCTCGGGGCTCCTCGAGTAGCAGTGAGCGACCCAATCGTCACGGTGATCGCCGGTCGTTCGAGTCCGTGGCGATTGGGGCGCGAACCAGGGGTGGTTCTGTGAGCGAGGAGGCCCCGCCCTCGGTGCCGCGCCCCGGCGTCGCCTTCGCCGGGGTGTTCGTCGTCACCTTCCTCGGCCTGGTGGCCGTCGGCGCGGTGCTGCCCGTGCTGCCGCGCTACATCCACGGCCCGCTCGACGCCGGCGACGTCGCGGTCGGCGTGGTGATCGGCTCCTACGCGGTCACCGGCCTGCTGCTGCGCCCCTTCGCGGGCCGTCTCGCCGACCACAGGGGGCGCAAGCCGACGGTGCTGCTCGGCTCGATCCTGGTCGCGCTCGGCGGGTTCATCTACCTGGTGCCGCTGGGGGTGCCGGGACTGATCGCGGCGCGGCTGGTGCTGGGCGCCGGCGAGGGCACGGTCTTCACCGCGAGCTCTGCCTGGGTCGTCGACCTGGCCCCGCTCGGGCGCCGCGGAAGGGTCATCGGCCTCTACGGCCTCTCGGTCTGGGCCGGGCTCAGCGTCGGCCCGCTGATCGGCGAGCTGATCCTGCACAGCGCCGGCTACACGGCAGTCTGGTTCTTCGCCGGGGCGGCGCCGCTGCTGGGAGCGCTGATCGCGACGCGGCTGCCGGACCCCTTCCACGCGGCGCCCAAGGTGGACGAACACCAGGCGCTGATCGAGCGCGAGGCGGTCCGCCCCGGCGCGGCGCTGGCACTGAGCTCGATCGGCTACGCGACGGTGGCGGCTTTCGTCGTCCTGCACCTCGACGCGCGCGGGGTCGGGCACGGCGCCGCCGTCTTCGGCGCCTTCGCGACGATGGTCGTGCTGACGCGGCTGGTCGGCGGCGACCTCCCGGACCGGGTCGGGCCGGTCCGGGTCGCGATCGTCGCCGCCGTGGTCGAGGCGGTCGGGCTGACGACGATCGGCCTCGCCTACAGCCTGCCCGTGGCGGTGGTCGGGGCACTGGCGATGGGCGCCGCCTTCTCGCTGCTCTACCCGTCGCTCTCCCTGATCGTGGTGGGCCGTGTGCCCGACACGCGGCGGGGGGCGGCGCTCGGCACCTTCACGGCGTTCTTCGACGCCGGCGTCGGCCTCGGCGCGCCGCTGGCCGGTCTGGTCGCGGCGCTGAGCAGCTACGAGGGCGCCTTCGTCACCGCCGCCGCGCTGGCCCTCGTCTCGGCGACGACGATCGCCCTCGTGATCGCACCGCGCGCCCGTCCCGCCTTCGCCACCCGCTGACCCCCCGGCCGACTCCCGGGTGCAACGCGTTCTACATGCAATGGATGTAGAAAACGTTGCACCCCGGCGGGCGGGTCAGCGCTGGGCGATGAGGAGGGACTGGGCGGCGCGGCCGATGCGGCCGCGCTCGTCGTGGAGGACCGACTCGGCGGTGCCGATGCCGCTCGGCTGGGGTCGGGTGATCGCGTCGACGCAGACCCACTCGCCGGCGGGCATGCGCTCGAAGTGGACGGTGAGGTCGACGTTGACGAAGACGAACTCGCGGAAGTCGAGGACGGCGCTGATGCCGTTGCCGACGTCGGCCGCGATCAGGGCGCGCTGCAGAGGCGTCGGCTCCTCGCCCGCGACAAGCGGATGCCGCATCCGCATCCAGACCGTCGCCGGCCCCGGCTCGAGGAAGGCACCGGCAACCGCCTTCCACTCCATCGCCGACTGATAACCGACGTCGTGTCCGGTGGGGAAGAACTCCGGCGTCCAACCTTCCTCCGGTCCCTGCGGCGGGGGTGACACGTCAACCGCCTCCGCCGGCAGGTCGAGCTCGGAGACCCGTAGCAGCCAGGCCGTCGCCCGCATCAGCTCCCCGGCCTCCCCCGCCAAGGAGGCCTCGACCAGCTGCACCCTCCTCCCCGGCCGCAGCACCCGCGACTCGACCCGCACCTCCCCAATCGGCACCGGCCGCAAGATCTCGAAGACGATCCGTCCCACCTGGAACTCGTCGGACCCGACAAGCTTCTCTATCTCACGCCCGAGCAACGCCGAAGGCGGCCCCGCATGCTGCGCCCCCGGGTCCCAAGGCCCCCGCGTAAGCTCACTGGCCAGGTAGCTGCTGTCGCCGCTCCGGGCATAGAACGCTTCGTCCATCGCGGCGCATCGTATGGGCGGTGAGGGGTAGCTCGCCGGACACTCAGCGCGAAGCGCGTCCGCCGAGCTACCCCTCACCGCCCTCTACCCTCTCCCTATGGAGAAAGTGAAGAAGACCGACCAGGAGTGGCGAGAGCAGCTGACCCCCGAGCAGTACGAGGTAACCCGCAAGGCCGGCACCGAGCGGGCCTTCACCGGACCGTACTGGGACGAGAAAACCGAGGGGATGTACCACTGCGTGTGCTGCGGCGCCGAGCTGTTCTCCTCGGATACGAAGTTCGACTCCGGCACCGGCTGGCCCAGCTTCACCGAGCCCGCCAACCTCGAGCACGTCGAGCTACGGCCCGACAACAGCCTCTTCATGCGCCGCACCGAGGTCGTCTGCAAGCACTGCGACGCCCACCTCGGGCACGTCTTCGAGGACGGCCCGGCCGCGCGCGGCGGCCAGCGCTACTGCATCAACGGCTGCGCGCTGGAGCTGCGGCCCGCGGCCGAGGACGACTAGGCTTTCCCGCCGGCGCCGAGGTAGCTGAACTTGACGGCCAGCGCCACGGCCTCGGTGCGGGTGTCGACTTCGAGCTTGGCGATCGCGTTGCGCACGTGGGTGTGGACGGTCGCCGGGCTGAGCTGGAGGCGTTCGGCGATCGCTTTCACCCGCAGGCCCTCAGCCAGGGCTTCGAGGATCTGGCGCTCGCGGGGCGAGAGCGTGAGCAGCTTCTCGACCTCCGAGGGCTTGCCGCCGGCGAAGTCGCCGCCGAGGAAGGTGCCGCCGCCGGTGACCGCTTTGACGGCGCGGGCGATGTCCTCGGCCGGGGCCGACTTGAGCACGTAGCCGGAGGCGCCGGCGCGCAGGGCGAGGGCGAGCAGGTCGGGCTGGGCGTGGGCGGTGAAGACGATCACCTTGGTCCGCGGGCGGACCTTCAAGACCTCCTTGGTCGCCTCGATCCCGTCGCGCTTGGGCAGCTCGACGTCGATGATGAGGACGTCGGGCTCCAGCTCCTTGACGGTGTCGACTACGTCGCGGCCGTTGCTGGCCTCGCCGACGATCTCGACCGTGCTCGAGTTGGCCATCCGCGCCTTGATCGCCTCGCGGACGATCTCGTGGTCGTCGCAGAGGACGACCCGCTTGGCGTCCCGCACGCCGATGCTCATCGTCGTGCCGCTCTGTCCCTACTCAAGCCACGGTTCACGCTGGTCCGATCCTCTCAGGCGCCCCGTAGGAATGCAAAATAGTGGGTAGGGTGAAGCCGCCGTCGGCGTCCTGCCGGTTCTCGATCAGCGCGATCATCGTCCGTCCCACGGCCACCGCCGTCCCATTCAGCGTGTGCACCGCCTGTAGGGATTCGCCATCGGCGGGCTGATACCTACAGTTGAGGCGCCTGGCCTGATAATCGGTCGTGTTCGAGCACGAGGTCAGCTCGCGGTAGCGCTCCTGGCTCGGAATCCAGGCCTCGCAGTCGTACTTCTTGGCCGCGGGCGCGCCGAGGTCGCCGGCGGCGACGTTTACCACCCGGTAGGGGATCTCGAGCTCGGTGAGGATGCGCTCCTCGATCGCCAGCAGGCGCTCGTGCTCGGAGGCCGAAGCCGACGGCTCGACGAACGAGAACATCTCGACCTTGTCGAACTGGTGGACGCGGAAGATGCCGCGCGTGTCGCGGCCGGCGGCGCCGGCCTCGCGGCGGAAGCAGGAGGAGAAGCCGGCGTAGCGCAGGGGCAGCCGCTCGGCCTCGAGGATCTCGTCGGCGTGCAGGGCGGCCAGCGAGACCTCGGAGGTGCCGACGAGGAAGAGGTCGTCCTTGGGCACCTCGTAGATCTGGTCGCGGTCGCCGGGCAGGAAGCCGGTGCCGTAGAGCGCCTCCTCGCGGACGAGGACCGGCGGGACGACGGGCTCGTGACCCTCGCCGCGCACGAGGTCGAGGACGAAGCGGACCAGCGCCAGCTCGACCAGGACCAGATCGCCCTTGACGTAGGCGAAGCGGGAGCCGGAGAGCCTGGCGGCGGCCTCGACGTCGATCAGGCCGAGCTCGGTGCCGATCTCGAGGTGGTCGCGGGGCTCGAAGGCGAAGCTGGGGGGCTCACCCTCGACGCGCAGGACGACCGCGTCCTCCTCGGTCATCCCTTCGGGGGCGTCGGGGTCGGGCAGGTTGGGCAGGGCGCCGGCGAGGCGCCCCAGGTCGGCTTCGACTCGCTCCAGCTCGGCCTTGCCGGCCTCGATCGTCCCCTTCAGCTCGGCGACCGCGCGCATCTGCTCCTCGGCGTCCTCGCCGCGCTGCTTGGCCTCGCCGATCTGCTTGGAGAGCGCCTTGCGCTCGGCCTGGGCGCCCTCGACCTCGGGCAGCAGCTCGCGGCGGCGGGCGTCGAGGTCGAGCAGCTCGTCGACCTGCTCGGCGGCGCCGCGGCGGGCGAGCGCCGCCTTGACCCGCTCAGGGTCGGAGCGGATCAGCTTCAGGTCGAGCATGTCTCCGGAGCGTCAGGGCGACTTGGCGCCGGGGCGGGGCGATTCTTCGGCTTCGCCGCCAGCGTACTTGGCGACGAAGCGGGCAACTTCTTCGGCCTCGTCGCCGACGACGATGTTCTGCGGCATGATCGCACCCGAGAAGCCGCCGTTCTGGATCGCGAAGAGAGCGTCGTCATACGTCTCGGTTCGCTGGTTGAGGTTTGGACCCTGCGTGCGCAGGCCGCGATTGCCGCTGCCCTGTGTGCCCGCGGCGCTCAGCGTGTGGCAGCCCGAGCAGTGCGTGGCGAAGAGCACGGCCCCGCCGTGGTCGGGTTCGTTGTCGGCGACCGAGACGCCTTCTTCGCCGAAGCCACAGGCGGCGAGTCCGAGGGCGGCGGCGATGGCCATGACTGCGATCAGTGCTGGGCGCATGCGGCGCGCATCATATTGTGCGGACAAGCGATGAGCGCTCCCGACCCCGCCCGCTTCCGCGCCGCGATGGCGATGCTGCCCACCGGGGTGACCGTGGTCAGCGCCGGAGGGCCGAACGGGCCGGCGGGAGCCACGGCCAACGCCGTCTGCTCGCTCTCGATCGAGCCGATGCTGATGCTGGCCTGCCTCGACCGCGGCTCCCGCACCCTGCTGGCGGTGCAGGCGGCCAACCACTTCGGCATCAGCGTCCTGCACGCCGGCCAGGAGCCGATCGCGCGCGCCTTCGCGACCAAGGCGCCGGTGGCGGAGAAGTGGGCCCACGTGGCGTGGAGCGAGCGCGATGGGATCCCCGCGATCGACGACGCCCTGGCCTGGATCGCCTGCGACCTGCGCGACGTGGTCGCCGCCGGCGACCACGTGATCGTCACCGGCGAGGTGCGCGAGGTGCAGAGCGGCGCCGGCAACCCGCTGGTCTTCAGCGGGGGCGAGTACCGGCCGCTGGACGCGTATCGTGAGAGCGAGTGACCAAGCTGCGTCTCCACATCGCGGTCTCGCTCGACGGCTACGCGGCCGGGCCGGACCAGAGCGAGCAGAACCCGCTTGGGATCGGCGGCGAGAGCCTGCACGAGTGGCTCCTCCCGCTCGCGATCTTCGCGCGGATCCACGGCCGCGAAGAGGAGGGCGAGGTCAACGCGAGCACGCCGGTGGTCGAAGAGTGGTTCGAGAACGTCGGCGCGACGATCATGGGCCGCAACATGTTCGGCCCCGAAAGGGGGCCGTGGAGCGATGACCCGTGGCGAGGCTGGTGGGGCGAGGAACCGCCTTACCACGTCCCGGTCTACGTCCTCACCCACCACCCGCGCGAGCCGCTGGAGATGCAGGGCGGCACCATCTTCCACTTCGTCACCGACGGGATCGAGTCCGCCCTGGAGCAGGCGAGAGAGGCCGCGGCCGGCAAAGACGTCTCGCTCGCGGGTGGCGCGAGCGTCGCCCGCCAGTACCTGGCTGCCGGCCTCCTCGACGAGATCGACCTCTCGGTCGCTCCGCTCCTCCTCGGCGACGGTGAGCGCCTGTTCGGAGGCGTGGGTGAGCCGCGGCTCGAGCAGGTCCGGGCGGTCGAGGCGCCCGGGGTCACTCACCTCAAGTACCGGGTGGGGTAAACGCGACCCGGCAGTCGAAATCTGCCGAGCCCTGTCGCGGGCGGATGGTCAGCGCCTCACCCGGGATCTCAGGGCGAACACGATCAGGGCGATCAGCGCAGGGCCGATGATCCTGATTGTGAAGTTGAGGTACATACCCGCAGCAGTCAGGTCGAGATGCTCGGTGGGACGTACGAGGGAAATAGAGTCGGTTAGGGTCCAGGCCGCGGTGTGCCAGAAGCTCGGTGGGTCCTGAAGGCCGAACGCCTGCAGGCCGGCAGCTATCAAGAGGACTAGAACGACGTAGGCCGCAAGCGTCCTCGCCGCCCGCATCCCGTAGCCGCTCAGCACCCAGTAGCCCGTGAGCAGCAGGCGCTCGACCCAGTTGTCCGCGCCTTCACGGCGCATCTCCATCTCCCCGTAATAGAAGTCGGTCGCTCCCGGGTAGTCAGCGGAATCTTCGCGCGCCTTGCGCATCGCCCGATATATGTCGGCGATAGACCCTGAGCTGGCGGGCGGCCACTTCTCCTCTAGTGCAGCAGGATGGTTCCACGCCACCGGGGCCCACGAGAGCATTGGGCGTAGGTTGTGGGAGCGGCGAACTACCTCGTCCGCCAGGACCTCGCGACGGTAGGAGCCGTCGACCACTGACGGCGCGAGGGAGAGCTGGCCGCGGCCGGAGATCAACAGGCCGTCGAGACGATGTAGACGACCGAAGGTGCACTCGCTGAGGTCGAGTGCCTGCAGCACCAACCGCTCGATTCGCGTCCCGTCCAGCGGGCTGATCTTGGCCGGTGGCCCTCCCCCCGGCATCGTCGCGATCAGGCTCGGCCCGAGGAATGAGGCACTAGCGAAATCACCCTGACCCCCTGGTTGCAGGAGGACGTCGGCGCCCCGCTCGAAGCATGCCGCGCTGGCATGGAAGGTCGGGCTCTCGACCCGCAGCGAGACCGACTGGGAGAAGCTGGTTCCGGACACGCTCACCCGCTCGTCGGCGCGCAGCTTGAGCGCCCGCGTGTTGTCAAAGCGAGCTCCCTCGAAGGCGAGACGCCTTTCGATGCTCATCCCCTCGGCTTCGAGCGGGCCCCCGAACCTGCAATTCGGGCAACTCAGCTCTCTTGCGGACACCCTGTCGAGGGTCGCAGGACCTTCGAACCCCACCGATTGCAGGGTCAGAGGCCCTTTGCTAGTCAGGCCCCGAAACCTCGCCTCAGTGGCGAAGATGACGTCACGAGCGGTGCCGAAGCCGAGGACCGCGCCGTCAAAGCTGGCGTAACGACGGAAGTCGACGCTGCGGAGCTGCAGATTGGCGGCCTTGACTTCCCGAAAGGTCGCCGAGCCTTCGAACTTGACCTCTGCAAACGAGAGGTCCGAGCACCTGACACGGTCGAAGGCGATATCGGCCTCGAAGACGGCGCGCTCGAAGCGGAGCCCGTGCTGAAAATGTGCGTTGCTGAAATCCGCCTGCGCGAAGGTGGCGCCCGTAAGATTCAGGCCGGTTGTGAAGTGCGCACCGCGGCAGTCGAGGGCGATCTTGCCCGTTCGCGCCGCCCGCTCTATCGCTCTCACTATCTTGGATCCGACCGTTCTCCCTTGCAGGTCGAACACTTCCACGGCTGCGTCTTGCCAGTTCGCCACGATTCCCTACAATCAAGCTAGATGTCGAGTTGGTCCTTGGCCGAGTTCGATTCTGGCGGCATCTTTCAGCCTGGGGGGTCCTAGGTTCGAGTCCTGGGTCTCGAAGGCGTCGAAGCGTACAGTGCAGTGCGAAAAACAGTAGTACTGGTCAGTTCGCTAGACGACCTTCGAGGTATATCAACGTTAGAACCCCAAGCCTAAAGCCCCCTCGGCATTGCCGAGGGGGCTTTCTCTTATGGGCGGTCGGTGGTGACTCTCCCCTGCCAGCTCGCCACCGCATCGGTGCGTGGCAGCGCCTCCGCCTCGGCGATCGACCGACCAGATCGGACCAATTCGAGGCGCTTGCCAACTTGCATGACGTCGCGAATTCCGACGGGCGTGAAACCTTCCTCGCACGGAACCTCATAACTGCGATCGAAGCGCCGCCGTTGGCTGTTCCATGGGTAAATGCGAACGCAGTGCCGGTTGTCCAAGGGCCTCACGGCGATTCGCCTACCGCTCATGCGGAGGCAGGCGTGCTCGCGACCGAGATCGGCGAACGCCCCACCTCGAGCCAACTCCGCCATCCGGGCGGTATTTGGCAGGCGCAGCCGTCCGAATATCACGGTTTCACCCTGCCGCAGGGTAAACCGCGCAACCGGCTTGCCGTCCACGAGCAACTTCAACTCCGCTTCGCTGCGGCGCGGGCCGAGATCGCGCAACGGTTCCCGACAGCCTGGGCAAAGCGCAGTCTCACTCTCCAGCAGAGGCAGCGTACGAAGCTCCTCCGGGGAGGTGTCCCTGGTCAGGCAGGGTGCGTCTGAGTCGCAAGCCCAGCGCCGCCGGGTCATGGGGTGGTCCAACGTGAGGCCGCGCACCCGCGCCAGTCGCTGCTCCTCCTTGCGAGAGACGTCGAATGACCTGGTGTTACGAGACTGCCGGCGAACAATCCGAACTTCTCGGTCATTGACGCTCCAGCTGAAGTGGCGCTCGGGCCGCCAGGCGCGTCGCCGTCGATGATCGAGGAACCGGTCGCGCGACAGCACACAGCCGCCGTGCTCTTCAGCGTAGTCCAGAATCAGCTCATCCGCGTCGCGCCTGCTGTACTGGAAGAGTCGCGCGCGTCGCAGTTCCCCCACCCGCTTCCTGTCCTGCTTGGAGAGCTCCTTCCGCAGAGACGAATCGGCCACCAGGTGGAAGACGGAGCTCTCCGATATCTGAGACCGCCAGGCATCGAGCACCAAATCGAGCCGCTCCAGGCTGACGTCCGTGGTCAACGTTCCGTCGCGACAAGCGCTCGCAACATCTACCGCGACCACTCCTAGGTCCACTCCGGACTCAACGGATAGCATTGCCGCAGGATATGTTGCGGAAAATCAAGCTGCTTGGCGGAGTCGTGTTTGGCGTGGTCATTGGTTTGACGCTGCCGCCAGTGTGCGCAGCCGACGGACCTCCTGCTAACTCGATGTATCAGCCGAAGGAACTGTCGGTGGGAGATTGGCAGTACGGGAGCTACGACGAAAATGGCGTGGAGACGGGCGAGCCGGTCACGGCGGGCTCGGGGTCCTACTGCTCCGACTACGAGATTCCGGAATGGACGCTGACCTCAACCAACTGGTATTCGTTCATCGGGACAGGGAGGCCCGTGGTCGTTCGGCTGGAAGGCGCTTACAGCTTCGCGATGGTCATGTACCAGGCGGCTGACGTGCCAACGGTAACGGACGGGCTCGCATGCCTGCGGCCTTCTCCCCGCCGCTACGAGTTCGACACCGAAGCCAGCACCCGCTACCTCGTCCAAATCGGCAACTGGGACCCCGAACCACCGATCCTGTTTGGTGCCGACTTTCGCCTCGACATTGCCGAGCCGACGCCCTATGGAAACCCGAAACACGCCTTGCCGCTCTCCTTTGGGAGCACCGCACACGTCGACAATTTCGGAGGTTCCCTGGACACACCAGCCCCGTACTGCGCCGGTCCGGAAAACCGCCCGTATTACGGCGGCAGGGGCGTCTGGACCAAGGTGGACGTCTCCGAACAGGGAACCGTCCGCCTCGACATGGAGCCTGAACAGCCTGAATCCTGGTCGCTGAAGATGATCGCCATACGCGCCGCCAGCGGCAGCCAGATTGCCTGCGCGGTCGGTCCGTTTAACATCCACGATCAAGGCGTGCAGCTAAATACGGAACTGGGACCAGGGAGCTACCTGGCGGAGTTCATGCCCGCGGTCGAACCAGGTGAGGAACCGTACGAAAGCGTCGAGGAACGCTGGGAAGTGAGCGCCAGTTTCTCCCCGAACCTCGACATCGATGGAGATAGCTACTCACGGCCGGGCGACTGCAGCGACAACGATCCCGCCATCCACCCCGGTGCCGTCGACATCCCCGATAACGAGGTCGACGAGAACTGCGACGGGGTCGACAGCAAGCGCGACAGCGATGGCGATGGAGTCGCCGACTATCTCGACAAGTGCCCGAGCAAGCGCACCGGTGGGGTCGACACCGACCACAACGGCTGCCCGGACCCCAAACAGCTCGATCTAGTTGCCCAGGTCCGCCTCACCCTCCAGCGCGGCACCCTTCACCTCGCCTCTCTGAGCGTGCGAACGACCAAGGGCGCAAGGGTGACCGTCTCCTGTGGCGGGCATGCCTGCCGCACAGAATCGAGGTGGCTGTACGGAGGCCAGGGCTCCTTCAGCGGACTCTTCCACGGGCGTGTGCGCCAGGGAACCAAGCTGACCATCTCGGCGACGAAGCCACGGCACATTGGGATCGCCAAGCGCTATCGCCTCTCGGCGACCGGAGTGCGTCTCCTGCGGGAGTGGTGCATCGCGCCTGGCAATGCCCACATGGCGATCGCATGTGGTTGAGACGTAGACGACAACGCTGGATCGGGCTCGGGATCGGCGGGGCCGTCTACCTGGCCACGATCGCCTGGTTGCTCTCACCGACCTGGACCCCGCCGGCATCTCACTCACGATCGCCGACGCCAGTTCGCCAGCTTGCGGACCAGCGTCTGGCAGTGCCTCCCCTTGCGGCGGCAACGGCCCCACCAGTCAACCCGCCCGGTAGCGGTTCGGGTAGTTCGGTGGAATCCACGGGTGGCGCATTGGTGGGCTCCGAAGGGACGGAATCAGGAACGACCGAAGCGACCCCATCCGGCGTAGCCAAGGAAAGCTCTCCGCCCGGTGGAGGCGGTGCCGGCCAGGCAGGGGAAAGCGAAACGGTGATCGGCTTCGAAGGGTGAGCACCGACCGTGAGTTTGACCTCCCGGTCCTGGCTGGCCGCTGGCAATTCGACCCAGACGACACGCCCGGGCGAGGAGGCAGCGCTGAGACGTTCGGCGGCATTGACCTGGAAACCGGCAACGAGATCGTCGTCAAGCTCTTCAGGGAACCGGCGGGACGACATGGCCGGGAGCGCTTCCTCCGCGAGGCAAAACTCCACGCGAAACTGGACGACGACACCATCCTCCGGCTCCTCGATTCCGGCAGAGATCCCGAGTACGGCGACTTTATAGTCACCCGTCGGCTCCGCCCGGGCTCGTTGTGGGTGGTGGCCGAAGGCCGTTTTCCACTCAGCACGTCAGAGACCCTGGGGATCGGTCTGCGTATCGCCAAAGCGCTGTCCTATATGCACGGACGCGGCGAGATTCACGGCGACATAAGTCCGGGCAATGTCCTCCTCGACGCGAATGGAACTGCTTATCTCGCCGATTTTGGCTTCAGCAAGCGTGTCGAGTCCGTCCCGATCGCCAGCAGTGGCGAAAAGTTTGGGACGCCCGGCTTCACCGCGCCACGCAAACTGGGAACAGCGAGAACGCACGCCGACGACGTCTACGGCCTCGCGGCCGTGCTCTGGTTCTGCCTGACTGGCAACCCGCCATTGAACCTGGCGACGCTGCGGCGACGGGAATTGAGAAATCGTGCTCTGCGGGCGCCGCTGGAGCGGGTGCTGGACTGGGACCCGGAACGATCCCCCGACGCGACCGCTTTTGCGAAGACGCTCCGAGCGGACTGGGCAAACGCGACCGAGGACTGGCGGCTGGCGGCCTCGAGACGTCAACGCTCGCAGAAAGCGGTCGCCATTGCGACCGCGGTAGTCGCGATTGTGGCGGCTGGCGTCGTCGGCCACGTCTTCGCCTCCCAGCCAGCGCACGGAGACGAAACCGTCGTCGACCGCCGCGGGGTCGAGCTTCACCTCGCCGGCGGATGGCTACCAAGACCGGCGCCAAGCGTCCCGGCGTTTCAGCTGCGAGACCCGGTCGCGGCCGCCAGAGGACGAACTACGGTTGTCGCCGGCCGAGTCCCCACGGCCGGAACCAACCTGATTCCCGCTAGTGCTCGAGCGACACTGCCACCCAGCGCCCGTCGGCCGGCTGCCCTGACGATCGGGGAACGCGCCGCTCTGCTCTACGGCCCTGCCGTCCGATTCGGTGGCGCGATCGAGATCCTGGCGATGCCATTGGAGCGAGACGCGCTTGTGATTCGCTGTAGCGGCCCCGTTCGTGCACTGTCGTCGATCTGCGCCCAAGCGGCCCACGACATTGAGCTCGACCACGGCGCGATCCTGCCGCTGGCGCCAAACACGGCTCTCGCAAGCTCACTCCGAGTCGCCGTGAAGCACCTCGATCTTCGCCGGCGCCAGCTACTCGCCCGCCTCGCGGCGAGCACCGCCCCCAGACCAGCCGCGGTCGCCGCGCGGAAGATCAAGCGCCTCGAGGGAGACTTCGCTGCCCACCTCCACGCTACGGAGACGAACGCTCAGGATTGGCCCGCCATCGAAGCAACTGTCCGAAGCACCCGGGAAGCCGCGACAGCCTACGGGAACCTCGCTAACGCAACGGCCGAAGATTGGAGCACGATCCGCGCCACGGTTGTGCTGCGCGAGTCTCACCTGGCACGGTCAGTTCGCCGCCTCGGCAACCTCAAGGTATTCAACATGAGAACGAAGACCAAAGCGCACGGCCAGTAGCTCGCAAACCGTCGAATAGATGGGGCCCCAAGTAGAGGCAAGGCCTCCAATGGATCGCCGGGCACATCGACCATGACGATCGCCTCGAGACACGGGAGCGACGGGACTCGAACCCGCGACCTCCGGCGTGACAGGAGCGCCTATTCCCTGCAAATAAGCACTTTTCGCGTCGTTTAAGGAAGCGAAAAACGGTCTCGATCAGTCTCGAATCGGCGGCGTTGGTACCTACCGCGGTACTCACGACGACGGAGCTCGCCCGATGCAAAGGGCGATCTCACCGGACAGAGCCAAGGAAGAGATTCTCAGGCAAGGAGGTTCGAGATGGAAATCGATCGCCAGGAGAGCGGCGCCCTGATCGTCAGGGAGCACAAGGGCGTGCCCTTCTACGAAGCGAAGTGGCGCGACGCGACGAGGCGGCAGCGAAAGCGACGGCTCGGCCGGGCCTGGCTCGTGCCGGACTCGAACGGTGGCTGGAGGAAGCGACGCGGTCGCGTTCGCGACGGCTTCCTCGACGAGCGCCGCGCGTATCGAGAGATGGCCGGGGTGATCGCCGAAGTCGAAGCCGAACAGCAGATCGCCCCGCGAAAGCGGGACGCGCGCTTCGAGGATGCCGTCGGGCTCTGGATGGAGCACCTCGAGTTCGAGAAGCGAGCGAAGCCCTCCACCCTCGATCGCCACAGAAACCTGCTCGCCAAACCAAGGCATGACATCGACGAACAGCGAGGGGCCCGGATCATGCGCGAGTTCGAGGGGCGCAAGCTCAGGTCGATCACCGCCGAAGACGTGCGCCGTTTCTTGGCTCGGCTGGACCGGGAGGACATCAGCGCCCGCACGGTCAACATCCATCGCCAGATCCTGCACTCGATCTTCGAGCACGCGAGGCGCAAAGAGACCTTTTGCCTTCGCTACAACTCGGTGGCCGACACCGCCAAGCGACCCGAGGAGGGCGCCCGCCCGGTTGAGACCTTCGAGCCGGAGGAGATCCGCGCCGTGGCCGACGCCGCCAGAACGGGCCTTCATCGCGGACGTGGCGGCTACCCGCATTCGAAGTTCTCCGACGAGACCGATCGGGAGTGGGCGCGAATCAACGAGCAGGACGCAGTCCTTTTCCTCGTCGCCGCCTTCACCGGCCTCCGACTCGGCGAGCTGCTTGCGCTGCATTGGTCCGACGTCGACCTCGACCGTCGGATCCTCTCGGTCTCCCGATCGATGTCCGCTGGCGAGGAGTCGAGCACCAAGTCAAGGCGAGCGCGCTCAGTGCCCCTCGCCGATCAGGCCGCCGCCGAGATCCAAGCACTGCAGGAACAGCAGTCGTTTACCGGCCGGAACGACTACGTCTTCTGCCGCCCAGACGGAGGCCCGCCCGACCGCTCCGCCGTCCGCACCCGGTTCGTCCGCGCCCAGAAAGCGGCCGGAATCCGTGTGCGCCGCTTCCACGACCTGCGCCACAGCTTTGGCAGCCTGGCAATCCAGCAGTTCGACCTCGTAGCGGTCAAGGACATGATGGGCCACTCGAAACTGACCACGACCGAGCGCTACCTGCACTCGAAGCCCCGTCCGGACGACGTCGCGAAAGTTGACGGGCATCTTCGCCTAGCCGCAGCGTCCTGTCTGCACGCATTACGCCGCCCGCTGCGACAGGATGACCCGATGCCCGAGCACCCGCCGGCAATCAAACGACTCGACTCCCTGCTTGGGGCAGTGACGATCGCCCACGAGATCATCTTCGAGACGCGCCGCGAGCTGATCGCGGCCGGTCTAGGCAATCCCGAGCAGGCTCGGCTCCTTGCGGAGTCGGCGCAGATCGTGACGGTCGAGCTGCCCCGCCAATCGGCAACCGCTCGTCAGCTCTCTGTCAGGTGGCGAGAGCAAAGCCTGCTCGACAGCATGGGAGCTGAGGAGGTGCTCGCCGAACTAGAGTCCGAGCTGAAGCGCATCGAGCCCAAGATCGATTCCCTGCTTGACCGGCAGCGAGAAATCGCAGCTCTACTGCGCTCCATGCACAAGCCGTAGAACTACGCCGAAGCGAGACGAGCAGCGGCCGCCTGCTCGTAACGATCGGCCAAAGCGAGGGCCGCATCGCGATACCCATTGATGTCGGTCTGCGCCGCCTGCGCTCGAAGCTCGTCGGCGCGTGCGGAAAGCTCCCTCGCAGGCTGGGTGGTCTGCTCCAGCCGCTCTTCCATCGACTCCAGCACCCAGCGGTGCTTGTCGGGAATGTCGGGCCAAGGATGAACTGCCATCCAGAGAAGTGTAGCCACAGGGAACCTGGCCTTAAGGATGCCTCCGCGGCAAGCACCAGCAGCTGTCGATTCAGGGGACGGGGGCTCAGCCTGCCTGGTGACTCGGCGATGTTTGGCTGAAGGCTGCACCGAGACCGGGTCTCGTCGACCCACGCAACCGTACGTCCGGACGTGTCCTGTAGAACTCCGCGCGTTGGAGCGAATGCTGAGGCGGCCCGCCTGAATTCGGACTAGTCACCCGAATGGCGGGCCGCCGCCTTTTACGTCCACTGACGGTGGTTCCATAGAGGTCTGAGCCTGACTAGCTCAGATATTCGCATTCGCTCTAACCATGAAAGGACGTAACCAGAATGGACTCAGTCGCTGAGCGGCCGTCGGGCTCAAAGGCACCGGCCGAGACTGTGATCGAGGAGATCCTCGACGAGATTGCTGTACCCAAGGACGTACTCCGGGAGGCGAAAAACCGCCGCAACCTGGTTCTGGACATCGCCGGCAAGCACCCAGCAGGAAGAAAAGGATTCCCGTCTGGATCGGTCGCGCATGGCACCGAGAACAAGCCTCTCGAGGACGCAGACTGCGGCGAGATGATCGATCGCCAATTCGAGGAGTTTCGAGCGTACGGCCCTGACGCACCTAGCGTCGGCAAAGGGCCGAGCGCCTTCGTCGAGTCCTTCCGCATTTTCATCGAGAGCCAGGTCCGACGGACATACCCGAACGCGACGGCAACGACGCTGGGTCAGAAGCGCTCGATCAAGATCGAGTTCAACGAGCCCGTTGACTTCGACGAGTGGGGCGAGGTTGACCCCTACGTTGACTTCATCGTTGGCCTAAGCATGGCCGAGCGCTCGGGGATCTGGATCCCGAATCTCGAGACCGATTCGTGGGACCCAGGTGATCCCATGCTCCACACGTACTTGATGACCGAGAAGGATCCACCAGATCTCAGGATCTTCCGGGCCCGGATCCTTCGCCTCGCGAAGCGCGCTGTCAAGCGCGACGCCGCGAGTGGCGGGATCGCGGTGATGTGTTCGTGGAATCTCAGTGCCCTCGCGCTTGAGTTCTTCGACGAGGCCACGAGCCTGAGCGTCGGTCTTGAGGGCTTCTTCACCTACGCGTCAGAGCAGATTGCCGCGCACCTCACCGAGGATCCCTCGGACGCCATTACGGACCCGATCAGGCTTCCGCAAGGGGTCACGCAGGAGCGGGCCTCGGCTCGCCTTGCCGAAATGGCTGCCGCAGTTGCGAGGGCAAATCAGGCATACAGCCCCCAAGCTGCACGGAACGAGCTCGAGGCAATCTTCGGCCAAGAGATCAAGGAGATCAACGAGCGAGCCGCCAGTCGGATGAAGCGCGCCTTGGGACGCGAGGACGCCACGGGCGTGGCCGCTGGGATCGGATCTGCCTATCCACAGACGGGAAGCTCTTGGTGTGATGGGAACGTCCACTGACGATCCCGAGAAGATGCGAGCCCGCTTCGAACTCCAAGCCCTCGAAGCGGGCTTGGAGTTCGTGCGGCGCGAGCGTGGTTTCCGCGAATACCGATACGACTTCACGGTCGACGTTGTCGGCTCGCACGAGATGCGAAAGATTCAGGTCTATTGGTCCCCGAGCCAGCCTGACGATCCCATCACTCGGATGTCCGGAATTGCGTGCCGGCGCCATCGCAATCGATCATCCGGTCCGGTCCGGGACCTTTCGCTTTGCCTCTGGTACCCGTCCGACCTACCGAAAGACAGATGGACGCTCGATGGCGGCCTACGGCAGCTGAGGGATCTCGCTGCAACTCACGCTTTCTGTGAGTCACGGTGTCGACTCGGCGAGCCATGGCATAAGCGTGAGGCGCCCGAGCCTCATTCGCGCCCGGAAGGCTGCAAGGCGTGCCCGGAGAACTGGCGGTCATGCCCGTAGCGGAGGTCAATGTTGATCTCGACTCCTTGAGTGTGGTCATATCGCTGGTTGCCGCGCTCATCGGGCTCTCTGGCGTTCTGTGGACGCTCTGGGTGAACGGAGACCGAACCGAGCGCCAGCGGCGGCGGGAGCTTCGTGCTCGCGCTTTGGAAGCGGTTCTGGCTTACCGTGAGATGCCCTTCATGATTCGTCGGCGCCGAAATGAGGCCGAGGAGCGAAGCGCTGAGCGAGTCCGTTTGTCAATGCACTTTTCTGGAGTCCAAACCGAGTTGGCGACCTGTGAGAACTTGCTGGTTGCCGACGGGCCCAGTTGGCTCGCGCAGGAGTACCAGGAGTTGGTTTCGATCGCTCGGGCCACCGCCGGTCGCGAGGCCCATGAGGCCTGGAAGGTAGATCCGATCGCAGAAGACTCCGAAATGAACATGCCGGATCTGTTTGCCCGCCTCAAGCCCCTTAATGATGGCGTGGATCGTTTTCGAGAACACATCAGCTGGGCGGGCAAGACGCGGCGAGCGAGGGCGTTCGTCTGGCACAAACCGTCCCGGAAGTAATCGTCCCCCGCTGCCATCCGGCGACAGTCTTTGCCATGGGCAACATCGAGGCAATTGATCGCAGCTGAGGCGCCTCGGCGCTTGGCGCGACTTCCGGGGTGATGTCAGCGTCACCCGGATGGAAGTCACGTCAGCACAAGTGGCGATCCTGGCAATGGGTACCCACCTCGGTACCCATGAAGAGAGGAACTCCGAATGTCCCAGAACGGCCATTCCGCTCTAAAATGCGGATTGCCGAAGCGGGAGCGACGGGACTCGAACCCGCGACCTCCGGCGTGACAGGCCGGCGCTCTAACCAGCTGAGCTACGCCCCCAGGGGATGGGCGACTGGCGCCCGGCGGGCATTATCTCAGGGTCGCTGGATTTGCAGCTTGAAGGGGGTCGGGTGGCCGCTGCGGGAACGGAGCTCGAGGCGGAGGCGGGACTGGCCGCAGACGGTGAAATCGGTGTGGCCGGGGGTTGCGCGGGGGCGGAAACCGCGCAGGAGCCTGCCGGCGCGGCTACGGAGGGCGAGTTCGTAGCCGCGCCTGTGCAGGCCGATTGGGCGCAGGGTCACCGTCCCGTCGAGCGGGGTGGGAATCGACTCGACGGCTGCGCCCTCCCCCCTGGCTGGCACGCGCCCGGACAGCAGGAGGCCGGTCCGCCCCTGCCAGGGCGAAAGGGTGTCTTCTTCGACCGCCCGCAACGAGGCGGCGGTCGGCCGCAGCGCTCCCAGGTAGCGCCAGCGCACCGCCATTTCCGGGAAGCGAAGGTGGGCGAAGGTCTCGGCGAAGGCCTCGCCGGGGTCCTCGTAGTAGTGACTGCCCTCGTCGCCGGGGAAGAGCTTGCCGAGGCGCCTGCCCTGGCAGACGCCCTCGACGCTCGCCCAGCGCTCGGTCCCCCAGTCGATCGCGCTGGCGAACGGCGAGGGCAGGTCGCGATGCTGAGCGACGTGATGCCCGTACTCGTGGGCGAGGACGTAGTCGCGGGTGGCGCCGTCGCGATCGGTTTCTTCGTCGCCGCTGAGGACGATCCGATCCTCGCCGCTGTAGTAGCAGGCCTCGGCGCCGTAGCCGCAGTCGAGTTCGAGCTGGAACGGAGTGTCGAGCTGCACTTCGAGCAGCCCGATCTCAAAGCCGTGCGGCAGGGTGCCGACGAAGCCGGCGATTCGCTGCGGTTCGGCCGCGGTGCAGAGTTCCGCGCAGGCGGCGGTGACTGAGACCGCGATCGTCCCTTCGCTGCCGTCGTCGACCGGGTAGCGCTGCGACGACGCAGTAGCCGAGATCCGCGCCGCCGCAGCGCCCGGCGCGCCCCGTACGACGTCGTGCATCGGCACCGCCGGTCGCGGCGCCTCGAGCACGCCCACGGGAACGGGGCCGCCAGCGACCGCTCCGCCGGGAGCGGCGAGGAGAAAGACAATGGCTATGCCCGCAAGCGCCCCCGCCGGGCGCCGGCTCACGGGGCGGGACCGGGGTGTATCTCGTAGGCGTGGGCCGGAAGCGAGGCCGAGAGGGGACGGCTGGCCGGCACCGGGCGAGAGCTGCGCGCGGCCCCGCGGCGGCGCGTCCTCGCCCGGCGCGCCGACCAACGTGGCCGCACCGGCGTAGTTTCGAGCAGGGCCGGCCAGGTGTCCGTCCCGACCGTGCCGTCGATCGGCAGGCCCCGCGAGAGCTGGAAGGAGCGCACCGCGGCTGCGGTGCGCGGGCCGAAGAACCCGGTGACCGGCAGGCTCGCGCCAGCCCCGACCAGATGCTGCTGGGCCCAGACGACGAGGTCGCCGCGGCTGCCGCGCCGTAGCAGCGGCTGGCTCGCGATCGGGCGATAGCCGCCGATCGGCCCGGAAGTGCTCGCGCCCAACGCGGCCCAGCCGCTCTGGCTCGTCTCCTGCCAGTCCCACCAGCTGGGCGGCCGCCCACCGTAGCTGTCGGCGTAGCGGCGGAAGCCGATCAGCTCGCCCCGGCTCGGGCCCATGTACGTCTGGCCGAGCGGGTAGATCGGGTGGCCCCAAAGCCGGTTGAAGAGATAGGTGTGCTCGTAGACCGCGCGCACCGAGGTGCCGATCGCCCTCCAGTACATCTGCGGTTGGTCGACGGTGGCGCCGCCGGGGCCGAAGAAGACCGAGTAGGGAAAAGCCGGGTGGTAGTCGACGTAGGGGAAGCCGGCGAGCGCGAGCGGGAAGGCGGCGCCGATCCGGGCGCGCAGGGCGCGGACGTAGCTATCGGCGGCGGCGTAGCGCCCCTCATAGCTCGCCTCGGCGTCGATCGTCAGACAGTCGGCGCCGTTGCGCACGGCCGCGGCGCCGACCCTGGCCTCGGCCAGCGGCCGCTCGCCGTAGACGAACTGCCAGGCGCAGACATCGAGCCCGCCGTGGTGCAGGGCATCGACGAGACCCGGGCTGAACTGGCTCCAGTAATCGCCGCCGTCGCCGGCCTTGACGTAGAGCGTGCCGATCCCGGCGGCCCTGGCGCGGGCGACGATGGCCGGCACGCTGCCGCCCTCGGAGCGATCGACGTACCAGATCCACATGCCGGCGAGATCGAACGGGGTCGCCGCCGCCGCGCCGACTCCCGATTCGGTTTCGCCTGCTGCCTCGGGAAGCTGCCCGGCTCCACCCGGGATCGCGCAGGCAGCGCTGGGCGTGTACGCGAGGAGCGTCATCGCAAGGAGAGTCGCCACGAGCGCCGGGCGAAACCATGGAGCCGCGGTGCGATTCGGGGGAACGGCGACTGAAAACACGTTAGCGGGAACGATGGTGAGGGTGGCGAAAATCAACCGACGCACATGTACCGGAAATGGCCCGCCAATATCTGCCCAATCGCCTTCTCGCGCAAGCTCGCGTTCATTGCGCTCGTCGTCGTGGCCGTCGCCTTGCTGGCGCCGGCCGGGGCCGGGGCGGCACCTCCCCGGCTGCTCGCCGCCAGCCTCTCGCAGGCCGGCCGGCGCCTCGTCTTCGCCGTGCGCACCTCCCAGCCGGTCGCGCTCACGCGACTGGAGCGACGTCCCACCGCTGAGTCCCGCTTCCTCTGCCTGGATCTTCGCCGCCGGGGCGGCGAGGGCAGCCGGCGACTCTGCCTCGGCGGCAAGCCGAACGCCCACCGGCGCGCCGGCCTCGAGCTGCTCAACGCCCGCGGGCACGTGGCAGACGCGGAGACGATCCCGGTTCGCCTCGAGCGGCCCGACCCCGACGAGCTGGTCGTCTCGCTGTTGCCCGCCGACGCCGGCCTCCTCCCCCACCGCTACCGCTGGCGCGTCCTCGCCGAGCCCGGCTGCCACCGTGGACGACGCTGCGAGGAAAGTCTGCCGGCGCGGGGCGAGCGCGTCTTCCGCCTGCGTCCGGTGCGGGCGGTGGGATGCACCGGGGGCAGCGCCGGGCTCGTCACCAACGGGCCGCGCAACCGCAAGGCGGTCGCCCTCACCTTCGATGACGGGCCGAGCGATTACACGCCCGGCTTCCTCGACGTGCTGCGCCGCGAGCGCGTGCACGGCACCTTCTTCGAGATCGGTCAGGAGATCGGCGGGCGCGAGGCGACCCTGCGCCGCATCCTGCGAGAAGGCGACGAGATCGGCAACCACACGACCCATCACACCGAATACCCCGACTACGCCAGCATCGCGCCGACCACCTCGCTGATCGAGTCCGCCACCCACTTCCGCCCCTGCCTCTTTCGCCCACCCGGCGGCGCGGTCGACTCGTCGGTCATAGCCGCCGCGGCCGCCGACGGGATGCGCACCGTCACCTGGGACGTCGATCCCGCCGACTGGACGAGCCCCGGCAGCGCCGCCGTCTACAGCCGCGTGGTCGACGCGGTTCAGCCGGGCTCGATCGTGCTCATGCACGACGGCGGCGGCGATCGCTCCGGCACCCTAGCCGCGCTGCCGCGGATCATCGACACTCTGCGCGCCCGCGGCTACCGCTTCGCCACGGTCACCGAGCTGCTCGGCGAGCGGATCCTCTACCAGCCCTACGGCTGACTAGGTGCAACGCGTTTGACGTGCATATCACGTAGAAAACGTTGCACCCGACTCGGAGCAGGGATACTTCCCCCGTGATCGTAGAGAGGACCGAGAACCCGCAGTGGCTCTCGAACGCCTACCTGGTCGCCGACGAAGCGGGCGGCACGGGCGTGCTGATCGACGGCAACGACGACCTCGGGCCGCTCCTGGACCGCGCCGAGCGCGAGGGGATCGAGATCACCCACGTCCTGGTCACCCATCCGCACCTCGACCACGTGGCGGGGCTGGCCGAGGCGCGCGAGCGGCTCGGCGGCGTGCCGATGGTCGCCCACGCCGAGGCCGCGGCGGAGATGGACGAGGAGGTCGCGGTGACGATCGCCGACGGCGAGAAGCTGACGACGGGCGGCCTGGAGATCGAGGCGATCTCGACCCCGGGCCACGCCGCCGGCCACGTCGCCTACCTGGTCAACGGCAGCGACGTCTTCACCGCCGACGTCCTCTTCAAGGGCACCGTCGGCGGCACGATGGCGCCCGGCGCGAGCGGCTTCGAGGACCTGCGCGCCTCGGTGCTGCGCCTGCTCGAGCTGCCCGCGGAGACCGCCGTCCACCCCGGCCACCGCGAGCCGACGACGATCGGCTCCGAGCTCGACGGCAACCCCTTCGCGCGGATCTGGCGCGGCGAGGCCGAGACCGGCGACGAGCCGGTCACCGTCTGGGGCCGCCCGGCGACGCTGAAGCTCTGGGCACCGGACTACGACGGCGGCAACAAGGCCTGGATCGTCTTCGGCGACGACGGCACCGAGGCGATCGTCGGCGGCTCCCAGGTCGAACGCGCCTGACCGCCCTTCCGGTGCGCCTTATCCCCTCATAGCGGGGCAAAAGCGCACCGGAGCGATCGGGGGGCTTTAGCGCTGCCCGGTCCTTCTGGACACATGTGCGATTGGACCGAGGGGGTTTTCCCACCACACTCCCCTGCCTACTTCTGACGGCCACCACCGAACGGCGGGCACTTGATCCAAGCAATCACAGCCAGCGGCATCCAGGAATTCTTCTTCGACTGGTACCCGGTCTTCGGGGTCTTCTTCATGGCCTGCCTGCTCTTCGTCTTCCTGCGCCTGATGAGCTCGACGCTCGGCACGACGAAGCCGGAGACGGTGAAGGCGAGCAAGACGGCACCGGTGCTCTGGGAGGAGGTGCAGGGGGTCGACGCGGCCAAGGACGAGCTGATGGACGTCGCCGAGTGGTTGCGCGACCCCGAGCGCTTCGCCGCGCTCGGCGCCCAGCCCCCGCGCGGGGTGCTGCTCTTCGGCCCGCCAGGGACGGGCAAGACGATGCTGGCGCGGGCGGTGGCGGCGCAGGCGGGGGTCGACTTCTTCGCCGCCTCGGGCTCCAGCTTCGTCGAGATGTTCGTGGGGAGGGGTGCCGCCCGGATCCGGCGGCTGTTCAAGGAGGCGCGCAAGTCGGGTCGCGCGGTGATCTTCATCGACGAGCTCGACGCCGTGGGGGGAGCGCGCAGCGGTGGAGGCGGCGACGGCGGTTCAAGCGAGCGCGAGCAGGCGCTCAACCAGCTGCTGGTCGAGCTCGACGGGTTCGAGCGCGACCCCGGCACGGTGATCGTCATCGCCGCCTCCAACCACGTCGACAAGCTCGACCGGGCGCTGCTGCGCCCCGGTCGCTTCGACCGCCAGGTGCTGGTCTCCCCGCCCGACCGCGATGGCCGCGAGGCGATCCTGAGGTCGCACGCCAAGGGCAAGCCGCTCGGCCCCGACCTCGACCTGCGCGACGTCGCCCGCAAGACGACCGGGATGACCGGCGCGCAGCTCGCCAACGCGCTCAACGAGGGCGCGATCATCGCCGGCCGCGCCGGCCGGGCCGAGATGGCGCGCGAGGACCTCGACGAGGCGCTGCTGCGCCAGTCGGTCGGCGCGCAGCAGGCGCGCCGCCTCAACGCCGAGGAGCGCCGCATCGTCGCCTACCACGAGGCGGGCCACGCGCTCTGCCGCCACCTGGTCGGCGGCGACCCGCCGGAGATCCTCAGCATCGTCCCGCGCGGCCCGGCGCTTGGCTTCGTCGCCTCCTCGCCGCAGGAGGACAGCTACCTGGAGTCGCGCGAGAAGCTGCAGAACGAGGTGGTGACGCTGCTTGGCGGCCGCGCCGCCGAGGAGGAGGTCTTCGGCACGTCGTTCTCCGGCGCCTCGGGCGACCTCGCCCGCGTGCACGCGGTCTGCAAGCAGATGGTCGGCGAGTTCGGGATGGGGGTCGCGCTCGATTCCGAAGGCGCGCCGCCGATCGCGCTGCCGACCGGCGACTACGCGCTCTCCGACAGGACGCGCCGCGACGTCGACGTGGCGGCGATGATGCTGGCCCGCGACGCGCACCGGCGAGCCCGGATGCTGCTTGCCGCCAACCGGCGCTGCCTCGACGACCTGGCCGCCGCCGCGCTCGAGCGCGAGACGCTGAGTCGCGAGGAGCTCGACGGGATCTTCGCCGCGCACGAGCTGCACCGGGGCGAGGACATGGGCGCGCTCGAGCGCGCCGTCGCGCTCGCCTCCGAATCCGCCGAGCCGAGGTAGCATCTCGCTACCGGTGGCGTACCTCGACGAGGACCCCAACTACTACTTCCCGCCCGGCCGCTCGATGGCCCGCCGGGTGCACGGCGAGCGCGCCGTCGGCCTGCTCTACGGCCAGCGGGCGCTGCTGATCGGGGCCCTGGAGCCGCTCACCTACACGGGCACGATGCTGAGCACCCGCTCCGCCGACCGACCCTTCCAGCGGCTCGCGCGCACGGCGAAGATCCAGGAGACGATCCTGCTCGGCACCCGCGAGGAAGCCGATAAGGCACTTGCGGTGGTCGAGCGCCTGCACCAGCGGGTCAAAGGGGATCTGCCCGAGGCCGCCGGTACGCATCCTGCGGGAACGCCTTACTCGGCCTTCGATCCCGAGCTGATGCTCTGGACGCTCGCCGTGATCGCCGACTCGGGGCGGGCGATGTACGAGGCGATGGTGCGACCGCTGAGCGAAGCCGAGCGCGAGGACCTCTGGCAGGACTACGTCCGCTTCGGCGAGCTCTTCGGGCTGCCGCGCGGCGACGTGCCCGGCAGCTACCGCGAGTTCAGCGCCTGGTGGGAGGAGAGGATGTCCTCACCCGACCTGCAGGCGACCGACCACGGCCTGGAGATGGCGCCGCTCGTCGCCTTCCACCAGCCGGTGCCGGCGCCGGCGCGCGGGAACATCGTCGCCCAGAACCACATCATCAAGGGCACGCTGCCGCCACGGGTGCGCGAAATCTTCGGCATCCGCTGGGGGCGCGGCCACGGGGCCCTCTACCGGGCGATGACCGCCGGGCACCGCCGCGCCCGCCGCTTCTTCCCCCACCAGGTCCGGCGCGGCCGCAACGACGTCTTCTTCGACGTGGTGACGGAGACCGAGCGCCGGCGCGGCGGCACCCGCACCCCGCGGCTGCGGGTCAGCGACTGACGCTGCAGGGTTCGAGGAACGTCGCCCTGAGTTCGGTGCCGTCCTTGAAGTCGAATTCGCCGCGGGCCTGGAGGCGGCCCCCGACGCAGCTGGCGTTGATGTAGCTGTAGCGCTTGCCCTTGTAGGTCCAGTGCCTGCCGATCTTCAGGTGGCCGGCGAGCGGGATGCCGTTGCCCCCGGCGATCGGCGGTATGTGCGCCTCCGTCCGGTATCCGTAGCGGCCCTTGTGGATCCGTTCGATCACGATCGGGATCACGAACGCCACCGGCGCCGGAACCGTGGTGTAGAAGTGGGCGAAGACGGTCGGGTTGCCGCCCTTCTTCGGCCCGTTGAAGAGCGTGATCGGCGAGGAGACCGGGATCGGAGCCTGTTCGGGGAAGACGACCACGCCGCGGCCGAAGCCCTTGCCGACGATCGCCCCGGGGCAATTGCGGCGCGCGACTGGAACTGTGGTCGCCTGCAGTTTCGCCGACGTGCAGACCGGCAGGCCGGTGGTCACGACCGAGCCGTGCTTGTCGAATTCGAGGTTGATGTCTTCGATCACGGGCGGGTAGGCGCCGGACTTGGTGCTGACCTTGCCGCCCCCGTGGATCTCCACCGGGGCAAAGCGGTCGCGCGGCAGCCGCTTCGGGGTGACGCCCCCCTCGGCGTGGACGACGATGTCCCCGACGGAGACCGTGACCTTCACGGCGCTCGCGGTGGCCGCCGCGACGAGCACGGCGACGCAGCAAGCAACCAGCGCCAGGGCCCTCCTTCTAGCGCGGCGGCTCAGGGTCATTAGCCCGGCGCGGCGCTACTTGCGCACCTTGCAGGGGAGCAGGAAGGTGGCCTTGAACACGTCACCGACCTCTTCCTGCTGCTTCTGGGTGTATTCGGGCCCCGTTTTGAAGTTGAATTCGCCGTGGACGAGGAAGTGACCGGTGGCGCAGCGGGCGTTGATGTAGCTGTGCTTCTGGCCCTTGTAGCTCCATTTGACCCCGACTTTCGCCGAGCCGGAGATCGGGTGTCCGTAGCCGCCGGCGATCTTCGGGATCTTGACCTTGACCCGGTACCCGTAGACGCCCCGGTGGATTTTTTCGATCACGATCGGGACGATGAAGGTCGCCGGTCCGGGATAGTCGAGGTGGGCGTGGGCGATGATCGTGTCGTTGCCGCCCTTCTTCGGACCGTTGAAGAGGGTGATCGGCGAGCCGACTTTGATCGGGCCCTGTTCGGGGAACTTGACGACGGCGTTGCCGAAGCCCTTGCCGACGATCGCGTCGCCGCAAGCGCGCCGCGCGGCGGGCACGTCCGTGGCGACGAGTTTGCCCTGCGTGCAGACCGGAAGCCCGGTGGTATCGAGGGCGCCGTGCTTGTCGAATTCGAGCACGAATTCGTCGAGGATCGGGGGCAGCTCGCCCGAGGCGGTAGAGAGTTTGCCGCCGCCGTGCGTGACGATCGGCGCGTTGACGTTCTTGGGCAGCGCGCTCGGTTCGAAGCCGCCTTCGGTGTCGAGGATGAGATCGCCGACGATGAGGTGCTGCTTGAACGAGCTCGCGGTGGCGACCGCCGCGACGACGAGCATCCCGAGCACAATCCCCACAAAGACCCTCTTACGCATCCTGCCTCCCAGTTCCCATTTCCCCGATCAACATAGCGAGGAGCCCGAAGTTTCCATGTTAAGGCCCGAAGGCGTTTCAAGCGACGTCCGCTGGTGGGCGATGCGGCCCGCCCAGAACCGCAAGCCGGCGACCTACCGCTGCCCGCTCTGCGGCAACCGCCTGCCCGCCCTCAGCGAGCACTTCCTGATCGTCCCCGAAGGCGATTCCTCGCGCCGCCGCCACGCCCACACCGCGTGCGTCCTCGCCGCCCGCAAGGCCGGTCGCCTGCCCACCGAGGAAGAGTGGCGCGACGCCCAGCCGCGCGTACCCTCGCTCTGGCGACGGCTGCAAGGCCGACTTTGGCGGTAGACGACCGCTTCAGGCCACGGCAATCCCAAGCTGCCCCTCGATTCTCTCGATCACCTTCCTGGTTCGGGAGCCGGTGAAGGCGGCGACTCGGACGGCGTCTCCCATCGTGCTCTTGCGCAGGTCATTGACGTCGTCGCGAACGTCCCAGAGAGCCTTCGCGATCGACCGTCTGGTCAGATCCTCCGGCAGGCGCTCGTCGAACTCGTCGAAGAGCCGCTCGCCAAGGAGGTCCGCAACCGGTGGGTTCCCGGCGATCGCCCTTTCGGCCGTCGCGAGGTCACCGGCGACCTCCCAGAGGACCAGCATGTGCGCGGCCACCTGATCGTCCGTCAGCTCCACCTCGTGGAAATCCGCGAGATCGCAAATCACGGCCGCTTCGCAATAGAGGTCCGCGACCTGATTCGCGGCGGCCGCAAACGGTCCCAGCGCAATGGCGGCAAGCGCGAGTCGCCTCCTTCGCTTGCGGGCGGTGACGTAGACCTCGCGCCGCGACCGATCGTCCTCCAGCTCGTCGTCGCGTACGGCCCGCACCATGGAGAGCAGGAAGAACTCGACGCTGAGGGACTCCTCGCCACCGTCGAGCATTCCCCGAAATCCACGAAGTCCGTCCCCCGCCATCTGCGCCGGCACCGAGGTCGCGGTCTTCTTCAGCGCTTCAGCGCCGACGCGAAGGGCCTTTTCCTGAAGCCGATCCCTGAGCCCCATGACTATTCCCCGCGGGTCAGCAGATTCGCCGCCTCGGCCAGCCTCCCCGGTGGAGGCTGCGCCGCTCGAAAGTCGCGCTCGCGCGCATGCTCGAGCAGGGCGGCCTCGGGCAGGACGTCGTGGACTTCGAGGTAGTAGGCGAGCTCCTGCGGCCAGATCCACTCGCCGTCGCTCAGGTAGCCGAGAGGGACGGCGACCGGCGCCGCCGGGTCAAGCCGATCCTCGCGCAGGCCGGAGGCCTGCAGGACGACCCCTCCGCCTCGCAGGAATTCGAGGAGCCTGGCCTTCAACGTCGCTTCCTCGCAGCGCTTCAGCTCAGGCTTCAGCGCCAGCCCTCCCTCCTGCTCGCTCCACAGACTCGCGATCTTCATCGGCTCATCCTCCTCGTTCGGTTCGCGGCTCCGGGTCGAAGACCCGCCAGCTTCCTTCGCGATCGCGATCCGGGACCGCGACCACCACCCCATTCACCGTCGTCTCCTTGATCGGCGCGACGCCGACCCAGTCGTCGGCGCCAGACCAGACGAGATCGTCGGGCGCGGTCACCCGCACGCCCAGCAACTTCGCCAGCTCGCCCGCCACCGGATTCTCACCCCGACCGGTGTTGCAGGAGAAGAGACGAACCGGGCGTCCACGCCAGCGCTCGTCAGCCCGAATCAGCTCGGCGATCTCGCTCGCGCCCAGCTCCCGTCCGTCGAACACAACGCAGTCGGAGCGGCCGTGAGCGTCGAGCGTGTACTCGCCGGGAAAGGGCGGCAGGCTCTTTGCCGCCTCGCACAGGCCTCCTTCGTCGGACGGGTAATAGGCCATGCCGCCCGCGGTGGGGATCCGCTTCCCCCAGGCCGTCTCCACCGCCGCAGACCCGAATCCTCCCGAAGCCGGGCCGTCCCAATCGCCCCTCCGCTCGCCCTCGGCGAGCTGCCACGAGCCCGACCCTCCGCTATCCCGGGAGCCGTGCTGGGAGAGCCAGTCCTCACCGGCCGCTCGCGCGGCAACCGCCGCCTCCCCCGCCTGTCGGACCAGAGTCCTCGCCCTTGCGACGAGCGCTGCCACGTGCCGCAGCTCGGGCTCCTTCACCGCCTGAGCCTGGATCGGCTCGAGGCTGACGCGATCGAGAGCGTGAAAGCGATCGAGAACGCGACCGAGGCGGTCGAGCGCCCCCGTCAACTCCGCGCTGATCTTGCCGAGGTCGGACACCGGACCGAACCCATTCAGGAGCAGCGTTCGCTGGTGGCCGAGAGCGTCTGCGGGCCGCCGCCTTCGGCGCCGAAGCTAGGAGTCCGTCCGAATGCCTCTCCGGGCCTGTACCACCACCTACCTTCGGCGTGGAACATGCGCAGGTCGCCGCTGAAGAGACGGCACTGGCCGGCGTATTCGCCAGTCGCGTCTCGAATCGGGATTTCGGCGAAGAGCCACAGTTCGTTGGGGTTGGTCGGGTTGCGCGAACTGGGTTCTACGTGGATGTGTTCGAGACCAACGTTCGGCCTGTATTTCCGCTCGGCCGCGATGAAGTCTCCCTCGTCGATCCCCTCTTGTGAGGTGAACGTCCAGTAGTAGATGCCATAGGCGGCCCCGTAATAGCCTTCGTCGACGTCCCGCCAATAGCGGAGATACATCCTGCGGGCGGCGTCGTACCGAGACGCGGGCCTGGAGCCGGGCTCGCTTTCGTAGTTTTCTTCGTAGCCCGGCTCTTCGTAGGCTTCTTCATAGTTTTCTTCGTAATTTTCTTCGTAGTCCGATTCGTAGGGTTCTTCTTCGTAGTAAGACGAGGCGGTCGCGGTGTCGTATCCGCTGGGCTGGCTGTTGCCGATCACCACGAAGGCGACGATGCTGAGAAGCAAGCCCACGGTGGCGCCGGACAGGTAGATCACGTTGAGGCGATCCATCCCCGCCGGTTGGGCGGCCGGCTGGAATTCGGCGGCCGGGGCCGGACCGACGCCGGCGGGTTTCGGAGGAGCCATGCCGCGCCGCAACTGATGCTCGACGCCGAAGGCACTGAGCCCGCGCATCTCGAAGCGGACCCGGACCATGTCGTCCTCTTCGGGGACCTTGTCGACGGTGGCGGCGATCTCGCCGCGCATCAGGGTCCGCAGGACCACCTCGACGATGGCGAGAAAGGCAAAGGGGACGATCAGCACGACGGCGGCCGCCAAACCGAGCGTGAAGCCGATCGACACGGCGAGCCAACCGGCGAGGCAGCCGCCGGCGTCGTCGGCCTCCGAGAGGACCGCCGCCCCGGCGATCGCCCCGAGCATCGGCAGCTTGATACCGAACATGATCGGCCCCATGCCGGCGCTGCCTTTGAAGTTGACCTCACGAGCGACGACCCGACCCGGTGAGGTCCGCTCGGCGTCGATCGCGAAGACTCCCGTCGGGAAGCCGAAGCGATGATCGTGCACCCCTTCGACGTAGACGGCCACGAGTTCGGTGGCGCGGGAGACGTCTATGCCCCGCATCTCGAAGGTCTCCGTGCGCAGGACCCAGTTACGGGCCACGATCGCGATCACGAAGGCGATCGCCTGCAGCGTCAGGACGACGATCAGGATCGCCAGGAACAGGTTCAAGACTCCACCCCCTCCGCCCAGGGCAGCTTCTCCCTCAGCCCGGTGTGGACGATCTTCACCAGCGAGCCCTCGGCGACGACTTCGAACATTTCACCGCTCGCCTTGGGACCGTCGTACAGCACCTTCCAGTGCGGCTTCGAGCGCATCCGGTTGAGCACGGGAAGGAGGAGGAAGCCGCTTGCCACGGCGATGATCGAGCGTAGGTCGACGCGGCCCGTGTAAGCGCGACTCTCCGCCTCGACGCCCCAGAGGCGGAACGGCCGAACCCTGTCCTCGGCCTCCGGCGCGCCGATCGCGCACCACGCCGCCCACTCGATCAGGTCCTGGTAGCGGCGCAGGTCGTCTTCGCTCGCCAGGGGCAGGAGCCCTACCCGAGCCGCGTCGATCAGCGCGGTCACGGTGTTCGAGCGCAATGCGAGGTCGTCGCTGCCGGCGCCGATCGCGAGCTTCGCTTCCGCCAGCGCTTGCTCGGGCTCGCTGAGGGCCGCGTGCGCCTCGCAGCGATGCGAACGCATCCACGGGCTGGGTTCCGTCCGCAGGACCCGTTCGGCCTCGTCGAGGGTCTGCAACGCTTCCCCGGGAACGTTGAGGTCAAGCTGCAGGACCGCCTTCCAGGTGTACGCGTCGGCGGTCGTCTCGCCGGCGGAAATCGCCGCTTCGAGTGCCGCCAGCCCCTCCTTGCGCAACACCTCGTTCGCGCTTCCTCCCGAACGCGAGGAAATCGCCGCCAGCCATCCGAAGGCGGCGTCCGCCTCCCGAGCTCCCGCGAAGCGCGTGCGGGCGTCGTTGGCGACCCGCAGCGCCTCGTCGAGCCTCCCGCTCGCGAGCAGTTCCTCGAGGATGCGCCAGAGATCGCCCAGCTCGTCGACGCGAGTCTCGGGCTCGGCGGAGAATTCCTCGCGCAGCCGCTCGAGGTCAATGGTTTCGTCGACGACGCCGCGCTTGAGCTGCTGCTCGAGGGCGGCGATGATCTGCAGCGCCTGCTCGACCTTGCGCTTCGCCACCTCCGAGGTGACGTTCTCACGCGTCTTGCTGCGCCAGTGACGCCGCTTTTTGGAGATGTTTTCGTCGAGCATCTCCTCCGGGTCGGGGGGGACACCGAAGAAGCGCCGGATGTCAGGCGGCTCCGGACGGGCCGGCAGGTCGAGCGATTCGAGCCAGGGGGCGACCTCCATCGGACGTCCCCTAGCTGACCTCGGCGCGCTCCAGGAACTCGCGCGCGTCGGCGCGCTCCCGGTCGCTGAGCAGGCCCTTGTGCTCGACGCTGAGCTCGGTCAGCAGCTGACCGCTGACACCGTCGTAGAGCCGCACGTCGATCAGCTGGTCGGCGGTGTACTGGATCTCACAACGGAGCGGGTGGCCGCGATGGACCGGCTCGGCGAGCTGCCCGCTCGACTTGCCCAACTCGCGGACGAAGTCGAGGTCGCGATCGCTTCCCTCGTTGAGGACAAGCTCCACTTCCCGCTGCCCCTCGCTTGCCGCCGCGAACTCATGGGTGGAGGAGTGCGGGATCGGCGTCCCGTCCGGGATCACCACCTGGTTGATCAGCTGCGTCGACTGCTCCGACTCGAGCAGCGTGATCCCCAGGGCGTGCGAGGCCGCGTCCACCGGCTTCGGGCGCTGGGCGAGCTCTGAGCGCGGGTCGAGCGAGTCGCCGAGCTTGGCCCCGAGCAGCGCCGCGCCCCGCGCCACGTCCTCGTCGAGGTTCTTGGTCAACGTGGGTTTCGAGCCGGTGATCCGCTCGACCATCTCCTGGAAGACCGGGATGCGGCTCGAGCCGCCGACCATCAGAACGTCGTCGACGTCCGATCCCTTCATCTCGGCGCGATCCAGCGCATTGAGAATCGCGTCCTCGACCAGTTCGATCCGTTCCTCGATCAGCCCCTCGAATTCCCCGCGCGAGAGGGTGAACATGACCGGCTTGCCGCTGACCGGCAGCGGTCGGGTGGCGGACTCGCGGGTGGAGAGCTCCTGCTTGATCTCCTCGGCGAGAACCGTCGCGGCGTTGAGCGTCCAGCCGTCTTCGGTCAGATCCTGCCCGGTCTCCTGCTGGGCGACCTCGATCATCCGCTCCAGGATCGCCTCGTCGAAGTCGGCGCCGCCCAGCTCACGATCCCCGCTGGTGGCGATCACCTCCGTCTCGCCACCTTCGCCGTAGCGCATGATCGTCACGTCGAACGTGCCGCCGCCGAGATCGAAGACGAGCAGCCTTCCCGGGTCCGGGCGGTTGTCCACACCATGCACGATCGCCGCGGCGGTCGGCTCGTTGACGATCTGCAGCACCTCGAGGCCGGCGATCTCTCCGGCGCTTCGAGTCGCCGCTCGCTCGGGCTCGCCGAAGTAGTGGGGAACGGTGATGACCGCTTGCGATACCGGGCCGCCGAAATGCTGTTCGGCCATGTTCTTCAGCTTCTTGAGGATCAGCGAGGAGAGCTCCTCCGGCGTCCACGCCTTGTCATCGACCTCGAAGGGCTGTCCGTTCTTGAGGAAGGTCGGAGTGCCCATCCCACGCTTGAATATGCGGGCGACACGCTGAGGTTCGACCTTGGCGTAGTCGCGAGCGAGACGACCCACGACCACGTTCCCGTCCTGCTCGAAGTGGACGACGCTGGGAATGATCCGGTCGCCGCTCTCGTCGGTTATCACGGTCACCAGACCCGCCTCGTCCGCATAGGCGACGACGCTGTTGGTGGTACCGAGATCTATTCCGATCACCGGGGTGCTCACTATGACTCTCCTCCCGTTCCGACTTCCACTTTTGCCCGGGCCACGACTTCGCCGAGCGTCTCGAGGCCAGGTTCGAGCAGCTCGACGATCATGGCCGGGCCGTCGCCGGCGGTCCCCTCGACCGCCTCGTGCCTCTGCGGGTCAAACGATTCGCCGACCTCGCCGAACTCCTCGTAACCGGCACCCACCAACACCCGCTCCAACTCGGACGCAATCGCGTCCTTCGTGTCAGGATCGAAGTCGAGCTTGCGCACCATCCCCAGAACCCGGCGCAGGCCGTTGACCAGGGGCCGCTGCTCGCGATCGGCGAGCCGCTTCTCGGCGAGGTCGAGGCGGTGGTGTAGCTCCGCCACCCCGTCGTGGCGCTTCAGCGCGGTGACCACGTGCGGAAGCACCTGATCGAGCTCGTGCCTGAGCGCGAGCGCGAGCTCAGAATCCTCCGCCGCGTTCGCCGCGGGAGCCGGGTCGATCGCCGCCTCCGCGTCGCGAGTCTCGGTCATGGGCGCCGACCTCTCATCTTCAGCGCGGGCCTCCGAGCCCGCTCGCCGCCGCCGAAAGCGCCTGCTGCGCGCCGCGCGCCGCGCTCGTCGCGCGTCCCAGCGAGGAGATCACCCGCCGATCCGCTCCGGTCGCGCTCGAGCCGATGGTCGAGCGCACCCCTGCCTCGACCCCTCGCACCTGGCGAATTGCCTGGTCGAGCTCGGCGGCCACTTCCCGCAGCTGACGCACGAGTTGGCCATAGTCTCGGGCTGATGCGGTTGTCACTGTCCTAGATGGAGGCGCCGTAGTTGCGCGCGGTGCGACTGGCGTGGCCGAGAGCCTGCCCCGCTTGGGCCACGGCACGGCTTGCCGACTGGATGGCGTTTGCGACCTCTCGATCCTTACCGGTGGCGCTGCCACCGATCAGCGAGAGGACCTGTTGCGCGGCACGGTCGTATTCCCTGCTCTGCTGCATAAGCGAGCCCGCTGCTCTATCCGTGGTGTCGCTGAAGGACGAGAGCGAGTGCTTCAGTTGTTGAACCTGGGAATTACCCATAGCGCACGGCGCCGTACCTTACAAAAAAGCCTTATATGTGTACGTGCGATTACTTTGCATGTGGAAGTGCCAGCCAGGCGAAGGCGGTCGCTCCCGCACCGATCGCCCCCAGCGCAAGGCCGCCCAGTGCGAGTGGACCGGCGCTGGCGGTCGCGAACGCGGTGACCGCCATGCCGAGCGCGCAGAGAGACATGGCCGCCCCCCCGTGACCGACCGCTGCCATGCGCGACTCCCGCGCCGGGGCCTCCGGCAGCAACGGCATTGAGCCACTGGCGCGCCGCGCCGCCAGCGCCGGCAGTGTGGTGACGACCACGGTGGCCTGGACGAAGCAGGCCAGGGCGACGAGGGCCGGCACGGCCAGCGCGGCGCTGGAGCCCGATAGGCCGGCGACGATCCCGGCCACCGTCGCCACCGCCAGCGCCACTACCAGCCCGATCGTCCCCTCGCGGGCCTTTTCCCACCGCTCTTCCCGCCTCAACTCCTCTCGTTCGCGGCGGTGGCGTTCCTCGGCGGCCCGGTTGCGCTCCTCCTCGCTCAGCCTCGCCTCCTCGGCGGCGAGGGCGTCGCGCGTGTAGACGAAACGGTCGAGGGCCTGCTGGAGTCTCTCGACCAGCTGCCGCGCGTACTCGAGCGGGTCGGCGGTCTGCCGATCGTCGGGCGCCGCTCGACTCGATCCCCGCTCCAGCGCGATGCCCTCCTCTCGTCCCCGCGTCAGAGTCTCCTCGAGGCGCGAGACCACGGCTTCGTGCTCGCGCGCGATGGCGTCGATCTCCGCTTCGCGGCGTTCGCGCTCGGCCGCGACCTGCCGCCTGGCGAGGGCGATTCGCTCCTCCAGCTGCCGCGGCAGCGACGCCAGCTCCGCCAGCGCTTGGGCGTACTCGCTCATCCGCGCGGGAACTCCGGTTCGCTCCCGACGCCGAACGGCTCGTAGAGGTGAAACAGCCGCGGCGGGGAGCCGGCGCCGTACTCATGCCAGTAGGCGGTCGGATAGGCGGGCGAGGAGTCCATCTCACCCGGTGCGATGAGCTGGAGCTGCTGCTGCGACATGCCCAGGTACACGCGCAGGCCGAAGGCGGCTTGGCGCATGTCCGCCTGCTGGGCAAAGGCGTCGAAGGTCGACCACCAGGCGAAGAGATGGGCGCCGCGCCCACCCGCGGAGTCGAGGATCCGGTAGAGCGCCTGTTGCGGCGAGTCCGCGTCGAGCGCTTCCCCGATCGAACCGGGAGCCCCGAACCCAAGCGCCCGCTCGAAGCCGAAGACCACGGCGGCGCGCGGAGATTCCCCGCTCGCAAGCAGGAACCGCTCGAGACGCGGAAGCAGCGTTGCCGCGTCCCGCTCGACGATCGCCTCTGCCGCCGCGCCGGCGCCGGCTGCCGCGGTCGCCGTCGCCTCCACCAACCCGGGCGGCAACCCGTCGTCCTCCCGGAGCAGGTCGACGAGGAGCAGCGAGGCCTGCTCACCGCAGCGGCGCGCGAAGCCGATCGCCGCCCATTGCAGAACGGCGGCGGCGGCCCGGGCGCCAGCTCCGATCGTCGCTAGATGACGGTTTGGGTCGGGGGGCAGGGGAACGAAGAGGCTGGGTTGCCGACGCGGGTCCTCGTCGTCTACCGCGAGGGGCGCTCCAATCCAGGTCCCGGGCGCACCTCCGCCCTTCCGCATCTCCACGTTCTTGGACGCGTCCGCGCCGCGTCCGCCGTCGAACGCCCGGGGCGGACGCGCGGACGCCGCCGCGCGCGATACCGCCTCGCGCCGCTCCCGCTGGGCCTCCTCCTCGGAGATCAGCGCGAACTTCGTCCTCACGTTGCCGGCCTCCGCCCCGTCCTCGCGATTGACGATCCCGATCCCCCGCTCGTGGATTTCGGCGGCTGCCGAGTTCGATATTCGCAGCAGGCTGCGCGACTCCGCTTCGCCCAGCCGCAAGCCGATGCGAAGCCGCGAGTTCTTGTAGACCGGCTCGAGCTTGGCGCCGGCGGTGGTGCCGGCCGCCACGTCGGAGATCGATTGCGTCGAGAGGAGCAGATGCACGCCGGCGGCTCGGCCCTGCGAGGCGACCTGGGCCAAAGCGGCGGCCGCGCGATCGGCAAGCAGGTCTGCCTGGGCAAAGAGCACCTGGAACTCGTCGACGACGGTGAGCAAGCGCGGGAAGGAGACCTCGGGGCGGCGCGCCCGCAGCGCCGACACGTTGCGCGCCCCGTCGGGGAGTTCGGCGTAGCGACGGCTGGTCACCCGCGCGAGATGCTCGAGCACGGCGACCCCAAACGCGCGGCTGCTGTTGACCGAGACGACCCTGGCGTGGGGAAGGTAGGCGGGATCGCCCGCGGTCGAGGCGAACTCGCGGAACTCGACGCTTTCCTTGAAGTCGAGCAGGTAGAGCTCCAGCTCATCCGGGGCGTAGTCATGCGCGAGGCCATAGATCAGGACCCGCAGCAGATTCGACTTCCCCGATCCGGTGTCGCCAGCGATCAGGCCGTGGACCGTGTCGTCGTCGAGGCGCACCTCGACCGGTACCAGGCCGGACTTCCCGACGACGACCGAGAGCCCCTCGCCGCTGGACCCGGCAAAGCGCTCCCGAGTCATCAGCGACGGGAACTCGATCGATGGCGGAGCCGGGAGCGGCCTCGCGGCAACCTCATGGATTTCGGCCGCGCTCGGCGCCGGGTCCAGCCTGAGCTCGACGTCCGGGAGGAAGGAGCATCGCCAGCGACCGTCGTCCCCGCAACGCAGCTCCGTCGCGGCGGCGCCGAGGTCCAGCGCCGGGGACACATCCGAAACCGTGTGCGCGATGAACGAGATTCCCCGCGAGGCCGCGTGGGCGGCAAGCCGCGTCAGCCCTTCGGCCAGCGAGGGATCGATCGCGCGCGGCAGATCGAGGAGGACGAGCAGCTCGTAGGGGACGAAGCCGGCGCCGGCACGATCGAGAAACTCGCCCAGCGAGCGGTGGTCGCCGCGAAGGTAGGTGGAGGAGACCATGGTGGCGTGCTGGGACAGCTCCCCCAGGGCGTCCCGCAAGCCATCGGCGTCGACCAGCGGCAGGCCGTGAGCGATCCTCTCGGAGTCGAACTCGCCGAAGGCGCTGAGCGAGGAGCCGGTCCCGATGGGATCGAAGATCCTGTAGCGAATCTCTCCCTGCGGCCTGCCGGCGAGCGTGCGGCGGAGGATTCCGGCGAGCACCCCGAGCGCCTCCTCCCGTCGACTCTCGGGAGCTCGAATCACGATGTGGCCTTCGTCCAGCAGCGGAAGGATCACGGGCAGGTCGAGCTTCTTGCGGTCCTCTCCGGGGATCGCAAGAGAGAGGCTGCCGACCCGTGGGCCGGTCTCCGCCGTGGCGAGCTCACCGACCCGCTCGGCCGCCCGCTCGAAATCGGCATGTGCCAACTTCATGCTCTCCGCCAGCGTCGCCGTCAGGCGCCGCTCGAGCCGCTGACGCGAGCGCACCCGCTGATCGTTCATTTCCTCGCGGGCGGTTCGGACCACTCGATCCGCCTCGTGCGCGAGATGCTCGAACCTGACTCTGTGCTCGGCCAGCGCCTGGGCCATCGGCTCAAGGCGCTCGCCGCGCGAAACGACCAGCGCTTCTCCACACCGCGGGCAACGCGCGCGGCCGGTCGGGATCAGCGCTTCGCAGGCCGGATTCGAGCAGGTCGCCCTGCTTCCCCCGCCGCCTTGCGCCACCACCGACACCGGGCGCATGATGTCACAGTAAAACTTGAGACGTACCTAACTAATTCCACTTCCGTAGAGTCACCGGATCCGTGCTCCGTGGCTCCCTGCTCACCCTCGTCGCCCTCCTCGCAATCGTCGGAGTCGTGAGGTCGCGCCTGGACGGCCCAAGCGAAAACGGCGACCCGAAAGCCCCGAAGTCGAACGTGTCCCAGCAGGCCGATCAGGGCCTGCCCGCGCGCCTGGCGTTGGGGCAGATGGTCGTCGCCCGTTTTGCCGGTCCCGAGCCCTCCCCTCGATTCCTCGCGCGAGTAAGACGTGGGCAGATCGGGGGTGCGATCCTCTTCGCGGAAAACCTCAAGGGAGGCAAGGGGGGAATCGCCGCTCGGATCCAACGCCTCCAGGATGCCGCAGAGGCCGGGGGCAATCCGCCGCTTCTGATCGCGGTCGATCAAGAGGGGGGGACGGTGAAGCGATTGCCTGGACCCCCCTCCAGCTCGGCAGCGGCCATGTCCGCTGACGCCGCTCGCGGGGAAGGCGAAGCCACCGGCGAGCTGCTCGGCTCGCTTGGGATCGACGTCGACCTCGCGCCGGTCGTCGACGTCGGCCATCGGGGATCGTTTCTCGGGTCCCGCGCCTTCTCGTCGCAACCAGGTGAGGTCGCGAATCGCGCCTGCGAATTCGCCGCCGGGCTGCGCGGCAAGGGCGTCGCGGCGACCCTGAAGCACTTCCCAGGGTTGGGCCTTGCAACGGTAAGCACCGATGAAGCTCCGGTCACCGTGGAAGCGTCGGCGACGGAGCTGCGCCGGGACTACGCGCCCTACCGGAAGTGCGGCGCGCAACCGCTGACCCTGGTCATGGTCGACAGCGCCGTCTATCCCTCGCTACTCGGCGAAGAGCCGGCGGTCATGAACCCACTCACCTACCGGCGCGAGCTGACTCGCGCCCGGGCCACCGGGGTGACGATCAGCGACGACCTCGAGACGCCGGCCATCCAAAGTCGCGTGGCGCCCGCTCGACGCTCCATAGAAGCCGGGCTCGACCTTCTCCTTTACGCGACAACCGAATCCACCTCCGCGGACGCCTACGCCCGGCTGCTGGAAGAGGTCCAACGCGGAGTCGTCTCACCTCAAAGGGTGCGGTCGGCGGCGGCGGCGATCTTGAAATTGAAGTCGGAATTGGAGGGTTGAGCATGGGAGTGTTGGACCATAGACGGACCTGGCGATACGCGGTCAAGGGGACTCCAAACCAGTGTGTCGATGCCTTCTTCGCGGCCTTCTCCGGTTCCGGCGGGCTGATCGCCAAAGCGGATTGGCAATTCTCCCGAAGGCGGAATGGGGCGGCTGCCGTGTACAAGGGCCGCAAGGGTCTGGGAGCCCTGGGTGGGGTGCTTTCCAAAACGTCGGCCCTGGAGCAGAGCTCGGCGGTTGGTTCTACGGTGAACTTCGAGATAGAGGAGAGCAAGGGAGAACATGTGGTGTGCGCCATGTGGCTCGGCTCCTCAGGCCGCGCGGGGGTTGCCGGTCTCCTCGGCGTCACTTCCGACGCCCGCTTCATCCGTCCCTACATGCGTGCGGTCGAGGATCGCCTGCGCTCGGTAGATCCTCACCTGAGGGTCGGCAAGGGCCTTGCCTCCGCGACCGTAGAGATTCCGGAAGCCACTCCTGAGCAGGAAGAGCTGCGCAGGGCCGAGTGGACGGAGGCAGTCGCGGCGGAGCCCGGCGAGATGTGGACCTGCCCGGTTTGCGGCTACGCCAAGAATCCCGGCGGTCGAGTCCGCTGCGCCCAATGCCGAACCGAGATTGGACCACGAGTCTGAGATCGCGTGGCTAGCTCGTGCCATCCCCGGCTTCGGCTGGTCGGAGGTCGGCATTCTCGACCCCAGCGTCGATCCCCAGCGCCGCCGTCAAGCAACGACCGCGACCACGGGCAGGCCGGCCCGCGACGCCCGTTCAACGAAGCGGCCATCTCCGCTGAGCACCGTGCCGCCGAGCTGTACGGCCAACGCAGCGTAGGCGGCGTCGTAGGCGGTCAGCGAGTGGGCGATCGCAAGCGAGAGCGAGGGTGGGACGAGCTGTCCGTCCATCGGATGGCGATCCAAGTCCTCGAGCGTCGACAGAGCGGTAATCGCGGTCATCGCGGAGTCGCGATCGAGCTCGCCCCGACCCACCCGCTTCCAAAACGCGTTAGCGCACTCGATCAGCAGGAGGTCGGGTGCGTGAAGGTCGTCGCCTGCTTCCCGAGAATGGAGCAGAGCCGCCCGCGCCGGTGCGGAGAGCGGCTCCTCGATGTAGAGCGCCACCATGACGCTGGCGTCAACCACAATCGCGGCCATCAGACCTAGCGCTCGCGGTCTTCGCGGATCAGCTCAGCGGCCGAGGGAGAGCCAGGGGGAAGGGAGTGCTGAGCCCGGATCCGATCGGCATCTTGAAGGAGCTGCTCCAGTGAGACTCCGCGGGAGGGTGAAAGGCTGCGGCGCAGCAGCTCAATCGTCTCCGCGCCAAGCGAGCGCCTAGCCGAAGCTGCCTCGCGGCGCAGCCGCTCGTAGAGCTCGGAAGGAACGTCTCTTACGTAGAGGGTAGGCATTGCTTGCAAAATGCTAGCAGCCTGTCTTCCAGACCCGCGACGCAGCAGCGGGAAGCGGTGCTCCATGGGCGGTACTGGGCTCGAACCAGTGACCTCCTCCTTGTAAGGGAGGCGCTCTCCCAACTGAGCTAACCGCCCAGGCCTACGGCTGATTATGGCCATTCAGCAATCAAGCTGGAGCGACGACGAGACCGCTACTCTCGCGTCTCGTCTCGCCACCCATCTCGTAAGCCCGCTCGTCCGCTCCCTGCCTCGCTGAGCCATCCGAGATCTTCCCCCGCACATTCTCGAGCAGCTCGTCTCCCCGCTGTGCGCGCTTTTCGAACCGCCTTCTAGCCGACAGCAGAACCGCTGCAGCCCGCTCCGCGAGCTCTTCCTCCTCTATTTCCTTCGCAAAGACATCAAGAACCTGCGGTACCCAAGGATCGAGTTCGAGAAAAAGCGTTTCTTCGGAATCATCAAGCAGGCTGGTCAACGCCTTAAGCGCCGCCGAAAGGCGCTTGCGGTCCTGCTCGAGCGCCACCCTTCCCCTCTCTATCTCACATGCTGCGATGCCGGCGGGGCTTCTTTCGATGCCCCCGTAGACACGCCGAGCCACCTGGATCGACTCCAGGACACGCTCATATCCGAGTTTGCCGGCCTTCGCGAGGCGTCGGCCAACCGTCGCCTGTCGCCGCGCACTAAGCGCGAGGCCCTCGCAATGCCGGCATGCCTTAAAGAGCGAGTGGGCTCCCTCCAGCGCATCGGCGGCATCCGAGAGCCGTTCCTCCTGATAGTCGACAGCACCGAGCGCGACTTGCGCGAAGGCCTGCGTAAGCACGAGCTCTAGCGACCTGGCCCGCTCGAGTGACTCGTTCAGCAACTCACGAGCATCCTCGACCCTTCCTTGGCAGCGGCGAACCTCGCCCTTTTGCATCAGCGAATCGACGCGAAAACGTTCAAACGCGTGCTGCTCTGCCAACTGATGCGCTCGATCGAGGTAAACCCACGCCTCCTCGAAATCGCCCAGGAGGCGCAAACAAAACCCAATCGTAAAGAGCGAGAAGGAACGGCCGTATGGGTCTTCCAACTCGTCGAAGAGCCGAGTCGCAACGACCGCCTCTTGCAGTGCATTCTCGAACTTCGACTGCTTTCTCAGGTTGCCCGCATAGCTGATCACGCTCCAAGCGTGGCGCTCCTGCAAATTCACCGCACGACGGCCCTCAGAGCGCATCGCCAGGTGGCGATAGAGATTGCCGGCGGTAGTCAGGCAGCTAGCTCGGGTTGGTAGGTCCTCTTTGAGCTCATCGCCCGCTCGACCGCGGGCATATTCGAAGTGAGCGGCGGCGGCGAGCTCCAGCCCGGGTGAACTCGTCTCGAAATCTTCGAGGCGAATCAGCATCTTCTTCATCAAAACGAAGTCCCTGTCTTGACGAGCCGTAATCGCCAACTCGGCGATCGAGTCGAGCGCTGCCTCATCCGAGTCGTGTCTTTCAGCCTGCGCCAGAACGCGATCGAGACGTCCCGTGGCCTCAGCGAGGCTATTTCTCCGCCGGGCGGTGACCGCGGTGCGAAGCGCCGCATGCAAGAACTTCGTTGCCTCCTCCCCGGTTGGCCGCTCCGGCTGCTTCAGCGAATCACCGAACGCGGTGTGTCCGCTTAGCTGCATGACGCCCTCGGGAGTAAGGCTGTATATGCGTCGTCGCTTGTCGTCCGGGGATTGCTCCTTGAAGACGAGGCCCTCGCGCTCCAGCTCGTTCAGTTTGCGACTCAACGAGGCAAATGCCCCGCCGACAACGGACAACAGATCCGTGGGGCTCAAAGACTCTTTGGCGAGCTCCTTCAAGACCTTGAGACGGAGCGTCTCTTTCTCGAGCTTCTTGAATCGCTCACGCTTCTGCGCGATGCGCTGGGCCCCGGTCTCGGTCATCCAGCTTGGCGCAACATCCGTTGCAGAGACCGCGTTGTCATTGGTTCGCGGGGTTTCAGACATGGTCTTGCTCGCTCCCGTATACAGCTTCTATTCTGCATTCCAAAGCCAAGAAAGTCAATAATTTGTCATTGACTATCATAACGATCGGCGGAACTTCGGGACGAGTGGAGAGCGGGCGGCTCTCTGGGATCGGCCATCACATCCAAGACACCGCCGCGCTTAGCGGCCGGTTGAGATCGATTACGCCGATTGCCGGTCGTGCCGCATCGGGATCCGGTCTGAATTCCTCTGACTGCGAGCGAGCCTTGGAACGCGGCACGGCGGCCATCGCAAAGAACGGGCCCTCGCGGTCAGGGTCAGCCCCGTTCAGCTCGGCGTTGACCACTGCAGCCACACCCTGCGAATAGCACGCCACATCACAGATAGCGCCGTTGAAGGACCCAGGATGGGGCGTAAGGCTTGGCACTAGCAGCAGGTTGATGCCAGCTGAAATCAATATCTCGGGGATTCGATCGTCGTTGAGATCGGCGCAGATCAGCACTGCCAGGTGGGTGCGCTCCCCGGCCAGAACGGTGATCGTCTTCGGCTCTCGAGTGAGCGCCTCCTCCCGCTTGCGGTCGAACTTGAACCCACCCAGCTCTTCGAATTTGACGGGGTGAAACTTGCGGTGAACGGCGACTCGCTCTCCTCTTAGGTAAACGCGTGACTCATTGGCGCGGATCTCTTTGGTCCGGGAAGGGTTGGGTTCTCGAAGGTGGGCGCTACCAGCCACTACAAGCGCGGGGAACTCCTCGGGGCACTCCGCCAGCGTCTGCTCGAGGGCATCTGGGCTGGGTAGGCACAACTCGGGCAGTACCGCGACCTCGATCCCATCCGCGGCAATGCGCCTTAGCTGCCCAGCGGTCTCTTCCAAATCCCAGCACTTCGGAGTCACGTCGAAGAATTGGGAGTCCCCAATCGGCTCGATCCCGTAGGTCGAACTATCCACGACGGGATGCATCGTGGCGATCTTCGGCAGCCCCTTCTCGTTCAACCAGGTCAGCTGGTCGATCTGTGCCCGATGTCTGAAGTCAAGCTCAACCCTGACATGGTCGCCCGCAGAGCGGTTGTAGAGACGAAAGGGCAATTCGGTGAGTGCCTGGCCATTGCCCAACGTCCGGTAATGAGGCGTCCGCTCTGAATCGTCTCGCTCGCCGCCCTCGGCCGCTGATCTTCGGCTGCCGCCAAGCGGGGGTCGATCGGCCAACAAAACTGGCATCCCACGGTCAAGCAGGACGGGTGTCTCGACCGCCTCATAGAATTCCCGTAGGGGTTTCGCGCACAGGCCCCTGAGAACCGCGAGGTGCTCCAGCGGCATGTTGGCTTCGACAAGCTCAATGCACTCCCGCAAGCCTCCGTGATCGAGCACGTGGACGAGCCCGCCACCTCCCTCTCGTTCTTCCCAGAGAGAAAGAGGCGTAACCGCGACTGCGGTTTCAAGCCGCTCAAACTCTTCGTGTGCGTCAGGGTCTTCCAGTGCCTCATCGATTTGCCCGGCACATTCAAGGTAGGCCGCACCAAGGCGACTGGCGATCTCGGGCAACGAGGTTGCCTCTTTCAGGTGTTCGACAAGGGAGACGATCTTCATAGAGACTGCACGGCTAGAGGCGCCTGGAGACCCAGCGCTGACTGCCCCGCTTGAACCCTATTCAAGATCTATGCAAATTTGAGCGGACAATGTGCACTGCTATAAACACTGGAGTTTGTCCTAGTGTAATTTCTCGTCTGGCCGCCCAAAGCAGCGGGCTAGAGGTAGCCCAATCGTCGGGATGGAAGAATCCCGGCGGTGAGACTTGAGGTCTTCTGGCGGGTGGCGGTCGTGCAGCTCCTCGCCGTCGCGATCCTCTCGATCCTGCTGGCGATCGTCTTCTCCCACGGCTTCTTCGAGAGCTGGGGTTGGCTCGTCGGCCCGCTGTCCTGGCTCGGCTGCGCCTGGATCACCGCCAGGATCGTCGGGCTGGAGCCGGCGCCGACGCTGGTCCGGGCGGTCGGCGCGGGGCTGGTCAGCCTGCTCTTCGTCCTGGTGGGGCTGCACTGGCTTGGCGCGCTCGTCGCCGTCGGCCTCTTCGCCTATCTCTGCGCGCATCCCTCGGCCGAGGGGACCGTGTGGAGCTAGGGCTGAATGGGCGCGTCGCCCTGGTCATGGGTGCCAGCCAAGGCATCGGCAAGGCGATCGCGACGGCGCTGGCGCGCGAAGGAGCGAGGGTGGCGATCGCGAGCCGCTCCGCGGAGAAGCTGGAGCAGGCCGCGACCGAGATCGGTGACGCCGCGACGCCGTTCGCGGCCGACGCCGCCGACCTCGAGCGGCTGGCCGCGCTTCCCGGCGAAGTCGAGTCCGCGCTCGACCCGATCGAGGTCCTCGTCCTCAACACGGGAGGGCCGCCGCTCGGCGGCGCGCTCGACCACGAGCCCGACGACTGGGAGACGGCCTATCGCTCGCTCGTGCTGGCGCCGCGGGTGCTCGCGGGCGCCGTCATCCCGGGCATGCGCGAGCGCGGCTGGGGCCGCATCGTCAACGTCGGCTCGACCTCGACCCGCGAGCCGATCCCCGGCCTCAACCTCTCCAACTCCCACCGCATGGCCGCCGTCGGCTTCCTCAAGACGCTGGCGGCCGAGGTCGCCGCCGCTGGGGTCACGGTCAACACGGTCGCCACCGGCCGCTTCGCGACCGAGCGGCTCGCCTCCAACTACGGCTCGCTCGACGCGGCCGAGGAGGCGGCGCGGCGCGAAGTCCCCGCCGCCCGGCTCGGCCGCCCCGAGGAGTACGGCGACCTCGTCGCCTTCCTCTGCTCCGACAAGGCCGCTTACATCACAGGAATCGTCATCCCGATCGACGGTGGCCTCCTCCACGCTGCGTTCTAGTCAGCCGCCTCGGGGCGCATCGAGGGGAAGAGGATTACATCGCGCAAGTTCTCGGCGCCGGCGAGGAGCATCGTCAGGCGGTCGATCCCGAGGCCCGAGCCACCCGCGGGCAGCGAGCCGTATTCGAGCGCCCGCACGAACTCGTCGTCGCTCGGATAGGGCGACTCCTCGCTCTCGGGATGGCGGCGCTGGCGCTGGCGGACGAAGTTCTCGCGCTGCATGTCGGCGTCGTTGGTGTCGGTGCCGCCGCCGATGATCTCCATCCCGTCGACGACGCCGTCGAAGGCCTCTCCCAGCAGGTCGGGGTGCGTAGGAACGGGCTTCACTGTCGGCCAGAGCTCGCGCGGCAGATCGACGAGGAAGGTGGGCTGGATCAGCGTCGGCTCGATCAGGTTGCCCTGGATCTCGTCGACGATCCAGGCCCAGTCCGCCTCTGGGTCGACGTCCTCGTCGAGCAGGTCGACGAGCTCCTCGCGACTCGCGGTGAGGATGTCGACGCCGGTCTCGGCGCGGATCGCGTCCTGCAGGGTGACCCGCTTCCAGGGAGCCTTGAAGTCGATCTTGCGACCGTCGCGCTCGACCACGGTCGTGCCCAGGACCTGTTCGACCACGGTGGAGAGCATCTGCTCGGCGAAGGCCATCACGCCCTCGTATCCGGCGCAGCCGAGGAACCACTCGAGCATCGTGAACTCGGGGTTGTGTTTGGGCGAGATGCCCTCGTTGCGGAAGAACCGGCTCAGCTCGTAGACGTTCTCGAAGCCGCCGACGATCGCCCGCTTCAGGTAGAGCTCGGTCGCCGTGCGCAGGAACAGCTCGCGATTGAGCGCGTGGTGGTGCGTCGTGAAGGGGCGCGCGGCGGCGCCCCCGGCGAGGGTCTGCAGGATCGGCGTTTCGAGCTCGACGAAGTCGCGCTCGTTCAGGTAGCCGCGGATCGCGGCGACCAGCTTCGCCCGCATCGCGAAGGTCTCGCGCGAGCGCTCGTTGGCCATCAGGTCGAGTTCGCGGCGCCGGTAGCGGACCTCGGGGTCGGAGATCCCGTGGAAGAGGTCGGGCGGATCGCGCAGCGCCTTGCCCAGCAGGACGCACTCGCGCACCGCGAGCGCCAGCTGGCCGCGCTTGGTCACGTAGAGGTCGCCCTCGACGCCGACCGCATCGCCGATGTCGAGGTCCTCGATCCGGTCGAATGACTCGTCGCCAAGGGCGTCGCGGCGGGCGTAGGCCTGGATCGTCCCGGTCAGGTCGCGGACGTCGAAGAAGACCGTCTTGCCGTGGCCGCGCTGACCGACCAGGCGGCCGGCGATCCGGTAGGAGAACTCGGCGTGCTCGCCCTCGCCGAGCGCCTCGGGGTCATGCGCCGCGAGGATCGCAGCGATCTTGTCGCGGTCGGGCCAGCCCTCGTGCGGAAAGGGATCGACGCCTTCGGCCCGCAGCCGCTCGAGCTTCTCTCGGCGGACGCTCTCGGTGGAGCCCTCCGAAGGCTCGGCCTTCGGAGGAGCCTCACTCATCGCATCTCCCTCCGCTTCGCTCACGGCGCGAAGAACCAGAGATGCACGCTTGTTCGCTCCGCGATCACGGGACCAGGCCGACCGTCACCCGCTCGTCGCCGCGGTAGTCGAGCCGCGTCTCCGCCTCGCGCAGCAGCTCCCGCATCGCCGGACCGTGGTGAGTGTCGTGCTCGAGCGCGACGCGCCAGCCGCTCGGCGTCCCGGCGAGCAGGCCGCGGATCACGCCGAGCCCGTCGTCGCCGCTCTCGCCCATGACGGCGACCTCGGGCTCGCGACGGATCTCGGGCGAGCGCTCGTCGATCGAGGTCACGGTGACGTAGGGCAGGTTGGCGATCAGCAGGTCGACGCTTTCGACGTAGTCGGGTATGCCCTCGTCGACGCTGACCTCGAGGTCGATGCCGAGGCGCGCGGCGTTCTCGCGCGCGGCGGCGGCGGCCTCCTCGGAGAGGTCCGACGCGGTCACCCGCAGGTCGGGACGCTCGCTGAGCAGGGCCAGCGCAATCGCACCCGAGCCGGTGCCGACCTCATGAATCCGAGCCCCCTCCGGAAGCTCGGCGCCGACCTCGACCAGCAACTCGGTCTCGCGACGGGGGATCAAGACCCGCTCGTCGACCGCGACCTCGATACTGCGGAAGCCGCAGCTGCCGAGGATGTACTCGAGCGGCTCGCGCTCGACGCGGCGCGCCACGTAGCGCTCGACCTCCGCTCGCATCTCGTCGCTCAACTCGGCCATCCCGTCGCGATCGAGCTCGGCGACGTCCATGCGCAGAGCTTTGGCGACCAGCGCCCTGGCGTCGGCCTCGGGCGTCTCGCAGCCCGCAGCTGCGATCGACTCCGTTGCCTGCTTGACCGTCTCCCCAGCGCTCACCATCGGCGAGTCTCCCTCCGTTCACCCTTCATCGACTACAGCCCCGCTGCGGGTGTGATCGTACCGGTGGAAGACACCTGCGAGAGGCTACCGTGCCGCGCCCGGACGACGAGCAGCCAGGCGACCCCGGCCAGCATCATCGCCAGGCTCTCCAGCTGCGCCGCGGTGAGGCCGAGGGCCACCTCGTGGTTGCGCCGCAGGAACTCGACCAGGAACCGCTCGGCCCCGGCGTAGAGCAGGTAGATCGCAAAGAGAACGCCGGTGCGGAAGCGGTCGCGCAGCTGCCAGAGCAGCCAGGCCCCGAGGCCCATCGCCAGCGTCTCGTAGACCGGCGTCGGGTGCACCGTGCGATCGGTGGGCACGGTGCCGTCGGGGTAGGCCATCGCCCAGGGGCCGTCCCACGGCTTGCCGTAGTCGCCGTCGCCGGAGAGCTGGCAACCGCAGCGGCCGATCGCGTAGCCGAGGGCCAGGGCCGGCGCGGTGAGATCGAGCAGCGCCAGCCCGAGGAAGCCCCGGTACTGGGCCCAGAGCACGACGGCGAGAGCGCCGCCGATCGCGCCGCCGTACCAGACGAGGCCCGAGCCGGAGAAGAGGTTGCCGAGCAGGTCGTCCTTGACGCTGTCGTAGTTCTGGACGAGGAAGTAGACGCGCGAGCCGACGATGCCGCCGAAGAGCGCCGCGAAGCACAGCTCATAGGCCCAGTCGACCGGCTTGCCGATCTCCTTCAGCCGCCTGGCGATCAGCGCCCCGGCGGCGAGGAAGGCGAGGGCGAACATCAGCCCGAAGCTCTGCAGGGTGACCGGCCCGATCTGCAGCTCGGGATACATCTCAGCCGGCGAGCAGCGTCTCGAGCAGCGCCTTCTGGGCGTGCAGGCGGTTCTCGGCCTGGTCCCAGACGGCGGATCGCTCGCCGTAGAGCACCTCGGCGGTTATCTCCTCGCCCGGGTGGGCGGGCAAGCAGTGCAGGACGATCGCGTCGTCCTTGGCGGCGCCGAGCAGATCGGCGTCGATGCGGAAGGGGGCGAGGTCGGCGCGGCGGCGCTCGGCCTCGGCCTCGTCTCCCATGCTGACCCAGACATCGGTATAGATCGCGTCGGCGCCGGCGACGGCGCCGCGCGGGTCGTCGGTCAGCTTCGCCCCGTAAGCGTCCTCGAGCTGGTAGCCGGCCGGGGATGCGACGACGACCTCGACGTCCGCCAGCGCCCCGGTGATCGCCAGCGAGCGGGCGACGTTGTTGCCGTCGCCGACGTAGGCGAGGCGCAGGCCGGCCAGCCCGCCCCGATGCTCACGCAGGGTGAGCAGATCGGCGAGCGCCTGACAGGGATGGTGAAGCGGGGTGAGCGCGTTGACGACCGGCACATCGGCGGTCCCGGCGAGCTCCGCCACCGCCTCGTGCGAGCCCGAGCGGATCACGATCGCGTCGACGTAGCGGGAGAGGACCCTGGCCGTGTCGCCGATCGACTCGCCGCGCGAGAGCTGCAGCTCGTCGCCGCGCAGGACGACGGGGTGGGCGCCGAGCTCGGCGACCCCGACCTCGAAGGAGATCCGCGTCCGGGTCGAGGGCCTTTCGAAGACGAGGGCGACGGCGCGGCCGGCGAGGGCGTCGGCCCCGACCCGTTCGCGCCTGCCCGCCTTCAGCTCCGCGGCGCTGTCGAGCAGCCGGGCGAGCTCGAAGGCGCCCAGCTCCTCCCCGGTGAGGAAGTCCCGCTTGTCCGTCACTCTTCCCTCGCGCTCACGAGCGACGGATACTAAGCCCGGTGCGGTTCACCGCGATCAGCTGGAACCTGTTCCACGGGCGAGATTTCCCCCCCGACCCGTCGCTCTTCACGTGGCGCTCGCGCCTGCTGGGGATCGAGCAGCGGGGGAAGACCCACGTCCAGGTCAACCGCGATCTGGTTGGCGAGTTCGCCGCGGTGCTGGCCGGGGCGCGATGGGACGTCGCGCTGCTGCAGGAGTGCCCGCCGCGCTTCGCGGCGCCGCTGGCAGAAGCCTGCGGAGCGGAAGGGCACCGGGCCCTCACCTCGCGCAACTCGATGAGCGGGCTGCGCACGGCCCTGGCCCGCGTCAACCCCGACCTGATCGCCTCCGCCGAGGGCGGGTCGAACGCGATCCTCGTGCGCAGGACCGGCGCGATCGGCGCGATCGTCGACGAGCGCGAGGCCACGATCCACGTCGGGTCGCCGGAGCGGCGGGCGCTGGGGTTCGTGCGCACCTCCTCCGGCGTTTGCGTGGCCAATCTGCACGCCACCAACGACCAGCCGGCGCTGGCGACGGAGGACGTGCTCAAGGCGGCGCAGACGAGCATCGCCTGGGCCGGAGATTCGCCGCTGCTCTTCGGCGGCGACCTCAACCTGCGCCCCGGCGAGGACCCCGGCGTCTTCGAGGTGCTGCGCGAGCGGTTTGGCCTCGCGGGGCCGACGGCGCCCGACGCGATCGACCACCTGCTGGCGAGGGGGCTGAAGATCGCCGAGGCGCCCGCCCCCTGGCCCGCCGAGCGGCGCGAGCTGCGCCGGGGAGAGCTGGCGCTGCGCCTCTCCGACCATGCCCCAGTGCAGGCGACCTTCGAAACGGGTAGGACGAACGCGATGGGGGCAGGGATGCGATAGTCAAGCGGGAAGACCCCCGGCAAACCGACCAGGAGGCGAGAAGTATGGCCGCGAAAAAATCGAGCACCGCTAAAGCGACGAAAAAAGCGAAAGCCGGGACGCGCGCCAAGAAAGCACCGCCAAAAACCGCGAAGAAACCAGCGGCTAAAAAATCTTCCGCCAGGCGAGGCCCGGCGATCACCGGGCTCGACAAGAGCGTCGAGCAGTTCCGTGAGAGCCTCGAGCGCAACGTAACCCTGAGCCGCGATCGGCTGCAGGAGGTCGTCGACGACGCCGTGAAACGCGGACGGATAACTCAGGGCGACGCCGAAAAGATGCTGTCCGAGCTGGTCGCTCGCGGACGACGGCAGACGGACGCGCTGCTGAAGGAACTCGAACGGCTGGTCAAGCAAGCGCGCAAAGAGGTCGGCGGGCGCACTGAGCCGATGCGCAAACAGGCCACCCAGGCGGCGCGTCGGGCGCGAAAGAAACTCGGCTAGGTGGAGGGGGCCACCGGTCAGAAACCGGCGGCCCGGCGCCGGCGGGGAGAGCAGCTCGAGGCCGAGGTCGAGTCGCTCGCCTTCGGTGGGCGCGGCGTGGCCCGGCTGGAGGGGCAGGTCGTCTTCATCGCCGGAGCCCTGCCCGGCGACCGCGTGCGGGCCGAGATCACGAAGGCGAAGCGCCGCTTCGCCGAGGCGCGGGCAGTCGAGCTGCTGCGACCCAGCGAGGAGCGCGTCGCCGAGAGCTGCGTGCACGAGGGCGAGCCCTGCCCCGGCGCCCCCTGGCAGGGCCTCCCCTACGAGCGCCAGCTGGAGGAGAAGAGCCGGCAGGTCGAGGAGGCGCTGCGCCGGATCGGCGGTCTCGACGGCTTCGAGCTCGAGCCGATCGAGCCGGCGATCGAGCGGTGGCGTTACCGCAACAAGCTCGAGTACTCCTTCGGCGAGCGCGACGGAGAACCGATCCTCGGCTTCCACGCGCGCGGGCGCTGGGACCTGGTCGTCGACGTCGACGACTGCATGCTCGCCTCCGAGCGCGGCAACGCGGCGCGCAACGAGGTGCGCGCGTGGGCTCGGGCGGAATCCGTGCCGGCCTACGACGCGCGGGCGCGGCAAGGCGTCCTGCGCAACCTGGTCGTGCGCGAGGGCTGGCGCACGGGGCAGATCCAGACCAGGCTCGTCACCTCGGCAGCCCGCTTCCCGAAACCGCCGGTCGACCTGCACACCGCGATCGAGGGCGACTCGGGCGGCACCGACGGCCCGACCGGGGTGCTCGGCGAGGAGCGCCTGCGCGAGGAGCTCAGCGGCCTGCGGCTGGAGATGTCGCACGGCGCCTTCTTCCAGACCAACACCGAGATGGCCGAGCGCCTCTACGCCGTGGGCGGCGAGTACGCCGGGCTCTCCGGCGACGAGCGGGTCTTCGACCTCTACTGCGGGATCGGCACGATCGGGCTGACGATGGCCGCGCGGGCGGGCGAGGTCTGGGGGCTGGAGATCGTCCCCGAGGCGATCGCCGACGCCGAGCGCAACGCCGAGGCGAACCGGATCGAGAACGCTCGCTTCCTGGCGGCCAGCGCCCGCACCGGGGTGCGACCCCTGATCGAGAAGGCCGGCAAGCCCGACGTCGTCGTGATCGACCCACCGCGGGCGGGCCTCTCGCAGAAGATCGTGCGCCGGGTGCTCGAGTGCGAGGCGAAGCGAGTCGTCTACGTCTCCTGCAACCCGACCACCCTCGCCCCCAACGCGGCGCAGATGGTCGAGGCCGGCTACACGCTGAAGCGGGTCAGGCCGGTCGACATGTTCCCCCAGACGCCGCACATCGAGTGCGTGGCGCTGCTGGAGCGGAACGTAGCGAGCTAGGAAACCTGGGTGGCAACGATCAGGGTGGCGAGTCCGACGAAGCCGCCCGCCATCACGGTCACGAGCCGCATGAAGTGCTGGGTCATGGCGAGTTGCTGTGCTCTGACCTCACTTCGCAGGCCATGGATGTCTCCCTCGATCCTCTCGAGGCGCTTGTCCACCTGCTCGAATCGCTTGTCCACCTGCTCGAATCGCCTATCGACTTCTTCGAAGCCACGATCGACCTTCTCGCTGAGGTCGTCGAGCCGCCCGTCTGTCCATTCTTGAACCATCGCCTCCATGCATTCTAGGCTATGAGGAAACGTCTTGTCTGTAAAGGCCGAGGTGTAACAAAACTGTCACGCGCCCTGCCTGGCTAGGCTGCAGCCGATGAGCAGCACGGGCACAAGGGGGTTCGGAGTCGCCGCCGGTCTCGACCCCGAGGTGGCGCGACCCTTGGCCAAACGGTGCGCGGAGCTGGGCTACGGCTCGATGTGGTCGAACGACCACCCCGGCGCCAAAGGACTGGACACGCTGGCCGAGTTCGGCGCCGCCGCGCCGGGCCTCGACCTCGGCGTCGCCGTGATCGCCCTCGATCGCACGCCGCCGGAGGCGATCGCCGTCGACGTCGAGCGCCTCGACCTCGACCCGGCCCGGCTCTGGCTCGGGGTCGGCGCCGGCTTCGGCGGGAAGCCGCTGGCCCGGATGCGCGAGGCGCTTCCCGAGCTGCGCGAGCGCCTCCCCGGCGTCCGCCTCGTGCTCGCCGCGATGGGCCCGAAGATGTGCGAGCTCGCCGGCGCCGCCTACGACGGCGCCTTCTTCAACTGGATGACCCCCGAGTTCGCCGCCGGCGCCCGCGCCAAGGTCGAGACCGGCGCCCGCGAAGCCGACCGCGAGCCGCCACCGATCTTCGGCTACGTCCGCACCGCCGTAGGCCCCGACGCCCCCGCCCGCCTGGCCAAGGAGGAATCCTTCTACCGCGACCTCCACGACGGCTACCGCAACCACTTCACCCGCCTAGAAGAGCCCGAGGGCACCGTAGGCGTAGCCGCAGCCGACTCCGCCGAGACCCAGTCCCAACTCTCCGCTTACACAGCTCTAGACACAGCGGTCGTTCGAGGCCTAGCCTCGGCAACCATTGAAGCGATGACCGCCGTAGCCACCGCAGCGGCCCCGTAGAGAGGGGCAGGGGGTGCCCCTCCAGCGCAGCGGCGTCTCGATTTTCGCAAGTGAGCTCTCAGCGAGAGGGACAGGGTCCACGGCGAAAATCCCAGCAAGCAGGAGGGGCATCCCCTGCCCCTCTCCTCACCGCCGCTAGTACGGCGGCAGGTCCTCGTACCAGGTACCGAGCGTCTTGAACGCCCGCCAGAAGCGTTGCTTGGCGTCCTCTTCATCCAAGGAGTCGTCGATGTCCGGGGTATAGAGCGCATCCACCGTCGGCGTGAAGGCCTGGACCTCGCCGTCGCGCGGCTCGATCGTGCGCGAGAGCGGGACTTCGAGGCCGTTGAGGACGCGCAGGGCCGGTTCGCCCATGACGACGAGGATGCGGGGCTGGACGATCGCGAGCTCCTCGACCACCCGGCGCATGCACTCGGGGGCGGCGAGGTCGGGCTCGGCGATCGGGCACTTCACGCAGAGCGTGCCGTAGACGACGATCGGGTCGATGCCGAGCCGCTTGAAGCTCTTCATCAACGCGTTGCCGGCGCGGCCGTAGAAGGCGACCCCCTCTTCGATCTCCGCCGGCGCCGGCGCGTGCTTGAGCATGAAGACGTCGGCCTGCGGGTGGCCCGAGCCGAGCACCGGCATCAGCTTGCCGCGCGGGCAGTGCGGGCAGGACTGCAGTTCGTGGTTGACCTGGTTGAGCTCGCGGATCGCGCGCTCGAGGTACTTCTCCTTGATCTCGTCGTCGGTGGCGGGCATGGGGCTGGGCGCACTCTTTGACGAGCCGGGCTCGGCTCCTCTCGCCCGCCCCGCCTGCATCAGCTCTTGCCTCTGGCGACCCGCCGGCGGGTCTGCCGCCGGCGCAGCCCCTGCCCCCCTCGAACCGGCTTCGCGTTGGGGACGCGGCGTTTGGCGGCCTTCGGCCTGCCGGTGGTCTGCAACAGCTTCAGCGCCTGCACGTAGACCAGGTTCTTGTGCTTGCGGACGATGTCGGCGTCGCGCATCGCCTCGAGGAACTCGACCGGCCCGTCGAAGTCGCGAACCCGGATGCGGACGCTGCCTAGGCCTTGCGCGACGTGCGAGTCCGAGCCGGCGCCCGGCACGATCCGGTACTTGCGGGCGAAGCGCACGGCCTCCTCGTTGAAGGCGCTGAGCGCCACCCGCGGGTTGAAGACCTCTAGGACGTCGACCTCCTCGACGATCTCGAGCAGGTTGCCGTAGTCGGGAACCGAGTGGAAGCGGTCGAAGGGGTGCGGCACGTAGACGAGGCCTCCCTGCTCGCGGATCGCGGCGATCGTCTCGGCCATCGTCATCCCGCGCGGGATCTTCTCCTCGAGGAAGAGGCCGATCACCTCTCCCTGTTCGGCGGTCATGATCTCCTCGGCGACTATCACCTCGAGGTCGTCCATCCCCTCGGCCAGGCGCCGCGCCTCCAGCGCGCCGGAAACCTCGTTGTGGTCGGTGATCGCGATTGCGCCAAGGCCACGGTCGCGGGCGGTCTCGAGCAGCACCTCGACCGGCGTCGCGCAATCGGGCGAGTGGTCGGTGTGCATGTGCAGGTCGACCTCGATCAGCGGCCGCCCCGCGATCCGCCGCCGCGCCTCCGGGTCGCCCTCGGGATCGTGGCGGCGGCCGACGAGGCGACGGTAGATCGCCTCGACCTCCTCGGCGACCGCGGACCAGTCGCGCTCGGGCCCGGCGGGCTCGACCAGCTCGTAGCCGGCCGGGAAGTAACGGTCGAGCAACTGGCCCGTGGCCGACGAGGAGACCGTGCGCGCGTCGAGGCGGCCGAAGAGGATCTCGACCAGCGGTCGCGCCACCTGGGTCGAGAGCACCCGCTCCTGAGGGGCGTGGAAGGTGGCGACGTTGAGCGAGTAGGAGTTGCGCAGCGCGGTCGAGGAGACGCGCGGCGCGAACGGCTCATGAACGTGCACGACGTCGAACTCAGCTCCCCGCAAACGATCTTTGACCCGATCGCCGTAGCCGAGGACCGTGACCTCGTGCCCGCGCCTCCTCAACTCCGCCGAGACCCGTTCGACGTACTCGTTGACCGGGTTCCGCACCCCCCGCCGATGCGGCGTCACCTGAACGACTGAAAGCTTCTCCGGCACGGGGCGCAGCATATGACCACTCCGAACAGAGACCGGAGTGATTAGGGGCGCCGGGGGTAGGTCGCCGGGAACTCCCGGCCGAAGGCCGGCCCGGCGACCTACCCCCGGCGTCCCTCTACGCTTCGACCTCAGCAGCCCGCTTCTCGACCTTGGCCGCGCCAGCCGCACCGCGCGCGTTCGCGGCGATGAACTCCTCAGTCTTCTCCCGAGCCTCGTCGTCCGGCCGCTGGGAATGCGGCGACTTCATCAGGTAGCTGGAGGGCCCGTCGAGCTGGCCGGCGATCCCGTTGTTGAGCGCCAGCTTGATTATCCGGACCGCGTCGATGACGACGCCGGCCGAGTTGGGCGAGTCCCAGACCTCGAGCTTGAGCTCGACGTTGAGCGGCACGTCGCCGAAGGCTTTGCCCTCGAGGCGTATGTGCGCCCACTTGCGATCGGTGAGCCAGGCGACGTAGTCGGAGGGGCCGACGTGGACGTCCTCCTCGGGGAGCTCATGGCCCATGATCGAGGTGACCGCGTTGGTCTTCGAGATCTTCTTCGAGTCGAGCCGCTCGCGCTCGAGCATGTTGAAGAAGTCCATGTTGCCGCCGACGTTGAGCTGCGAGGTGCGCTCCATGCGCACGCCGCGGTTGTGGAAGAGACGGGCGAGCTGACGATGGACGATCGTGGCCCCGACCTGCGACTTGATGTCGTCGCCGATGATCGGCAGGCCCGCCTCCTTGAAGCGCTTGTCCCAGTAGTCCTCGCGGGCGATGAAGACCGGCAGGCAGTTGACGAAGCCGACGCCCGCCTTGAGCGCCTGCTCGACGTACCACTTGGTCGCGTCCTCGGAGCCGACCGGGAGGTAGCAGACGAGCACGTCCGCTTTCGTCTCCTTGAGGATGCCGACGACGTCGGCGGTTTCGCCCGGCGCCTTGACGATCTTCTGCTTGAGGTACTTGCCCAGGCCGTCGAGCGTCATGCCGCGCTCGACCTTGACTCCGAGGCTGGGGACGTCGGCGAACTTGATCGTGTCGTTCTGTCCCGACCAGATCGCCTCGGAGAGGTCCTTGCCGACCTTCTCGGAGTCGATGTCGAAGGCGGCGACGAACTCGACGTCGCGGACGTGGTAACCGCCGAGGTCGACGTGCATCAAACCCGGCACTTCGTCGGAGGGGTCGGCGTCCTTGTAGTACTGGACGCCCTGGATGAAGGAGTTGGCGCAGTTGCCGACGCCGACGATCGCGACGCGGACCTTGTCATCGGCGCGGGCGACGCCGTTGGCGCTGCCGCTTGCTCCGTTGCTATCGCTCATGAAGTTTGAAGTCCTTCCTCGATCTGGCTGGGTGGCAAAGCACACCCGAGGCCGGGGCTGGTTACAGGTCGGGCGGGGAGGTCGCCTCGTTGGAAAGCTGGTTTCTGACGTGCCATACGCGCTGGATCGTCGTGACGATGGTCAGCGCCGCGATCAGGTAGACCGCCGGCGCCAGGAGCTCGAAGTCGCCGAGCCCGGCGCCCTTGGCGAAGACCAAGCCGATCGACAGTATGACTACCCGGACCGGCCTCGTGGCAAGTCCCACCTTGCACTCGACGCCGAGCGCCTCGGCGCGAGCGCGGGTGTAGGAGACCATCAGCGAGCCGAGCACGGCGACCACGCACATCGCGGCGGCGAAGTCCTGACCCGTCGCGGCGAAGTAGCCGGCGACCGCGGCGAGCACGATCCCCTCCTCGATCCGGTCCAGGGTCGAGTCGAGGAAGGCGCCGAAAAGCGTCCCCTTGCCCGACATCCGCGAGTAGCGACCGTCGAGCGTGTCCATCACCGAGCCGATGACGAACGCCACGCCGGCGAGGAAGAAGAGACGCTGGGTGACGAGCACGGCGGCGATCAGGTTGCCGACCAGCCCGGCGATCGAGATCGCGTTCGGGGTGAGGCGGGACTCGATCAGGCGCTCGCGGGCATAGGCGCGCAGCTCCTGCCCGTTGCGGGCCTGGCGACCGTTGCGACGGTTGCCGGGGGCCCTCGGGGGCGCCGAAGGTTCAGTCACGAATTTCGCGCTCCGCTCGCGGCGCGAAGAACCAGAGATGCCTCATTGGGCTCGCTCCGCGCTCATCCAGGTCAGGCTATCGGCCGGACAGGCACGAGGCTACGCCTCGGCCTCTCGGGGTTCCGAGGGAGAGCGCCAGGCCCAGGCGTGCGGGCGGGCGCGAGCGAGCAGGCTGTGGGCAATCAGAGCCGAGCAGCCGGCGACGCCCCAGCCGAGGGCGACGTCGACCCAGTAGTGGTTGCCGGTGACGATCACGACCCAGGCGATCAGCGGCGGCCAGGCGGCCCACCAGGCCTTCGACCACCAGTGCCGGCAGACGCGCACGCCGGTGACCCCGATCATCGCCGCGAAGGCGCAGTGCATGCTCGGCACCGCCGCGTAGGGGTTGATGAAGATCTTGGCCAGGCTGGAGTCGTGGTTGACGTTGGAGAAGTCGACGATCGTGTCGACGAAGCCGTGCTGCGGGAACATCCGCGGCGGCGCGGTCGGGAACATCGTGTAGCCGACCAGTGCCAGGCACATCGAGACGACGAACATGTTGCGGACGAAGTAGTAGGACTCGTTGCGGAAGAGGTAGAGCCAGACGAGGAAGCCGAGCGCAATCGAGAACTGGGCGTTGAGGTAGAGCTGGTTGGCGACGTCGACCAGCCAGTGCGCCGGCAGGAAGAAGGCCTGGACGCTGGGCTCGAAGAGGCTGTGGGTCGAGCGCTCGAAATCGATCACGCGTTCGCCGTGGGCGATCGCGACCGAGCGCTGGCCGTCGGCGATCCCGCGGACTAGCTCGTAGGCGACGTCGACTAGGACGAGGATGGCCAGCTGGCGGCCGGCGTCGCCCCAGCCTTGGGGGAGCTTCTGGCCGATGCGGGTCAACGCGCGAGACACGAGACAGGTCATTGTAATTCGCTGGTTAACGGGTGCGAAATCGCGCGCGGGCCCTGTCGTCGGGTGGGGGTGCCGTGGCTTGCGCTGCGCGCTGCTCCGGGCGGAGGGACGGAAGCACCCACGAGTTCGCAGCGCTGCCCTCCGCAGCCTCCGCGCGGCACCAGACACCCCCACCCGACGCCACCCGCGCGAGATACGCCGGTTAAGCGACGAAGTTCGTGACGGTGTCGATGACGCTTGGGTCGTCGATCCAGGGCCAGTGGCCGGCGGCGGGAACGAGGTCGAGCTTTGAGCCTGGGAGGGCTCTCGCGTAGGACTCGGCGAATTTGGGGGGGAGGTAGGGGTCGCGGGCGCCCCAGAGGACTAGGGCGGGGCAGGTCAGCTTCGACTGGTGCTTGCCGGCTTCGGCAAGACGGTCGGAATCGGCGTGGCGATAGAGGGCAAGGACGGCGCGAGAGGTACCCCTGTTCCAGTAACGCCAGATCGAGTCGACGAAGGCGGTCGGCATCGGGCCGCGGTCGCCCTTTGCCTGGCGCAGGGTGCGCTCCATGCTCCAGCGGGTGGTGGTTGCGTTAGCCAGCTCGCCCCATGGCTTGCGTCGCCAGATCTGCGCCACCCAGTGCCAGCGGAAGCCTGGCAGCAGCGGCACCACGTTGATCACGACCAGCTTCTCGACGCGCTCCGGCCGCCGCGACGCTCCGATCAGCGCCAGCGATCCCCAGTCGTGAACCACGAGCTTCCTCTGCCCGATCCCAAGCTCATCGAGACATCTCTCCAGGAACGCCGAGAGTCCGTACATCGAGTAGTCGAACCGCTTGGGATCGGGCCTGTCGGACCTCCCCCACCCCGGCATGTCGATCGCGATCGAGTGCCCGCCCCGCTCCATGAACGGCACCCAGTCCTCTCCATGCGTCGGATTCCCATGGCAGTAGACCGTCGGCGCTCCGTCCCCCGGCACGCGCCGGTAGAAGACCCGCGTCCCGTCAACTACAAGCTCTCCCGTTTCGATCGCGCTCGCCACGCTGAAGGAACCCTACGCCGTCCGCCGCAACCGCTCCTCGCGCGGGTGGCGCCGTAGGGGGAACCGCCCCTGAGGACGCTTTAGCGACCGGAAGGGGCGGTGGGTCCCCTGCGGCGACAGGACCCGCGCGCCGATAGCGTCCCGACGAATGGCTTGGAGGAGACCGGACAAGAGACGGGTGCGAGCGATCAGGGACCGACTCAGGGAGATGTACGGGCGGCCGGTCAACGAGCCGCACGGGCACCCGATCGCCGAGCTGGTCAAGACCGTCCTCTCCCAGCACACGAACGACCGCAACCGGGACCGCGCGTTCGCGGCGCTGCGCGAGCGCTTCCCGACCTGGGAGGAAGTGCGGGACGCACCGGTCTCGGAGGTCGAGGAGGCGATCCGTCCCGGCGGGCTGGGCAAGTCGAAGGCGCCGCGGATCCAGGCGATCCTCGAGCGGCTCGGCGATCCGCCCGATCTCGACTGGACCGAGACGGCGCCGCCGGCGGAGTCGATGGCCTACCTGGTCTCGCTGCCGGGGGTGGGACGCAAAACGGCGGCCTGCGTGCTGATGTTCACCTGGGGCATCCCGGAAATCCCAGTCGACGTGCACATCCACCGGGTCGGCGGGCGGCTCGGGCTCTTTCCGCCGAAGGCCTCGTTCGAGCGCGCTCACGACGAGATGCAGGCGATCGTCGACCCCGCGGACGCATACGAGCTGCACATGAACCTGATCGGCCACGGACGCACGCTCTGCCGCCCGAAACCGCGCTGCGGAGAGTGCGAGCTACGCCGAATGTGTCCCTGGTACCGTGCCGGGCGCAAATGACGAAGAAGACCTTCATCGTCTACGGCTTGGTGGTCGCGGCCCTCGCGGTCCTGATCCCCTGGCTCGTCTTCCGCTCCGACGGCGACGCCGCCCGGGGAGCGCAGAAGGTGCCCTCGGATCTGAAGAGCGGCCAGAGCCTCTTCCAGACCAACTGCGGCACCTGCCACACGCTCTACGCGGCTGGCACCGACGGCAACTACGGCCCCAATCTCGACGAACTGCTAGCGCCCAACGGAGCGCCCGAAGGTCCGAGTGCCGCCGACACGATCAAGGCAACGGAAGGCCGCGTCCTCAACGCGGTCGAACACGGCGTCGACAGCAGCACAACCCCGGGTCGCATGCCGGGCGGCATCCTCAACGAGCAGCAATCAGAAGAAGTCGCCGCCTTCGTCGCCCACGTCGCCGGGGAGTAGATCCCCCCGGCGTGGGGGATAGCTCGAGTTGCGAGGCGTTGAAGGGCGTCGGGGTGGGGTTTTCCGGGAACTCCCGGCCGAAG